>NZ_LNFZ01000003.1:0-436851 GCF_011057665.1 Thermotoga sp. 38H-to
GATGTAGAAGTCGTATCCGGGCACTTTCTCCCACACGGTGTATTTCTTCTCTCCGTTGTATTCGTACTCTACGTATTTCTCTCCACCTTTCTTTGCCTCTTCAAACGCTTTCTCAAAGCCTCCAAGCTCTTTCACCTCTTTCATGAAGTTCCCCATGTCTTTGTGGATCAGTACCTTTCCGTCGCTTGTGACAAGAAGCCCGTAGCCGCTCTTGCTCGCTTTCCCTTCTTCTACAACCGCTTTCCAGAGATCGGTGTTCTCAGAGAGGGATATACCTAATGCTATCAGTCCAGATGGTTCTGAACCGAACGTTGTAACTCCCTCCACGAAAAGCAAAACAGGCTTTCCATCGATGGATTCGGCAAGGACAAGCGAAGTTTTGTTTTTTTCCTTCATAAGGCTGAGGTACTTTTCGTACTCTGAATAGTTCTTCTCTTCTATTTTTTCTGGTAAAACCAAATAAGCGGATTCGCTCATCTCATCGACAACAATACCAACGGAGACTGTATCCGTAGCCCCCTGAAGAACAGACTGAAGGTTCGAAGCAATCGTGTACCCTCCTATGAGAGAGCTACCAAGGAGGGTTTTCAGATTTCTTTGAACCTCGTTCAGCTTCTGGGAGATGTATTTTGAAAGAGAAGACACCGACTTCTCCATGTAATCTTTTGCGTTGCTGATGAGAAGAGACGAGGTACTTCTCTGAACCAGATAAGCACTGAGAACAAAAGAAACAAGAACCACAACCATTATGAATATGATTCTGAATCTTATGTTCATCTCGCATCTCTCCTTTTATGTTTCTGAAATACCCCCGGCGCAAAGCACCGGGGATGTGTCTCATTGAGGGCTCACCGTGACATCATCGAAATAAATCGTAGTTGCCGTTCCTTCTCCGAGTTCGAAACTGATCTGAACGACCTCATCCGCATCGTCTGGATGCGTGTAGGTGAACGTGAACGTCTGCCAGTCCGCTGTGAGATTCACCGTTTGAGCAAAATAGTTGGTCCAGGGATCGTGATTCTGCAGAATTTTCACATTTATAGGTCTTGGTGTATCCGCTTTTGCTTTGAAAAAAATGGTGTAGGTTTTTCCTCTGTAAAGACCTATCCACTGGTTGAACTGAATATGCCACGTGTCAGTTCCAGGATCGGCTATCGTGATATAAGCGTAGCCATCCCTGACACCGTAATCGGAGACCCTGGCACCGCTGATCCCGTAATCTCCCGCCTGCCAAATGAACCATTCGTCCGGGTTGTTGGCCTGATCGTTCACAATAGGTTCGTCGAAAGTGCCGTTATTTATCTGTTCATAGGTCACCTCGGGACCTGCCTGCTGCTGTGCTTGTTCATATTCGCAGTCATCCACTTCCCCGGTGATTGTTTCCGGATTCATATCTTTATAGACTCTGATGTAGTCGATGTACATTCTCTGCGGGAATTGGGTGGTTTCGTCGGGATAACCTGGCCAGTAGCCTCCCACGGCAACGTTCAGAATGAGGAAGAACGGATGGTCGAAAACCCACTCAAGACCGAGTTCGGCCAGTTCATCCTTGCTGAGGACGTGGTAGAGCTGTCCGTCCACGTACCACTCCACTTCGTCTTCGTCCCATTCGATGGAGAAAATGTGGAAGTCTTCGGAAAAGTCCGGTACTCCTTCTGGAAGATGATAGGCAACACCTATACCCGCACCACCAGAATATCCCGGACCGTGTGCTGTTCCATAAACGGTTCTGGTGTCGTGGCCAAGCATCTCCATGATGTCGATCTCACCACAGGTGGGCCATCCGACCTCTCCTATGTTGTTTCCGAGCATCCAGAGAGCGGGCCAGATACCTTTTCCCTTTGGAAGTTTTGCCCTTATTTCGATTTTCCCGTATTTTATTTCGAATTTACCTTCTGTGGTCATCCTGGCTGAGGTGTAATCGTAAGTTCCATACTCATCGGAAACCTGTTCTTTTCTTGCCTCAATCACAAGACAGCCGTTTTCAACGAACGCGTTTTCGTCTGTATAGTACTCGAGTTCCCCGTTACCCCAGCCTGGAATACCTTTTGCATGACCGTTTCCTATCTCGAAGTTCCAGATGTTCGGATCGATAACACCGTCATCGAACTCCTGACTCCAAACGAGCTGCCAGTCTTCCACTTTGTCTTCATCCTCCTCGGTGTAGATTTCGTTTTCCTCACCGCTTACCTCGAGAACACCGATGTCCTCCATCACTACGTCGTCTATCCAGACCGTGCCGGTATACTTTCCAAGCTGAAACTCGAAACGAGCATTTTCATCGGTCTCCTGTCTCATGACGAATTCGAACTCGTACTTCTGCCAATCTGTTCCGAGCTCGAAGACCATGCCGCCGGATTCGTCGGTACCGGGGTTGTACGCGGTCCATCCTCTTCCGGCCGTTCCTCCTATCTTCACCCCGATGTTTCTCTGAGAGGAGGCTTTGGCTCGGAAAGAAACTCTGTACTTGTGGAGTTTCTCAACACGTATGGGAGCCTGTATGATCTGAACCGACCAGGTGTGATCTCCTCCGTTTGTTATCTCAACCACGAGAACGCCGTTTTCAACTCGAGCCGTTCCCTCACCGTTTGAATTGGTGAAGAATACCCAGTTTCCTCCTGTGTCTATAGAGCCATCCTCTGCGGGTGGGTCTATATCCACACCTGCGATGAGAATTGGTTCATCGAAAGAAGCGTTGCCAAGGATGTTTTGAGCCAGAATGAAAACAGGAAAGAGAAGCAGAGCGAAAACCAGCCTGCTCATCATATTACCCCCTTTTCATGGTTTGAATCTCTTCTCTCCCTCAACCAGAAAAATATCTCTCAACCTTATATCCCTCGAAGATGCACCGACCCTGACCTCGTATTCTCCTGACTCGACAACCCATTCTTTCCCATCGAAACTCGCAAGATCTCTAAGAGGAATTTCCAGAAAGATCTTTTCGGATTCGCCCGGGTTCAAAAGTTTTGTTTTGTGGAACGCTTTCAGCTCCTGGAAGGGCTTGTCTATTTTCCCTTTTGGAGCTTTGATATAAACCTGTGAGACTTCCTTTCCAGCTCTGTTCCCGGTGTTTGTGATCGTGTACGACACTCTGAGTATATCTCCGTCGATAGCGATCTTTAAATCTTTGTATTCAAACTTTGTGTAAGAGAGGCCGTAGCCGAACTCGTAGGCAGGTTCCACACCAAAGGTGTCGTAGTACCTGTATCCCACGTAGATGTCTTCCTCGTACACCACTCTTTGCGGATTGTCCTTTGGCTCTCCTGGGAACGTCCAGGATGGAACGTCCGAGTAATCCTTCGGGAAGGTCGTTGGAAGTTTTCCGGAGGGATTAATCTTTCCCACAAGAACATCGGCCACTATTCTTCCCATCTCCTGTCCCGCCTGCCAGACAAGAAGAATTCCATCCACAAGGTCTCTCCAGCTTGCGACTTCGATGGGACTTCCGATGTTCAGAAGAACCACAACTTTCTTACCCTGATCGTGGAATTCTTTCGAGACGGTTTTTATGAGTTCCAGCTCGTCATCGGAGAGGTAGAAATCACCTTTCACCGGCTTTCTGTCGTATCCCTCACCGGAGATCCTGCTGATCACAACAACTGCAACATCGTTTTTCTTTGCAGCTTTCTTTATCTCTTTTTCTGGGAGGAAGTTCTCTGGAAGTTTCGGTTTTATGGCCGTTCCCCAGGAGTCGGTTCTGGGTTTATATTCCTCTGTTTCTCTCATCTTTTTTATGTACTCCTCATAAGTGGAAGCGAGTTCTTCGTCGAACTTCATGTTTCTTTCTTTTATGCCTTCAAGGATAGAGATCGTGTATCTCGGATGGGTGTCTCCACTTCCCGTTCCTCCCTTTATTGTTTCGATTTGACCGGTGCCAAAGACGGCGACATGGGTATTTTCATCGAACGGAAGAACACCGTTGTTCTCAAGAAGGACAACACCCTCCGCACCTGCTTTGTAGGCGACTTCCGCGTGAGATTCGAGATCCGGTTTGTTTGAGTACCTGTACCCTTTGAAGGAAGGCGCGTTCACAAGAACTTTGAGAATGTTTCTCACACACTCATCGAGAACCTCCTCACTCAACTTTCCCTCCTTCAACGCCTCCATGATTTCTTCTATTTCATCTCTTCTTTCCGTGTTCACCTGATACGCTTTTCCAGGCATGATCATATCGTTTCCGGCCTTGAGCTGTTCTACAGGGTTGTCTCCCGCGTACCAGTCGCTCATCACGAAACCGTCAAATCCCCATTCTTCCCTGAGAACCTTCTTCAAAAGCCATTCGTTCTGTGAACAGTATTTTCCATTCAGTTTGTTGTAAGCGCTCATCACGGTCCAGGGTCTTGCTTTCTTGACGGCAATTTCAAAACCTTTCAGATATATTTCTCTGAGGGCTCGCTCGGACACGATCGTGTCCACTACCATCCTGTTCGTTTCCTGGTTGTTCGCGACAAAGTGTTTTATGCAGGCTCCCACCCCTTGAGATTGAACTCCCTTGACAAAGGCTGAAGCCATTTCACCGGAAAGGACAGGATCTTCTGAGTAGTACTCGAAATTCCTTCCACAAAGAGGGTTTCTGTGAATGTTCATCGCAGGTGCAAGAAGCACATCGACACCGTATTCCCTAACTTCTTCTCCCATGGCTTTTCCCACTTCTTCCAGAAGGTCTCTGTTCCAGGTAGAAGCAAGCATGATTTCAACGGGAAATGCCGTCGTGTAGTAAGTGTTTTCATCGTTTTCCCTTGTGGGATTTATTCTGAGTCCTGCGGGACCATCTGCCAGGACAAACGCAGGAATTCCAAGTCTTGGAATGGGATGTGTTTCTCCAGCCGCACCCGCCACTCTGGAATGTGGGTTTCCAAAAAGTCCTGGAAGACCGACCCCCACAACGAGCTTCACCTTTTCCTCTGTAGTTAACTGAGAGAGGATTTCATCGATCCTTTCCATCGTCTTCTTCCCTCCTCTTTTTCTTTTCTCTGACGACAAGAAACACAAGGAAAGGTACAGTGAGTCCGAGGAGTCCTAAATTTAGGTAGAACTCCACTGGCCTCAAGCCGCGCCACAGGTAATAAAACAGAACTATCAATTCAAGAACCAGAGCCCAAGAAAAAATGGAGAGAACCGCTTTTGTAAACATCACAGATCCTCCAGTTTCCTGTAAAGCTTCGGGATGCTACCGACGAGGAGCTTGGTGTATTCGTGGGTCGGCTCGAGAACCACTTTGTCTGGGTGTCCCCTTTCCACGATTTCACCGTTCTTCATAACGAAAATGTTGTCGGAAACGTAATAGGCAAGCCCCAGATCGTGTGTGATGAATATGATGGACGTTCCTTGTTCCTCTCTGAGCTCTTCGAGGAGTTTTATGATACCTCCTCTGGAGGAAGCGTCTATCATGGATGTGGGTTCGTCCGCTACGATCAAAAGAGGCCTCAAGATCCAGCATCTTGCTATCATGATTCTTTGTTTCTGTCCACCAGAAATCTGGTGCGGGTACTTTCCAAGTACATCCTTCGGATCTATCCCCACTCTGAAAAGCGACTCCTTTATGAGTTCGAGCGCTTCTTTCTTGTTTGAAGGCTTGTTCTCGAGAAGACTTATGGCCTGCCAGAGAGTTCTCTCGACTGGATAGAAGGGATTGTAACTCGCAAAAGGATCCTGGAAAACCGCGTGGACCTTCCTTCTGAATTCAACCAGAGATTCCCTGTCCTTTATATCTTTCCAGATATCTTTACCTTCAAAGTAGATTTCACCGGAGGTAGGGGGAAGGAGCCTCAGTATCATCTTTGCGGTGGTTGTTTTTCCGGAACCGCTTTCTCCAACGAGTGAAACGATTTCTTTTTCCTTCACCTCAAAAGAAACATTCTTCACCGCCTCTATACGACGCTTGGAGAAGAATCCAAGTGAAAAGATCTTTGTAAGGTTCTTCACGACGAGCCTGCTCATGCTCTCTCCTCCATGTAAAGCCAGCATGCAACTCTTCTTCCCGGTTCTATTTCCGTTAGTGGTGGTTCTTTTTCTTTACAGACATCCATCGCGTGAGGGCATCTAGGATGGAATCTGCAGCCAGATGGAGGATTTATGAGATTGGGTGGAGCACCAGGAATGGAGGTGATTCCTCTCTTTTTCACCTCTGGTTCTGGAGTGAGAACCGAATTGAAAAGCCCCTGGGTGTAAGGATGAAGCGGTTTTTCCAGGAGACTTTCCACAGGTGCGAACTCAACTATCTTTCCAGCGTACATGATAATCATTCTGTCTGCGATCTGCCTTACAGTCGCTATGTCATGGGTGATGAAGATTATGCTCTTCACGATTCCTTGGCGTTTCATCTGCATCAGGACTTTCAAAAGAACCTTTTGATTCACAACATCCAGAGCGGAAGTTGGCTCGTCAGCTATGAGAAGGCTCGGATTCAATATAGTTGCGATCGCTATCACGGCTCTTTGTCTCATTCCACCACTGAGCTCAAAAGGATACCTTTTAATCCAAAGTGGATCGAGCCCCACCTCTTCAAATCTTCTTCTGGCTTTCTCCAAAAGTTCCTCTTCGTCTATTCCGTGCGATTCCGCAAGATGCCTCACATACTTTTCCATCCTGATGGTGGGCATCAGTGCGTTCATCGCTGCTTGGGGTATTATCGTTATCTCTTTTCCCCAGAATTTTCTTTTCACTTCGTCTCTTGTCATGGACGACAGCTCTACAAACTCTCCGTTAACTCTCAGAAATATCTTTCCATCAACGAGTGTCAACGGCTTTACCATGTTCATGAAGATCACGTTCGAGAGAGTTGTCTTTCCACAACCAGATTCACCGACAACCCCTATAACTTCGTCTTCCAGTATTTCAAAAGACAAACCATCCACAGCTTTGACAGAAACCTTTTCCAGTTTATAGTAGGCCCTCACATTTTCTGCTTTCAAAAGTATTTCTTTCATTCTTCACTCCTCCCTCAAGCGTGGATTGAAGACTTCATCCATTGCAGTACTGATGACCAGCAAAGAAGCAGTGACAGCCACAATGGCGAGTCCTGGTGGCACGAACCACCACCACAGACCTCTTCTCACTGCCTCCATGAGAACTGCCCACTGAAGCATGATTCCAAGGGAGATTCCCTGGGTGGGACCGAGCCCTATCAAGCTCAGACCTGCTTCTCCCATGATTCCTCCGTTTATGAAAAGAACAAAGGACATGAAGGCGTAAGTCGCAATCGTTGGGATGAGGTCTTCTATCACCAGTCTGAGATCGGAATAGCCGGCCATAACAGAAAGGTACACGTACTCCCTCGACATCACACTCATGAGTTGTGCTCTTATCGCTCGCGCAAACCAAGGCCACTGGAATAAGCCCAAGATGACCGCAACCATTTCAACACTTCGTACCTTCAAATAACTCGCTATCAAAATTGCTATGAGTATCGAAGGAGTAGTAAGGACGATGTTTGTTATTCCCATCAATACATCATCCACAATACCCCTTTTCACGGCGGAGAAACTTCCTATGATCGTACCTATCACAAGCGAGATGATTGCAGCCAGAAAACCGATGTAAAGCGAAGAACGAATTCCATGAAGCAGTTGTGCAAGGACGTCTCTACCGTACGTGTCCGTTCCGAGAGGATGCGCGCTGGAAGGAGGTTGCTCGTAATCCCAGGTCATTTCCATAGGATCCACTTTGTAGAACACTGGCCCAAAAATTCCCAGGAAGAGAAAGAAGAGAAAAATCGAAAAACCTATTATGAACTTTTTGTTCTTGAAAAGTGGTCTTATCATCGTTCGAAACATATTTTATGCCTCCTGTCCCAGTCTTATTCTTGGATCTATCAAAGCGTAAAGGAAATCCACAATGAAGTTAGCGAGATAGATAGAGGCAATAAGAATCACAAAGATCCCCTGAATCAATGGATAATCGAGTGTAGTCAAAGCCCTGAAGAGTAGATATCCCGTTCCAGGGTAATTGAACACGATCTCAGTGATGAGGGCTCCTCCTAAAACCCCTCCTAAGCTCAAAGCGAGTCCCGTAATCTGTGGGAGGAGGGAGTTTCTGAAGACATACTTGAAAATTCTCTTGTCTTTCATACCAAGGTATTCAGAAAACATCGCATAATCGCTTCCAAGCTCGTATATCACCATGAGCCTCATTCCTATCGCCCATCCACCCATTGCAGAAACGACGATGGATGCAAAGGGCATTATGTAGTGCTTCAAAACATCAACGAAGAACGACCAGCTCAGGTTCGGTATCGTTCCCTGAGAATAAGCCCCTTGAACAGGAAGCCAGCCGAGTTTAACTCCAAAAAGGAAGATGAATATCATTCCAAGCCAGTAATATGGGATCTGAGAAACTATCAGGGAAGTTGTAAGGACTCCCTTGTCAATCCATGTGTTTCTTTTGTAAGCCGCTAAAGCACCGAGGCTGTTACCCAGAATCCAGGCGACTATCGTTGCTGGAAGAAGGAGTGCCAGTGTCCACGGAATAACTGGAATGATCAGGTCAATGACTTTCCTGGGGTAGAAAGTAATGGATGTTCCAAGATCTCCTCGAAGTGCCTTGGTGATGAATTCGAAATACTGAACGTACCAGGGTTTCCCGAGACCAAATTCTTCCATTAACGTTTTCTCAGCTGCTCTTATAGCCTCTGGATTCGCCTGAGCCACCCTTGAAAGGTTGGAAAGGATTTGAGATAAAGGATTCCCAGGAATCGCTCTTGGAAGTATAAACACAATAGTGGTTGCCACTATGTAGGTAACAAGCAGGAAGATGAAACGTCTCAAAAGGTACTTGAACATCGATTTCGATCCCATTCAATTCTCACTCCCCACTCTGTTTTTGTGAAACCCGGCCCCGAAGTGGGGCCGGGGAAAGATCACATGGCCGCTTTCTGGAGATCTTCGAAGATCTTCGCGGTGGGTATCTCGATTCCTCCTTCATCAACCGTTCCAAGCCAGGACGGTACGGGCTGTGGATCGCTCTTCTTGGAGATGATGAAGAGAGTCGGCCAGGTGTCCGCGTGCCATGGAGAAGGTCTGAACCAGGCTGGATTGTCCTCGCTCGGCCAGTTGATCCAGTACTTCGTCGAGTATTCGTACCAGTGAGCCGTGTAGAACGCGGGTATGCTCGGCATATCTCTGTAGATGATCTGCTGGATTCTGAAGTACGCCTGTTTTCTCACCTCAGGATCGAGTGTAGAAACTGCTTTGTCGAGGAGTTCGACTACCTCATCATTATCGTACCTTTCCCAGTCTCCAGCCCACGTGACTTCACCTACAGGAGCAGACAGCCTCTTATCGAGCACAAACCTGTATATGTTGAACGGATGATCGAAGCTCGGACCAACACTCCAGGATATGATGAGGTCGAACGTTCCTTTCGTCATTCTGTCTGCCCATACAGAGTAATCTGGAAATTCAGTTCTTACATCGATACCTATGCTTCTCAGATTCTTTGCGATCATCTCACACATCATCATCCAGTCAGTCCAGCCGTACGGAACAGATATCGTGTACGGACCAAGTTTCGTGCCATCGGGGCCAACCCTTACACCATCAGGTCCTTTTTTGTACCCTGCCTCGTCCAAGATCTTGTTTGCCATATCGAGATCGAACGGGATTCTTCCATCTTCAGTTCCAAAGGTTTTCTTTGCAAGGTCGTAATCGATGTACTGCTTGTACGGTTCGAAGAGATCGATCACCATGGACGGGTGAGCCTGGCTTCCATAACCGAAGTAAGCCTTTTTGAGCATTTCGTTGTACGGAATAGCGTAAGCGATCGCTTTTCTCACAGCTGGGTCGCTCAAACCAGGTTTGGTATTGTTTACGTACACGAATCCCACACCGTCGGGAATGAAGTAAGGTTCCTTTTTGTACCACGTTCCAACCGGAAGGCCTTTCTTCTCCCACAGTTCCCAGACACTCGGAATGAAGAGTCCGTTCCAGTCAATGTCGCCTCTTTCGAACGCGAGACTGGCACTCGGGTTGTCCTTGTAAATGACGTGAGCCAGATACTTGGGTCTTGGAAGTCCGAAAATGTCTTTACCCCACCAGTCGTCAACTCTCTGGTACACAACGATGTTCGGGTCGTAGTAGTAGAGTTTGTAAGGACCAGAAACAACCTGTTCTTCAGGTTTGTCGTTGATCCAGTCTTTTATGTTCATCTGTGCTCTGATCCTTTCGTAGACGTGTTTGGGCATCGGTTGTGCACCGAGGGAGTAGGAAAGGAACTGGAAGTAATTGAGATTCTCTTCTTTCGCCTTGAATTCAACCACTTTTGTGTCAACAGCTTTCACGTATTCGATGTAGGTATCCCATCCACCGCCGGGGCCTATTCCGAGTTCTTTGGTGAGCTCCAGAGCGTAGACAAAATCCTCTGCGGTGATAGACACCCCATCGCTCCATCTTGCTTCAGGTCTGATGTAGATCCTCAGAGTTTTGTCGTCCACGAATTCGTATCTTTCTGCGATGACAGGAATCCAAGCGTCTCTTCCAAGGTCGTACTGGAACGCCGGAAGGTACATGAACTGATCAGTACCCCACGTGGACTGCGGTGCATAGAGGTTCCAGGTGGTTGCAGGACCCCAGAGGGCTCCTCCGATGTAGACTGTGTCTTCACGTGGCAGGGACACCTGTGCCATCAAACTGGAAAGAACCAAAAGAGCCAGTAACAGTACAAGTGACTTTCTCATACCCACACCTCCTTTGTATATGGATAAAGGTTAAGTTATTTGTCTCAGAAACTCTTCTATCGCCAGAACATTTCCTCCAACAAGGGACGGTGAAATTTCCTTGAAAATGGTATCTCTTATGAGAACATCGGCAATTTCTCTGTCTATTATCTTTTCAAGTTCTCTTTTTATAAAAGAACCAAATGTATCCCAGAGATCGTTGACAACACCGCCGAGTACTATCACACCAGGATTCAGAAAGTAGATGATGTTCTTTAAAACGACTGCTACATATTGTAGGAATTCTTCCATTGTTTCTTTCACGTTCTTTTCCCCTGAAAACCATAACCTTTTGATGTGTCGAAACTTCTCATCCAGCGTTTCTCCCTGAAGTTCTACAAATTTCTCTATCTTTTCTATGAGTTTTGATATAGAGAGAAACTCCTCCACTTCTTTTCCGCTTTCTACATCGAGGACAACATGACCTATTTCCCCAGCAGCGAAATTTTCTCCCCTGACGATTTTGCCGTTCACCGAAATCGCTCCACCGATTCCTTCACCGAAATAGAGAAAGAAAGCAACATCACTTTCCTTTACATCCTGAGAAAAGAATTCTTCAGCCAACAGCGAAAGGTTGGAATCGTTTTCTACCAGAACTTCCAAATCTAGATTCCCAAACTCCTTCTGAAAATCAATATCTCTCCATCCAAGGTTCGGTGCGTGGATCAAAAACTTACTTTCCGTGTTCACAATACCTGGAAGAGAAAACACCACTTTCGATATGTTTTTGTTCAGAACATGGCTTTTGAGAATGTTTTCATAGGAAGAAGTGACTCTTTGTTTGAATTCACCAAAATCTTTCGGAGTAGAGAACCTCTCAATTATTCTCCATGCACCATCCAGAAAACCAACTGCAACCAGCGTCTCAAGTACCTCCACGTTGTATATGATTGATGTGATGAAAGATCTTGTTGGACCGTAAGTTACGGCTTTTCTGCGACGACCAGTCGCTGTTCCCTTTTCTTCTACCAATCCCTCATTCACCAGTTCTTCAATGATCCTCCATATTGCGCTCTGAGCGAGTCCTGTTTTTCTGGCGATTTCCACCCTGCTGTGCGGTCCACTCTCTATCAGATATCTCAGAACCATCTTTTTGTTTTCCGTTTTCATGGATTTTGGATTCAGCTTTTTATGCACTTCATATTCCTCCTGCTTTTTATCTATCTTCCTCAGAAAGAAATTATAACGATATGAATCAAAAAGTACAAACACAAGTAATACTCATTTTTTCATGATTATGAGTGAATAATGGGAATTATTTCAAATTATAGTTCAAATTCTAATATTTTCTTTGAGTTACAACTGATTTTACTCCCGATGCTCTTTCTAAAGAGTTCAATACATTCTCAAAGTGAGAAGAATGTGTGTAACAAAAAATCCGTCGAAACCATAAGTTATTGACTCCATGTAATGATCGGTTGCCGTTATTTTTTATGTTAAAATTACAACATACTCGAAGTGAATTCTGCATCAAAGGGGGTGTAATCACGAGAAGAGGAGCGCTGTTTTTTATTTTCATGGGAATTCTTTCTATACTCTTTGCGCAGGAGGATGTTACTGTGAACGGTGTAACTCTTATTACAAAAGTCTTTCCGGAAGGTGAAAAAGCCTGTGCGGTCGTCATCGAATATCCCGTTGAGATCGATGGTCAGAAACTCTCACCGGATCGGTTCTCGGTGAAAGTGAAAACTAGCGATACCTACTCTTCAAGAACGATTACAAAAGTCTACGCAAACAACAGCGGAGATCTCTCTTTTAGCATTTTCAACAACCGCGGAAAGTATGTTGTTCTGGAACTCTCCACCGAAGATTTACACTCAAACACCATTGTTTTCGGGCCTAATTTTCTCAACACCCGCGTGAAACTGGACTACATCGTTTCACAGCTTGTTCCCATTTTTGACGTAGACGGGAACGAAGTGGAACCTTTTACGTCGAAACAAACGGATGAGAAACATCTCATCATCGATGATTTCCTCGCATTCACTTTCAAAGACCCAGAAACAGGTGTTGAGATACCTTACAGGTTGTTTGTTCCAAAAGATGTGAATCCTGACAGAAAATACCCGCTGGTTGTCTTCCTACACGGAGCGGGAGAGAGGGGAACGGACAATTATTTACAGGTCGCTGGGAATCGTGGAGCGGTTGTCTGGGCCCAGCCGAGATACCAGGTGGTTCATCCGTGTTTTGTTCTCGCACCGCAGTGTCCACCAAACAGCAGCTGGTCCACACTCTTCACTGACAGGAAAAATCCTTTCAATCCAGAAAAACCCCTCCTTGCGGTGATAAAGATCATTAGGAAACTTCTTGACGAATACAACATAGACGAGAATCGAATCTACATCACCGGGCTTTCGATGGGAGGTTACGGCACCTGGAGTGCCATCATGAACTTTCCGGAACTCTTCGCAGCTGCAATACCGATATGCGGTGGAGGAGACGTCAGCAAAGTCGAGAGAATAAAGGACATACCCATCTGGGTTTTCCACGCAGAAGACGATCCTGTTGTCCCAGTGGAGAATTCGCGTGTTCTTGTGAAAAAGCTCGCAGAGATTGGAGGAAAAGTCAGATACACCGAGTACGAAAAAGGTTTCATGGAGAAACACGGGTGGGATCCACACGGATCGTGGATACCTGCCTACGAAAGTCAGGAAGTCGTAGAGTGGCTGTTTGAACAAAGTAGATAGTTGTGGTAGAATTTAAGTGAAAAATCATATACCTCAAGAGAGCCCTGCTGGGCTCTCTTTTTAATTCTCAAAAAAGGAGGGATTCACATGCCAGCAAAGGTTTATTTCACAGACATGACGACCAACCCAAACATGAACATGCTTCAAAAGTTAGAACTTCTTTTGAAGAAAGTGGAACTGGAAAAGATCATCGAAAAAGACAAGTTCGTGGCTGTAAAACTCCATTTCGGTGAATACGGAAACCTCGCATTCATAAGACCCCAGTACGTGAAAATCATTGTGGACCAGATCAAGAAACTGGGTGGAAAACCTTTCCTCACCGACGCGAACACGCTCTACACCGGCCACAGATCGAACGCTGTGGATCATCTGATAAATGCCTACCTGAACGGTTTCACCTACGAGGTGACGGGGGCTCCTGTGATCATCGCGGATGGTCTCAGGGGTTCAGATGAGATAAAGGTGAAAATAGATGGAAACTACGTAAAAGAAGCGAAGATAGGTGCAGCGATAGCCCTGGCAGATGCGATAGTCGCTGTAACACATTTCAAAGGGCACGAAGCAACAGGTTTTGGTGGAACGATAAAAAACGTCGGAATGGGAAGTGCATCCAGAGCTGGAAAGATGGAACAACATTCCGAATCCAAACCGTACGTGGTTGAAGAAAAGTGTGTCGCCTGTGGAACATGCGCGAAGTTCTGCCCGGTTGGAGCAATCACCGTCACAAAAGTGGCAAAGATCAACTACGAGAAATGTATCGGCTGTGGACAGTGTATCGCCATGTGTTCCTACGGTGCCATGTCTCCAAAATGGGACAGCTCGACTGACTCTTTGAGTAAAAAGATGGCTGAATACGCAAAAGCGGTTCTCAAAGACAAGAAAGCGGTCTTCATTTCGTTCATCATGAACATCTCTCCAGACTGCGACTGCTGGAACATGAACAAACCTCCCGTGGCTCCCGATATAGGAATCGCGGTCAGTACAGATCCGGTCGCCCTGGACCAGGCCTGTATCGATCTTGTCCTTCAAAAAACGGGCAAAGATCCGTTCCTTGAGGTTCACCCAGATGTAACCTGGAAGACACAGCTCGAATACGCTGAAGAGATCGGTCTTGGAACAAGAGAATACGAACTCGTGAAGGTGGCTTGTGATTTGAAGTGAAAAGTGGTTTAATAGAGGTGGCAAACTTTATGAGGAGGTCTTATTGTGAGAAAACTTGCTTTGATCAGTTTGGTTCTTTTAGCGGTCCTTGGAATGCCCCAGGAATGGGTTTCACGATCCTTCGGTCCCATCAGCTGGCAGCAACCGTCGGACTGGCAGGAAACACCTCCACTGGCTTTCAATTCGACCGGAGTTTTCAAGGGAATGGGTGATGGCCAGACGCTCAATCAGGGAGTTGGTGTGTTCTTCATCTACGACACAGGTGTCGAAGTAGCACTCGTTTATGGACTATCCCAAGATGCCTCTCTCGTCGATCAGGGTGAGACAGAGTGGAAAGGATTCAAGGGAAGATACTACAAGTTTGAGGGAAACGACCTTTCTTTCAATGTTCAGACCTTTACACTCGGAATGAGAGATCTCGCTTTCTGGAGTTTTGTAGTTGGAGAACCCGCAGACGAGGATTTAAAAACTCTGGAGAAGATTCTCTCAAGCATCGACTTGAACGATCGATTCAGATTCAGCAGATGGAGCTCGCAGGATGGAACGCTTGAGATGTACCAGAACGGCAATCACTTCGAAGGATCTTTTGGAGAGAAAACCTTGGAAGGAATAGTGATCGAAAACGGTATTTTTGGATGGTGGAAAAAATCAGACTCGACCGGCAGCGTGGGACCGTCTTGGTTCTGGGATGGTGCCTTCAACGGAAAGTTCGTAGAAGGGAAACTGCAACTGCTGTTCTCCAACTTGGAAGATCCGTTTCACTCACTGGAAGGAACCACTGTGACCTTTGAAAACGTTTCTGGAAAATTCGAAAGTTCCGCAGCAGAAGAAGTTTTCGTCACAGAATCCCTTCTTTGCAGAAGTGTCTACGAAAACGCGCCTTTCGCTACAGACACTGCGTTCACACCTTTTGACAAACGAATCGTCATGTGGAGCGCGACAAAGCCATTCGAAAACTCCCATATATTCAAATGGGAATGGTACGATCCAGATGGAAATCTTAGAGAAAACGTCTATTACATCGTTGCCACAACGATAGAAACAGGTTACGATTATTACGACAGCGTGTGGGGCTGGATGACAACCGACAGATTCAGAGAAGATGCGTTCGGTGACTGGAAAGTAGTGGTTTACGCGGACGGAAAGAAACTGGATGAAAGCTCCTTTACACTGGTTCGAGAACCCAAAATGAAAACCATCGAGACAGAAACCTTCAAATTGAACGTTCCTGCTTACACATATTATCAGCTTTCTGAAGGAATCCACTACTTCATTTTTGATATCGCTGATTTGATCTTCGCAGAAGCACATTACGAAACAGAACCACTCAACGGTGAGGTTTACAGAACTTCGAACTATGAGGTTAACTTCGTAGAAACATCCATGCCGGATTATCAGACTGGACAGAATTTCACTTACTGGGTCTTTCAATTTCCAGAGAAAAATGGTCAGTACCTCTACATGAGCTTCTACGCTCCAGAAGAAGACTTCAAGAGACTGGAAGGTCTGTTTGAAAAGATTTTAAACAGCGTTGAATTAAAATGAAAATCCTGATCACCGGAAGGCCAGGTGTCGGGAAAACCACTTTAATCAAGAAACTATCACGCCTCCTGCAGAACGCAGGGGGCTTTTACACTGAAGAGATGAGAGAGGACGGAAAAAGAATCGGTTTCAAGATCATCACCTTAGATGGTGAGGAAGGAATATTAGCAAGAACAGACCTCCCTTCTCCATACAGAGTGGGTAAATACTACGTGAATCTAAAAGACCTGGAAGAGATCGGTGTAAGATCGCTCGAAGGAGCCCTTCGGGAGAAAAACCTGATCATCGTAGACGAGATAGGAAAGATGGAACTCCTATCCAGGAAATTCCGGGAGGTAGTCGAAAAAATCTTCGATAGCGAGAAAGATGTGGTAGCCACAATCAAGAAATCGAGCGATCCATTCGTAGAAAAGATCAAAAACAGAAATGATGTCGTCATCTTTGAGCTGAACGAGAAAAATCGTAACTCTCTGTTGAACGAAATTCTGTCTGTTTTAAAATTCAATCGAGGTGAAAAACAATGATACAGATGTTGATTAATTTATTAAAAACGATCCCTTCGCTGGGAAGACACTCATTTCAGGTCGCTTTTCTTTCCGCTCAGATCGCAGAAAAAATGAATCTTGATTCCAACGTTTCATTCTTATCTGGATTGATCCACGATCTGGGACTGATTCTGCCATACGAAGGGAAAACGCTGCTGGATGAAATAGACGACACCTTCGTTATTGTACGGGACACCCCGAGCAAACCTCTTCATCTCCACAGCGTTTTGGGAAGTTTCATCACTGATTATGTTGAAAAACTGAAGCCCATATCCCCCATCGTTTTGAAACATCATTTCCCCGCTACGTATCTGGACAGAACAGAAGAGAATCTGATCTCCAACATTGTCTTCATCTCGGACCAGGTTTCAAGATACACAATGGTAAATTTGGATGCTTCACCCAGAGACATTATTATCGCTCTCGAAGATATGAAAAGCTTTTTCTTCCCGGAGATATTTGAAGCTTGCAAAGAGGTCTTGACCACGGAATTCGTCCAGTGGCAGCTTGAGAACATTCTTGAGGGGTCCAGTGCTACAGATCTGCTACAAGATTACATAAGAAACTGTCCAGACTGTGGTAAAAAAGACTTGATTCAAGCTGGAAAAGTCGTGTCGTTCATCGTCGATACCAAAAGTGAATTCACTACCAGCCACACCTGGAGAGTCGCTGTTTTTTCAGAGAAAATGGCAGAAAAGGCTGGTAAAAACAGCGAAGATCTCTTTATCGCTGGACTGTACCACGACATTGGAAAGATCAGTGTGAGTTACAAAATTCTCGAAAAACCAGCAAAACTCAGTGATGAAGAATACGCTATTATGAAAAAGCACGTCTATTTCTCCTATCTCATCCTTCTCCCCTACAAAGATGAAAACTGGTTTTTCCCTGCGGTGAGACACCATGAAAGACTCGACGGTTCCGGCTATCCCTTTAAACTGAAAGAGGAAGAAATGACCCTTGAAGACAAAATAATCCAGGTTGCCGATGTGTTCACTGCACTTTTAGAAGAAAGGCCCTACAGACCCGCGACCCCCGTGAAAAAAGCTTTGGACATGGTATACGAAGAAGTGAAGAAAAAAAAGTTATCTCAAGAAGCCTTCGAGCTACTTGAATCATCTCTGAAAGATCTTGATCTCAGCAGCATCGAGGTGGGAAGAGAGATTAGAAAAGAAATCAGAGCGTTTGTGGAGAGAGTGGTCGAAAAATTCGGAAACTATGTTCTTTAGAGGTGAGAATATGATCCTGGTGAAGAAATTTTCTTTCGAGGCCGCACACAACCTGACTAAATACCACGGAAAATGTGAAAAGCTCCACGGTCACACATACAGACTCGTTGTTAAGATAGAAGGCCCCCTGAACGAAGAGGAAATGGTCATGGACTTCGTTGAGTTGAAAAAGATCGTCGAAGAACAGGTTGTTTCTAAACTCGATCACTCGTATCTCAACGACATGTTCGACCAGCCCACCACGGAAAGAATAGCGATATGGATATGGAGTCAGCTCTCGAAAGAGATGGAAAAACGCGGTGTCAGGCTCCACGAGATAGAACTGTGGGAGACAGAAACGAGCGGCGTTGTGTACAGGGGTGAGAAGGTTTGAAGGATGTTCAGAACGAAAAAGACCCGAGAATGGTCCCTCTGAAAAAGGTGGGAATAAAGGATCTACACTGGCCTCTCAAGGTGATTCTTAAAGAAGATGGATACCAGTCTACCGTTGCTCGGATAAGCTGTTCGGTGGACCTTCACCGTGAAAAAAGAGGGATACACATGAGCAGATTCATAGAAGTTTTAAACAAACTGGAAGTGATAACTCCTCAAATCTTCGAAGAGATCCTGGATAGCCTGATAAAAATCATGGAAGCAAAAAGGGCACATCTGGAAATCCATTTTCCTTACTTCACATGGAAAGAGTCTCCTGTTTCCAGAAAGAAGTCACCGTTGAAGGTGGATTGTTTTGTTGAAGCAGAAAAGGAGAAGAATTTTTCTTTCAAAATTGGAGTCAGAACACCCGTTCACACACTCTGCCCGTGTTCCAAAGAGATCAGCGATTACGGTGCTCACAACCAGAGGGCTTTTGTTGAAATAACGGTGAAGACCAGAAGGTTCATCTGGTTCGAAGATTTGGTAGAAATAGCGGAGAGAAACGCAAGTTCTCCTCTTTACACCCTACTGAAAAGGCCTGACGAAAAGTTCGTCACGGAAAAAGCTTATGAGAATCCCAGGTTTGTGGAGGATGTGGCAAGGGACGTGGCCTTGGAACTGGAGAAAGATCCAAGGATCACCTGGTACAGAGTCTATGTGGAAAGTATGGAGAGCATACACAACCACAATGCGTTTGCATGTGTAGAGAAAGGAGATTTCGTTCTGGAGGGATGAAACGTGGTTTACACAACTCCGTGGAACAGAAAGATCGAATTCGGAAAGACAATGCTTATGGGAATAATAAACGTCACACCAGACTCTTTCTTCTCCGGTTCCAGAAAACAGAGCGTGCTCGAAGCGGTGGAAGCTGTAAAGAAGATGATAGAAGATGGTGCTGACATAATAGACGTAGGGGGAATGTCCACCCGTCCTGGGTCGGATCCCATCGATGAGGAAGAAGAATTGAACAGAGTGATTCCCGTGATAAAAGCGATCAGATCGATAACCGATGTTCCAATTTCCGTAGATACGTACAGGTGGAGGGTAGCTTTGAAAGCTCTCGAAGCCGGGGCAGACATCGTAAACGATATCAGCGGCTATCAATTCGAACCAGATATCGTCAGGGTAGTTTCTGAAAACAACGCCCCTTACGTTCTCATGCACATAAAGGGGACACCAAAGACAATGCAGGAAAATCCTCATTATGAGGATGTGGTGAAGGAGATAAAAGAGTACTTCTCAGAAAAAATAGAGCATTTAAAAGAAAAAGGTGTGAGCCAGATCATTCTGGACCCTGGTATCGGATTTGGGAAAAGATACGAAGACAACCTCGAAATTCTTCGAAGAATCGACGAGTTCAAAGAGTTCAAACTTCCCATCCTCGTAGGTGCTTCAAGAAAATCTTTCATAGGAATCACCTTGGGAAACGTGCCTCCTGAAGAACGGCTCGAAGGTACTCTTGCGGTCACTGCGTACTGCACACTGAAAGGAGTAGATATAATTCGAGTACACGACGTTCTCCCTAACAAGAGAGTGATAAGAATGATGGAGGCGATACTCTGGCAAAGGTTGTAATAGCGCTTGGAAGCAACCTTGGTGACCGACAGAAAAACATAGAGAAAGCCCTTGAGGAGATGAACAAAAGAGAGATAAAGGTGGAAAAAGTATCCACCATAATCGAAACAGATCCCTACGGCTACGAAGATCAACCGAAGTTCCTGAACGCGGTCTGCATTGCACGAACCTCTCTTTCTCCTCGCGAACTACTGAACACACTCCTTCAGATAGAGAAAAGCATGGGAAGGGTGAGAACGATACGGTGGGGACCCAGAATCATCGATCTTGATATCGTATTCTATGAAGAACTTGTTCTTAACGAGGAAGATCTCACAATACCCCATCCCGACGCGCACAACAGAATGTTCGTTTTAGAACCATTGTGTGAGATAGCCCCAGATTTAATCCATCCTGTGTTTGGAAAGACAGTAAGGGAACTACTGGAAGATCTCAGACAACGAAGATAGACCTCGGCAATGTGGTGAGTATTTCACAGCCCTGCTCTCTCAAGACCACATCTTCTTCTATCCTTATACCGAACTTTCCCTCCAGATAAATTCCGGGTTCCACGGTGAAAACAGCGTTTTCTGGAAGTGGAGAATCGTTTCTGAAGCTTATGGCCGGTCCTTCATGTACTTCGAGGCCTATTCCATGTCCCAAACTGTGCCCGAAGAACTCACCGTAACCTTTCTCCCGTATAAAATCCCTGGCAGCCGAATCGAGTAGCTTTCCCGTCACTCCTGCCTTTGCCACTTTGAGAGCCCTTTCCTGTGCTTTGAGAACTATACTGTGAACTTCCTTCACTTCATCGGAGGGTTCTCCTATGGAAACAACACGGGTAATATCGGCACAGTAATTCTCATATATAGCTCCAAAATCTATTACAATCACGTCTCCTCTCTCAATTACCTTGTCCGAGGCTTTGCCGTGTGGAAGTGCGGACCTATATCCTGAGGCCACTATGGTGTCGAAAGCCACACCCTCCGCTCCTTCTTTTCTCATCGTGTACTCGAGAAGTGCGGCGATCTCTTTTTCTGTCATTCCAGCTCTGATCTGCTGTACCGTTTCGAGAAAAGCCCTTTCAGAGATCTCTATTGCCCGTTTTATCTTCTCTATTTCTCCTTCGTCTTTCACCATTCTCATTTGTTTGACTTCGTCATCTATTCCTACAAACTTTCTATCTCCAAAGGCGCTCGAGATTCTCCGAAAAAGTGAAAGAGAAATCCTTTCTTCTTCCAGGGCTATCGTTCTTATTCTCAGATCATCCACCGCTTTTTTGAGAACATCAATGAAATCTCCACCTTTTACTTCCCTCACCTCGAAATCCGTTTCCTGCTTGGCCTGAACTGTGTATCTGGAATCGGTTATGAGAAGCCTCGTGTTTTCGGAGATGAGAATGATGGAAAAAGATCCGGTGAACCCGGAAAAATAAACCGAAGATGCCTTGGCGGAGTTTTCTATGTTCATTATCAGAAAAGCGTCTGCTTCTTTTTCGGAGATGAGTTGAATCAATCTTTCTGATCTGTCCATTGTTTTCCCTCCCTACGCATTTTCGAACTGTATCTTGTAAAGGTTGTAGTAAAATCCTCTCTTCTCTAACAGTTCATAGTGATTGCCTTTCTCTACAATCCTACCATTGTGGACTACCACTATCTCATCGACGTCTTTCACAGTAGAGAGTCTGTGTGCGATCATTATCACAGTTCTATCCTTTGAAAGCTCCTCTAAGGCCTCCTGAATCTTTGTCTCTGTTATAACATCTACGTTGCTTGTTGCCTCATCGAGAATGAAAATCTTCGCATCAAACAAAACAGCCCTCGCGAGCGCTATGAGTTGTCTCTCACCCGCTGAGAGAGTAGTTCCTCTTTCAACTATTTCGTAATAAACACCTCCAGGTAACCTCTCTATTATATCCAGAGCATGGACTTTTTTCAGGGCTTCAAGAACCCGTTCTTCCGGTATGTTTTCATCGAAAAGCCTGATGTTATCGAGAATCGTTCCACTAAACAGCAGTACATCTTGCGGGACAGCCGCTATTTGTTTTCTCACAAGCTTTAAATTGTATTCCAGAAGCGGAATCTCATCAATGAATATGCTTCCCTTCTGCGGTATGTAAAGACCATTTATCAAGCTCATGAGAGTGGATTTACCACCACCTGTTTCTCCCACTATTGCGTACAGTTTTCCCGGTTGAAAATCCAGATTTATGTCTTTCAACACCCAGTTTTTCCCATCGTAAGAAAACCATACGTTCTCAAAACGAACATAACCTTTTGATATCTTATCCGGTCCATCTGAATTTCCCGTGACCTCTGGCTTTTCTTTCAAGAGGTTCAAAATTTTCTCGGAGGAAGCCATGGAATTCTGGATTATATCGTACTTTTCGGAGAGATCTCTGAGAGGTCTGAAGAACATATCAAGGTAAGACACAAAAGCGTATAGAGAACCGAAGCCAAGGGTTTTATCCGCGATATATCTGGCACCGTACCACAGAACAAGACTCACTCCAAGAAAGTAAAGAAAATCCATGAGAGGACGAAAGACACCGAAGACGTAGAGTTGTTCCATCAGTGACCTGTAATACTCTGTGGCTACTGTGGAAAATTCCTTTTCTTTGTGTTTTTCCAGATTCAAAATTTTTATCACGCCGATACCCGCTATGTGTTCCGCCAGAAAGGCATTGAGACGGGCAAGGTTGGTTCTGACCTTACGATAAGCCCTCCTGTCGAAGTATCTGAACAGGAGGATCGAAATGACGATGAGGGGTAAGAGGTAATAAACGTGGCCAAAAAGTTCTCGGCTGAGCTGGATGAGAGAAACAACAACCGCTCCCAAAAGGAGAACATCCATAATCACGCTGGTCACAACGGAAGAGAAGAACTCCTGGATATTCTGTGTGTCGTTAACGATCCTGGTGGTAACCACTCCGGAAGGTATTCCTGTGAAAAAAGAATACGGAAGAGAAATAACATGGGAAAACACATCTTTTCTCATCAGAAGAACTATCTTTGAGCCTGCGTAACCTGTTACATAAGAATTCGCAAACCCCACCAGAAAGGAAAGGGTATTAATTCCCAGAATAAAGAAAGCTGTTAACACAATCCCTTTCAATCGTTCAACCGAAGAAACGGTGTTCCCAATAAGGAACTTATCTATCGCCGTTTTCATCAAACGGGGTGGAAGGACTTCCAGCACCGTGAGAATCAGAGAGAACACAGTTCCTACAAGAAAAAGATACCAGTATTTTTTAGCGTACCTTAGCAGAAACCTTTCTGGGCTCAAAATCACCACCTCTGTCTTGATATTTTACCACTTCTGTGTGTTATAATTGAACATGGAAAATTTCATTATAAGGAGGGAGTTTTCATGAAAAAGTTTCTTGTGATTCTTCTCGCGGTAGTAGCAGTGGGAGTGTTCGCTTTCTCGTTGGAAGAATTGAAGGTTAGTGTCTTTGGAAATTATAATTTTGTCATTTCTGCGACATCTACAACTTCTGATGCCACGGCCGCTAATTACTTGGATTTTGGTATCGATCTCACGTATCCAGTAGCAGAGAATATGGAGCTGGGTCTTGGACTTGGTTTTGCATATCTCCTCGGTACTGACGCTACTCCTCTTTTCTCTGTTGATGCGACTCCAAGCCAGAGCGCACTCGATCTATTTGCTGTTTTCAAGTATTCCATTGAACTCGACAGAGAATCCAGAGTTGTCATAAGAGGTTTCGGAGGTCCCAGCTGGCCTATGAACAAGTTCGATTTTGGTAGATTCGGTTGGGTCTTTGGTATCGGTGCCAGCTACACAAGAGACTTCGAAGGACTTGTAGTTGGACTCGGTGCCGGTGTTGAAATGAGAATCTACGAGAAAAACAACGTGATCGCAGTCCCCGTAGGAGGAAACTTTGAAATCAATTTCTGACGAAGTTCAGAGAGAAACGGGGGCATCTGCCCCCTTTTATTTTGGGGTGATGTAGATGGACAAGGAAAAATACGTGAAAGGAATAGAAAAAGCACTTCAGAAGATAGCGGTCCGTGAGTTAAAAACCGTCGATATCTCTGAAATATGGATCGAAACGGCTCTTCCAAAAGATCTCATAATTGAAATACTTAAAGAAGAAAAGCTTAACATCCCATCTGACATTGAGACCATAAAAGACGGGAGGGATATCATCTGGAAAAGGTCTGGTTCCTGAACATCTCCAGTTATGAAGAAGTCAGCGCAAGGCTCAGAGAACTCCTTGACCAGCACTTTTCCTACCTGTTTTCACCATCCGATAAGGTTCTTGTCAAACCCAACCTCATATCCGCTCGAAAGCCCGAAGAAGCAGTTACAACTCATCCTATTATTTTGAAAACTGTTCTCGAATTTCTGCTTGATCTCGGTACAAAACCATTTGTGGCGGACAGTCCAGCTTTTAGCAGTTTCAAAAGAGTGGTGAAAGTCACAGGTGTTGAGGATGTTTGTGAAAATCTGGGCGTCCCATGTGTTCCTTTAGACGATCCGGTGGAAGTCAATGGAGAGGTGTTTCAAAAGATAAAAATCTCCAGGAAAGTTCTCGAAGCAGACAAGGTGGTTAATCTTCCAAAGTTAAAGACCCACTCTCAAATGGTTATGACACTCGGAGTAAAAAACACCTTCGGATGTGTGGTGGGACTTGAAAAATCTTCTTGGCATATGAGAGCAAAGAATTACGACGATTTTGCGAATCTGCTGATAGACATTCACCGAATCGTATCTCCAGTTCTCACGATCCTCGACGGTGTGGAAGGCATGGAAGGAAACGGCCCCACAAACGGAAGAAAGAAACACTTTGGCCTTGTGGCTGCTTCGAAAAACGCTTTCGCTCTCGACGACGCTATTTGCAAAGCTTTAGGAATAGATCACGTTGTTTACACAGTTCAACAAGCGAGAGAGAAGAGAATAGTCCCCAATTATGAAACCATAGGAACATTCCACGCCTCCATAGAACTTCCTTCCACCGTCTCGACTCTTGATAGGCTCTCTAGAACCTTCTCAAGATTCTTCGTGAAGTATCCAAAGATCGACACCAGAAAGTGTGTGAAGTGCCGGCTCTGTGAGGAGCGATGCCCCGCCTCGGCCATAGATATCTCCTCCCAGAGAATCAACTACCAGAAATGCATAAGATGCTACGTCTGTCATGAGGTCTGTCCTCAGGACGCTATAAGACTCGTCAGAAGACTCATATAGATGCTATATAGAAAAAGTATATATTGAAACCATTCACGTGATGGTGATAAAATTAATCTGTGGTTTTTTTGAGAATCATTCTCAAAAAGGGGGGCAAGGCTGTGAAACTTTCAAAACTCGTACCAGGAGTTCGCGCAAGAATAAAAAGACTTGAAGTTCCTGGGGAACTACACGAAAAACTCGTAGGAATAGGATTCATTCCAGGTGAAGAAATAGAAATCGTTCAAGTCGCTCCCCTGGGAGATCCTCTCGTTTGCAAGATTGGGAATAGGAACATCACATTGAGAAAAAAAGAAGCAGATTTCATAGAAGTGGAAGTTGTAGATGAGGAATTACCTCTGATCCTCGCAGATGATGGAACTTATGAGATAACCAGATTAGACGTTGGCAGGAGATTTCTCCTCAGAATGAAGAATCTTGGAATCGATCCAGGCAAGAAAATCCAGATTTCGGGAGGGAGATACTACATAGAAGGAAGAGAAATAGATTTGGGATACGGTGAAGCAGCCAAGATATGGGTGAGGAGGGTTAGTGATGCCGGTGAAAAGTCCCACTCGCAGAAGTGAAACTTCTCAAAAAACCGTGAAAGTTGCTCTCGCGGGATGTCCAAACGTTGGAAAGACAAGCCTTTTCAATGCTCTGACCGGCACAAAGCAGTACGTCGCCAACTGGCCCGGTGTGACAGTCGAGAAAAAAGAAGGTATCTTCACATACAAAGGATACACCATCAATCTGATAGACCTCCCTGGAACCTACTCGCTCGGATATTCATCAATAGACGAAAAAATCGCCCGCGATTATTTACTGAAAGGTGACGCCGATCTTGTAATTGTCGTTGCGGATTCGGTCAATCCAGAGCAGAGTCTTTATCTTCTCCTTGAAATACTCGAAATGGAGAAAAAGGTGATCCTTGCCATGACAGCCATAGACGAAGCTAAAAAACTGGGAATAAAAATCGATCGTTATGAACTTCAGAAACACCTGGGAATCCCGGTGGTTTTCACTTCTTCAGTCACAGGAGAGGGTCTGGAAGAACTCAAGGAAAAAATAGTGGAGTACGCGCAGAAAAACACGATTCTCCACAGAATGATTCTGAACTACGGAGAAAAAGTAGAATCTGAGATAAAAAAAGTAGAAAATTTCCTCAAAGACAAAAAAACGAGAATAAAACCAAGGTATTTCGCTTTGAAATACCTCTCAGGAGACCAGGAATTCTATTCGGAAGGTATGAAGCTGGGACTTCCGGAACTGAGTGAGGAAGAAAGAATCGGTTATCGTCTTCTCATATCAAAAAGAAAAAGAGAATACGTTGAGAATGTGGTGAAAGAGGCCTTCGCGGATGCAGGATCAAAATCTCTCTCTCTGTCTGAAGCCATAGATCATGTTTTGACCCACAAATTCCTCTCGTTTCCACTGTTCTTTGCCCTCATGTATCTCGTCTTCAAATTCACCTTTGACATCGCACAGGTCTTTTCGGATTTGCTGGATCTGCTCTTCTCCCAGTTAGGGTCTGCTGTTGTCAGCGTTTTTGGAGAGAACGCTTTCACATCGTTGATATCCGATGGAATAATCGGTGGAGTGGGAAGTATTCTGGTGTTCACTCCCAATATCTTTGCCATGTTCCTCGCACTCGGTTTTCTGGAAGAAAGCGGGTATCTTCCCAGAGCCGCGTTCGTGATGGACAGAATCATGGAAAAATTCAAGCTGAGCGGCAGAGCGTTCATGTCTCTCATACTTGGGTTCGGCTGTAACGTACCTTCCATAATGGCCACCAGATCCATCGATGACCCAAAAGAAAGGCTCGTTGCGATTCTCATCACCCCGTTCATGAGTTGTAGTGCAAGACTTCCAGTTTACCTTCTCATCCTGAGAATCTTTTTCCCAGAATATTCGGCTGCCATGCTCTTTTTGATCTACTCCCTGAGCATTCTGATAACTCTCCTTTCATCGGTTGTCATAAATTGGCTGTTCTATCGGGGAAGAACTTCGCCACTCATTCTGGAGCTACCGAGGTACAGAATGCCAACACTCAAAAATCTGTATATCTACACCTGGAACAGAGGAAAACACTTTTTGAAAAAAGCCGGAACGATCATATTCGTTTCTGCCATTCTTATCTGGGTTTTGAGTTATTTCCCAGCAGGTGGAGACATTGAGAACAGCTTCTCCGCGATGATAGGAAAATCCTTGGAGTGGATCTTCAAGCCTTTTGGATACTCCTGGAAGATAGTGACATCGCTCTTCTACGGGGCCGTAGCGAAGGAAGTTGTTGTCTCGACTATGTCGATGCTCTATGGATTCGAGGAAGAAACGTTTCTGGGTGCAAAAGAAGCTCTGTCAGCGGAAATGGACCCCGTGTCTGCCATAGCGTTCCTTGTCTTCGTCATGGCGTACATACCGTGCTTCGCAACCGTCGCAACCATATACTCTGAAACGGGAAGCCTGAAGTGGACTCTCTTCTCAATAGGGTACTCCTTTGCAGTTGCGTACGTATTGTCCCTGATCATACTTTATACCGGAAAACTGGTGGTGATGCTCATATGAACGTTCTGATGTTCATTTTGGCGCTGATTTCTGGTATTCTTTACATGAAGATCGATCTTTTGTTTGGAATCTTCTTAGGAGTTGTTTCACTCGTTTTCCTTGCGGGACAATTCGAAACATCTAAAGAAAAGTACCGTGCGCATCTGTTCGTTGGAAGTATCATCGTTTTGTTCTTCGCTGGAATGAGTTTTCTTGAGTACCTGACAGGGTTTTTGAGACCCATTCTTGAAGAAGAAAGAATCACCTTGTCAGCGGGACATTACACCCTCTTTCTAACGGGATTGATGGCACTCTTCATGATATTCAAGAAAAGGATGAGATCAGAATGAGATTCTTTCTGGTTGCGATTGTTCTTCTTGGTGTACCAATGTTTGGCTTCAACATCATTCTGGAATCCACACCCACACTCTACGATGTGGTGGAGTACTACGCTGGGAACTGGTGCATATTCAGGATGGTGTACGACGGAACCGTCGATCCATACAACCCTCCCCTTCTCGAAACCAACGCCACGGTCATTGGAAAGGTGATAAAATGGCAAAAACCAGAGGAAAAACTCGTCGAAATATACAAAGAAGGTTCTTCTCTCAATCTCGTAGTGATACACGGAATGGATCCAAGGGAATACACGGGTGAGATGACCGAGTACAAGAAAGAGATTGAGAAGGTGTTCGAGGAAATAGGAGAAAGACTGAGAATAAACGTCTACCTGTTCATCTACCCAACTCTTCTTGCAGATCCGGAAAAGTCAGCCGAAAGATTCATCGATTTCACAAAAAACATGGAAAACATCATCATCTTTGCACACAGCATGGGAGGAATAATAGCGGAACATATCGCTGCCAAGCACCCTGAAAACGTGAAAGGGATAATCTTTGCGGGAACACCTCATTTAGGAAGTCCGCTTGCCAACGTTCTGTTCACTGATCCGGATCGATATGAAGAAGAGTTCCTCATAGACAAAAAGACTGCAGAAAATCTCAGGGCAGCTCTTCTAATATCCTATGCGGGGTTCAGTGCAACGTACGCCCCGGGTTACAAATACCTTCTCTGGAAGAGAAAACCACTGGATTTCTCAACAATTCCCTTTGTGAATCTTGTCGGAACTGTTTCCCTCAACAGTGTAGAAAGTATTCCAGGAATTCTTCTGAACATCATGACAACATCTGCATGGGACACACTGGGATTGATCGGTTTGAAACTTCTCGCAAGTAGCATTTCCACAATGAAAGATGATTTCGAAGAGACGGATGGAATGGTACCGTACAAAAGTGCCTCATACGGAGGAAATGCGCTCGTTTTCGACGCCGACCATGAAGATCTTTACAAAAAGAAAGACATAATCCTTGAGGGGCTCTCATATATTCTTTTTAGGGTACTGGAAAACGAGGTGATTTCAAAGAAGGGGGGATTGTAATGAAAGTTCTTTGGGTTTCCACTGTTCTGTTCAGTCTTATCCTTGCTGGATGTATGTTGACCACGAGTTTTCAAACACCACCAGGTACCGGAGAGATTTCGGAGGAAACACTAATGACGTTTGTTGACCCGGAAGAATCTTCGGAATCAACGATCACTACTGTAGTAGATAATAGTTTACCCGATGCCGATCAACACGGAACTGTTCTCTACGTTTCTCCTGCTTCAACAGATGTCACCGGTTTCATCAGCGTGTGGTTCGATCTAAAGAAGCTCCTTGAAGGAAAAGCTTTCAAAGGAGACATCGTTAAGTTTTATATCGACATACTTCAAACCAGAGAAGACCAGGCGACTGTCACTATGAACATCTATGAAGAAACCAGCGACAGCACCTCACTCACACCGATAGCCACGGCTCTTTTGAAGAAAAATGAATGGACGACCGTGGAAGGTACCACGACCGTCCCTGATCTTGACAACATCGAAAAATACCTACTCGGTGTATGTGCTTCGGAACCTGCCACACTCGATTTCTACATAGACAATTTCGGATGGGAAATCATACATCAACAAGGTGGAGCAACCTGATCATGGATATATCTTTCTTCCCCTTTCATCAGGGATACCTGTTCTCCTGTAAAAGTACGTGTTGATTACATCACACCACTCCTTCGCGTGCTCGAGTTGCATGTGAAGACGCTCTTTCACTCTCTCAAAAATATCCGATGGTACCCTGTCTTTCAGTTCCTCCCATTTTTTTATGAATTCTTCTACTTCCTCAACTCCTTCAAAGTGGAGATCGTACATCGTCTGGAGAAGTGTTTTCCCGGATTTCAAACGATGATCATATCGCACCCTGTGGAAGAAAAGAAGAAGATCCTCAGGACACGTGTTGATATCATCGTATATCTCCTTCCACGGTGAATGGTATTGAAGGGTGTAACCAGTGCCTTTGGAAGTTCTATCGACACCGATCGCTTCCCAGTTGGCTCTGTGGTAAGTGCCCCATTTCGAATATTCGTATCCCTCCGGATTTGGACCGTAGTGGTGACCGGGATTTACCATCCATCCAAGCCCGAACGGAGTGGTGTATTTCTCATACGTTCTGTGGGATTTCATCAACATGTATGAAACATTTTTCAGAACCTTTTCATCATCACCGAAAGTGAGTTTTATCCATTCTTCAACTACCCTTTCGATTTCTTCATCGGGATTCCACGAGAGTCTTCCGAACGCATAGAGATTCGCCTGAGCAAGATCGTGACCCGTCCAGTTAACACTGTCGCCAACATTTGATACTCCGGCAAAACCATTGTTTTTGCGATCAAAGAGAGTTCCATCCACGATTCTCTTCACGTAAGAACCCTCACCCTTAGCAAACGTGTCGAATTCCAGTATCTCCTTCCAGAGGGTTCCTAAAAAGCACAGATGAATCTGCTGACCTGTGTATTCCTGCGTGATTTGAAGCTCAAGGATTTGATTTGTCTTCTCCATCCCCCCGAAAAGCGGGTTGACAGGTTCTCTCACCTGAAAATCCATAGGACCATACTTTATTTGAATGATCACGTTGTCATCGAACTGCCCGTCAAGAGGTTTGAAGTTGTCATAGGCCGCCTTTGCTCTGTCCGTCTTGTAATCTCTCCAGTCTTGAAGGCAGTTGTAAACGAAAGCTCTCCATATTACTACTCCTCCGAACGGTGCCAATGCCCTTGCAAGCATGTTTGCACCTTCTGCGTGCGTTCTTCCAAACATGTACGGTCCAGGATTGAACTCAGAATCGGCCTTGACAAGAAATCCTCCAAAATCCGGAATATAATCGTATATTTCCTTCGCTTTTTCTCTCCACCAGCGAGCCACTCTTTCGTCGAGAGGATCGGCTGTATCCAGTCCCCCTAAATAAACAGGAGAAGCGAAGTTTATACTTAGATAGATCTTAATTCCATACTCTCTGAAGATATCGGCCAATTTCTTCAATTTTTCAAGATAGATAGAATCTATCAAATAAACTTCTCGCTTTTTGACGTTCACATTGTTTACAACAACACCGTTTATACCTATTGAGGCTAAAAGTCTGGCGTAGTCTTTCGTCCTCTGATTTATGATAATTCTGTTGTCTTTGAAAAAAATGGAGCTCCCTGCGTATCCTCTCTCGATCGTTCCATCGAGATTGTCCCAGTGGTTAAGCATACGAAATTTCGCTTTCGGCTTCTCCAGGACGTTCATCTTTTCAATATCCTCGCCGAGTCTTATTCTCTTCATCAAATCAAAAATCCCGTAAACAAGCGACTTCTCCGTCTCGCCAGTTACAATCAGGACTTTCGAACCGTTCCACTCGATCGTTTTCAGTATGAAACCTTCCTCACCAAGATTCTCATCGAACTTGATGGGAAGGGATTCCAAACACCCCACCATGATGTATTTTTCTTTCTTCAGAGGTCTGGAATAAAATCCGGGAGTGATACCAATCGATCTTTCAGAAAACCTTCTGATCTCATCTTTCAAAACTGAGGAACCGGGTTCCAGAATGGAAACACTTGAAAACCAGTCTTTGAGTTTTTTGGCAACGTCAGCTGGTAGACCTCTGTACTCCAGCCAGCACATCCTGTAGTCCACAGCATCTCCCTCCTTGAAAGTTTTGAAACCCCCGGCGTTTGCCGGGGGCTCTGATTCATTTCTGTTCGATGAAGAACTGCATCGGCATGGCATTCAGAGGCGTTCTCAACACATCGTCCGTTACGAGGAATTCCGGTACGTTTCTGAAGTTGTTCTTCGCTATGGCAGGCGAAAGGTCCTCTCCGACGGTTCCTATCATCCAGAGATTTTCTCTATGGATCTTCGTCGCTTCTGCCATGAGCTCTTTGATTTTATCGGGATTCGGCGTGGAGGCTATCTGGTAGTACAGATCGACAAGTCTGTAGACTACTTCTGGTGGTTCAGATCCTTCGGGTACTTCTTCGGGTTCCACGCCTCTTATGTTCTTGTCGATGTAGTACGAGATCCAGTCACTCCATCCTATGTACCAGAAGTCTGCTATGTCCTCGGAACCCGGGAAGATAACCATCGGTGAAGAGAGTGGTTGAGCGGCCCTATCCATGTTCCACACCATCGCATCGAAGTCACCAGCATCGGCTCTTTCGTAGAAGAGAGACCTTTCAACGTTCTCGATTTCTACCCAGACACCTATTTGCTTCCAGTATTCTTTTACCATCGTCCAGACGTCAACATGGAACTGTCCGGTCACGGTGATTGTGAATCGGAGCGGTCTACCATCCGGTAAGAGTCTGTACTCGTGCTTGTTATCCCACTTCAATCCCATCTCATCGAGAAGTTTGTTCGCCCTGTCTGGATCGTACTCTGCGTACGCTTTTTCCCATTCGGAATCGAAGTACGGGGATCCACTCACGAGAGATGCCTGCCTCGGCTCAGCGAGACCGTTGAAGAGGATCTCGTTGATTTCTTCCCTGTTGACAGCGAGTGAAAGAGCCTGTCTGAACCTCACATCGTTGAAGACTTTCCTCATCACCTCGTCGGAGTGAGCGTAGTTCAGTGAGATTCTGCTGGCAGAACCGTTCGCAGCGATCCATTTCAGCACCCTGTATCCTCCACTCTGGGCGTTCTCCATGAGCAGTGTGAAGTTTCCTGCTCCCGCTCCCAGTCCCCCGATGTGTCTCCACTGCATATCGATTTCACCGGAGATCGCCTTCAGGAGTATGACTTCGTCGTTCTTGACGTATTCGTGCCGCACATAATCGATGTACGGAAGCTGGTTACCTTCGATATCAACCGCCCAGAAGTACGGGTTCCTCTCGAGTATGTAGAACTGCTCCGTTGGATCGGTGATAGGCTTCCACGGTGAGAGTGTTGGAAGCTCGGTGTTTTCAAGGAAGTCGTTTTTATCGTTGAAGAGGTCCACCCAGGTGTTGTGCACGCCCTTTACCATCTTCTTCTCTATTTCTTCCATCGGTGTGTACTTTGGATGGAACTGTTTCAGATAGTGTGCTGGTGCTCCGGTAAATCCACCGTATGGAACTTTCAGAAGGAACAATCCGTAAGGCTTGCTGAATTCAAACTTCACCGTGTAGTCGTCGAGCGCCTCGACTTTCACGCCAATGTTGTACCAGTCGGGTTTCGAAGGTGTGATATCGTCGTTTCCTACGATGTCATTAACCCAGAACACAATATCGTGGGCCGTGTACGGTGCTCCATCAGACCACTTCACACCCTTTCTCAAATGGAAGATGTATACCCTTCCGTTTTCCAGAACTTCCCAGCTCTTTGCGAGCCCCGGAACGAGCTCTCCACCCTCTTTGTCCCAGAACGCGAGTTTCACTTCGATGAGCTTGGAAATGCCCCACCTGTCAGAAGGCCCTTTCCAGACCCTTCTCCAGGTACCACCGAACTGTCCAACTTTCTCAACAGGCTGAACCACGAGCGGTTCCTCCGGGAGCCTCTGCTCAACGGGTGGAAGTTTTCCTTCTTTGACGAGTTTGGCAAGCATCGGTGATTCGTGGTACTCAGTAATCTTTTTTCCTGTAACCTTGTAGTACTCCTCCGGTGTTGCGTAAAAGACCCATGTGTCGTTGGCAGCAAGAACAAAAACAACCAAGAGCACAAGTGACAACAAGACAAACAACCTTCTCACAACTAACACCCCCTCACAAAGTGATTTTCACGCCTCTCAATTTCAAACTTTCGGCGAAATGACAGGCCACGTAATGTGGTTTGTCTTCCGTTCTAAGATTTCTGAACTCGGGATACTCTTCCTTACAGATACTTTTTGTATAAGGGCATCTTGGATGGAAGTAACATCCTGATGGAGGATTCGCCGGATTTGGAACCTCCCCTTCTATTGGAACGAGTTCTTCCCTCAAATCCGGATCAGGCTTTGGAACGGACCTCAAAAGCGTCTCCGTGTATGGATGCTTTGGATTTTCGAATATCTCCTCGGTGCTGGCAAGCTCCACGATCTTTCCTAAGTACATCACCGCAACTCTATCAGATATGTGTTCCACAACGCTCAGGTCGTGTGTGATAAAGAGATAGGTGAGAGAAAACTCTTCCTGAAGATCCATCAGAAGGTTCAGTATCTGTGCTCTTATAGAAACATCCAGCGCAGATGTCGGTTCATCACACACCACCAGTTTTGGCCTCAGAGCGATTGCTCTTGCTATAACGATTCTCTGTCTCTGTCCGCCAGAGAAAGCGTGCGGATACCTTATCATATACTCCGGTCTCAATCCAACCGCCTTCAAAAGCTCTGCCACTCGATCTTCCAGTTCTTTTCCCTTCGCTATACCGTTCACCAGAAGTGGTTCACCAACGATCTCTTTGACCTTCATTCTTGGGTTGAGAGAGGTATAAGGATTCTGAAAGATCATCTGCATATACCTTCTGTAGGGTTTCAGTTCATCTCTGGAGAGCTTTGCTATGTTCACGTCCTTTCCATCCAGATGAAGAATAACATCTCCATCTGTGGGATCTATCGCTCTGAGGATACTCTTGGCTGTCGTCGTTTTTCCACACCCACTCTCTCCCACCAGTGCGAGAGTTTCACCCTGTTTTATATCGAAACTGACATCATCCACTGCTCTGACGTAACCTACTACCTTCTTGAAAAAACCCTTCGTCAGCGGGAAGTACTTTTTCAGTCCCTTCACTTCGAGTAGTTTCATTCTTTTTCCCCTCCATAAAGGAAGCACTTTACTTTGTGGCCGGGTTTTACCTCTACCTCGGGAGGTTCTTTCACATCACACAATCCTTTCATGAATTTCTCACATCTGTTGTGGAACCTGCAACCTGTTGGAAGATTGTACGGATCCGGTACCATGCCCTTTATGGTCTCGAGTCTCGTTTTCCTTATTCCAATCTTCGGAATGGATCTCAGCAGAGCCTGTGTGTAAGGATGGAGCGGATTCTTGAAGAGTTCGAAGACCTCTGCCGTCTCCACAATGTTTCCGAGGTACATCACAGCTACTCTGTCTGCCATCTGGGCCACGACTCCCATATCGTGCGTGATCAGAAGGATCGAAGAATGGTACTCCTTTTGAAGTTCCTTCATTAGATAAAGAATTTGTGCCTGTATAGTCACGTCCAGAGCAGTCGTGGGTTCATCCGCTAAAAGCAACGTGGGATTCAGAGACATAGCCATTGCGATCATACATCTTTGAAGCATTCCACCGGAGAGTTCAAAAGGATACATATCCACTACCTTCTCGGCGTTTGGAATCTTCACCTTTTTGAGCATCTCTACAACGCGCTTTCGTGCTTCTTCCTTTGAAATGTTCTCGTGAAGTAATATCGCTTCTACCATCTGTGCACCAACTGTGTACACAGGGGAAAAAGAGGCCATCGGTTCTTGAAAAATCATCGATATATCCTTCCCTCTTATATCCCTTATTTCTTCACCTTCAGGATCGAGTCTCGTGAGATCTAACGTTTTCCCATTTCTGTGAAACACAATCTCTCCATTAACTATTCGAGCGCTTTTTGGAAGGATCCTCAGTATGGACTGTGCCGTGACACTCTTGCCACAACCACTTTCACCAACGAGACCCAGTATTTCTCCCCTTCGAATATCGAACGAAACTCCATCAACCGCTTTTACTGTTCCTTCAGTGAGATCAAAATAAACTCTTAAATCTCTTATTTCAAGAACCTTTTCCATGACTCTCCTCCCTTCATGTCTTGTATGGGTCAGCGGCGTCTCTCAGACCATCACCGACGAAGTTGAAGCAAAGGACAGTGATGATCACAAAGAGACCAGGTATCAGAAGCCATGGATAGAGAGCGACAGTTCTTATGTTCTGTGCTTCCTGTAGAAGAACACCCCAGCTGATCGCAGGTGGTCTGAGTCCCAGTCCCAGAAAGCTGAGCCCAGTCTCACCGAGTATCATCCCGGGTATCGAAAGCGTGGCAGAAGCTATAAGGTGACTCGTCAGAGATGGAAGCATGTGTTTGAAAATGATCCTCCATTCCGAAGCTCCAGCAAGCCTTGCAGCTACAACGAAGTCTTCGTCTTTGAGCGAGAGAAATTTACTTCTCACGACTCTCGCAAGCCCTGTCCAGCCTATCAATGAGAGGATCACGGTGATGGCAAAGTACACCTTTATCTGTGACCAGTACCTTGGAAGCGCCGCAGCCAGTGCCATCCAGAGAGGAATGGTTGGAATACTGATCAGAAACTCTATAGTTCTCTGGATGAAGTTATCGATCTTTCCTCCGTAGTATCCAGATATGCCCCCTATGATGATCCCAAGAACCATGCTGAGAAAAACACCTACCAGTCCTATTGTGGTGGAGATCCTGGCACCGTAAAGGATTCTGGAAAAGACATCTCTTCCGAGTCTGTCAGTTCCAAAAAGGAAGATAGTACCTTCTTCTACTCCAAAGAAATGAACGTCGGATTCCCACGTGTTCCAGAGTTTGTACTTGTCACCGTGAACAAAGAGCTTTATTTTATATATCTTCGTTTTGTCTTCCTTGTAGATTCTTCTGAACGTCTCTGGATCTCTTTCCATTTTGTATCCATAAACAAAGGGACCTATGAATTTTCCTTCATGGAAGAAGTGAACCTTCTGTGGAGGAGCGTATACGTATCTTGCAAAGATCTTGTTTGGATCGTACGGTGAGAAGAATTCGCAGAAAATACCAAGAACGTAGAGTATTCCGAGAATCACCATTCCAATAACTGCGAGTTTGTTTTTCTTGAACCTCCACCACATCAACTTCCATTCTGAAGCAAGATACAGTTCTTCTGTTTTGTCCATCTTCTTCCTCTTCCACACACCTATCACCTCATTCAAATCTTATTCTGGGATCGAGCCAGGCAAGTAAGATGTCGGATATGAGAGTTCCTATGATCGTGAAGACACTCAGTATCAAAACGAGACTCCCTGCAAGGTACATATCCTGGGAAGTGAGTGCGTCAAGAAGAAGCGTACCAACCGTGGGAAGGTTCAAAACGATACCCGTTACAACTGCTCCCGAGACTATCTGAGGAAGTGCCCATCCAGCAGTGGAAGCAAAAGGAATGACGGCAACTCTCAACGGGTATTTCCAGACGAGCTCCCTCTCAGGTACCCCTCTTGCTCTCGCTGCAACCACATAAGGCTTGTTTATTTCATCAAGGAGATTCGCTCTCAAAACCCTTATGAGACCGGCCATGCTTCCCGTTCCCAAAACAACAACAGGAATCCAGATGTGCCTCAAGAGATCAACAAATTTGGCCCACGACCAGGGAGCAACGGCATATTCTGGAGAAAAGAGCCCACCCAAGCTAACACCGGTCGTTACAAACATGAACCACAAAAGAATCAGAGCGAGGAGGAAATTAGGTGTGGCGAGTCCTATATAACCAAGAACAGTGAAAACATAATCACCAATAGAATACTGATGCGTACCTGAATACACACCTATCAAAAATCCGAAAACCCACGCAAAAACCGTTGAAAGAATGGATATCAGTATTGTCCACCAGACTCTCTGATTCAACAAATCACTGACAGGTTTTTCCCACATGAAAGAGTATCCGAAGTCACCTTTCGTAATGATGTTGCCGATCCAGTAAAAGTATCGGACTATCACTGGTTTGTCCAGACCATACCTTTTCTTCAGAACTTCCAGAGCCGCCTGATCGATGGTCTCTCCACTTTGCCTGAGCGTCATAACATATGTGGTGAGATAGTCTCCTGGAGGAAGTTCGATGATGATGAAAGAAACAATAGAGATAACGAACAACAAAGGAATGGCGTAGAGAACTCGTTTTGCTATATAAGCGAGCACCCAGTACACCTCCTCGAAAATTGTTTTCGAAATCAGAAGTTACAATCGCGGGTTACATCGTTCCTTCTTGGAATGAATTCTACACTATCACATCAAAAGAAATCAAGCACCATTAACGGCGATTACACCACATTAACTTCGAATAGCAGAAATTATTGCAGAATATCTTCGTTTTTCTAATTTGAAAGTTCCTTTCACAATAATGGTATAATTTCTTATCGAAGAAGCCCAATTTTTTCTTTACAAAAAATAACTTTAGGGTGATATAATTTCCCAAAAGAAGGTTGGTTAATTTTATGCAGGGAGGTGTGTGAATCTATGCAAGTCAGGAAGAGACGGGGTCTTCTGGATGTTTCAACCGCCGTACTGGTGGGGATTTTAGCGGGTTTTCTCGGTGTCGTACTGGCAGCATCGGGTGTTCTGAGTTTCGGGAAAGAAGCCTCCTCTAAGGGAGATTTTTCTCTCGAAACAGTTCTTGCTTTGAGTTTTGAAGGAACAACAGAAGGTGTGGTCCCATTTGGAAAAGACGTTGTTCTCACAGCTTCTCAGGATGTAGCAGCAGATGGTGAGTACTCTCTAAAGGTCGAGAACAGAACCTCCCCATGGGATGGGGTAGAAATCGACCTGACCGGAAAGGTAAAATCCGGAGCAGATTACCTTCTTTCCTTCCAGGTCTATCAATCTTCTGATGCTCCACAGCTGTTCAACGTAGTCGCGAGAACAGAAGATGAGAAGGGAGAGAGGTACGACGTCATACTCGACAAGGTTGTCGTATCAGATCACTGGAAAGAGATCTTAGTACCGTTCTCACCCACGTTCGAAGGCACACCCGCAAAATATTCTCTCATCATTGTAGCGTCTAAAAACACGAATTTCAATTTCTACCTTGACAAGGTTCAGGTACTTGCTCCAAAAGAATCGGGCCCAAAGGTCATCTATGAAACATCCTTTGAAAGCGGTGTTGGAGACTGGCAACCCAGAGGAGACGTGAACATCGAAGTCTCATCTGAAGTAGCACATTCAGGTAAGAGTTCACTCTTTATCTCCAACAGACAGAAGGGCTGGCAGGGTGCCCAGATCAACCTGAAAGGAATTCTGAAAACAGGAAAAACTTACGCCTTTGAAGCCTGGGTCTATCAGAACTCCGGTCAAGATCAAACGATCATCATGACGATGCAGAGAAAGTACTCATCCGACGCGAACACACAGTATGAGTGGATAAAATCAGCTACTGTACCATCTGGTCAGTGGGTACAGCTCTCTGGAACGTACACGATCCCGGCCGGAGTTACCGTGGAAGATCTCACGCTTTACTTCGAATCTCAAAATCCAACTCTCGAGTTCTACGTAGACGACGTGAAGATAGTGGATACAACTTCCGCAGAGATAAAGATTGAAATGGAACCTGAAAAAGAGATACCTGCTCTGAAAGAAGTACTGAAAGATTACTTCAGAGTCGGAGTTGCACTGCCGTCCAAGGTCTTCCTCAACCCGAAGGACATAGAACTCATCACGAAACACTTCAACAGCATCACCGCAGAAAACGAGATGAAACCAGAGAGCCTGCTCGCAGGCATCGAAAACGGTAAGTTGAAGTTCAGGTTTGAAACGGCAGACAAATACGTTCAGTTCGTTGAAGAAAACGGCATGGTCATAAGAGGTCACACTCTTGTGTGGCACAGCCAGACACCCGACTGGTTCTTCAAAGACGAAAACGGAAACCTCCTCTCCAAAGAAGCGATGACGGAAAGACTCAAAGAGTACATCCACACCGTTGTCGGACACTTCAAAGGAAAAGTCTACGCATGGGACGTGGTGAACGAAGCGGTCGATCCGAATCAACCGGATGGGATGAGAAGATCCACGTGGTACCAGATCATGGGACCTGACTACATAGAACTCGCCTTCAAATTCGCAAGAGAAGCAGATCCGGATGCAAAACTCTTCTACAACGACTACAACACGTTCGAACCCAAAAAGAGAGATATCATCTACAATCTTGTGAAGGATCTCAAAGAGAAGGGGCTCATCGATGGGATAGGGATGCAGTGTCACATCAGTCTTGCAACAGACATCAAACAGATCGAAGAGGCCATCAAAAAGTTCAGCACCATACCCGGTATAGAAATTCACATCACAGAACTCGATATGAGTGTCTACAGAGATTCCAGTTCCAACTACCCAGAGGCACCGAGGACGGCACTCATCGAACAGGCTCACAAAATGATGCAGCTCTTTGAGATTTTCAAGAAGTACAGCAACGTGATCACGAACGTCACATTCTGGGGTCTCAAGGACGATTACTCCTGGAGAGCAACAAGAAGAAACGACTGGCCGCTCATCTTCGACAAAGATCACCAGGCGAAACTCGCTTACTGGGCGATAGTGGCACCTGAGGTCCTTCCACCACTTCCAAAAGAAAGCAGGATCTCCGAAGGCGAGGCTGTGGTAGTGGGGATGATGGATGACTCGTACCTGATGTCGAAGCCGATAGAGATCCTTGACGAAGAAGGGAACGTGAAGGCAACGATCAGGGCGGTGTGGAAAGACAGCACGATCTACATCTACGGAGAGGTACAGGACAAGACGAAAAAACCAGCAGAAGACGGAGTGGCCATATTCATCAACCCGAACAACGAAAGAACACCCTATCTGCAGCCTGATGACACCTACGCTGTGCTGTGGACAAACTGGAAGACGGAGGTCAACAGAGAAGACGTACAGGTGAAGAAATTCGTTGGGCCTGGCTTTAGAAGATACAGCTTCGAGATGTCGATCACACTGCCGGATGTAGAGTTCAAGAAAGACAGCTACATAGGATTCGACGCTGCGGTGATAGACGACGGGAAGTGGTACAGCTGGAGCGACACGACGAACAGCCAGAAGACGAACACGATGAACTACGGAACGCTGAAACTCGAAGGAATAATGGTAGCGACAGCAAAATACGGAACACCGGTCATCGATGGAGAGATAGACGAGATCTGGAACACGACAGAGGAGATAGAGACGAAAGCGGTGGCTATGGGATCGCTTGACAAGAATGCGACAGCAAAAGTGAGAATGCTTTGGGACGAGAACTACCTGTACGTACTTGCGATCGTGAAAGACCCCGTTCTGAACAAAGACAACAGCAACCCGTGGGAACAGGATTCCGTGGAGATCTTCATCGACGAGAACAACCACAAGACAGGATACTACGAAGACGACGACGCACAGTTCAGGGTGAACTACATGAACGAGCAGACGTTTGGAACGGGAGGAAGTCCAGCGAGGTTCAAGACAGCGGTGAAACTGATCGAAGGAGGATACATAGTTGAGGCAGCGATCAAGTGGAAGACGATCAAACCCACACCGAACACGGTGATAGGATTCAACATCCAGGTGAACGATGCGAACGAGAAAGGGCAGAGGGTCGGTATCATCTCCTGGAGCGATCCCACAAACAACAGCTGGAGAGATCCTTCAAAGTTCGGTAACCTCAGGCTCATCAAGTGAGGGGGGAGATTTCCCCCTCCTTATTTGATCATAATCTTAAGGGGGTAGATAGATCATGAAGAAATGGTTTTTGATGAGGGAGTTTTCGCTTTTCTGATCATCCTTTCAGGATGTGTCTCTGCACCTGGTACGGGAGGAGCATTGAACAAGGTTCTAAAGGTAGAAACGGGTGATCAAGGCTGGAAAACGGCATGGTTCTATGGTATTGGGAACTACATCAACGCAGATGCAACCTACACCTACAGCGTCAGAATCTACCACGAAGAAGCCACATCTGTGAAGTTCAACCTCACGTTGAAGACAACAACAAATCAGTACAAATCCATATTCTGGGGAAGAGAAGTGCTACCCGCAACATGGGTGACGATCGAGGCAACCTACACGTTGAACTCCTCTGATGGAAATCCCTCGGACATCTACATCGAACCTCAGACCCCCGGTATCACCTTCTACCTCGACGACTTCGTGATCAAAGATGAGAGTGGCAAAGTTGTTTTGAAAACTGATTTCGAAGACGGTACAGAACAGGGCTGGTCAGGTAACAACGCCACTGTTTCGGTTGTGTACGATCCTGCTCAATCTCAATGAGCTGAGACATCAAAAAACAACCCCCGCTCGTGCGGGGGGTTATTCTTCATACACTGTGTAGATACTCATTTTTCAAATATCTGGAGGAAACGAAAATAAGAAGAGATCCACCGATGAGCTTCAGGAGGTAGATGATGATTTCCGGTAATCCCAACTTATAACCGACCGAGAAGAAAAATGGAGCCTGAAACCCTGCCCAAACAAACATGAGGATTCCTGAAACTGTGAGAACCGCCCTTAGAAGATCCTTCATACTACTTTCCACTTTTTTCCTGAAGTAACTCTCACTGAATATGAAAAATCCAAGGAACGCGATGCCCAAAACTATCACAACGAATTTGTCCACAGCGTTTATGGTTTGTAAACGAGCACTTGTGAGTCCAAGCAAGGTGAAGAAGAATCTTCTACCTTCCATGAATATCACGTAAAATCCAAGAACACTCGTCACTGCAAGAAAGAGATAGGCCAAAACGTAATTGAAAATTTTTTTCATAATTTCCCCCCTCATCCAAAGAAGAGAGCTTTCGGGCCATCGTAACTAACGTGCTTCACGAGTTCTCTTGCTTCCTTAATAGGAATCTGCCCCTTTTCAACCATCTCTCCCACCACATTCGAAAGAACCCTCCTGAACATCTCTGTTCTGGAACCGAAGGAGAGAAGTTTTCTGGAATCTGTGACCATTCCCGCAAGGTTGTACAGAAGATCGACTGAAGCGAGGTATTTCAGGTGCATCTCCATGCCAAATGGACTGTCGTTGAACCACCATGGAGCACCGACATAAACATTCGGAAAAGCACGTGCAATGGTGGATATCGTTGGAAGATGCGTGGGATCGAGTACATAGAGAACGATCTTGAGCTTTCCGTCGAACTCGTTCAGAAAGTACCTCAGCCCTTCTGCGATTCTCAGAAAGTTCGTCGAAATATCTCCTCCTGAGTCCGGTCCGAGCGTTTTGAAAAGGCTGTCTCTATAATCTCTCAAAGCACCGATGTGAAGCTGTGTCACCCAGTTCGTTTCCTGGTTCATTTTCCCAAACTGAACCATCATAAAGGCCTTGTAATCGTTTATTTCATCCTGAGTGAGTTTCTCCCCACTGAAGGCTTTTTCATGAACTGCCCTTGCTCTGTTTTCGTCCACATAGTATACCGATGGCTCCAGGAGAGCATGGTCACTCGCCACACAACCATGCTCTTTGAAATGTTCGTGTGACTTCCAGAGCGCGTTCAGAAAACCATCGAGTGTAGAGGTGTCTTCACCGTAACGCTCCCCCATCTTCTCCACGTACTCTCTCCATCCCTCTTTGTCTACGTTCATTGCTCTGTCTGGTCTCCAGGTGGGAAGGATGGTAACACCTTCCACCGCTTCTTTTGCCTTCCTGTGATGTTCCAGAGTGGAAACAGGATCATCTGTTGTGCAAAGGATCTCCACCTTCATGTCTCTGAGAAGTTTCTGAGGTGTCATCTCAGGAAGCTTCTTTTTCGTTTCTTCCCATATCTCTTCTGCCGTCTCTTCTGAAATTACCTTCTTTATGTTGAACCTTCTCCAGAGATCAAGGTGTATCCACTCGTAGGTTGGATTTCCCACAAATCTTGGAAACACCTTTGCGAGGGCAAGCCATTTTTCTTTGTTACTTCTCGATCCAGTTATGTACTCTTCCGAAACACCACAGCGTCTCATGAGTTCCCACACATAATGATCTGTCGCACCCTCTACTTCCCAGATATCGTTCCAGGGTTTGTTCTCAACGATGTCTTTCGCATCCAGATGGTTGTGTGGATCCACAATGGGAAGATCCTTGACCTCATTGAACAATCGCACAGCTGCTCTGTTTGTCAGAAGGTAATCCTCTCCAAGAAACATACATCCACCTCCATTTGAAAATGGTTTTCTCAAAAAGAAAATCTTCATGGTATTATTATAATTGATTGTAGACAAAGAAGAAAATCAGGGAGGCAGAGAATTTGAATACCCTCAAAAAAGCCTTCGAAATACTGGATTTCATCGTAAAGAATCCTGGCGATGTAAGCGTTTCTGAAATAGCCGAAAAGTTCAATATGAGCGTTTCAAACGCATACAAATACATGGTTGTTCTCGAAGAGAAAGGGTTTGTTCTCAGAAAAAAAGACAAGAGATACGTACCGGGGTACAAATTGATAGAGTACGGTTCATTCGTTCTGAGGCGCTTCAACATTAGGGATATAGCTCACGACCATCTCGTGGATATCATGAAAAGAACGGGGGAAACAGTACACCTGATTTTGAAAGATGGCTTCGAGGGAGTTTACATAGACAAGGTGGAGGGTGAGCAGAGCATTCCTATGGTCTCAAGACTTGGTATGAAAGTCGACCTTTACTCCACAGCCTCTGGTAAATCCATTCTCGCCTTCGTTCCCGAAAAAGAATTGAAGGAATACCTGAAAATTGTGGAACTAAAACCAAAAACCCCAAACACCATCACGAATCCCAGAGTACTGAAGAGAGAGCTTGAAAAAATTAGAAAGCGAGGATACGCCGTAGACAACGAAGAAAACGAAATAGGTATCATGTGTGTGGGAGTTCCTATATTTGATCACAACGGATATCCGGTGGCTGGAGTGAGTATTTCCGGGGTTGCACGAAAGTTCACAGAGGAAAAAATAGAAGAATACTCCGATGTACTCAAAGAAAAGGCAGAAGAAATATCCAGAAAACTTGGATATTGAAACCCGCAGATTTATGGTTTTTGTTTTTTTGAAATATGATTAAATATCACATATCAGGAGGGATGAAGATGGAAGAGCTCTTCAAAAAACACAAGATTGTAGCCGTGCTGAGGGCAAACAGTGTGGAAGAAGCGAAAGAAAAGGCGTTGGCTGTTTTTGAAGGAGGAGTTCACCTCATCGAAATCACCTTCACTGTTCCAGACGCTGACACAGTCATCAAAGAACTCTCGTTCCTCAAGGAAAAAGGTGCCATAATAGGTGCAGGTACAGTGACGAGTGTCGAACAGTGCAGAAAAGCTGTAGAAAGTGGAGCAGAGTTCATCGTCAGTCCACACCTTGACGAGGAAATCTCTCAATTCTGCAAAGAAAAAGGTGTCTTCTACATGCCCGGTGTGATGACACCCACCGAACTTGTAAAAGCCATGAAACTCGGTCACACGATTTTGAAACTCTTCCCTGGAGAAGTGGTGGGACCTCAGTTTGTAAAAGCGATGAAAGGACCGTTCCCCAATGTGAAATTCGTGCCCACTGGAGGCGTGAATCTGGACAACGTGTGTGAGTGGTTCAAAGCCGGAGTCCTCGCTGTTGGTGTTGGAAGTGCGCTTGTGAAAGGAACACCAGACGAGGTGAGAGAAAAAGCAAAAGCGTTCGTAGAAAAGATCAGGGGGTGCACAGAATGAAGGTGGTAACTTTTGGAGAGATCATGTTGAGACTCTCACCACCAGATCATAAGAGGATCTTCCAGACAGACAGCTTCGACGTCACCTACGGCGGAGCAGAAGCGAACGTAGCGGCTTTTCTTGCTCAGATGGGACTCGATGCGTACTTTGTGACAAAACTACCAAACAACCCGCTGGGGGACGCTGCAGCAGGACATCTCAGAAAGTTCGGTGTGAAGACAGACTACATAGCAAGAGGTGGAAATCGAATAGGTATTTACTTCCTTGAGATAGGGGCTTCTCAGAGACCGAGTAAAGTTGTCTACGACAGAGCACACTCTGCCATTTCTGAGGCAAAAAGGGAAGACTTCGACTGGGAGAAAATTTTGGATGGTGCGAGATGGTTCCACTTCTCAGGAATTACTCCTCCTCTTGGAAAAGAACTTCCTCTCATCCTTGAAGACGCTTTGAAAGTCGCTAATGAAAAAGGTGTGACGGTGAGCTGTGATCTAAATTACAGAGCAAGACTCTGGACAAAAGAAGAGGCACAGAAGGTGATGATTCCATTCATGGAATACGTGGATGTTCTGATCGCAAACGAAGAAGACATAGAAAAAGTTCTTGGCATCTCGGTTGAAGGTCTCGATCTTAAGACAGGAAAACTGAACAGAGAAGCGTACGCGAAGATAGCAGAAGAAGTCACTAGGAAATACAACTTCAAGACGGTTGGTATCACTCTCAGAGAAAGCATATCCGCAACTGTGAATTACTGGTCCGTCATGGTTTTTGAAAATGGTCAGCCCCATTTCTCGAACAGATATGAAATACATATCGTGGACAGAGTGGGAGCCGGAGACAGCTTTGCAGGAGCTCTCATCTACGGAAGTTTGATGGGATTTGACTCGCAGAAAAAGGCCGAATTCGCGGCAGCCGCTTCCTGTCTCAAGCACACAATACCCGGGGATTTTGTGGTGCTCAGCATAGAAGAGATAGAGAAACTCGCGTCCGGTGCTACCTCCGGTCGAGTGGAAAGATAAGGAGGTGAAAACGTGCGTCTCAACAGGGAAACGATAAAAGATAGAGCGGCTTGGGAAAAGATAGGTGTCAGGCCTCCGTATTTCGATCTCGACGAAGTAGAGAAAAATACAAAAGAACAACCGAAATGGGTTCATTTCGGTGGTGGAAACATATTCAGGGGATTCGTTGCGGCAGTGCTTCAGAATCTCCTCGAAGAGGGAAAGGAAGACACTGGTATAAATGTGATAGAACTCTTCGACTACGAAGTCATAGACAAAGTTTACAAACCGTACGACAATTTATCGATAGCGGTCACAATAAAACCCGACGGAGATTTTGAAAAGAGAATCATAGCGAGCGTGATGGAAGCTCTCAAGGGAGATCCTTCGCATCCAGACTGGGAAAGAGCAAAAGAAATCTTCAGAAATCCTTCTCTTCAGCTCGCTTCTCTCACCATCACAGAAAAAGGCTACAACATAGAAGATCAGGCCGGGAACCTCTTTCCTCAGGTGATGGAGGACATGAAAAACGGTCCTGTCTCACCCCAAACATCGATGGGAAAAGTGGCTGCACTTCTTTACGAAAGATTCAAAGCGGGAAGACTTCCTATCGCTCTTCTCAGCCTCGATAATTTCTCAAGAAATGGCGAAAAACTCTACAGCTCTGTGAAAAGAATTTCCGAGGAGTGGGTTAAAAGCGGTCTGGTGGAAAAAGATTTCATTGATTATCTGGAAAAAGACGTTGCTTTCCCATGGAGTATGATAGATAAGATTGTACCGGGTCCTTCAGAATTCATAAAAGAGCACTTAGAAAAACTTGGAATAGAGGGAATGGAAATCTTTGTGACATCCAAGAGGACCCACATCGCTCCTTTCGTAAACATGGAATGGGCTCAGTATCTGGTGATAGAAGACAGCTTTCCGAACGGCCGGCCAAAACTCGAAGGAGCAGATAGGAACGTTTTTCTGACAGACAGAGAAACTGTTGAGAAGGCAGAAAGAATGAAGGTGACAACCTGTCTCAATCCTCTTCACACAGCGCTGGCCATCTTCGGTTGCCTTCTGGGATACAAAAAGATCGCAGACGAAATGAAAGACCCCCTCCTGAAAAAACTTGTAGAAGGTGTGGGAGAAGAGGGAATAAAAGTTGTGGTAGATCCTGGTATCATAAATCCAAGAGAATTCTTGAACGAAGTGATAAACATCAGACTTCCCAATCCGTATCTGCCAGACACACCGCAGAGAATAGCAACGGATACCTCTCAAAAGATGCCTATCAGGTTCGGCGAAACTATAAAGGCATACCACGAAAGACCAGATCTGGATCCAAGGAATCTGAAATACATACCACTTGTGATAGCGGGATGGTGCAGATACCTCATGGGAATAGACGATGAAGGAAGAGAAATGCAGCTCAGTCCAGATCCCCTTCTTGAGAACCTGAGGTCTTACGTTTCAAAGATAAAATTCGGCGATCCCGAATCCACGGATGATCATCTGAAACCGATCCTTTCCAGCCAGCAGCTTTTCAGAGTGAACCTGTACGAAGTAGGACTTGGAGAAAAAATAGAAGAACTGTTCAAGAAGATGATCACAGGGCCACGAGCTGTGAGGAAAACACTCGAAGAAGTCGTTGGGAGGGAAGATGGATGAAGCTTGTCTTCAGATGGTATGGTGAAAAACACGATACCGTGACACTGGAACAAATACGTCAGATCCCAGGAGTAGAAGGAGTCGTAGGGGCTTTGTTTGACATACCTGTGGGAGAAGTCTGGCCATTTGAGGAAATAATGAAGCTGAAAGAAACCGTTGAAAAAGCGGGATTGAAACTCGAAGTTATCGAGAGTGTGAACGTCCACGAAGACATAAAACTGGGTCTTCCCACAAGGGACAGGTATATAGAGAACTACAAGGAAACGATCAGAAACCTGGCAAAGGCCGGTGTGAAGGTAGTCTGCTACAACTTCATGCCCGTATTCGACTGGATGAGAACGGATCTACACAAAAAACTCCCGGATGGTTCTGAAACGATGGAGTACGATCACCGTCTCATCGAAGGGGTAACACCAGACGAACTCATAAAACGAGTGAAAGAGGGCTCTCAGGGTTTCGTCCTCCCAGGATGGGAATGGGACAGACTGGAGAAACTGAGAGAAACCTTCGAACTCTACAAGAACGTAGATGAAGAAAAACTCTTCGAAAACCTGGTTTATTTTCTCGAAAGAGTTATCCCCGTTTGTGAAGAATGCGATGTGAAACTCGCAATACACCCGGATGATCCACCATGGAGTATTTTTGGCCTGCCAAGGATTATAACAAACAAGGAAAACATAGAGAGAATGTTGAAAGCTGTTGACAGCCCCTACAACGGAATAACGTTCTGCATGGGATCACTCGGAGCAAATCCTGAGAACAACATACCTGAGATGATCAGATATTTCGGAAAGATGGGCAGGATCCACTTTGCACACGTGAGAAACCTGAAGTTCACCGGTGAGAAGAGTTTCTACGAAACTGCACATCCTTCCTTCTGCGGTTCTCACGATCTCTTTGAAGTGATGAAAGCGTTTCATGACATAGACTACGAAGGGTACATACGTCCTGATCATGGAAGGCTGATCTGGGGTGAAAAGGCACGTCCCGGCTATGGACTCTACGACAGGGCACTCGGTGCAACCTACATTCTCGGCCTCTGGGAAGCCATCGACAAAATGAAAAAGAGATACTGCTGAAAATAAGGGGGCATCGCCCCCTCATTTTCTTTCTTCTATCTTTTTCTCCAGCACCTCTTTTATTGCGTAATAACAAGGCTTGGGGTTGTAATTCTCATCGAAGAGCAACGCTTTTCCGTACCCTTTGAAAAAGCCGGGAACCCAGGAGTATTTGTCTGTGAATCCCCAAAACTGGATCGCTTTAACCGCAGGGTTGTCCAAGCATATATCGAAGATCTTCGCACAAATTTCGGCCTGTTTTTTCAAGTAATAATCTTCCGAACCACTGAGAGGAATTCTCACATCCATCTCTGTGATGTATATTTGAAGACCGAGTTCCGCAAACCTCTCCAAATTCCTTCTGAAACTGTCATAATTGAACCCTCTGTAGTCTATGTGCATCTGAAATCCTATCCCATCTACAGGCACTCCCTTTTCTTTCAACTCTTTTATCATGTTGTAGACGAAGTTCGATTTCGCGTTTATTTCTTCTATGCTGTAGTCGTTGTAGATGAGAATCGCATCTGGATCGGCTTCTTTTGCCCATCTGAACGCTTTTTCAATGTATTCAGGACCGATCGTCTTGTACCACACGCTTTCCCTGTAGGTTCCAGAATCGCTCACCGCTTCGTTCACCACATCCCAGATCTTCACTCTACCTTTGAAATGAGACACCACCGTTTTTATGTGGTCTTCAAGAACGCTCAGAAGTTCTTCCTTTGTCCATTCTCTACCAGTGATCCATCCAGGAAGCTGGTTGTGCCAGACAAGAGTGTGTCCATGCACGATCATGTTGTTTTCTTCTGCAAACTCAACGTGTTTTTCAGCGGGAGTGAAATTGTATCTGTTTCTTTCTGGATGGATCGTATCCCACTTCATCTGGTTCTCAGGGGTCAGGATGTTGAATTCTCTTCTCGCAACTTCCATGTACTTTTCTGCGTCGGAAAGAGACCAGAAATTGTTGATTGCGGCAAAACCAATATAGATGTTCAGCTTTTCTGCGAGCTCTCTCAGAGATACATTTTGAGAGCTGAAAACCGGAACACATCCCAACAAAAGGATCAACACAGAAGGTAATATTTTCATAACATGAAACCTCCTTCTCTATGATTTAACGAAAATATAATACCAGAAAGGAAAAAAGAGAAAAAAGAAGAAAAACGACAATATTTTGAAATAATCTTTTACAAGTGCAGATAACCTCCATTATCCCAAAAAAACGCACCTTGATTTTCTCGGAGATTTACATTAAAATATTTCCCGAAAGGAAAAAATATAACATACAATCAAGGGAGGTGAGTTTTCATGAAGAAGTTTCTTGTAGTTTTGTTCGTCATTTCCATGTTCAGTCTGTTCTTTGCACAGCAGTTGCCACCAGGTATTCCCAGAAACGAAACACTCATAGCTCAATATCTTACGGGAAGGGCAGCAAACGCTGGAAACTTCAACATCTGGGCCACTTGGGTTTGGAACGACAGGGGTATTCAAAACCTGCTCCTTGAACCTCTGTGGTGTGTTGAGTACGCTACAGGAGAAATTATCAATGCACTCGCCGCAGAACCTCCGAAGTACAACTCTGACTTCACAGAAGTTACCATCAAACTCAGGAAAGGTGTTTACTGGAGCGATGGTGTACCGTTCACAGCGGACGACCTCATCTACACTATTGAACTTGCAAAGAACACCGAAGGATTTGGTTACCATGCCCAAATGCAGCAAGTAAAAGAAATAGTGAAGGTTGATGACTACACAGTCCTGATAAAACTCGAAGAACCAAACTCCAGGTTCCACACTTATTTCCTCGACAGATGGGGCGCTCTGAGACCGCTTCCAAAGCACGTGTTTGAAAAGGTGGAAGATCCTCTCACATTCGATTTCAATCCACCTGTTGGAACAGGGCCCTACGTTCTTCACAGTTACGATCCAGGAGGATACTGGACGCTCTGGCAGAGAAGAGAAGACTGGGATAGAACACCAACTGGTATGCTTTACGGAATGCCGCAGCCAAAATATGTATTGATGATTTTCCATAGTGCTCCAGAAAAGAGAGTTCTTGCGATGGCACAGCATCAGCTTGACATTTCAGATATGTCACTTGAAGCTCTCAAAGCGGTTCTCAACAGGGTTAAGACAGCCAGAGCCTGGAGGAAAAACTTTCCGTGGACTGTCAACATAGACCCGTGTGTGACAGGTCTCCACTTCAACACTGCCAAAGAACCCTTCAACAATCCTGAAGTGAGATGGGCTCTTGTTCTTGCAATTGATATCGTTGAATACGCTGCTAACGCATTTGACGGAGCAGTAACGTTGAGCCCAATTCACATTCCTCTCACAACCGCATACTACAACTGGTACTTCACAAAACTTGAAGACTGGCTGAAGAACTTCGAGCTTGATCTTGGAAACGGCGAAAAGTTCAAGCCATACGATCCCGAGGCTGGATTCAGGCTGGCAGAGTACGCAAGAAAGAGAGGATACCCTGTCCCAGATAATCCCGAGCTGATCAAGAGGATCTTCGGACCTGGTTGGTGGAAGTATGCCCCCGATGTTGCAGAAAAGCTTCTGGAAAAGAACGGATTCTATAGAGACAAAGACGGAAAATGGCATCTACCAAATGGTGAACTCTGGAAGATCACTATCAATACAGGTATGAATCCTGCTGGACCTGCCGAAAGGAACGCTTTTGCAGCTTCTCAAGCCTGGAAAAAGTTTGGTATAGACGTAGTTGTTCAGCCGACAGAACTAGGTGGTACTCTCCATCCACAAGGAGAATTTGAAGTATCTACAGATTGGCCAGCAGCAGAGCCATGGGGAGGACATCCTGATCTGTTCAGAACGCTTGAGCCGTTCCATTCCAAATACCTTGTTCCTCTAGGTGAAGATGCGCCGTGGGGTAACTACGCAAGATGGACCAATCCCGAAATGGACAAGATCATAGACGAAATACAGAAGACGGCCTGGGGAGACACAAAGAAACTCATTGAACTCGGAGTGGAGGGCTTGAAACTTCTTGTCAAAGAAATGCCAACAATCCCGACGTTTAACTATCCTGGTGTGGTAGTATACGATGAATATTATTGGACAAATTATCCAACAGCGGAGAACATGTACGCACAACCGTATACACATTGGCCGAACTTCAAGTACATGCTTCCGTTCCTGAAACCAACCGGTAGAAAATGATGTAAAATACTTTCAAACAGGGGGCCGGGGGGAACACCCCCGGTCCTTTAAAGAGAAAAGGAGGGCAGATACCTTGAGTTTTGTAAGAAGATACCTGCTTCCGAGATTGATAACTTATTTTCTTGTCATCTGGGTAGGAATTACTATGATTTTCTTCATTCCGAGATTCCTACCAACAGATCCAGTTCAACAGTTCATAAGTCGTCTTGTGACACAAGGAACGTACATGGATCCAAAGGCGATAGAAGAGATGACAGAAACCTTGAAAGAACTTTATGGGCTGAAAGGAAGCCTGTGGGATCAGTACGTCAACTTCTGGAAAAGACTTTTAAAAGGCGATTTTGGTCCTTCATACTTTCAGTTTCCAACTCCTGTGATGAAATTAATAAGACAATCACTGCCCTGGACTGCCTGGCTCTTGTTTGTAACGACTGTCATTTCCTGGATCATAGGAAACATTCTTGGAGGACTCGCAGGATACTTCTCTGACAGAAAATGGGTGAAGATTCTCGATGGTATTGCGATGGTGATAAGACCGATGCCGTACTACATCCTCGCACTCGGACTTTTGATCCTCCTTGCGTATATACTTCCCATCTTTCCAATCGGCGGAGGTTTTGCAATAGGAATGAAATTCACCTTCAGCTGGGAAAACCTGCTGATACTCCTAAAACACGCTTTTCTTCCCGCGCTTTCTTTACTTTTAATAGGAATATTTGTTTGGTTCCAAGCCATGAAACTCGTGGTTCAGAGTGTGAAATCAGAGGACTATGTGAAATACGCAAAGATGGGAGGAATAGAAGAAAGAAGAATCGTTCGAAGATATGTCATAAGAAACGCTATGTTACCACAGATAACGGGTCTTGCTCTCTCTCTGGGACAGATCTTTGGAGGTGCTTTGATCACGGAGATCGTGTTCTCCTATCCTGGCATTGGAACACTTCTCTACAACGCCATTTTTACAGGTGACTACAACCTTTTGATGGGAGTGAGTACACTCTCCATTCTTTTGATCACAACCAGTATTCTTTTGATAGATCTTCTCTACCCACTATTCGATCCAAGGGTGAGATACAGATGAAAAAGGAGTGGAAAAAATGCAGGTGTTGAAAGATCTGTTGAGAGATACACGTTTCAGATTCGGCTTCATAGTTCTTCTGGTACTTTTGACACTCTCTATCCTGTCTTTCTTTTCACCGTACAACCCGTACCTGTGGAATCAGGTCCCGAGGGATCTTCCACCCCATTGGCCTCACATACTTGGAACCAACTCGATGGGACAGGACATTTTCTGGAAACTCACTTTCGCTGTGAGAAACTCACTTGTCATGTCACTGATCGCGGGACTTGTATCGAGAGTCATAGCCATGATCGTTGGTATGATAGCCGGATACAAAGGAGGAGCCGCAGATAGAGTTTTGACATTTCTCAGCGACTCCTTCTTGGTTATACCACTTTTTATCATCATTGTTCTTATTGCTACAATAGTAAAAGGACGTTTAAATTTACCCACACTTGGGCTTCTCCTTGGAGTCTTTGGCTGGGCATGGGATGCGAGGGTGATCAGGTCTCAGGTTTTGAGTTTGAGGGAAAGGGATTTCACCTACACCGCTCTTCTCTCTGGATCAAAAGCCCTTTCGATCGTTTTCAAAGAGTATTTACCGTTTCTGATACCGCTCATATTCGCCACTCTCATAGGTAACATGTCCTGGGCTATTGGAATGGAAATCACACTCGCGATACTGGGTGTGTCGAACCTGGACATACCCACACTCGGCACCATGCTTCAGTGGTCGATAAACTACCAGGCCCTTCTACTGGGATACTGGTGGTGGGTGCTGACTCCTGTTGTAACGTCTATCTTTTTGTTCATAGCGCTGTACTTGATTTCCATCAGCATCAGTGAGTACTTGGATCCGAGGATGAGGATACAGAGAATAGGACAGGCATGAGGTGATAGCGGTGGAAGTGTTGAGAACAGAAAATCTCAAGTCTTATTACATTCTGGACATATTCGGAAAAAAGAGAGTAGTGAAAGCAGTGGACGACGTGAACATTTCGATCATGGAGAACGAGATATACGGTATCGCAGGAGAGAGCGGCTGTGGAAAGAGCACTCTTTTGAGAGCTCTCTTTGCTGCAATAGAACCACCACAGAGAATAGTGGGAGGAAAAGTCTTGTACAGAGAAAACGGAAAAGAAGTGGATGTTTACTCTCTGAACGAGGAAGAGAGAAGAAGGCTCAGATGGAGTTTCATTTCTTACGTTCCACAGGGATCGATGAGCGTTCTCAATCCCGTGGTGAAGATAAAGGAGACCTTCAAGGATTTCATAGAAAGCCACACGACTGGAAAGACGAAAGAAGAAGCCTATGAGATGGCAAAAGAACACATAAGAGAGCTTGGCCTTCCGATAGAAATTCTCAACGCCTATCCACACCAGCTATCTGGTGGAATGAGGCAGAGGGTGACGATCGCTCTTGCAACCGTTCTGTCACCGAAAGTCATCATAGCAGACGAACCAACGACCGCTCTCGACGTTGTAACTCAGAGAGGTGTGGTCCAGCTCCTTAAGGAGATACAATCTTCAAGACAGAACACCATCATCCTTGTCACACACGATATGGGGGTCCATGCGAACGTGACAGACAGGATAGCGATCATGTACGCAGGAAAGATCATAGAAGAAGGGAAAACAGAAGAGATCTTTGAAAACCCCATGCATCCCTACACGAAGTATCTGATCTACTCGCTTCCAAAGTTTGGAGACAAAGGAAGGAGAGAAAGCGCTCCTGGAAGTCCTCCATCACTCGCCGATCTTCCACCAGGATGCAGTTTCCATCCAAGATGTCCACATGCGTTCGACAGGTGTAAAAAAGAAGTACCCCCTCTCAAGGAATACCTGCCGGGCCACAGAGTTGCATGCTGGTTAGTAGAGGAGGGAAAGAATGCCGCTTCTTGAGATAAAAAATCTGACGAAGATCTTCACCATAGGGAGTATCTTCTCCAGAACGAGGATAGTGGCTGTAGACAACGTGAACTTCGATATAAACGAAGCAGAGATCTTCACCCTCGCTGGAGAGAGCGGCTGTGGAAAGACCACGACCGCCAAGATCATCCTCGGCTTTGAAGAACCCACCTCCGGTGAGATCATCTACAAAGGAAGAAAGATCGATCGTGTGCATCAGAACGAAAAGGAAAGAAGAGAGCTTCTAAAAGAAATACAGGCAGTCTTCCAGAATCCGTTCTCCACGTTCAACCCCCTCAGGAAGGTGGACAGGTACTTCTATGAGACACTCTTCAACCTTGGCATAGCGGATACAAAAAAGAAGGCAGAAGAGATCATCAAAGAGAAACTCTCCGCAGTCGGTATCTCCTTTGAAGAATTCTCCGAGAAGTACCCAAGTGAGTTCTCGGGAGGTCAGCTTCAAAGAATTTCCATCGCAAGGGCGCTTCTCACGAATCCTTCTCTTCTTGTCGCAGACGAACCCGTCTCGATGGTCGACGCTTCTTTGAGAATGTCGATCGTGAACCTCTTCAAGGATCTCAAAGAACAGTACGGTGTGAGCGTGCTCTACATCACCCACGATCTCACAACGGCCTACTACGTCTCTGACAGAATCGCCGTCATGTTCAGAGGAAACATAGTGGAACTGGGACCTGCAGAGAAAGTTCTCATGGAACCAAAGCATCCATATACCCAGCTTTTGAGGGAATCCGTCCCAGAGCCGGATCCGAAGAAAAAGTGGGACATCAGGATAAAACTGTCCGAGACAGAGCAGGCAGAGTATCTGAGACAGGGCTGCAAGTTCGCAGGAAGATGTCCAAAGGCCATGGATATATGCAGAAAGGAGCCTCCTCCGTATTTTGAAGTTGATGGTGTGCAGGTGAAATGCTGGTTGTACAGATGATCTTTATGGTTTCAATAACAGATGAGGAGGGAAAAATATGGAACTGTACAGGGATCCTTCGCAACCCATCGAAGTGAGAGTGAGAGATCTTCTTTCCAGAATGACGCTGGAAGAGAAAGTGGCCCAGCTTGGGTCTGTCTGGGGTTACGAACTGATAGACGAGAGGGGAAAATTCAAAAAAGAAAAAGCAAAAGAACTCCTCAAAAATGGTATAGGCCAGATCACAAGGCCTGGTGGATCAACGAACCTTGAACCTCAAGAAGCCGCGGAACTTGTGAACGAAATACAGAGATTTCTTGTGGAAGAAACACGCCTTGGAATTCCTGCGATGATACACGAAGAATGTCTCACCGGTTACATGGGACTTGGAGGAACCAACTTCCCTCAGGCGATAGCAATGGCGAGTACATGGGATCCAGATCTCATAGAAAAAATGACCACCGCCGTCAGAGAGGATATGAGAAAGATAGGGGCACATCAGGGTCTCGCACCTGTTCTGGATGTCGCAAGAGATCCAAGGTGGGGGAGAACAGAAGAGACGTTCGGAGAATCTCCCTATCTGGTGGCGAGGATGGGAGTCTCTTACGTGAAAGGCCTCCAGGGGGAAGATATCAAAAAAGGTGTCGTTGCCACAGTGAAACACTTCGCCGGATACAGCGCTTCTGAAGGTGGAAAGAACTGGGCACCAACGAACATTCCGGAGAGGGAATTCAAAGAGGTCTTTCTCTTTCCGTTCGAAGCGGCCGTTAAAGAAGCGAATGTGCTTTCTGTGATGAACTCCTACAGCGAAATAGACGGTGTCCCATGTGCAGCGAACAGGAAACTCCTCACAGACATTCTCAGAAAAGACTGGGGATTCGAAGGAATCGTCGTTTCTGACTATTTTGCTGTGAAAGTTCTGGAAGATTATCACAGAATAGCAAGGGATAAGTCAGAAGCCGCAAGACTCGCACTTGAAGCGGGGATAGATGTTGAACTTCCGAAGACAGAATGTTATCAATATTTGAAAGACCTTGTTGAAAAAGGCATCATCTCCGAAGCTTTGATCGACGAGGCAGTCGCCAGGGTGTTGAAACTAAAGTTCATGCTCGGACTCTTCGAAAATCCCTACGTTGAGGTGGAAAAAGCAAAGATAGAAAGTCACAGAGACATCGCACTCGAGATAGCAAGGAAATCCATTATCCTTCTCAAGAATGATGGAATTCTGCCTCTTCAGAAAAACAAAAAAGTTGCCCTGATCGGACCGAACGCGGGTGAGGTGAGAAATCTCCTCGGAGATTACATGTACCTTGCACACATAAGGGCTCTCCTCGACAACATAGACGACGTCTTTGGAAATCCTCAGATCCCGAGAGAAAACTACGAAAGACTGAAGAAGAGCATAGAAGAACATATGAAGAGCATTCCGAGTGTTCTCGATGCCTTCAAAGAAGAAGGGATCGAATTCGAATATGCAAAAGGCTGTGAAGTGACAGGGGAAGACAGAAGCGGTTTCGAAGAGGCGATAGAAATTGCAAAGAAATCCGACGTTGCCATCGTTGTCGTAGGGGACAAATCTGGACTCACCCTTGACTGCACAACCGGTGAGTCCAGAGACATGGCAAACCTCAAGCTTCCAGGAGTCCAGGAAGAACTCGTCCTCGAAGTTGCAAAGACAGGAAAACCCGTCGTTCTTGTCCTCATCACGGGAAGACCCTATTCACTCAAAAACGTCGTCGACAAGGTGAACGCGATCCTTCAGGTGTGGCTTCCTGGAGAAGCGGGAGGAAGAGCGATCGTTGACATCATCTATGGAAAGGTGAATCCCTCTGGAAAACTCCCGATCAGCTTTCCAAGAAGCGCTGGTCAGATTCCTGTCTTCCACTACGTCAAACCATCCGGGGGAAGGTCTCACTGGCACGGAGACTACGTGGATGAGAGCACAAAGCCTCTCTTCCCGTTTGGGCACGGTTTGTCTTACACGAAGTTCGAGTACAGCAACCTCAGAATCGAACCGAAGGAAGTGCCACCGGCCGGCGAAGTGGTGATAAAGGTGGACGTGGAAAACATCGGAGACAGAGACGGAGACGAGGTGGTTCAACTTTACATCGGTCGTGAGTTTGCAAGCGTCACAAGGCCTGTGAAAGAGCTGAAGGGCTTCAAGAGGGTTTCTTTGAAGGCGAAAGAGAAGAAGACTGTTGTGTTCAGGCTTCACATGGACGTGCTCGCCTACTACAACAGAGACATGAAACTCGTGGTTGAACCCGGTGAGTTCAAAGTGATGGTGGGAAGCTCTTCTGAAGACATCAGACTCACAGGTTCTTTCTCCGTCGTCGGTGAAAAAAGAGAAGTGGTGGGAATGAGGAAATTCTTCACGGAAGCCTGCGAGGAGTGAAAAAATGGCCTTCTTCGATTTACCACTCGAAGAACTGAAGAAATATCGTCCAGAGCGGTACGAAGAGAAAGACTTCGATGAGTTCTGGGAAGAGACACTCGCAGAGAGCGAAAAGTTCCCCTTAGACCCCGTCTTCGAGAGGATGGAGTCTCACCTCAAAACAGTCGAAGCGTACGATGTCACCTTCTCCGGATACAGGGGACAGAGGATCAAAGGGTGGCTCCTTGTTCCAAAACTGGAAGAAGAAAAACTTCCCTGCGTTGTGCAGTACATAGGATACAACGGTGGAAGAGGATTCCCTCACGACTGGCTGTTCTGGCCTTCTATGGGTTACATATGTTTCGTCATGGATACTCGAGGTCAGGGAAGCGGCTGGCTGAAAGGAGACACACCGGATTACCCTGAGGGTCCCGTTGACCCTCAGTATCCAGGATTCATGACAAGAGGAATACTGGATCCCAGAACTTACTACTACAGACGAGTCTTCACGGACGCTGTCAGAGCCGTTGAAGCTGCTGCTTCTTTTCCTCAGGTAGATCAAGAAAGAATCGTGATAGCTGGAGGCAGTCAGGGTGGCGGAATAGCCCTTGCGGTGAGCGCTCTCTCAAAGAAAGCAAAGGCTCTTCTGTGCGATGTGCCGTTTCTGTGTCACTTCAGAAGAGCAGTACAGCTTGTGGATACGCATCCATACGCGGAGATCACGAACTTTCTAAAGACCCACAGAGACAAGGAAGAAATCGTGTTCAGGACTCTTTCCTATTTCGATGGAGTGAACTTCGCAGCCAGAGCGAAGATCCCTGCGCTGTTTTCTGTGGGTCTCATGGACAACATTTGTCCTCCTTCAACGGTTTTCGCTGCCTACAATTACTACGCTGGACCGAAGGAAATCAGAATCTATCCGTACAACAACCACGAGGGAGGAGGCTCTTTCCAAGCGGTTGAACAGGTGAAATTCTTGAAAAAACTATTTGAGAAAGGCTAACGGTCTTCCTGTGACAGGATGTTCAAGTACCACGAATTCCGTTTCGAATGTATTCCGGAGCACCTCTTCGGTCACCACCTCTGGGGGTGCTCCGGTTTTTATCATCTCACCGTTTTTCATAACGCCTATTCGATCACACAGAGCAGATGCCACGTTTATGTCGTGGAAAACGGAGATGATGGTTTTTCCCGATTCTTTCAACCTTTTCAAAACGTTTCCCACAAGACTCACGTTGTTGTAATCCAGATGGGCTGTGAGTTCATCGATGAGCAGGATTTCCGTGTCCTGCACAATCGCTTTCGATAGCACAACCTTCCTGCGCTCTCCAGAGCTCAATGTCCAGAAGTTTCTGTCGACAAATTTCAATGTTCCGGTTAGCTCTAGGCTTTTCAGGACTATCTCCTCATCCTTTCTGGATGTTCCACTCAGAAGACTCAAGTGTGGAAGCCGTCCCATCTCGACTATCTCTTTTACAGAAAAGTCGTAGGAAGGAAAGAAATCCTGAGAAACGAGGGTTACTATCTTCGCCATCTCTTTTCTCGAAGTCTCCCACGGTATCCTACCGAGGAGCTGAACCGTTCCTTTCTGAGGACGAAAAATCCCCACAAGGATCTTTAAAAGAGTAGTCTTTCCGGAACCGTTCGGTCCGATGATACCGAAGAACTCCCCTTTTTTCACAGAAAGATTTATGTTTTTCAGAGAGAATCCTCCTTTGTATCGGAAGAACAAATTTTCAATCTTTACGACCTCCACTTCACACACCTCTTTTCATGAGGAAAGCAAGGAAAGGTGCTCCGATCAACGCTGTTACAACGCCGACTGGAAGCTCCGTGGGAGAAAAGAAGGTTCTGGCTGCCGTGTCGCAGAGTGTGAGAAGAACTCCTCCCATGATCAAACTCGAAAGGACGGACTTCAGAAAATTCGGACCAACGAGGTAGCGAGAGATGTGAGGAACTATGAGACCGACGAAACCGATAACACCACTTCTGGAGACCAGAAATGCCGTGATGAAATTTCCAAAAAGAAAAGTGACAACCTTCAATCTCTCAACGTTGACTCCGAGAACGAAGGCCTCTTCTTCTCCAAGCGCCATGGCGTTCAGATGTTTGGAGAAGATCAAAGAGTAAAGTAGAAACGGGATGACGACCATCAGATAGAAGAGAACATCCCCCCACGTGCTCCCTGAAAAGCTTCCAAAGAGCCACATAGAGATGGTGGTTACATTCCTTTTCAAAAGAACGATCGTCATGTAAGTGAGAGAGCTGAACAACGTACTTACCACCACTCCAGAAAGCACGATGGTTGTTACCGGAAAGCGGCCCTCTTTCCTTGCAATGAGAAGGGTCAAGAGTGACGCTATCATGGAAAAACCGAAGCTGAGAAGGGGAATTCTGTATATCCAGGAGATTCCGAGGGTTTCAGCGAGGTAAAACGACACAACAGTACCGAAAGATGCACCCGAGGAGATTCCAAGGAGATACGGATCAACAAGAGGATTCTTCAAAAGATTCTGAAACGAATTTCCCACGATCGAAAGACCGGCTCCAACCAGAAAACTTGCCAGAACCCTTGGAATTCTGAGAGAAAGAATCCTTTCGACCCCGGGGTTTTCTTTCAAACCAAAGAGGACCCCCAGCACTTCAAGGGGGTCCAGAGGCACACTTCCAAAGAAGATTCCAAGAAGAAAACTGAGTATCAGTATCGGAAAAACGAGTTTTCTCACTCACCTTTTCCTCCGTAGAAAAATTCATAGAACAAATCGAGGAGTTCAAACACATCGGGAGAAGGTTGAGAGGCCACGTTTCCGTCCACTGCGAAGACTCTTTTGTTCTTCACTGCGTTTATTTCTTTGAAAGGTTCAAAATTGAGTATCTTCTTTATCTCTTCGTTCTCCGTTCCAGGGATGTAAACTCCAACTATTATCACATCAGGATTTTGAGACACAACATACTCAAGAGAAAGCTGTGGCCAGCCGTTCGGCCCTGCGATTCCAGAAGCAATGTTCACTCCGCCCGCCAGAGAGATGATCTCGTTGAGATAGGATCCCATTCCACACGTCCAGATCTCCTTCACATCAGGACCGGGAGATGAGATCAGGTAGAGTACCTTGGGACGCTTCGATGGAGGAACGTTGTAGGTCTTCTTTCCTATCTCAAGCATTTTTTCTCTCAGCTTTTCCGATTTCTCCAGAGCAAGGTCTCGACGATCAAAGATTGTTCCAAGAAGGACCACGTCTCTAATGATGTCATTGAGAGAATTCGGATTCACAACAAAGACCTTTAAGCCTGCTTTCTCAAGTTTTGGAACTTCGGGAAGCTGGAATCCGCCGAACATCAGAACGAGATCGGGATTCAGACTCACCACCTTTTCGATGTTCACAGGGACCATCGCACCGACTTTTTCAGCTTCGTAGCTGTCGTAATCGGTGACTCCAACGATTTTGTTTTCCAGGCCGAGGAACACAAGAAACCTCGTTGCGGCGGGAGACAGACTGACCACCCTTTCGGGTGCGGATGTGATCTCCACCACTCTTCCAGCATCGTCCACAACCGTTACGGCGAGCGCAACAGCGGTGACAAAGAGAAGGATCAAAGAAACCAGTTTTCTGAACACTTCCATCCCTCCCTGAAAAAGAATATTCCCACCTTCCTGGTGCCGAGGAAGGTGGTTCCCCTTCACCGCGGGCGGGTTTCCCGGCTTCCGGATCATCCTACTCCCCGCGCCTTCCCAGGGTGATCGCCCCAGTGGCGTTCTGCGGGTTTCGTCCCCGGTCACGGTGGCGGCCCCGCGCCGGATTTTCACCGGCTTCCCCTTTGAACCCCGAAGGGTACCGCACGGTGAGGGAGGCTTCTATTTGAAAATCATACCACAGTCTTTGAACGCTCTATCTCTTCGGAAAGGAGGTGTCTCAACTGGTAATCTTCGTTCTCCAGTATCGTTTGAATTCCCTTCTTTTTCTTTTGATTCAAAATTATCGGTGCCCTGAGATTTATCGTGGTCTTTTCCGGTTTTCCTGGGGGAATCGTTAACACACAGAAGAAAAGGAGCGCTTCCTGATTTTCGGCTTCGATCTCCTCGAGATCTTCACTTGGCACTGCGGGATCGTAATCGGCTCTCACGAGCTTTGGATCCACAACGGGAAGTCCCACTTCCGAATCCTCGAGTGAAAGCAGCCATCCTATGGGAAAGGTTTCCTGAGGAAAAACGAGTGCGAACTTTCGCAGATGTTCGAATCCGGGGATTCCTTTTTCGAACGTGAAGATACTTTCATCCGAAATTTCTATCTCTCCGAGTTTGGTTTTGTAAACCACGTTATCACCTCACGAAGTCTACCAGGGTCGCCTGAAGCACTCGACTGGCCGATTTCAAAGCGGCTTCAAGAACCGACTGCTGCATAGCAAGATCCGTCACGAGTTCTGTGATGTCCGCGTCTCTCTCCTTTGAAAGGTACTCGGTGAAGAAGAAATCGAGATCCTGCACCCTCGAGTTCACCATATCGATGAACCTGCTCACACCACCGACCTTTCCTATCGTTCTGGTTATACGCTCTTCGAAGTAGGATAATTCCTTCAAGAAAACGTTCGACACACGTTCAGATATCTGAGTTTCGTTGAGATTGGAACGAAGAGCGGCGGAAACCTCTTCAAGCATCTGGAACACATTCTTTCCGCTGTCCACTTCAAAAACCTCACTGGCTGTGACACCGTAATCAATGGAATGTCCCAGCACCAGAACAGAGCGACTCTTATTTGAGGCCGGAAGTGTTGAGATCTTCCAGGTGCCGTTTTCGTTTTCAACCGGCTGGCTGAAAACATCGTATCCAGAAAAGATGTACTCGTTTCCTATTTTTGTGTTCGCCACTTCCACCAGATTCTCTTTGATTTTATCGATCTCCTCTGCTATAGCCTCCCTCTCTGCTTTCGAAAGAGTCCCATTCGCTGCTCTAACCAGCAGCTCTCTGAGTCTTTGAGTAATGGAGGAAACGGTTTGAAGGGCACTGTCGTACGCGTTCACGTAAGTTTGAACATGATTCACGCTTCTTTGAAACTGTTCGAGCTCTCTCTTTCTCGTCAGAATGTCACTGGCCCTCTTCGCAACAACGGCATCGTCACTTGGATACCTCACCTTGTATCCCGAAGAGAGTTGATCGTGGAGCTTCGCTATTCTTTTCAAACTCGTCTGTATGTTGAACAACACTCTGTCACTGATCATTTTGTTTGTAACCCTCATTCAGATCACCCCACCATGTTGATCACGGTCTGTATCATCTGATCGACAGCGGTGATGACTTTGGCAGCAGCGCTGAACGCGTGCTGATACTCTATCATGTTCGCCATCTCCTCGTCGAGAGAGACTCCCTTCACCTCTTCACGGGCATTGTCGATCTCCTGTCTGAGGATTTCCGTGTTGTTCTTGAGATTGCTGGCAGTTTCCGCCTCCACACCGAGCTCCGAGACTACTCCCCCGAAGAACTCGTAGAAACTCTCCTTGCCGTTCGATAACATCTTTCTGGTGTAAAGATTCTGTATGGTTTCAAGAAGCTCTGGATTGGCTCCACCCGAAGGTTTGATACTCGTCGCGTTCCAGTCGGAATTTTCCAGAGCGTATCCTACATCGACCGCGAGGTTCGCCGGGTTCGTAATAAGAGAAGAACTCACCTCGAACTGATTGACGATGTTCAAGGGTTCATCGTACGGTGCCCTGTCGAAAGTCAGAATATCCGCAACCTTGAAACGTTCGCTCAACGTGGTGAAATCGTCAGATTTTGAAACCAGGGTGAAAGAAGTGTTCCAGTCAAAAGTAGTGGGATCACCGTCTGGATCAACAAATCCGACGGCTTCGAAAAACCCCTGCGGACCTTTTATTTCCATCATTCTGAGATCGAAATCGTAGAGCGACGACGCCCTGAAGACGAGCGAATGATGGGGTGTCAAATCCGCGAGAACTCCCGTGTTCTTTTCGTTGATCTTTTCAACGAGTGTTTCCAGAGTGTCCACAGCTGGATCTATTTCTATATCCGTGGAGTTAATAGTGATCGTGAAAGGCCTTGTTGGGTCAAAACCGGTTTGACCGTAGAAAATGTTTTCCAGAGTGTCTTTGTATTTCAACACCTCGTAATTTCTCACGAACGCGTTAGACTCCGTGAAGAAGTCATCGTCGCTCAACACCTTGACAGCCGAAGGATCGAAATTGAGCTGCTCATCTGGAACGATCACAAGCATGTTTTCTCCAGTGGATGGATCCGCGTAAATCTGCGCCCTCAAATGCGAAGAAGAATTTATGGAAGCTTCTATATTCGAAAGGTTCACCCCGGAAGAAAGATCCACGCTGATTGTTTCTGTCTGTCTTGTGCCATCTTCAAGGGTGTACTCCACGTTTATGTTGTAAACACCGGAAGACAACCCGGAAAGGTCGGATTCTTTTATGGTTATATACCCTTTTGTCTCGGTGTCGAATCCCATCTGTGACAGAGAATCTCCCAGTGAGAGGAAAAGCCTGTTTCTCAGAGAACCGGTGTTGTCCTCCAGGTAAAGTCTGTATCCTCCCGCATGTGAGCCCACCCTAAGAGAGGTACCGAGCAGGTTCCATGAACCAACGAGGTCACCAATGGTCGTTCCAGCCGAGACGTTCAAAACGTTCGATGAACCGCCACCGAAAGAGAGAACGATGTCATCAAAGTTGAAGCGTCTTCCTTCTATTTCAACTTGGCTGCTTGCGGAATGAAGTCCCGTTACAGTGTGGTAGGGTCCCATCTCGAGCTTTCTGCTTCCTTTGATCCTGAAAATGGAAGGATCATCGCTGAAGGCCTCAATTTTCTTGAAGAAGTTGAGGTTCGTTGTCACTCCGTTCGACTCAAAACCATCCCTGTGAACAAGATTCAATGAGTCCGTTATAAAAAGCACGAATTCATCGAGTTTTCTCATGTACTTCACTATGCTGGAATCCCTCAGATCCATCAACGCCTTCAGCTTCCCATCCGAGAGAATCAACTGAGAGTTTCCAACGAAGAGCTCATGGTATCCTTTTCCGTAAGGTCTTTCCAGCGCCCTAAGCTCTCTATAAGTAGAACCGTTCAAAACGATCTGATTTCCTATCCTCAGGGTGATCTGGCCATCTTCCGCCTCGGTGTAGTTGATATTCGCAAGATTGGAGAGCTCGTCAAGGATCCTGTCTCTTTCATCGAGAAGGTCGTTCGGTGGAGAGTTGAGCATCATGCTGGTTCTGATCTTGTTGTTGAGATCTGCCAGTCTTTTTATCATCTGGTTTATCTCGGACACTCTCTGAACGATCTCATCGTCTATATCTTCTCTGAGCTGCTCCAGTCTTCCGTAGAAATCTTTTATCTGAGAAACCATCTGCTGTGCCCTGGAAACAACCTCCGCCTTCGAGGCTGTGCTGCTGGGGTCGGACATGACTTCTTTGAAAGCGTTCCAGAAGTTGTCCACAAGGCTTCTTATACCATCTTCACCTGGCTCTGCCAGAAGCTGCTCTATGAAATGAAGGTTGGAAAGGACAGTGTCCCAGTAGTTGTATCTGTTGTTCACCTGTCTGTACTGAACGTCGAGGAAGGCATCTCTCAACCTCACAATCGTTTTAACCCTTGCACCGGTTCCCATCTGCAAGGGAAAAGAAGGCTGTGTCAGGGTAGTGAGGGGGATGGGAGGATTCGCCTCTATGACTGGTCTCTGTCTCGAGTAACCGGGTGTGCTGGCATTTGCGATGTTGTGCCCCACAACGTTCATCGCCAACTTGTGCGCGTGTATTCCTGTGAGCGCTGTGTTGAGTATTCCAAACATGGACATATCAGGCATATTCAGGACCTCCCGTTGAACATCGAAGGACCGTCTCTATCGAAGGATCCATTTCGATTGTAGGTGAGTTCATTCCTCTGGAGATTGAACACAAAATCTATGTAATTCAAATGAAAACCTATTGCCTGTTTTAACTTTTCTATCTCGAAGACCAACTTGTTCAGCGTTTCAAAGAAACTCCTTAGCTCTGAGAGCATTTCTTCATCGTCCTTGTAGATTTCCAGAAGATCGATGAGCTTTGTGCCATTTCCATGTGATTCCAGTGAAGATTTCAATCTCTCGTTGCAGGTTTCCATAGAAACGGAAAGTTCCTCAATGCGCGGCAGGATGCTTTCAAGACGTTCGAAGTCCTTATTTATGATCGCTTCTAATTCTTCCTCTAGAAGATTCCTCATGTTCTCCATGAGTCTTATCTTCTCTGTGAGAACCCTCTTCAATTCCTCTCTCATTCGGACAGCTCCTCCAGAATTTTTCGGGCAAGTCTTTCGGTATCGATGAAGTAATTCCCACTTTCTATGGCTTTTTTCAGCTCCTCTACCAGCTGTTCGCGGACAGTTGAGATGTTTTTCGCCTCTTCAGCGAATTTTCTGACATCTTCAACGTGTCGAAGTTCCACATTATCGGTGCTTTCCTTTTTCCTCTTCTCCTTTGATTTTTCTACAGAAGGCTTCTTTATTCCTTCGATGGGATTTATGTCTCCCGGTCCGTTTATTCTGTCTATCATCATTCCACCTCCTTCCGTATAATATTATCGGGTGCTTTTTTGCAAACTTGAATCAGGAGGAAGAAAAGTGTCCAGCATAAAGAAAACGCTCGCTTTCTCTCTGGGAACCTTTTTCTCCCGTATCACGGGTCTCGTTCGTGATATAATTCTCGCAAAAACCTTCGGTGCTTCCTCTACTCTCGATGCCTACTATGTTTCCATAGTCTTTCCGTTCTTCCTCAGGAGGACCTTCGCTGAGGGTGCGATGAGCTCAGCCTTCATGGCAATCTACAAAAAGCTGAAGAACAAAGAAGAAAAAGCACAATTCACCTCGGCCGTACTCACCTCTCTCGGGCTTGTTACTCTCGTCATTGTCTTTCTTTCCGAAGTTTTTCCTTACTTCATGGCATCTATCTTCGCCACAGGTGCCGACGAAGAAGTGAAATCGCTGGCAGCCGATCTCATACGCCTGACAGCTCCATTCATAACCATCGTTTTTGTGTGGGCAGTTTTTTATTCGGTACACAACGCCTCACACAGATACTTCCTTCCCGCGTTGACTCCGATGTTTTCGAACGTAGGTGTGATAGTGGGATGTCTATTCGGTGATGTAAGGTGGGCAGCCGCCGGATTCACGATAGGAGGTCTGGCTGCACTACTGGTTTTACTTCCCTTCGGAAAATTTCGATACAGACCAACATTCAAAGGCCTTGGAGAATTCTACAGACTCTTCTTTGGAACGTTTATGACAATGGCAGTCTCTCAAGTAACCACACTGATCGATGTGAACGTTGCCTCTTTTTTAGACCCAGGTTCTCTCTCTTTGATCCAGCTTTCCAGTCGTCTTTACCAGCTTCCACTCGGTATCTTTGGTGTTGCGGTATCCACCGTTGCACTGTCCACCCTCAGCGAAAGCGAAGGGGATTTTCACGAGAATCTGAAAGATTTCATAAGCAAAAGCCTCTTTCTGACGCTTCCTTCCTCGATTGGATTGATGGCTCTTTCCGAGAGAATCATTTCTCTACTTTTCGGATATGGAGCGTTCACCCATGAAGATGTGAAAAAATCGGCTCAGATACTCTTCATGTACGCAATTGGATTGTGTTTTGTGTCCCTGTTTAACCTTTTATCCCGAGCCTATCACGCTTCGAAAGAAGTGAAGACTCCCTTCTTTGCCACTCTGCTCGTTTCTGCTGTGAACATATCGCTCGACGTGATACTCGGTTTCACCATGGGAGCCTCGGGCATCGCACTTGCGACGAGTGTTTCATACATTGCAGGATTCGTTTTTCTCGCTTTAAGGATGAAACCTTCCTTCGACAAAAAGATTTTCAAAATCAGCCTGGCTTCTGCGGTCATGGGAACTGTGATTCTTCTACTGAGAGGTTCATTCAAAGGGAATCTCGGAACGATCTTTCTGGTACTGATCGGTGTGTTCGTTTATGTGTTGTTTTCGAAACTTCTGAAAATAGAAGAACTCGAAGAGATTCTCAGAAGAGGATCGCACTGAGATATCCAACAACCTCCAGCGTATCGCCCGAAACGTCTCCGCTGGTCGCGTGTTTCAAAATCCTGACATTCTCAAAATCCATGTTCAAAATGGTGGCCACTCCACCGTACCCACACATGCTGATATCTTCTCTCACGAGATATTCGTATAGAAGACTTGGATCCATACCTTCTATCGCTTCTATGATATAAGAATCTTTCCTCAGAGTTGTTCTCTGATCCTCGTAGTGATTCAGATCCGTTGAGGCTATTATCAGAACACCCGGAAACTCAGCCACGAGTTTTGCCAAAGCGCTCGCGAGATCTTCAGCAACCGCAGGACTTTGATCCATCAGACATATGGGAACTATGGAAACCTCTCCGAACACAAACTGAAGAAACGGAATTTGGACCTCAATAGAATGCTCTCTGATGTGAGACATGAAGTCTTCCTCGGCGTATCTGGAATTGCTCAAGATGATCTCCACTGCTCGTTCATTCACCGGAACGACTCCAAGTGGAGTCTCCCATTCCCCCTCTGGCCACACACCCACAGGCCTTCCCAGACCCGTGTGATTTGGTCCGATAATAACCACGACAGAAGGTTCGCCGAACTTAACTGCCTCGAGAAATCCCCACGCAGCAACAGGCCCACTGTAGATGTAACCAGCATGGGGAGAGACAAGGCCAATGGGATTTTGAAGCTTTGTTTCGACAGGGCCAGGCAACTTGCCCGGCCCAATCCTTTTGTCAAGAAAGCACATCCTGATTTGTTCGATGAGTTCATCTCTCCTGGAAGGATAGAAGAGGCCGGCCACAGCCGGCTTTCTTTTCATGGTTCCACCACCCTCACGGTGAGGAATATGACAAGATCTCGTTTTTCTTTGTTTTCGGACTTTGTTCTGAAGAACTGACCTATCACCGGTAGATCACCGAGGAAAGGTAGCTTGCTTTCTGTCACGTTCGTTACTTCTCTGATCAAACCTCCTATCGTTATGGTACTTCCATTCTTCACGATGAGGTGCGTCTGGGCTTCTCGCGTCCTTTCCCCCGGCACTTCATTTATGTAGTTTCCGGGTTCACTGGCCTTCACAAAGAGATCGAGCTCTATGGTGTCGTCGCTTCGCACGAACGGTGTGATACTGAGTTCTATACCGGTCTCGAGGAATTGCACTTCTGGAGTTCCGTCTCCGTTGGTATCTGTAACGTACGGTATTCTGTCACCTATCAATATTCTCGCCTCTTTTCCGCTGGTGGTGACGATTCTGGGACTTGCAAGAATGTCATCGAGAGTGTTGGTCTTTTGATATGAGAATTGAAGGGAAAGGGTATTGTTCAAAATCTCTCCGAAGATCTTTTCGAAATCAAGGTAGTCGGTCACGGAAAAAGATATCTCTACGCCAGAGGACCCTACATTCACATTTTCTCCAGTCAATTCGAGACCAGTTTCTTTACTCAATCTGTCAATCAAAGATCTATCAACTATCTTTGCGGATATCTCTATCTGTTTCGTCGGCTTTTTCAATTTTTCTATGATATTATCCAGCTCTTTCTTTATCGTCTCAGAAATCCCTGTTACCACCATGAAGTTGTTCAGAGAATCCACATAGACCGTTCCTCCGTAGAATTCGATCAAAGCCTTTATTTGATCGAAATTGTGCGGCACATCGTAGATGTAGCGCCTTGCAAGATCCTGTTTGGGTTTTGAGACAACGTACACACCGTTTTTGTTGTCAAATAAATAACCATAGTTCTGAGAGATCAGATCAATAAACTTTTCCCATGCGACATTATCTGCCTTCATCGTGATCTTCTCCGAAGGGATGGAAACAAACATCACCGAAATTCCGAGTTCACTGGCGATCTCTTCGAGAAGATCGTAAAGCGAAGCATCCTCTGCGTTTATAGTCAACTTACCATCCAAAACTTTCACGTAGTCTTTCCTTTCCTTCAAAACGATCTTTTCTTTTTCCGCTTCTACGAGTTCTACAGCTTTTTCCACTTCGTTCTCTGGCCCCTCTACGATCATCTGGCCCATGTTCGGGAAGACCGTGATCTCGACATTTCTGAGGAGTTTCTTCAAGTAAGAAGAAAGTTCGTCAGGATTCACACCGGAAGGTATGGTGACACTTTTCACCGCTTTCTTTTCTGATACAGCTTCTTCCTTTTTCAAGAACGTATCGAGGAGACTTTTCACTCTCTCTGACTGTGAAACAGGAACTTCCACCAGAAGCAGGTTCAACTTGTCAAGATAGACAACTTGTTTGACTTCTGGAACGAGGACTTCCAGGAAGGTCTTGAATTCCTCGAAAGAAAAACCGCTCGGAACTTCCAGCATGAGCCGATCGAACACGTTTTCTTTCACTATCTTCTGGTGTCTCTCGAAGAAAGAACGATACATGCTCGAAAGATCTTCCACCGCTTCTGAAGATCCCTTGAGAACCAGAAGGCCCAGTTGATCGAGACTGAAACAGGTAACATCCGGATACAGCTTACCGGAGAGGTTTATAAATTCATCAACAGGGAAGGAAGAATTCGCTTCGAGGAATTCCACTGTTTCTTCCTTACGTACTTCTCCAAGTTTTTCCACTATGTCTGAGAAGAGTTCCTTTGCCTTCTCGACGTTCTCCTTTGTCCCTTCAAAGTAAACTACTCCGTCCAGTATTTCATAAGTGATTCCGGCGCTGTTTTTCACAACTTCGAGGAGTTTCTCTGGTTCATCAATCCAGCCGGGCAACTTCACAAAGTCGCGTGAGATCTCTACTTCAGAAGAGAAGATTTTCTGAAGAAGATCAGCAGCCTTTTCGACTTCTTCTCTTTCACCGATGACGACAAGTTCATTCCCTAACTCTTCTATGGATACACTGTACAGTTGCAAAACAACGTTTTTCGCTTTATCGATCGGTACATTCTCAGTCTTTTTCACGAATCTTATGATCCTCTCCTCCGAAGAAATTATCTGCAACTCTTCAGCGGCCTTTTGAACGTTTTCTTCTTCCTTCCCACTCAGCATTGCCACCTTCAGAGAAGAAAAGTACTCGAATTCAACACCGTACTTTTCCTTCATGAATCTGCCCAAATCTTCCACATTCTCAGTTTTTAAGGCGATTTTCAAAAATTGTGTGTGTTCACTCAGGAGTTTCTTCAGTTGCTCTTCAACGTTTTCAACGGAACTCCTGGCTCCCTCTATGAAGAGGAAGTTCCCTATTTTTTCCATAGAAACCCCGTACATTCTCGTTATCGCGTCTATCATCTCCTGCTGAATCTCCTCTTTCAATTCCACACTTTTCACGATGAAATTCTTTCTTCTGAGTGACAACAATTTTTCCAGAACGGGGGATACTTTCTCATAGGCTGCTTTTGGAACTGAGATAGCGGCTTTTACATTCTCACCATCGATGTTGAGAAATTTCAGCCTTGAATCCGGTATTCCAAGAAACTGTGCCGCTTCTCTGAGAAAATCCTCTTCACCTTTTTTAATATCCAGATAGAACATCTCACCGAGTTCCAGATTGTTTTCCGCGATGAAATCAATCAGCTTCTGTTCTTCATCTATTGGCACCTGGCACACCACCAAGTTCATGTCCTTGAAAGGCTGGGCATCTATTCCGAGAAGCAAAGTGATAAGCGAAGCAGCGGATTCTGGGTCGTAGGCATAAAAGACAAATTTTTTAGCCGGAATCTGGACCTGTTCTTCTACAGACACCTGCTCGCGAGTTTCCAAAATCTTGATATATCTTTCCACTTTCGAAATCGTCTCAGAATCTCCCACAAGAATCATTCTGGATACCGGCTTTAAGAGATGATACTCGAACTGATACACACTTTTGAGAGCGGTCAGGAGCTCTTCCACTCTCCCTGAATCTACCGAAAAGGAAACTTCCTTTTGCTGGAGGGGTGGAGAAACAGAAAGAAGGCTCGCCACGAGGTCATGTTCTTCCGAGGTTCCATAGACGAAGAGAACAGATTTCGACGGAAGGTAGTCTATCATGGCTTCCTGAGAAATGAGACTCTTTATCCTGTCGGCGACGGTCTGGTTCTCTACCCTGTATATACCCCAGAATCTCTGAAACCTTCCGGATACTTCTTCGTATTTTCCTATGAACATAGTTCCATCCGGGAAATAAGCGTAGGCAACCTCTCCGAACGTAACAAGAAGGTCTCTCAGCGCATCTTCGGGTGTGACATCGTTCAGCTTCAAACTCGTTGTTGCACTTTTGACGCTATCGGAAACAATCACGTTGAGATTTAACCTTTCAGCGAGATATTTCACCATATCTTCGAAAGGCATGTTTTCAAAGGACACATCGATTCTTTCCTTACTTCTTGGGAATTCCATCACTATCGTTTTGTCTTCTACGCGGTAACTCCCTGAGAATGGGACCAGCAGACTCGCGGATACCATAACCCCATTGCCAACGTTCACCACTCGTACACCTTCAACAGGACCAACACCAACGGGAACCATGAACCTGCTGATCTTCATTTGAACCCCTTTCATGAAAATGGAGAACACAGTCTTTGAAGAATTCATTTCTGCCGAAACATCTTCAACCGGTGAAGAAATCTGGATCTCTATGATCACCCGATCATTCTCTATCTTAGGAAGTACCCCTACGAGCTCTGCAGAGAACAACACACTGAACATCAACATGACAAGAATAAGAAGTATTCTCCTCACAGATACCACCCCTCCTCATCTTATTGAAAAAAATCTACCATTTTCCACGTCGAGAACCAGAACACCGAGACTCGAAACGTAGGTGACCACATAATTCCCAAAAGTTGGGCTCTCGCCCGACACCTCAAAGAGCTTTCCTCCATCGGAGAGAAATATTTTTAATCCATCACCCGTTCTTATGAAACCCAGGAATCGATATTTCAGGGTAGGAAGTGTCACAATCAGAGTGTCAGCCGCCTCTTTCCCAAAGCTGAGCGTCACGGAATTGAAAACCCTGTACGAGAATTCTGGAGGATTTTCCTGAGCCGTTTTCTTGAGCAAGGGGTTGATCTGTATTTTGTTCACCAGCGCCGTAAAATCCGTTGGCCTTTCCACCTGAAGAGTTCCGGATTCTCTGTTGCCAGCGAATAAATAGAAAAGAACAAATGACCACACAACCCCCATAATTACGAGAAGAATCACTGTTCTTCGGTTCATTGTTTCACCCTTTCCAATTCAAGGGAGATCTTCACACTGGGTTGAGATATTGAAGTACCGAAAAAGTTGATCGGTATAACTCTTTTCGCATCAATGGTCAAGGTCTTCACTGTCACCCTTCGTGTCTCAGCAAGTTCCTTTAAGAGATCTTCAACTTCTTCAACACTGATTTCTTTTTCGGTGAAATTGTATTGAAATTCAGGTGTATTCATGATCGTCTTTATTATTTCCTCGTATTCCCTTTGCTTCAAGGTGAAAACCTTGAAAGCAGGTGCCAGGTTTTGAAGTCGTTGTTCTAACTCCTTTGTGTTGAACATGAAAATCACAAAATCTGGTACCACAAAGCCAAAGACCAGCACGAGGAGAGTCAAAACGGCGAACCAGATAGCGAACTTCCTGTTTATTCCCCTCACTTTTCCACCGCCTCGTACTCAAGCCTGTACTTTCTCAGGTAAAAACCTTCCGGTAGTTTTTCTTCAAACAGGAGACTTGTACTCACATTCGAGTTTTGAAAAGTACTACTTACAACGTTTTTGGAAACTTCGTAAAACTCAACAATGGCTTTTTCCTGAGAGAAATCAAGATAGCACAGAGTGCGATTCTGATCTTCAAAAATATTCAGCAAAACCTTCACAAAATCCTCCCATTTCTTCCTCTTATCAAGGAAAGCATTCAGTTGATTGACTCTCACTTCCAATGATTTTATTTGGTTCATAAAAACGCTTTCCACACGGGAGATTTCCTCCAGATTTTTGGAAGAATCTTTCGAAAGCTTCACAGAATATGCTCTCAAAACCTCGGAGTAATCACTTTGCAGTCTTTCTATCATTTGTTCTTTCGCATAACTAAAGTAAATATTAAAGGAAACGGGTGGCAGCAACATAACGGCCAACAGTACCAGAAAAGTAGATAACTTTACCTTTCGCTTCTTAAACGGATAGATGTTTAACTTTTCCAATTTCCCTGCCCCCCCTTATCATCAAACCAAGGGTTCCTAAAGATATACCAGGTTTGAAAGAAGGAACGATTCCTTGCTTCAATGCTACTCCTTCGAACTTTTCCAGTGACTGAGAAAGAACTGGTGAAAAGATTGGAGGATCAACGATGTAGAAGAACTGATTGACCCTGCTCAGATTGACTTCATCCAAAGACACTTTGACTTCTCTGTCGAGTTCGATCAAAAAATCTCCAAAATATGGTTGCAAGAAACTAAGATCAACATTCACTGTTCCTTCTATCAATTCCTTGGGTTGAATACCAGTGTTCTCCACCACAATGTCCATATAGTCCCAGAACATCGAAAAGAGCAACCTGAGGGAACGATAGTGGTTGTTTTCGAGAACAACTATGGAATAATAGTCACTCAAGAAAGAAATCACCGTAAGAACACTGGTTCCTTTCAAACGCTTCCCAAAATAAAATTCGAACACTTCAAGATATTTAACGATATCGGGAATAACCACATCCGTTTCTGGGAATTCTTTTTTCATGAGGTCTGTTACAAAACTCTTCACCTGATCAACCTTTGAAACAAAAAACAATCCTTCACCGCCACGAATATCCAACGGAGCAACAACAAGCTGTTCAGGGAGTATACCAAGATTTCTTGATATTTCCATCGTGGCATACTCTACAGCATTTTGCTTGTTCAACGTAGGAGGAACTTTTATATTCATCACCAGCACGTTTTCCATGGACACGTTCGCAACGACTATATCTTCAAGATCTTTTTTCACGTTTCTTGAAAGATTCAGTATAATTTCATCTGATTTCTCCTCATCTGTTATTTCCAGAAGAGATAATTTGTGATCTAACAGCTTCAATTTGGACCCTCTCATTCTCGCACGGGATATCTCCACACAATGTGAACACCAATTTAGGGAAAGGATATCATTGTAGAAAAGCTGCAAGCTATCTCCCCCCGTACAATCTCATTCTGCCAGTGACTGGTTCCACGGTGATCCACCACCCATCTCCATAGACAGTACCTGCTGTGGAGACAAATCCATTTTTGAAAGTGATGTCTTCTCCATCTACAGCTACTTTGGAGAGAAAAATGAATGGAAATTCATAGATTTTCTTTTCATTCTTATGAGGATCGTAAGTTACTATTTTTCCATTGTCTTCTATTATCAAAAGTCCGTTTCTGGATGTTTTTTCAATCATTCTAATCGTCATCACCTTAAAAGCAACAGCCTGATGATCTTTTCCCAGCTTGAACATCAGAGTTGGTATGAAAAATCCCATTATCATCAATGAAATAGCGATGACGATGAGAACTTCGATAATGTTCATCCACCTATACTCCTCTGAAGCTGGAATACCGTGGTGTATATCGAATACGCGAGGAAAGCCACAAATCCACCAACACCTGCTATCAATAGAGGCTCTACCAGAGAAACAAGCTGCTTCACACTGTTTTTCACTATGTCCTCGTAGAAGTCGGCCACTCTTTCCATCACTTCGTCGACTTTTCCAGTCTCTTCTCCTGTTCCGATCATCTCATAAATCAATTGTGGAAAAACTCCACTTTCTGCAAAAGTATCTCGAAGGGTTTTACCTTCAGATATCTTCCGAACCATTTCTTCGGTTTTTCTGATAATGGAAGGTGAACTGGAAGCCTGAGCGGCCATCTTTATGGCATCGGTTATTCTGACACCACTACCCACAAGAATTCCCAGTGTTCTGGCAAATCGTTCGAGCCCCATGTTCTGTCTGAGCTTCCTGACAGGTGGAAAAATAAAGGATAGATATTCCTTTATGTAAACACCGTATTTTGACTTCATCAAAACGAAAATACCGGCTATGATACCCGTCACAAGCACCGAGAACCACGGCCAGTTTTCACTCAAAAATTCATTGGCTTTCAGAAGAGACCGAATCGTGGGTGAGAGTGGAATAGAAGTTCCAAAAGCCCTGACGAGGTTGGGGAGTATGTAGAAACTGATCACAAGGACAATTACCACTGCAAAGAAGAGAACAAAGAGAGGATAAGCCATGGCAGATTTTACCTCATCCTGAAGTCTTTTCATACTTTCGTAAAAGTCCGCAGCCCTCTTCAGGGTTCTGTCAAGGACTCCACCTTCTTCTCCCGCTTCTAACATACTGATCAAAACGTTGTCGAAAACACCTGTTTTTCTGAAAGCTTCTGCTAAAGAGTCCCCCGTTTCAACGTTGAGAGCGATTTCCAGTATAACTTTTCTGAAACGTCTTGAAAAAACCGTTTGACGTGCCAGAATGTTCAACGCTTCTTTTATCCTTATACCGGCTGAAATCATTATGGAAAGCTGTCGGCAGAACGTAGCTATTTCGCTGATTGAGATTTGGAAAAACGTTGAACTTCTCTGCGCTTTTTTTCTCTCCTCCACACGAACAACCATCAATCCTCTCTCAGAAAGGATCGATATCGCTTTCAATTTGTTCTCTGCCTCTATGACCCCCGTTATTTTCTTGCCATTCCCCTCCACGGCCACGTATTTGTAGAAAGGCATATCAGGTGATCATCCCCTTTATCCTGAGGAGTTTTACCACGTGCTGTTTTTCCTGCTCTATAATACCTTTAACAAGAGATCTTGCTTTCTCATTCTTCAAGAGCTCTAAAATTTCGTAATAAAAGATGATGGTTTCCTTTTCAACCGATATAGAAAAATCTATTGCTTCCTCGACAGACTTTTCTTTCAGATATCTTTCCATAACTTCAGGAGATGGAAAGAATTTCCCCTCCACAAAGCTTTTGAGATATTCTTCGGTGTCTTCCATATCGAGGTAAGTCTCCTCTTCGGCTCCCACCTCTTCTCCGATCTTTTCAAAGGTTCTGGCATGTTCGGCTTCCTGTCTGGACATGTAAGAGAAAAATTCCTTTATGTCCGGCTGAGTGAAACGTTCGGCAATTTTTCTGTAAAACTCTTCTCCCTCTTTCTCTACTCTGACCGCTATGTTCAGCAATTCCTTTGCAGAAAACATGCTCACACCTCCTTGATGAAATTATAAAACATTTCTTTTAGATTTTGAACATCTTCTATTTTCATAATTTTCTCTCTGAATCTCCTTGCGCCTTTCAGATCTTTTGTATAACCTGCCAGAAACTTTCTCATTTCCACAACCGCTTTTCTTTCACCCTTCGTCTTTATCAACAGCTCGAGATGTCTTTCGAACGTTCTAAGAATCTCTTCCCGGGACGGTTCAGAGTACTTTCCGCTTCGGAGGAAATCCTTTATCTGTTTGAAAATCCAAGGTCTTCCTATAGCACCTCTCGCTACCAGAAGACCATCACATCCGCTTTCTTCCAGAGCCCTCTTGGCGTCTTCTGGAGTGAAGATATCACCACTCACAAAGGTAGGAATTCTCTTTTCCAGAACACTCAACGCCTTCCATTCAGCCCTCCCAGTGAAACTCTGAACCACCGTTCTCGTGTGAATGAATACCTCATCCACCCCTTCCTCAACGAGTATTCGATATATCTCCTCGACTTCATTTTTCTCCCATCCAAGGCGAGTTTTCACAGAAAATTTGCCAGAAACACTCTTTCTGAGCTCCCTCACAATGTATCGAAAATGTCTCAAATCTTTCAACAAAGCTCCGCCTGCTCCTTTTTTTACAACTTTTCTCACAGGGCAACCAGCGTTCAAATCTATCCACTTGTACTTTTCAGAGAGAATCCTCGCTGCCTCAGAAAGTTCGTTCGGTTCGCTTCCAAAGATCTGGACCGCCACGTTTCTTTCATGTGGTTGTGGTAAGAGTTCTTCTGTTTTTTGAGAGTTCATGAGAAAACCCTTTGCACTCACCATTTCAGAGAAAGCAAAATCCGCACCCCATTCGAAAGCCAGAGTGCGGAATGCTGAATCAGTGTATCCAGCCATCGGCGCAAGACCGACTTTAACCTCCATAGAAAACCTCCACTTCCTTCCTGATCTCCTCTGGTACAAACCCTTTCAAAGTCTTCCCGAGTCTGGCCCTTTCGCGGATCTCCGTAGAAGAAATTTGAACGATAGGCATATCCAGAAACACAATCTCGCTCAGATCTCCTAATACTCTCCTGGCGTGCTCATGATAAGGTTTCCCGCAGTACCTCGGATAAACAACCAGGGTGGATTTTTTTAGGATATCGCGGTATCTGTACCATTTCTCAAAGTAGGAGAGCGCATCTTCACCAACGATAAAGAACGGTTTTGTTTTGTAGATCTCTGAAAAATACTCTATCGTGAAGATAGAGTAAGAAACGCCCCCTCTCCTCTTCTCATAATCATTCACTTCCACCTTCTCCATCCCTTCGAAGACTTTTTTCAACCACTCGAATCTCTTTTCAAAGGGGGCGACTGTTTTCTTGTGTGGCGGATTGAAAACGGGTACAACGATCAACCGATCCAGATCGAGAATTTCAAGCGTATAGACACTCACAAGTACATGACCGGTATGAACGGGATCGAACGAGCCCCCAAATATGCCTATTCTATTCCCTGTATTCAAACTCGAAGTCTCCGATCCTGACAACATCCCCTTCCTTCACCCCGGCTTCTTTTAACTTATTGTTTAGACCGTTTTTCTCCAGAACCTGTAAAAGCATCAATCTCGCGTCCCTCTGATTCAGGTCGAATCTCTCTATCCAGACTCTAAGGTTCTCTCCTTCAACCACCCAGTATCCCTCATCTTCTTTGACGACCTCTAAATGGAATTTCTCAGGAAGCCTCCTCCAGACAGGTGAAGGCTTCACGAATCTTTCTTCTTTTCTTTCTGGTTTCTCTACCTTCATTTCCCTGACGATGGAGGCCAGCTTCGAAACAAGCAGATCTATTCCTTCACCTGTCACAGCAGAGACAGGGATCACCTCTCGGTCGGTAGCATCTCTCAGTCTCTTCAGAATTTTCTCCCGTTCTTCTTTGCCGAGAAGGTCTATCTTGTTTGCAACCACTATTTCGGGCTTCTCCAAAAGGAACGGGGAGTACTTCTTCATTTCTTCTCTTATGACGAAGTAATCTCTCACCGGATCTTCTCTCTCATAGCCACTCACATCGATCACATGGGCTATCAAGTAGCACCTTTCAACATGCCTCAAAAATACGTTTCCAAGACCTACTCCTTCACTTGCACCTTCGATGAGACCGGGAATGTCCGCCACCACAAAGCTGAAGTCATCGTATTTCACCACTCCCAGATTAGGTATGAGTGTTGTGAACGGATAATTCGCTATCTTGGGTCTTGCGTTGCTGATGCGCGATATGAGGGAAGACTTTCCCACGTTCGGGTATCCAACGAGTCCAACATCTGCCAGTATCTTCAGTTCAAGTTCGAGCCATCTGGACTCACCTTTTTCGCCGCGTTCTGCTATCAAAGGAGCCTGCTTTGTGGATGTTGCAAAATGGGCGTTCCCTCTCCCACCTCTTCCACCACGTGCCACACATACGATCTTTCCCGGTTCGTTCAAATCGGCGATGACTTCTCCAGTAACGGCGTCCTTGACCACAGTCCCTACCGGCACGTCTATGAAAAGATCCTTACCGTTTCTTCCTTTCATTTTCTTTCCCATGCCGTGCTTTCCGTTTTCTGCCACGAATTTCCTCTTATTCACAAACTCTATCAATGTGGAGACGGAAGGATTGGCCCTGAGGAAGACGAATCCTCCATCACCGCCGTCTCCACCATCAGGGCCACCCTTTGGAACGTATTTCTCTCTTCTGAAGCTCACACAACCGTTTCCTCCGTCACCGGCTTTCACGAAGATTTTCACTCTGTCAACAAAATCCGCTCTCTCTATGTTCAACTCGAGACCCTCCTGAACATCTTATCAATCGTGTCTATCTTTTTCAAAAGATCCAGATTTTCCAGTTCCTCCAGTGCATCTCTTATCAAGACCTTTTCTTTTTTGAAAATGTTCAGATTTATAAGGAGGTCAACCGTTCCTTCTGTTGTCTCCAATTGTTTAGCCAATGAGGCTTTGAATCTGTCCTTGTACTTAGAGATTTCATGAAATGGAGAAAGACGGAAGTTCTTTCCATAGTGTATTCTATCTCCAATCGCCGAAAGCTCCAGGAAGACCTCTCCCGCTGTTTCTCTTAGGAAACTGTAAAGAAATATTGTTTCTAACCTGCTCAGGTTAAACGTCTTGAAGAAATTTCTCGGTCTGATATGAACCTTTGGAGCTTTTGAAGGCTTGGGAAATTTCATTTTTTCCAATTCCTTCAACACTTCCGATTTCATGGCACCGGCTGCCACTGAAAAGATCAACCCACCACCAATTTCCAGGAAGATCTGTGGAGGGAGTGCCAGCAATTTGCGAACTGCCTCCAGAAGACTTTCCGCTTCGTCAGAAGTTCCCCAGACCTTGAGTTTAGAGAATTCCGCATCAATGTGCTTTGAAACATCGAAGTATTCGGGAAGTTCTTTCTTCAGAATTCCCACAAGGTCATCGAAGGTTCTCAACAGAGAACCTCGCAATTCAGGAGGTTCGTGTCTCCAGCCAATGTTGAAAACCATCGAAAAACAAAAGCTCTTCAGTGGTTTTCCCTCGAATATCAACTCCATTCCTTCCAACTCCTCATTATCTCGTCGAAGTTGTATCCCTTCAATTCTGCTCTTTTTCTGACAAACTCGAGGAATTCTTCCTCACTCATCATTTTTACTTTCAACATCTTCGCTCTTTCGTACTTGGAGCCGGGATTTTCACCCACTATGAGATAATCCGTGTTCCTGCTCACAGAGTTGACGACTTTTGCTCCCAGCTTCTCGAGGAACTCTATTATTTCTTCCCTTGTAAAGTTCTTCAAGGTACCTGTCACGGCGAAAGTCAATCCCCTCAGGATATCGAGTTTCACAACTTTCTCTTCGAGCTTCACTCCGGCTTTTTTGAGTTTTTCAATGATTTCCCTTGTTTTTGGATTTCGGAAGTACTCAACGATGCTCTTTGCGATTTCTGGACCGATTCCCGGTATGTCCTTTAGTGTTTCATAAGAAGCATCTGCAATTGCTTCCAGGGATTTGAAATGCTCCGCGAGAATCTTTGCCGTCTTCTGACCTACCATGGGAATTCCAAGACCCGTTATCAGTTTGTGAAGCGGTCTCTTCTTCGCCTCTTCTATCTCTTGGAGAATCTTCGCTATCGTTCGCTGACCGATCCCCGGTCCAAGCTGAGCGAGATCGAAAGGAGTAAGGTAGAAGATATCTGCTATATCCTTTACGAGACCAGCATCGACTAGTCTGTCTATCAGCTTCTCCCCGAGTCCTTCAATATCGAGAGCCTCTCTGGAAACCAGAGTCCTCAAAGCTCTCTTCAGTTTAGCAGGACAATGCGGGTTTAGACACCTGATAGCAACCTCGTCGGGATTCAACTTTCCTACTTTCCCACCACAGACAGGGCACTTATCGGGTGGTTTTATTTCCTTTTCGTTGCCAGTTCTCAATTCTGGTATCGATTTGACTATCTGAGGAATGATTCCACCGGCTTTTTCCACAAAGACGTAGTCTCCTATTCTGATATCTTTTTCTCTTATGTACTCGAAATTGTGCAGTGAAGCTCTCTTCACGATCGTTCCAGCGAGCTGAACGGGTTCGAGCTCGGCAACGGGTGTGAGAACACCTGTTCTTCCAACCTGGATGGTGACATCCAGCACCCTAGTTCTTGCCTGCTCAGCAGGAAACTTGAACGCGATAGCCCATCGTGGTGCTTTCGATGTCTCACCGAGAATTCTCTGGAAATCGAATCTGTTCACCTTCACCACAACGCCATCAACCCAATAATCCAACTCCCTTTTTCTTTCTTTCCATTCCTTCCAGTAATCGATCACTTCCTGAATGTTTTTGCACAGTCTGGAGTGTGGATTCACCTTGAAACCGAGTTCTTTCAGAAACTGAAGAGCTTCCCATTGTGTTTTCAGACCGTAGTTTTCAGGATGAACCACATAGTAAATGAACGAATCCAGACGCCTTGCCGCAACAAGAGCCGTGTTCAACTGCCGAAGCGTTCCTGCAGCGGCATTCCTTGGGTTGGCAAAGGGAGGAAGTCCTTCTTCTTCTCTTTCATCGTTCAATCTTTTGAATTCATCCACAGGCATGTATATTTCCCCTCTCACTTCTATGGTGACGGGCTTTCTCAGACGAAGTGGAATACTGCGTACGGTTTTCACATTCTCGGAGACGTCTTCTCCTTCTATTCCATCTCCTCGTGTCGCTCCCAGAACGAACCTTCCGTTCTCATATCTAAGAGCTATGGAAACGCCGTCTATCTTCAGCTCGGCAACGTACTCGACTTCTGCCTCCTGAAGAGCTTTTTTAACACGCCGATCGAATTCGAGAATCTCTTCTTCGTTGTACGTGTTATCCAGACTCAACATAGGAACGGAATGCTTTACCGTTTTAAAACCTTCGAGTACCTTTCCCCCTACCCTCTGAGTTGGCGAATCCGGTGTAACCAGTTCTGGATACATCCTTTCCAGTTCAATGAGCCTTCTCATGAGTCTATCGTACTCTTCGTCCGTAATAACTGGATCGTTCAAAACGTAGTATCTGTAGTTGTGATACTCGATCTCCTCTCTGAGCCTTTCCACTTCTTCAATTACTTCCTTTGGGATCTTTCTCTCACTCATTCTTGATCACCCCTTGTCTATAGTATAATCCCGAATGGGGAGTTGAGACGATGAAAAAATGGATTTTTCTGTTCTTGTTATTTCTGGTTGTACCCGTTCTTTCCTATGCCATCGATTTAGAAAATGTCACCGCACAGTTTCAAAAGCTGGTGGAAGATTACGAAAGTGGATTCCCCCAGGATCCATTCGTGAGTTATGTAAAAGAAAACATCCCTCAACTTCAAAAGTACAGAATCTTTCGAAGATTTCTTGCAGGAAGTGTGGAAAAAACTGAGTTTGCAAAGACTCCGGGTGACTACCTGTTCGTGCTCTATCAGAACTGGAAAGAAACCAACTGGGAAAGAAAACTCTCCAACGTTCTTTTCCTCTCTTACCTGCAGTCCATGATGTCCGGTTCAAAGCCTTCAGAGAGTGTCCTGAAAAATTCTCCTGCCTTCAATTCCTTCTTTGCCGAATACAGAATGTTCGTTCGCTCCAACGCGTTGAACCTTCTCAGATGGATTCTAGCCTATTACACAGGAGGAACAAACACCCCTCCACCTGTTGAATTTAACCTGGGTATCAGAAACACAGGGTTCTCTTTCAATGTGAATCATGATGTTCATCCAGATATTTTGAAAGTCCTACCTGAAGATCTGGAAGCGAAATTAAAAGAAGCGATCGAGGAAATCGCCTCTTCGAAAAACCAGGCCGAGTACACTCGAAACATAAACAGGCAGGCGAGTCTTCTGTGGAAAGAATTCGAAAGTAATATCTCTGCGCTTCAGAACGAAGTAGCGGACGTTTTTGAAAACACCTCGCCATCGATCTCCAACTTCTGGTGGATCCGGTTTGTCGTCTACGGAATTCTTCTGGTGATTTTCCTGAGAAAGTATCGAACGATACTGCAGTTCATCATCGCCGCAGAGATTCTGTTCATCTGGGTGACAAAATCGCTGTATCTCAACACCGTTGAAAATATGATCTTTTCGACAGTTGTCGTTTTCATGTTCATCTTTTTCAATTTTATCCTCCTTGTCAGAAGAAGGTATCTTTATCCACTGCTCTCACTGATATTTGTTTTCCTCCTTTTCATCCCGTCGTACATCTCAATCAGGGAGATGGGTATGGATAGTGCTTTTGAGAACTCACCGTATTACGATCAACTGAAATTTGAGGTGTTTGAAGGTTCTGACTCGCCTGTGAAAACGGCCATCAGAAGAATGAACACGATCGCTCTTTCAAGCAAAGAACACACAAAGCAAATAGTAGAAACCTTGGGGTCTCTACCAGAAGAACTGTTGAAAATTGGAGCTCTAAAATCGATAGAACCCACCAAGAACGGACTTTTCTTTCTGTTGAATGAACGTTCAAAATTCTTCACCACAGCCGGGTTCGAAGACAGATTGGATTTAACCGGTAAAATCGAAGGCGATCTGAGTGATTACCTCTCACAGGAAAAATCCAGGTACAGAAAATACAGAAGAGAAATCAATTCACTGGACCAGCTCATAAAAAAGATCACCTCGTACACTTCCGAAAAATTCTCACAGGATTTCGAAAGAGAACTGACAAACACCATTGAAAGGTACCCACTCATTGCAGGTGTTTCTTTCTCCTATTCAACGGAGAAAAGCTATCTTTCGCTGAAACCTTATCGCACTATGAATGGATTGATCGGCATCTTCACTTTCTTTTTGCTTTTCTTCTCCGCTGTTCTTGGAGGAAGATACTTGCTCTTTCCCGCAGCGGCGACTCTGTTCACTTCCATCCTTTCGATGATCAAATGGAAACACCTCGAAGTCTTCGTGGAAAGCGGTATTTTCCCTCTGATCATCGAAACTTCGTCCACTCACACCTTCCACATCGAGGTGTTCTTGATATTCGTTTCCCTGTTTCTTCTCTATAAAAACTTCATGAAAAGGAGGGTGAAAGCATGAGAAAGTTTCTCGTTATTTCTTTGATGATTTTCGCGGTTGCTCTGTTTGGTTTCAAAGTCATTATGGTGACGGACGTCGGGGGACTCGGTGACAAATCCTTCAACGACGGAACGTGGGCAGGAATAAAGCAGGCCGCAGAAGAACTCGGAATAGAAGCGAAAGTGATACAATCTTACGAGCAGTCCGACTACATACCGAACCTCAGCAAAGCAGCGGAAGAAGCTGATCTCGTGTTCGCTGTTGGTTTCATGATGACGAATGATCTCTTTAAAGTGGCAAAGCAATATCCGGACACGTACTTTGTGGGAATAGACATCACGCCTCCCGAGGGCCAGATTCTCCCGAACGTACTCACATTCACCTTCAAAGAACAGGAAGCCGCTTTCTTGGTGGGGTACGTGGCAGCCGCCATGACGAAGACCGGAATGGTTGGATTCGTCGGAGGAATCCCGATACCCCCCGTGGAAAGGTTCAGATACGGTTACGAGGCTGGTATAAAGACCTATTCGGTTCTCCACAAAAAGAACGTGAAAATCTTGAGAGGCTACACACAGGATTTCGAAGATCCGAAGAAGGGTAAAGACCTCGCCATGTCTCAGTTCGCGGAAGGAGCCGACATCGTGTTCCACGCCTCCGGTGCCTGTGGAAACGGAGTTATAGAAGCTGCCAGGGAGAAGTTCTCAGCACTGGCTGGTTCCGACAAACTCGTTGACCTTATAGATTACTACACAACGAACGGAAAGGGATTCTTCGCCATAGGAGTGGACATGGACCAGGATTACATGGCTCCCGGTGCTGTTCTGACAAGCGCGATGAAGAGAGTGGACGTAGCGTCTTACTACGGAGTTGTCTGGGCGTACGAAGGAACGTTCGAAGGTGGGCACAGGGTTCTTGGAATCTCCGAAGACGCAGTTGGAATAAGTCCGATGAAGTACACGAAAGGACTCGTTCCCAACAGAGTCATAGCCGAACTTCTTTACCTTGAAAAATTGATGAAAGAAGGCACTCTGAAAGTCCCAGAGACTCAGGAAGAGCTTGACGCTTTCGAAGTTCCACAAATCGAATTCCCATTCTGAGGGGGAGTCCTCCCCCTCTTTTCAGGGGTGATCCGGTGGAGTACGCAGTTGTGATGAAGGGAATCGTTAAAAGGTTTCCCGGAGTTCTGGCAAACGATCACGTGGATCTCTTCGTCGAAAAGGGCGAAATCCACGCTATCGTTGGTGAAAACGGCGCTGGAAAAACCACTCTCATGAAACAGCTCTACGGCCTTTTAAAGCCCGATGAGGGGGAAATTTACATAAACGGAAAAAGAGTAGAATTTTCCGGTCCCGCTGACGCGATAAAAAGCGGTATAGGTATGGTTCACCAGCATTTCATGCTCGTTGACAACCTGACGGCTTACGAGAACGTGATCATCGGGATGGAACCAAGGAAAGGAATTCTTCTGGATAGGAAAAAGGCGAGGAAAGAAGTTAAAAGACTCTCGGAAGAGTACGGATTAACAATAGACGTCGATATGAAAATAGAGGACATGCCCGTGGGGTTGCAGCAGAGAGTAGAGATCATCAAGACACTCTACAGAGGAGCAGAGATTCTCATCTTAGATGAACCCACCGCCGTCCTCACTCCACAGGAAACAGAGGAACTCTTCGAAGTCTTGAAACGATTGAAAAAGAGCGGGAAAACGATCATATTCATTTCGCATAAATTGAACGAAGTGATGGAGATCTCCGATAGAATCACCGTTATGAGGCAGGGAAGGGTCACAGGAAACCTCATCACTTCACAAACCACACCACAGGAAATAGCGAGATTGATGGTGGGAAGAGATGTTGTTCTCACGGTTGAGAAAAAACCAAAAGAAGCCGGTGAAACACTCCTCAAAATAGAAGATCTCTGGGTCAAGGACAACAGAAAACTGGACGCTGTAAAGGGAGTTTCTTTCGAGGTAAAGAGGGGAGAGATAGTAGGGATAGCCGGTGTTGCTGGAAACGGTCAGTCCGAACTGGTGGAAGCGATCACAGGACTTCGCGGAGCGGAACGAGGAAGAGTCTACTTCAAAGGTGAAGATATAACGGGATACGACCCAAAAAGATTGCGAGATCTCGGAATGTTCCACGTTCCAGAAGATCGACTCAAAAGAGGTTTGATAGTGGATTTTCCGGCATATTTCAACACCATTTTGGGAAGGCACATGATAGAGCCTTTCGTGAAGAGCGGTTTTCTCAACATGAAGGAAATAAAAAGATTTTCAAAACAACTTTTTGAAAAGTTCGATATCAGGCCGAGAAACATAGAACTCCTCGCGGGAAGTTTCTCCGGTGGGAATCAGCAGAAGATCATCGTTGCACGTGAAATGAGTTTCTCCCCCGAACTTCTCGTTGTGGCTCAACCGACACGTGGTCTGGACGTGGGTGCGATAGAATTCATTCACAAAACACTCGTATCGATGAGAGATGCAGGTGTCGGTGTTCTTCTCATATCCATGGAACTGGACGAAATCTTCTCGCTCAGCGACAGAATACTGGTTATGTACGAAGGACAGATAATGGGAGAAGTCAAACCGGAAGAAACCACTCCAGAGGAAGTAGGGCTCATGATGGCAGGTAAAAGACTGGAGGAGATCAGAAGATGAACAACAGGGTGTGGTCATTTCTTGTCCCGTTCTTTTCGGTCATCATAGCACTTCTTATAGCGGCCGTGGTGATCATTCTGATCGGGCAAAACCCCGTGATAGCGTACAAAGCCATGATCGAAGGGGCTTTTGGAAATATCCAGGCTCTGGCCGATACGGTGATAAAAACCACGCCGCTCATCCTAACAGGACTCGCCGTTGGATTTGGTTTCAGAGCAGGGCTATTCAACATAGGAGCGGAAGGACAGATGATCATGGGAGGGATTCTGGCAACTGTCGTTGGAATGCACATGAGAGGAATACCGCCAGCACTCGCTATCCCTCTTACGATGATTGCCGGCATGCTGGGAGGTGCCGCCTGGGCCTCTATAGCCGGTTATCTGAAGGCAAAAACGGGAGCACATGAAGTTGTGTCAACCATAATGCTGAACTGGATCGCAACCTACATATCCTCTTACCTCATCACGGGACCACTGGCAGTGGGATCGGGTACTCCCAAAAGTCCAGAAATCGCTCCTTCTGCCAAACTTCCTCCTATCGTTACAGTTGGCGCTTTAGAAATGACCTCCGGTATTCTGATTTCAATTCTTTCAGCGGTGGTTATATACATCGTTCTGGAGAAGACGAAAACTGGCTATGAGGTGAAAGCAGTTGGATTCAATCCGTACGCGGCAGAATATGGAGGAATAAACATCTCAAAGAACATCGTCATGTGTATGGCAATAAGTGGAGCGCTGGCGGGCCTTGCTGGAGCCCTAGAAGTGATGGGATTGCACCACAGGTTCCTAGGAACACTCTCCGGCGGGAAGGGCTTCGACGGAATCTCGATCGCGCTGATCGGACAAAACCATCCCATAGGCATCATCTTCGCCTCATTTCTCATAGCCGCTCTGAGGACTGGATCGAGCAATATGCAGTTCGTTGGGGTACCAAAACACATTGTCACAATCATACAGGGTATCGTCATATTCCTCGTTGCAGCCGACAGGATCGTTAAAACCCTTCTCAGGTTCAGGAAGGTGAAAAGATGAAAATACTGGAAGTGCTCTGGAACATTTTCTCGAATCCCCTCTTTTACAAGCTCACTCTCACAGCTTCCACTCCTCTTCTTTTCGCATCTCTTGGAGGTGTTTTCAGTGAAGTTACAGGGGTTGTGAACATCGCCCTTGAAGGAATAATGCTCCTTGGAGCGTTTTCTTCGGTGGTGATCACATATTACACCGGAAACGTGTGGCTCGGTTTCTTGCTTTCCATCCCCATAGGGATCGGGTTTTCCTGGTTCCACGCCTGGGCGAGTATCAAATGGAGAGGCAACCAGATAGTGAGCGCGACGGCGTTGATACTGGTGGCGCAGGGTCTGACAGGTTTTCTCATGGAACCGATATTCGGTCAGCCGGGGCAGACACCTTATGTGGGTCGAATCGAAGAGATCACACTACCTGGAATTTCCTCCATTCCTTTCATCGGAGAAGCCATCGGAACCATCAGTCCAATAGTTCTCATAGCCTTCGCAATGGTCTTTTTTGCGTGGTTTCTGATCTACAAGACCCCACTGGGTCTCAGAATGAGGGCAGTAGGTGAAAATCCCGAGGCTGCCGATACTCTCGGTGTTGACGTCTTCAAAATAAGGTACTTCGGAGTTCTCATGAGCGGTGCTCTGGCGTCCATGGGAGGAGCGTTCCTTTCCATAGGAGAGGTCGGTAACTTCAGGGAACTCATGACGGGAGGAAGGGGCTTCATTGCCCTTGCGGCCATGATCCTTGGAAACTGGAATCCCATAGGTGCCATGTGGGCCTGCCTCATGTTTGGTATGTCAGAAGCTCTGGCCAATCAACTTCAGAGTAGTCCCATTCTCAACGTACCTGCTACGGCAAAACCGTTGTTCAATCTCTTTCCGTTCGTTGTTACCCTCGTTGTCGTGGCTGGCCTGATAGGAAGAACAAGACCACCAGCAGCCGATGGTGTTCCCTACGAAAAAGAAGAGTAAGACCTCATGAAATCCAGGACCAGCTTCGTTGCTCTCACATCATCCTCGTTGTACAGGAGCATCTGCTTTAGAAGCTCCTCGTTTCTCGTTTTTTTCCATTTCTCATAAAGCCGCAGTATTTCATAACCATTCAGGGACGTTCTCCAATCGTACCCCAGATACTTAGCGATTCTTTTGAGCGAGTAGGACATAACAGGAAAAACGAAATGATTCCTCAGGATCGAGAACACATCGAGAAAATTCATCCTTTTGTTTCTGCCGATCAATGAAATCAGCTTTCTCTTCTCCGGTCCATGATAGTGATAGAAAACACTCTCATCGTCCAGAGAATTCAAAAATGCGATCAGATCTCCTTGATCCTCTTCCAGAAAATATCTGTACTCATCACCTATTAAAAACCCATAGAGAAAATCCCTCTCTTCTGACGGATGATACTCTATGTCAACTATTGTTCCTTCTGGAAGATCCTCCGGAGGGGTTATCATTATCACTCTATTCTCGAGAAACGCCCTCGCCGCCATAACGAATCTTTTTCCTTTCTCTTTTCCAAATACCTTTTCCAGGATTCTCTGGTCCGCCTCCGCGAGATCTTCCAGCGTTTCTATACCCATTCCATAGAGAACCCTGTACGTTTCTTCTCCTATCCCGTTCACCAGAAGCAAACTCTTCTCTTCAAAAAACTTCCCTTCGCAATCTTCGAGGAAATCACAGTATCTACAGTGTCTTCCCACTCTGGGGTGAGGATCATCATCTATTGTCAACATTTCTCTCAAAACATCTTCGACGATGGGTATCAGATTTTTCCAGTTTTCCATCTTTCTTGAGAAGCTGTCAGATACGATCTCCACGCCCGAAACTTCCAGGCCAGCCCTTGAGAAAACCAGGGCATGATAAGCGCTCTCAAGGATGTATTTGTCTTTAAACCTTTTTGCGCTCTTTCTCAGAATAATTCTCCATCCATCCCTGTCTTTCACAATCAGATCGGGATTTGAAACCAGTTCATGACCCTCAAACTCACACACGATCACAGGATTTTCGAGCGGGAATCCAGCCTCCATTAACTCCTCCGAAAAGTTCGGAGAAACCTCTTTTGAAATTTTTTTTGAAAGGTAATATCGCCTTGGGCACACCAAGAAATTTTCTACATCCTCGTAGCTTATTGTCATCGAATCCTCCCTCCACATTTTCAACGTGGTAGAATATTTCTGAAGTTTATTATACTGACAATTGGGGGTGCTCAACATGGATGAACGCACGGAACTTTTGAAAAGAATAGAGGAACTGGAAGAGAAACTGCGGCAGTGCCAGCAGAGAGAGCAGGAGCTCGAGGCTCTGATAGAAGAATACAACGAAGTCATGAAGAAACAATTCCAGGTGTTCGACGATTTCTTTGAAAAGCTGGGAACTACAAAAATGATCGATCCACTGACAAGAGTGTACGCGAAAGACCATTTCCTGAGACTCCTATCTTATCAACATCAGAGGGCCTTCGAAGAGAACACACCTTACACGATATTCTTTGTGAAAACAAAGGTATCTAAGAATGAAAGAGAAAAAGCGCTGATGAAGATAGGAAAAATTCTCAAAGAATGTGTGAGAGTACCCTTAGACAGTGTGGGCAGATACTCCGATGATACTTTTGCACTCTTCGTAATCGGTGTTGGAAAAGAAACGGCCCCGAATATAGAAGAGAGAATAAAAAATCACATCGAAAGTATAGGAGGCATCGAATACTCGATTGCATACAAAAGCTATCCTGAAGATTTCATGGATCTGGAAAAGGCGATCCTTGATCTTGAAAAGGCGGTGGCTTGATTGGGTAAACTGGTCGTTCAGGGTGGCGCCGTTCTCGAAGGAGAAGTGGAGATATCGGGTTCAAAAAACGCTGCTCTTCCAATAATGGCAGCAGCGATTTTGTGTGATGAGGAGGTAATTCTCAAAAACGTACCGAGACTCCAAGATGTCTTCGTCATGATAGACATCCTGAGATCCATTGGATTCAGAGTGGAATTCGAGGAGAACGAACTGAAGATCAAAAGAGAAAACGATATCTCACAGGAAGTGCCTTACGAACTTGTCAGGAAGATGAGGGCGTCCTTCAACGTGCTCGGTCCGATCGCTGTGAGAACTGGAAGGGCGAAGGTTGCTCTTCCAGGTGGGTGTTCCATAGGAGTCAGACCTGTGGACTTTCATCTTGAAGGCCTCAAAAAAATGGGATTCTCGATAAAAGTGGAACATGGCTTTGTTGAAGCCTGCTTTGAAAGAAGAATCGATTATGTGACGATTACCCTTCCTTTTCCAAGCGTTGGTGCCACGGAGCACCTGATGACCACAGCGGCTCTCTTAAAAGGTGCCCGTGTAGTGATTGAAAACGCCGCAATGGAACCTGAAATCGTAGACCTTCAAAATTTCATAAACAGAATGGGTGGACATATTGAAGGAGCCGGAACCAGCCGGATAGTGATTGAAGGCGTGGAGAAAATGCAGGGAGTTGAATACAGCATCATTCCCGATCGAATAGAAGCTGGAACGTACCTGGTAGCCATCGCAGCAAGTCGTGGAAAAGGTCTGGTGAAGAACGTAAACCCGGATCACCTCACAAACTTTTTTGAGAAACTGGAAGAAACAGGGGCGAAACTTAAAGTTCTTGGAAACGAAGTAGAGATCGAAATGAGAGAAAGACCAAAAGCGGTGGATGTTACAACGAATCCGTACCCTGGTTTTCCCACGGATCTTCAGCCTCAGATGATGGCGTATCTATCGACAGCGTCGGGAGTCTCGGTTATAACCGAAAACGTCTTCAAAACGAGGTTCTTACACGTGGACGAGTTGAAAAGAATGGGAGCGGACATAGAAGTTTCTGGAAACGTCGCCATAGTGAAAGGCGTTGAAAAACTCAGCGGTGCCCCCGTTGAGGGAACGGATCTCAGGGCAACCGCTGCCCTTCTCATAGCGGGAATCATAGCAGATGGAGTCACTGAGATAAGCAACGTCGAACACATATTCAGAGGTTACGAAGATGTCATAGACAAATTCAGTGAACTGGGAGCAAAAATCGAGTATGTTGAAAAAGAAAATTGAAAGAATAAAAGAGATCGAAACCACACTGTGGGGCAACCTTGAAAAATGCGAACTCTGTCCTCGAAAATGCGGTGTTGATAGATACAGAACCACCGGTATCTGTGGACTACCCGCCAGAGCGAAGATATCCAACGCGGTTCTTCACTTCGGTGAAGAACCTCCCATTTCTGGAAAGACGGGTGCGGGTACGGTGTTCTTCAGCGGTTGTAACATGAAATGTGTATACTGTCAAAACATGGGATTCAGTCAGAAAGGGATAGGAACAGAGGTTGAAGTGGAAGACCTTGCGGAGATATTCTTGATCCTACAAAAGCACGGTGCGAAGACCCTGAATCTTGTCACCCCCACACCACACCTTCCGTTCATAATCTCAGCCCTGAGAATCGCCATTGAAAACGGATTGAACCTCCCCATCGTCTACAACACCAGCGGATACGAAGATCCTGAGATTCTCAGACTTTTAGAAGGTGTCGTTGATATCTATCTTTCCGATGTGAGATATTCGGACAACGAAGCTTCTAAGAAGTACTCAAAAACCCCGGATTACTGGACAGTTGTTCAGAAGGCCATCGTTGAGATGTTCAGACAGGTGGGAATCTTCGATGAAGAAAAAATGAAAGGTCTCATTGTGAGAATTCTTGTTCTTCCTGGAAACGTGGTGGATTATTCTGAAATTTTTTCTTTCCTTTCAAGCTTGTCCACACGGATTCCTCTCTCCATAATGAATCAATACATCCCTCACTTTGACGCCCAGAAATTTCCCGAAATAAGCAGGAAACTGAACCAGAACGAATACGAAAAAATTTTAGAACTGGCTGAAAGATACGGTTTTACCGAAGGATGGTATCAATCTGAAGAAAAAGAGAGAGTAACCACCAGAGGCCTGAAGGAAATCTCCGAAAAATTGCAATTTTTAAGGTTAAAAACCCATAATTCCTATTAAACAGCCAAAAAAGGAGAAAATAACAGATATCCGACCTTGATTTTAAATTATTTCCTGCATATAATTAATGTGAACATAATATTGAGATCCAAAAGGAGGAATCGAAGTTGAAATACAACTCACCAAGAATAAAAATCCTCAACAAAAAGAGCATTCTCAAAGTGATTCACGAAAACCATCCCATTTCCAGATCGGACATATCGGAGGTCACAGGGCTCACGCCGAGCAGTGTAACAAGACTCACGAAAGAACTAATAGATGAAGGTTATATAAGAGAGATCGGTACAATGGGAAAAAATTCTCCTGGAAGAAGAAGAATTCTCCTCGATCTAAGAAAGAACGCCTTTCTGAGTTTAGTCTTCGATATAGGAGTGAATATAACGACCTACGGTATTGGATTTTTCGATGGAGAAGTGGAACCAAGGGGAACTTTCAACACACCAAAGGAACCAGTGGAATTCTTCAACATAGTCAAAGAAATCTACGAACGTATCTCAGGTGAATATAGAATTTCAAGAATCTCTCTTTCCGTTCCAGGAATGGTGGATATGGAAGAAAAGAAAATACTTCTTGCCCCAAACCTCGAGTGGGAGAACGTGAACATAAAAGAGCTCCTCAAAGTCGACGTTCCTGTTCTTGCAGACAACGAGGCGAATCTTTCCATGCTCGCAGAAAAGTACCACTCAGAAGATCTGAGAAACGTGAAAGAAGCCGTTTTTATCATCATTAGAGAAGGTGTTGGAACGGGATTGATGATCGATGGAAAGATCTTCAGAGGGCCTTCCTTCACAGCGGGTGAAGCAGGACACATGACAGTGAACATGTACTCCGACAGGCAGTGCCACTGCTCTAACTGGGGTTGCTGGGAGCTCGTTTCTTCGATCAACTGGACGATCGAGCAGTACGGGAAAGAACTACCTGGAAAAAACGCCATAGAGAAATTCCAGGCACTGAAGCAGAGAAACGATGCGAAAAGAATACTGATGAAATTTGCGGAAAACATAGCGGTCGGCATCGTGAACCTGGTGAACATATTGAATCCTGAACTCGTGATCCTTGGTGGGGAAGTCGTCGATCTTGGTGATAGTTTTCTCGATATTGTAAAAGACTTTGTCCATCAAAGAGCTTTGAAGGCCGCTGTGAAAGATCTGAAAATCAGGACTACGGAATTCAGAAACATCAGTTCTAACCTCGTGGGTGCGGCCGTATTGGCTGTCGAGGACATAATAGAAGAAGTCAAATGAAGGAGGTGGCAACATGTTCAAAATTTCGTTCTATCTTCCAACGGAGATCATTTTCAGGGTGGGAGCGGTGGACGAACTGGAAAGGAAGGCAAAAGAACTCGGAAAAAAAGCACTGATCGTGACAGGACGATCCAGCACTAAGAAGACTGGCCTTTTGCAGAGGGTGGTAGATCTTCTCAAGAAAGCGGGAGTGGAAAGTTTCGTCTTCGACAAAATAGTTCCCAACCCGATATCGGATCACGTCGATGAGGCTGCAGAAATCGTGAGAAAAGAGAAGATAGATTTCATCATAGGACTTGGTGGAGGAAGTCCCATAGACAGCGCAAAAGCGATCTCTATCACCGCTCCGAACGAAGGAAAGTTCTGGGATTACGTTCCCGTAGGTGGTGGAAAGATTCCAGAAAAATCCATCCCCGTTGTTGCTATACCCACCACACACGGAACGGGAACCGAGGCAGACCCATTTGCGGTGATTACAAATCCTCAAACGAAAGAAAAAGTGGGAATAGGCTATAGAAACACCTTTCCCGTTCTCTCCCTTGTGGATCCTGAAGTGATGAAGACACTACCGAAAGACCAGACCGCGTACACCTCTATGGATGCGTTCTATCACGCCATAGAAGCCTTCCTAAACGTAAATGCGAATCCTTACTCGGATGTTCTTGCCCTGGACGCCATGAAAAGAATCGTGACTTACCTTCCCGTTGCTTACGAGAATGGAGAAGATATGGAAGCCAGAACGAATCTCGCCTGGGCCAGTACTGAAGCAGGAATTACAGAGACTCTGACTGGTGTGATCGCAAACCACGCGCTGGAGCATGGTCTCAGTGGTTTCTATCCAGAAATCACCCATGGTCTTGGTCTGTGCATCACAGGTCCGTACCTGTTCGAGTACATCTTCGATCACGCCTACGAGAGACTCGCCATCGTTGGAAGGGAAGTGTTTGGCGTTTACGAAACAGACGATAGAAAAGCTGGAAGGCTCGCTATCAAGAAACTGAGAGACTTCCAGGAGATGTTCGGTCTCAACAAGAGACTCAGTGAACTGGGTGTGAAAAAAGAGGATATTCCAAAGATGGCAGAAACCGGCTACAGGATACTGAATGGAGTGGTTGTCGTAACTCCCGGTAACCTAACCGCAAAGGATATGGAGGAGATATTCAACAGGTGTTACTGAGGGGGAGATAACTTGGCTTCGAAATTTAAGAAGAGAACTTTCAGAGAACTCGGTCCTTTAGTTGCTCTCGTCAGTCTGGCTGTTTTTACGGCTATCTTGAATCCTCGCTTTCTGACGGCATTCAATCTTCAGGCTCTCGGAAGGCAGATCGCGATCTTTGGCCTTTTAGCTATCGGGGAAACCTTTGTCATCATCTCCGGGGGAGGAGCCATCGACCTCTCCCCCGGTTCCATGGTGGCGCTCACAGGGGTAATGGTTGCATGGCTCATGACTCACGGTGTTCCCGTGTGGATCTCTGTAATTCTCATTCTGTTGTTCTCTATAGGAGCAGGTGCGTGGCATGGCTTGTTTGTCACAAAGCTCAGAGTTCCCGCTTTTATCATCACCCTTGGAACTCTGACGATCGCCCGAGGCATGGCAGCCGTGATCACAAAGGGATGGCCTATCATCGGACTCCCGTCTTCTTTCTTGAAAATCGGGCAGGGTGAATTTTTGAAGATACCGATCCCGGTGTGGATTCTCCTTGCAGTGGCTCTTGTGGCAGATTTCTTCCTCAGAAAGACCGTTTATGGAAAACACCTGAGGGCTTCCGGCGGTAACGAAGTCGCCGCAAGATTTTCCGGAGTGAACGTAGACAGAGTGCGAATGATAGCGTTCATGGTATCGGGATTCCTCGCCGGTGTGGTGGGGATAATCATTGCGGCAAGGCTTTCTCAAGGGCAACCAGGTGTCGGTAGTATGTACGAACTCTATGCCATAGCCTCCACTGTAATCGGTGGAACGAGTCTCACGGGAGGAGAAGGAAGTGTTTTAGGAGCAATCGTAGGCGCGAGTATCATAAGTCTTCTCTGGAACGCTCTCGTTCTTCTCAACGTTTCGACGTACTGGCACAACGTAGTCATCGGAATCGTCATAGTTGTGGCAGTAACTCTCGACATATTGAGAAGGAGACTTGCAAGCAAATAACAGGTGGGTGGGTCATGAAAAGACTTCTGGTTTTTCTTTCGATCTTTTTGACAACAGTTTTGCTTTTTTCAACTGATTCAAAAGTGAACTTCGGGGAGGAAAACGGAGTGAAACTGGTGGCGCTCACTTTCGATGACGGTCCTGATGTAAAACTCACCTCCGCAGTACTGGGTACTCTTGAAAAACACGGTGTTGTAGCTACCTTTTTCGTTGTGGGACAGAGGTTGAACGAAAGTACTCGAGCTATTCTTGAAAGAATGATATCTATGGGATGTGAAATAGGAAATCACTCGTGGAATTATGAACCACTTGACAAAAAAGATCCTGAGACGATAAAAGATTACATCGAACGTACGAAGGATCTCATCAAGAAATACACAGGAAAAGAGCCTCGATTCTTCAGACCACCCAATCTGGCGGTGAGCGATACCATGTTCGATGTGATAAACATGCCGTTCGTGAGCGGCATTCTCGGCTACGACTGGGCGGGATGTGATAGAGATCCCCAAAAGATCGTAAGCAACGTGTTGAAAGACATAAGAGATGGTGCAATAATTCTTCTTCACGACGTACAACCAGAGCCGCATCCGATCGTCGAAGTTCTAGAGATACTGATCCCGGAATTGAAAAAACGTGGATACGGATTCGTCACTCTGAGCGAGCTTTTCAAAAGAAAAGGAGTGAACCCTGAAGATCCGGTGTACAGAAAAAAGATGTGGGTGTATGTGGAATAAAACATCTTTACAAGGGGGTGTTATCATGAGGAAACTTCTGGTTTTTCTTTCGGTTCTCCTGGTTGCTGGTCTGTCGCTGGCTCTCACCATAGGTGTTATCGGAAAATCCGTCCATCCTTACTGGTCACAGGTAGAACAAGGTGTTAAAGCGGCGGGGAAGGCACTTGGAGTGGATACGAAGTTCTTCGTTCCACAAAAGGAAGATATCAACGCTCAGCTTCAGATGCTCGAATCTTTCATAGCCGAAGGTGTAAACGGTATTGCGATCGCGCCGTCCGATCCAACTGCAGTCATCCCCACCATCAAGAAAGCCCTTGAGATGGGTATTCCTGTTGTCACTCTCGATACAGACTCTCCGGACAGTGGAAGGTACGTCTACATCGGAACGGACAACTACCAGGCAGGTTACACAGCTGGTCTCATCATGAAAGAGCTCCTTGGAGGAAAGGGTAAAGTTGTCATAGGAACGGGTTCACTGACAGCTATGAACTCCCTTCAGAGAATCCAGGGATTCAAAGACGCCATCAAGGACTCGGAGATAGAAATAGTCGACATCCTCAACGATGAAGAAGACGGTGCGAGAGCAGTGTCTCTAGCGGAAGCCGCTCTCAATGCCCATCCAGATCTCGATGCATTTTTTGGTGTGTATGCCTACAACGGACCTGCCCAAGCACTCGTGGTGAAAAATGCTGGAAAAGTTGGAAAAGTGAAGATCGTCTGTTTCGATACAACACCTGATATTCTTCAGTACGTGAAAGAAGGAGTTATCCAGGCAACGATGGGGCAGAGACCCTACATGATGGGATACCTGTCAGTCACAGTTCTTTATCTGATGAACAAGATAGGTGTTCAAAACACTTTGATGATGCTCCCGAAAGTCAAGGTTGATGGAAAGGTTGACTACGTGATCGACACAGGTGTTGATGTGGTCACACCAGAGAACCTCGATGAATATTTGAAGAAGATGGAAGAACTCGGAATTCCAATAAAATTCTGAAAAACACGAGGAGGGGTGTTTCCCCTCCTCGCTTTCCGGGGTGATCGAATGGAGATACTGAAAGCAAAGGGCATAGTGAAAAGATTCCCTGGAGTTGTGGCTGTGGACAACGTCGATTTTGAGGTTTACGAAAACGAGATTGTCTCTCTGATAGGTGAAAATGGTGCTGGTAAATCCACCCTCATAAAAATTCTGACGGGTGTCCTCAAACCTGATGCGGGAGAAATTCTGGTCAACGGCGAAAGGGTAGAATTTCACTCTCCGGTCGACGCGTTCAAAAAGGGCATAAGTGTTATCCATCAGGAGCTGAACCTGTGCGACAACATGACTGTGGCGGAAAACATCTTTCTCGCCTATGAAGCTGTCAGGGGACAGAAAAGAACCCTTTCCAGTAGAGTTGATGAGAACTATATGTACACAAGATCTAAAGAACTGCTCGATCTCATCGGCGCCAAGTTCTCTCCAGATGCTCTGGTGAGAAACCTCACCACCGCCCAGAGACAGATGGTGGAAATATGTAAGGCACTGGTTAAAGAACCCAGGATCATCTTCATGGATGAACCCACATCGTCGCTTACTGTCGAAGAGACAGAAAGACTCTTCGAAATCATAGAAATGTTGAAAAGTAGAGGTATTTCTGTTGTTTTCGTTTCACATAGACTGGACGAAGTTATGAGGATAAGTGACAGGATCGTTGTGATGAGAGACGGAAAAAGAATCGGCGTGTTGAAAAAAGGAGAATTCGATGTGGACACGATCATAAAAATGATGGTAGGACGTGAAGTGGAGTTTTTCCCACACGGAATAGAGACCAGACCCGGAGAAATTGCCCTTGAAGTCAGAAACCTGAAGTGGAAGGATAAAGTGAAGAATGTTTCTTTTGAAGTGAGAAAGGGAGAAGTTCTGGGATTCGCGGGACTTGTGGGGGCTGGAAGAACTGAAACGATGCTCTTGGTGTTCGGAGTGAATCAAAAGGAATCCGGAGACATATACGTTAACGGAAGGAAAGTTGAAATAAAAAATCCGGAAGATGCTATTAAGATGGGGATAGGACTCATTCCTGAGGACAGAAAACTTCAGGGGCTTGTTTTGAGAATGACTGTGAAGGACAATATCGTGCTCCCATCACTGAAAAAAATCAGCAGATGGGGGCTCGTGCTCGATGAAAGAAAAGAAGAAGAGATCTCAGAAGACTATGTAAAAAGACTCTCCATAAAAACGCCTTCCATTTATCAAATAACAGAAAATCTATCGGGTGGAAACCAGCAGAAAGTGGTCCTTGCCAAATGGCTCGCCACGAACGCGGATATTCTGATCTTCGACGAGCCAACACGCGGAATAGACGTTGGTGCAAAGGCAGAAATACACAGGATGATCAGAGAACTCGCCGCACAGGGCAAAGCTGTGATCATGATCTCTTCGGAACTCCCAGAAATACTGAATCTCAGCGATAGAATAGTCGTCATGTGGGAAGGTGAAATCACAGCCGTTCTGGACAACAGAGAGAAAAGAGTCACTCAGGAAGAAATAATGTACTACGCATCTGGACAGAAAAAACAGAACGGGAGGGTCGCATAATGAACCTGTACGTGGGACTCGATGTGGGAACGACCGGTGTCAAGGGAATTCTTGTGAACGAGAAGGGAGAGATTCTTGCAACAGCGAATGAAAGACTAACCATGTTCACTCCTCAGCCTGCCTGGGCGGAGCAGGATCCCCTCTCCTGGTGGGAGGCGGTGAAAAAAATATTGAAGAACCTCTCCGACAGATCGAAAGAAATGGGCGGCAAAATAAGAGCGATCTCCACCAGCGGGCAGATGCACAGTCTTGTGGCAATCGATGACAACGGTAAAGTCCTGAGAAACGCTATCCTCTGGTGCGATCAGAGAACATACAAAGAGTGCGAAGAAGCCACCCAGATCCTCGGCGGAGAGGAAAACGTTCTCAAGCTCGTCGGAAATCCCATTTTGCCCGGTTTCACGCTCCCAAAGATACTCTGGATCCGAAAGCATGAACCTGAGATCTACGGAAAAATTTCAAAAATCATGCTGCCAAAAGATTTCATAAACTACATGCTCACCGGTGAGATGAAAACGGAGCATTCCGATGCCTCCGGAACGGTGATGTACAGTGTATCAAAGATGGAATGGAACAAGGACGTATTGAAAGAACTCAACATACCGGAAAGTGTTCTCCCAGAGATAATACCGTCGAACGGCGTGGTTGGAAATGTGAAACCCGAAGTAGCGTCGGATCTTGGTCTCTCCGAAGACACGCTTGTGATAGGCGGAGGAGCTGACAACGCCTGTGCGGCTCTTGGAATAGCCGTCGTAGAACCGGGTGATGTGATGGTGAGCCTCGGTACTTCGGGAACCGTTCTGGCACCCACAAAAGGGGATCAGCCCGATCCAAAGGGTAGAGTCCATTTCTTTGCACACACCGTTCCAGAAACAAGATACCATATGGGTGTGATGCTCTCCGCTACCTATTCACTGGAGTGGTTCAAGGAAAAATTCCTGAGCGAAGATTACGAAACAATCAACGAAGAGGTGGATAAGGTTCCCGTGGGATCAAACGGGATAATCTTCCTGCCGTATCTCAACGGTGAAAGGACACCACACAGAGATCCATTCGCGAGGGGTGTTTTCTTCGGTATATCCTCGTACAACACCAAGTGGGATATGGTGAGAGCCATATTCGAAGGCGTTGCCTTCGGTATCAAAGATTCGTTCGATATACTGAGAGAACTCAAGGTGGATCTCAACAATGTGAGAATCACAGGAGGAGGTTCAAAGAGCAGGGTATGGAACAAAATGCTCGCAGATATGACAGGATTGAGAATACAAAAACCAGCTGTGGATGAAGGGGCGTCTTACGGTGCAGCGATCCTCGCTGTGTCTGGCTCAATGGGAGAAAATCCAGCGAAAATTTCGAAAGAGTGGTTCCGCGTGAAGAGTTACACTGACCCTGTTGTTGAAAACACAGAAATCTACGAAAAACTACACGAGAAATTCAAAAAACTCTACGCATCTCTCAAAGAGATGTTCAGATCTTGAAAAGAGGGCGTTCTGCCCTCTCTATTCTTGAAAGAATGCAAGTAGTTCTTTTCGAGTTCTTTCGAAGTACTCATCCTCAAGTGCCCAGGAAAGTCCGAGTTTCCCATAAAAATCCTTTACGCGCCATCGATAGTGCATGTCGTCGATAAACACGCGATCCACGTGAGGTTTCAACATGCTTGCCAGTTTTTTCGGGTTCATTGGAAGCATGGGACTGATGAAAGCACAGGTCCTTATTCCATTTTCTTTCAGCACCTTCAAAGTTTCCACTCTCTCCTCTATGGAACTCGAGTTGGGCTCGAACATCTTTCGGATTTCGTCGTCATCAGTTGTGACGCTGAGTCCAACCGAGATTCTTCTCATCTTCTTAAACAGATCCAAGTCCCTTAAAACGAGTGTGGATTTTGTGAGAATCATCACCTCGATTTCCAGAAGCGGGAACTCCAGAAAGACTTCGAGACATCTTCGGGTGAGCTTGTACTCTTTCTCGATAGGTTGATACGGATCGCACATGGTGCTCATGAAAACGTGGTGTGGTTTCTTCTTGATGATATCTTTTCTGAGAACTTCGGCTATGTTTCGTTTCACAATGATTTCTAACTTCCAGTTCATCTCTCTGTATCGTCGCGCGTAATCACTTGCGTAACAGTACACACAGGCATTGGTGCAGCCCACGTAAGGGCTGAGGGTGTACCTTCTTTTCGATTCGGAATAAGTCAGCGCACTCCTGACACTCATCTTTTTTACTCTCATCTTCAAAAGGATACCATGGGAAATTCTTTAGAAATTTTCCGATACTGTTTCAGATTTTCACCGGGATGGTGATGTATAATTTCTCGGGAAACCCTACCACATGTTGAATTACTGTGAAAAAACACACAATATGTTGTTTAAAAACAGGAGGGAGAACATGAAATTGTCCGATTTGATCTCAAGGTGGATCGACGTTGAACCTTCAAAAAATGCTCAGATAATTCTCAGAGACAGGTATTTCATGAAGGATCTGGATGGGAATTATCTGGAAACGAAATGGGAAGATGTGGCAAGAAGGGTGGCGAGAGTTGTAGCAACAGCAGAGCTTCTGAACCCATCGTACAAGAAGAACGAAAAACTCGACAGAATAAAGGAATGGGAAGACATCTTCTTCAGAGTTTTGAAGGCGAGACTCTTCATTCCAAACAGTCCCACCCTCTTCAACGCAGGACTCGGTGTGAAGCACGATCTCCTGTGGAAACCCATCGATCAGATGACACTAGAAGATTACGAAGAAATTTACAGATCGAGAAATCATCTTCATATGCTCTCCGCATGCTTCGTAGTACCCGTCGGCGATAGCATCGAAGAGATTTTCGAAGCGGTGAAAGAGTACGCGCTCATAACGAAAGTGGGAGGAGGAGTGGGAAGCAACTTTTCTGAGTTGAGGCCGAAGGGCAGCTTTGTGGCAGGCACACACGGAAAAGCGTCCGGTCCCGTTTCTTTCATGCACGTCTTCAACTCTGCTATCTCTGTTGTGAAACAGGGTTACAGAAGACGTGGAGCGCTGATGGGTATTTTGAACATAAACCACCCCGACATAGAAGAATTCATAGACGCAAAGAAAGAAAACACGGGAGAAGCGGTGCTGAACTTCTTCAACCTCTCTGTTGGATTTCCAATGGACAAGAAAGAGATTCTGAAACTCTACGAAGAAGATGGCGAACTCGAGCTTTCCCATCCAAGAAGCACGATCAGGAAGAAGGTTAAGATCAGAGAACTCTTCAGAAAGATCGCTACAAATGCTTGGAAGAGTGGAGACCCGGGACTTGCCTTCCTCGGAGAGATGAACAAATACTATCCACTTTACCCGCACAGAAAGATCAACTCGACCAACCCGTGCGGTGAAATCGGGCTTTCAGATTACGAAGCCTGCAACCTCGGTTCCATCGATGTTGCAAAGTTCTACAACAATGGTTTTGTGGATTTAGAAGCGCTTCAGGAACTCGTTCAGATAGCCGTTCGTTTCCTCGACAACGTCATCGACGTGAATGTGTTTCCAATAGACAAGATTACAAAAGCGGTCAAAGAGAGCAGAAGACTCGGTCTTGGTATAATGGGATTTGCCGATCTTCTCTACAAGCTCGAAATTCCTTACAATTCTCAGGAAGCTCGTGATTTCGCGGCCAATCTCATGGCTTTCATAGCGCTCCACGCGCACAGAACTTCCTATGAACTTGGAAAAGAAAAAGGAAACTTCCCACTCTTTGAGATCTCGAGGTACAGGACGGAAGACAACTTCGTGCCTTTCGCTATGGGTATGAGCAACTACGACGATGAGATAAGAGAAACCATGAAGATGACAAAAGAGTTTAGAAGAAACGTCGCTCTTCTGACGATCGCACCCACCGGTTCGATCTCGAACATAGCGGACACTTCGTCGGGACTGGAACCAAATTTCCTCCTCGCGTACACCAGATTCGTGACGAAGGAAGACGGGACGAAAGAGCCTCTTCTCTACGTGAACCAGGTGCTCAGAGAGAAGTTGAATCCGGAGATTCTCAAGAAGATAGAGAAAGAACTCATAGAAAAGGGAAGCTTGAAGGATATCCCGGATGTTCCGGAGAAGATAAAGAAAGTCTTTGTGGTCGCACTCGATATAGATCCGATGGATCACCTGCTCATGCAGGATGCTTTCCAGAGGTACGTTGATAACAACATCTCCAAAACAATCAACATGCCTCAGAGCGCAACCGTGGATGATGTTCTCAACGTATACCTTGAAGCTCTCAGAACAAACGTTAGGGGCATCACCGTGTACAGAGACGGTTCTTTACAAACACAGGTGCTGACGAAAGCCTTGAAAACACCGGAGGCTCCAAAGGTTCAGTTCTTCGTCGTCGATGAGAAGCTGAAGCTCCACCCAAGACCGAGAAAAGATACTCTCAGAAGCGTCACGAGAAAGTACAAGAGGCCCGATGGTACCACTTACATAACGATATCTTTCGACGACACGGGAGAAGCAGTGGAGATATTCATTTCCAACGGCAGTGAAATGGCCGAAGCGATAGGAAGACTCTCCTCAATAGCTCTCAGAGCGGGAGTTTCCATAGATGAAATAGTAGAACAGCTTTCGAAGGTGAAAGGAGAGTACTGCAAGGGTCTAGCTGAAGAAATCAAGAAAGCGCTTGAAGACTTCGCAAAACTGTGGCTCAGAACGGGTGAAGAAGCACCAGAGAGTGAGGAAGAACCGATCGAAAGAGAAAAATTCATAGTGGCGCACAACCTCAGATGGCAAAGCGGTTACTACGTGGATGACGAAGGAAACGTGTACTGTCCCGTTTGTCTCTCAAAGAATTCCCTGATAAAGCAAGAGGGATGCGTGAGCTGTAAGAACTGCGGCTGGTCAAAGTGTGAGTGAGGAGATGAGAGCATGAAGGTTGTGCCAGCCCAGAGGTGTGTATACTCGTTTTCAGCGAACATGGCACCCGTAGAAGAGGTATACCCTGGTGAACAGGTCGTGTTCGAAACACTCGACGCACTCGGTGGTAGTTACGATAAAATCGATTTTTCGAAGGTGAATCCAGCGACGGGACCTGTATTTGTCAACGGTGTAAAGCCCGGAGACACACTGAAGGTTCGGATAAAGAGGATAGAACTTCCTCGAAGAGGAGTGATCGTAACTGGCAAGGGGTTCGGAGTTCTCGGTGACGAAGTAGAGGGTTTTCACACAAAAGAACTGGAAATAGAGAAATGGGCCGTTCTGTTCGATGGTGTGAGGATTCCAATTCATCCGATGGTAGGAGTGATCGGGGTCGCACCTCAGGAAGGAGAGTACCCAACGGGAACGGCCCACAGACACGGAGGAAACATGGACACGAAAGAGATAACAGAAAACGTCACAGTGCACCTTCCAGTGTTCCAGGAAGGTGCACTTCTTGCTCTGGGAGACGTCCACGCGACAATGGGAGACGGAGAAGTGTGTGTCTCCGCGTGCGAAGTCCCTGCAAAAGTGGTCGTGGAGATCGATGTATCCAAAGAAGAAATCAAATGGCCCGTGGTTGAGACAAACGATGCCTACTACATCATCGTTTCTCTTCCAGATATCGAAGAGGCTCTGAAAGAAGTCACACGCGAAACAGTGTGGTTTATCCAGAGGCGGAAAACCGTTCCCTTCACAGATGCCTACATGCTCGCCAGCCTCTCCGTTGATGTGGGTATCTCCCAGCTCGTGAATCCCGCTAAGACTGCGAAGGCTCGCATTCCAAAATACATCTTCACGGGGGTATGAGGATGCTCTACGACCTTGCAAAACAGCGAAAGACCGTGAGAAAATTCAGAGAAGAAAAGCCTTCCATTGAGAAGTTGATGTACTGTCTGAAGGTGGCGAACGAGGCTCCTTCGGGAATGAATGCTCAACCCTGGAGATTTCTCGTCGTGGAAGATGAAGAAACGAAAAGACAAATCAGGGAAACCTGTGAAAAGGCCGAGAAAGACTTCTACGAAAACGTGAGAGGAAAACTTAAAGAATGGCTCAACGAAAACAGTTTCAACTGGAAAAAACCCTTTCTCGAAGAAGCACCATACCTTCTACTCGTGTTCTCAAAAAAAGACGCACCCTATTCGAGAGAATCTGTCTGGCTCGCGATCGGATATCTTCTCCTCGCACTGGAAGAGCAGGGACTTGGAACCGTCCCGTACACACCTCCGAATCCCGATGAACTGACAAAAATCGTGAACACACCATCAGATTTGAGATTTGAGGTGATACTCCCGGTTGGATATCCGGACGATCCGAAACCCAAGTATCCAAGAGAAGAAATGAAAGTGAGTTTCAACCACTTTTAATCCCCCGGCAGGGGGATTCACACGGTGTATTCTTCCAAAAGTTCACCGTAGTCGTCGAACCAGAGCGCCTGGGGATTCCTCTTGTACACCATGACTTTTCTTCTATTCTTCTCATCGTGTGCTCTATGGTATTTGAAAACGATGAAATCTTTCGTGAGGGCTGCGATTTCTATCTTCCCTGTTCTGTGAGACATAACGTATCTGACCCGCTTGGCGACACCAGATATGTTCGAAATCGCTTTCGTGAAGATCTCGTAACCCTCTTCAATCGGAACGGCGAATTTCCTGTTTCCAGAAACAGGCCTGTTCTGGAACACGTAGTAGGGAGTCACTCCAACAAAGGAAAGTCTGTCCAGAAGCTCACCGAGCACTTCAGGATCGTCGTTTATTCCCCTCAGAAGAGGAGTCTGATTGCAAAGCACCGCTCCTGCGTCTTTCAAAAGATTCACCGCTTCTATCGCTTCCCTGGTCAGTTCCCGGGGGTGGTTGAACTGTGTCATCACGTATATCTTCTTCTCTTTTGTGCTGTACTTTCTGATCATCTTCAACAGATCCGGATCGTCTATTATTCTGTAAGGGTTAAACGCTGGTATCTTACTACCTATTCTGATAATTTGAACGTGATCTATCTCTCTCAAGGAACTCACTATCTTTTCCAGCTTTTCTGTCGATAAAAGCAGCGGATCTCCTCCCGTGAGCAAAACGTTCGTTATCTCTTTGTGAGTGCGGATGTAATCGAGTTGAGGTGTGATGTCTCGTATGACTTCGGCTCCAACGTTTATGAAGAGTCTCTTCCTGAAACAAAATCTGCAAAATCCACCACAAACATCGTTCACAAGAAAGAGGGCCGTGTCCGGGTATTTGTGCTGAAGCCCCTTCGCAACGGTGTAAGATTTTTCGTTAGAAGCATCCAGCGTTCCCCATTCTTCTAGCTCGTCCTTCTCGGGTACTATGATCTTCCTGATAGGGTCATCAGGGTCTGACCAGTCTATGAGACTCAAGTAATAAGAGTTGGCTCTGAATCGGTACTTTTCCTCTACCCTCTTCAACCTCTCTCTTTCTTCAGGAGACAATTGTTCCACCTGTGTTATGCTGGTGTAGTATTTCACCTTCAATCGAATCACCTCCTGATTTTTGTTTTAACAAAGTTATATTTTCTAAAATAAACCCCTTAAAAAAATCGAAGAACTCAGCTTCGACGAATACGACATCTGCCATCCATTTTCATTATACCATAATACGGTATAATCGGAGAGCACGATGAATACTGAGAAATATATCATCAGTACAATGTTTGAATGATATCTTGAAATCAGCAACTGTGTGTAGTACAATATAACTTGCAAATGCTTTGCATTTGCAGGTGAGAGTATGAGGATGACAAAAAACAGGGAAGCCGTTCTTGAGATAATCGAATCTTCCAGAGTCCCTCTCACTGCCGAGGAGATACATCGAAAACTGGATGTGAACCTCTCCACGGTCTACAGGGCATTGAAGTTTTTAGAGGAAAGAAACCTCGTGGGTTCTTTCAGTGTGGGTGGCCCGAGATACTTCTTCAAGAAGAAAAGACACTATCACTTTTTGATCTGTGAGAAATGCGGGAAGCTCTTTCCTTTCGAAGAATGCGTGGATGAATTTCTTGAAAAACTCCAGAAAAAGTACGATTTCTCTGAAGAAAGTCATCTGTTTTTGATTCACGGAATCTGTAAGGAATGCAAAAAGGAGGTGGAAAAATGAAGAGGATTCTTCTCCTTCTAGTACTCATTGTCGCTGTTTTGAGTTTCGGCAAAACTATCGTGACCACGATAAACCCGTACTATCTCATCGTTTCTCAGCTACTCGGTGATACAGCGAGCGTAAAGCTCCTTGTTCCCCCTGGAGCAAATCCACACTTGTTTTCACTAAAGCCTTCCGACGCTAAGACTCTGGAAGAATCGGATCTGATCGTAGCGAACGGACTCGGATTGGAAACGTATTTGGAAAAATACAAAGAAAAGACAGTTTTCGTTTCAGACTTCATTCCAGCACTTCTTCTCATCGACGAGAACCCTCACATCTGGCTCGATCCTTTCTTCCTCAAATACTACATCGTTCCTGGACTGTACCAGGTTCTCATCGAAAAATTCCCAGAAAAAAAGAGCGAAATAAAACAGAAAGCAGAAGAGATCATAAGCGACCTAGACACCGTGATCAGAGATTCCTTCAAAACACTCCTCCCTTACACCGGAAAAACGGTAGTGATGGCTCATCCGAGTTTTACGTACTTCTTCAAGGAATTCGGCCTGGAATTGATACCACTCTCCAGCGGTCATGAACACAGCACGAGTTTTTCCACGATCAAAGAGATCCTCAGGAAAAAAGAACAGATTGCTGCCCTGTTCAGAGAACCGCAGCAGCCGGCAGAGATTCTTTCGAGCCTCGAAAAAGAACTGAGAATGAAAAGCTTCGTGCTCGATCCCCTCGGAGTGAACGGAGAAAAGACGATCGTGGAACTCCTGAGGAAGAATCTTTCTGTGATCCAGGAGGCGTTGAAATGAAAATCGTGGAAGTGAAGAATCTGACCTACAGAATAAACGATTTTGAGATCCTGAAGAATATAACCTTCTCCGTGGAAGAAGGTGAATTCGTTGGGATAATCGGCCCGAACGGAGCAGGAAAAACCACACTTGTGAGAATTCTGGTGGGGGAGATAAAGAATTATGAAGGCAAGGTAAAAGTCAGGGGGAAGATAGGTTACCTTCCACAGCTCCATCAGGTTCAGAGAGAGTTTCCCATCACCGTAAAAGAGTTCGCTGCGATGGGAATGTACGGCAGGTACAGAAAGATAGACTGGGGAAAGGTGAGATCGACCTTGAAAGATGTGGGGATCCTTCACAAAGAAAACGATCCGATAAAGAACCTCTCAGGTGGTGAATTCCAGAGACTCTCACTCGCAAGGGCCCTTCTTTCAGATCCGGATATTCTCGTATTGGATGAACCTGAGGCTGGAGTGGATGAAATGGGAAAGGCTTCCTTTTACGAGCTTCTGAACCGATTGAGGAAAGAAAAAAATATCACAGTCATCATGATCAGCCACGACATCGGAATGGTGTTCAAAGAATGCAGCACCATCATGTGTCTCAACAGGACCCTTCACTGCCATGGTCCAACTGAAACGATCAACCCTGAAGACCTCAAGAAAATCTTCACAGACTTCGACATATGGATCAGAGGAACAAGACACTACGAGATCTACCATGGGAGGGAGAGAGATTGAGCTTCTTTCACGATCTCGCTGAGTACAGTTTCTTAAGGACAGCTTTCGTTGGGGGAATCCTGGTCGCGTCTTTATCGGGCCTTGTTTCTCCAATAGTGGTTTTTAGAAGGATGGAGTTCATAGGAGACGGAACCGCACACGCAGTCTTTGCCGGGCTTGCCGCAGCCACTCTCATCGGAGCGGATCACAGATTGATCGCCTTTGCCACGGCTCTTCTTTTCGCTTTTGCGGTAAGTCTCTTTTCTCGCTCCAGGATCAGCGAAAGCAGTGCCATAGGTATCCTCCTTCCCTTCTTCATGGCCGTTGGAGTGGTTCTCTTCTCTGTTTCGGGAAGGTATCAGACAGATGTGATGGGATATCTGTTCGGTGACGTGCTTCTTGTGAACAGCACCGACGTCGCGATAACGGCCGTTGTCCTTGCCCTGAACGTGATCCTCACCGTGGTGTTCAGATGGGACATCAAGTATTTCATAGTGGATGAAAAAATGGCCAGGTTTTATGGCATAAAAACAGATCTCATCCGTTTTCTGATCACCTCGTTCATCGCTATCACCGTGGTGACGACCGTTAAAGTGGTTGGTGTGATCCTCACAGGTGCCCTTCTGATCCTTCCTGGTCTCGTTTCGAAAATATTTGGAAAGTCTTTTTGGTCACTCACAACAATATCCGTCATCTTCAGCACCGGCGTTTTCTTCGCGGGGTTTCTGACCGCCTACACTCTTGACCTGCCACCTGGTCCGGTCATTGTGATCATTGCTTTCGTTTCTTTCCTTCCAATGCTAAAATTCTCATGATGTGGAAGATAGCCGTTGTGGATGACGACAAGAATATTCTGAAAACGGTGAGTGAAAAACTCCAGCAGTTGGGACGGGTGAAGACCTTCCTCACAGGAGAGGATTTTTTGAACGACGAGGAAGTCTTTCATGTTGTGGTTCTGGACGTCATGCTTCCAGACTACAGTGGTTACGAGATCTGCAGGATGATAAAAGAAACCCGACCCGAAACCTGGGTGATACTCCTAACGCTCCTTTCCGATGATGAAAGCGTTCTGAAAGGATTCGAAGCGGGGGCGGACGACTACGTGACAAAACCGTTCAATCCAGAGATTCTCCTCGTGAGAGTGAAAAGATTTTTGGAGAGGGAAAAGAAGGGACTGTACGACTTCGGAGATCTGAAGATAGATGCCTCTGGTTTTACTGTGTTTTTGAAGGGGAAAAGAATACATCTTCCCAAAAAAGAATTCGAGATACTGCTCTTTCTCGCAGAAAACGCCGGGAAAGTCGTCACGCGTGAAAAACTCCTGGAAACCTTTTGGGAAGACCCTGTCTCACCAAGGGTTGTAGACACAGTCATAAAGAGAATCAGAAAAGCCATAGAGGACGACCCAAACCGTCCTCGATATATAAAGACTATCTGGGGTGTGGGTTACATGTTCACGGGGGGAGAAAGATGATATCTCTGAGAACCTTTCTCATCACCTTTCTTGTGAATATAGCCTTACTTGGAATCTTCTGGGGAAACAGAATGAACTTTGTGGATGTCGTTATTTTCTCTTTCTTTTCAGCGCTCTTTGTTAGTCTCGCTACTCATATTCTGGTGACCAGCAGACTGAGGAAGCTCAGAGAAGCTGTAGCCAGAAAAAATCGATTCGAAGATTTCCTGAACGATGAGATCACAAAACTCGCCGAAGAGGTGAATTCGGTAGTCGAAAATTCGCTGATTCAGGAAAAAGAAACGGAAAAATTGAAAGACATCGTCACAGGTTTTGTGCACGATGTGAAATCGCTCGTATGGAATGAGGTTGAGGACGAAAATTTACAGAAGATCATAGAAGAATTCTACGAATTCGCCAAGCTCGAAGCTGGTCTTGAAAGGTTGAGAAAAGAGCCGGTTAATCTCGTCGAGCTCGTGAACGACGTGGTGGAAAAATTCCCAGGAAAAGTCATTTTCAAGTACGATGACGTCGTGGAAGTCGAAGCTGATCCCATGAAGCTTTTCAGGGCCTTTTACAACGTGATAGAAAACGCTGTGAAGTATTCAGGACCGGTGGAGGTCCACGTGAAAAAAGACAGGATCATCGTGAAAGGTCCCGGGCCAGAGATCCCCTATGAGGTACGTGCAAATCTTTTTGAGAAAAAGAAAAAAAGCAAAGGCACAGGACTGGGCCTGTACCTCGCAAGGGAATTTTTCGAAATGCATGGCTTCAGAATCGCTTACAGGAGAGAAGGAAATCACAACGTTTTTGAGATTTACACTGGATACACCGGCATGTCATCGGTAAAGTCAGAGAGAGATTCGAGATAGTTGAAGTCCACGCCGATCTTCTCCTCGTACTTCTTCCTCAAAAATTTCCTGCCAACCTCTCCCAGGATCACGGCGATGAGGAGGTCTTCGTCCGTTTCGACAAGTATTCCCAACTCTTTCCTTGTTTTATCCAGTTCGGGTTCCAAAAGATCAGCAGGTCTGCAATCTATGGGTTTCTCATCACCAAGAATCTTTCTCATCAGTTCTGGATCGATCGGTGCGGGTGGTCTGCCATAAAGCCCTTTCACGTAGTTCCTCGTTTCGTTGGTTACTCGCTCGTATCTACCATAGACCACGTTGAGAAACGCCTGAACACCCACGATCTGACTCGTTGGTGTGACGAGTGGTGGATAACCGAGGTCTTTTTGAACCCTCGGAACCTCTTCGAGGACCTTATCCAGCAGGTGCTCCATTCTCTGCTCCTTCAGCTGTTTGAGAAGGTTGGAGTACATCCCACCGGGAATCTGTGAGAATATGATCCTCGAATCTGGATACTTCATCCCCACGTCGTACTCAACGTATTTCATTCTCACTTTCGTGAAGTGATCTACCAGAAACTTCAGCGCTTCTCTGTCAAAATCCTCTTTTCCGTTTCCTTTGAAGGCGTAATACATGGTTTCAAAAGTTGGCTGAGACGTTCCCATGGAAAACGGAGAAATAGCCGTATCGAAGAAATCCGCCCCTGCTTCGTAAGCCGCTTGATACGCAAGGGGAGCAAAGCCCGTGGTACAGTGAGAATGGACCTCAACGGGAACACCGAATTTCTCCTTCAAAGCCCTGACGAGTTCGTAAGCCCTTTTTGGAGTGAGAAGCCCCGCCATGTCCTTTATACAAATCGAGTCCACTCCCATATCCAGAAGTTTTCTTGCGAAGTCAAGATAGTAATCGAGAGTGTGGACAGGACTCACCGTGTAACTGATCGCTACCTGAACATGAAGACCGTGCTTTTTTGACTCTTCAATAGATTTCTGCAGGTTTCTTTCATCGTTCAGCGCATCGAAGATACGTATGATATCCAGTCCATACTCCGCCACTTTCTTTATGAAAAGCTCCACAACATCGTCCGCGTAGTGCCTGTAGCCAACGAGATTCTGTCCTCTCAGAAGCATCTGAATCTTCGTGTTCTTCAAACCCTCTCTTATCTTTTTCAACCTCTCCCATGGATTTTCGTTCAGAAATCTAACGGCGACATCGAAGGTTGCTCCTCCCCAGACTTCCATGGAGTGAAAATTCATTCTGTCGAACGCTTCGAGAGCAGGCAGCATATCTTCCGTTCTCATCCTCGTCGCGATCAGAGATTGATGTCCATCTCTTAAGGTTGTATCAACGAACATTTTTTTCACCTCCAAGTTTTCTCAAAAGATGTACAACCAGATTCACTCTATCTTCAAATTGATCGAGTCTTGCGTATTCATCCTCGGAGTGCATCTTACCACCGGGAATACCCAGACCGTCTATGGAAGGAACGCCGTTCTGCGAGAAAAACGCCACGTCTCCTCCACCCGTTGCCCTCACAAAACTCACAGTCATTCCAATCTCTTCGGCAGACATCTTCACGATGTTCACAAAATCAGGATCTTCTTTCATGGGAAGCCTTCTGAGTTTCAAGGTGTAAGAAACGTTCGCTTCAGGATGTACAGCAGAGAGTCGTTTCAGTGTTTCTTCGAGAAACTCGTACTCTTTGTCGTCGTAGTACCTGACATCGAAATAAACCTCTGCTTTGTCCGGTGTCACGTTGCTTTCCGCACCACCCTTTACGATTGTTGGATTCAGAGTAAGGTTTGGAAATCTCCCGTTCAATGAAAAGAGTTCCACCGCTTTGAAAGCCAGTTCAACGATCGCGTTGGCTCCTTCGTCCAGTCTTGAAGCGTGTCCTTTTTTTCCGCGAGCGAACAACCACAGTGAGATGATTCCCTTCCTGGAGGATATGAATTCTCCGTTTTCTCTTCCCGGCTCGAAGGATAGACAGTGAGAACTCATACCGGAAACTTCTTTGAACACTTCTCCACTGAGCGGTGATCCCAGCTCTTCATCCACGTTCAGAACCACGCAGAGATCGGTGTCGTTCTGTTGGAGGAATCTTTTCAAAGACTCAAGGAGGATCACAACTCCTCCTTTCATGTCACAAACACCAGGACCCTTGGCGATGTTTCCTTCTATTGTGAAAGGTCTTCTCTTCGATTCACCTTCGGGAAAGACGGTGTCGAGATGTCCTATGAGGGTAACGTAAGGCGGTTTTCCGCGGAAGGCCACGTAAGCGGCTCCCCTTTTCTCCACTCTGAAACCAAGGTCTTCGAGAATCTCTGTCAGAAACGACGTTCGTCTCAGCTTCTCCTCGAATGGAAGATCGGGCCCTGTGTCGATGTTCACGAGTTTTTCGTAAATTTCGATCCACTTCATTTTTATCCCTCCAACTACATTATACTATTCTTTAAGAAAACCCCGGTGAGGAGGGATGTTATGTCCAGAAAAAAGGCCTTCCTATTCATCGTGCTTTTGGGGCTGGTCAGTCTTTTCGCGGACGTTACTTACGAAGGGGCAAGGAGCATCATCGGACCGTTCATGAAGACACTGGGAGCGAGCGCCGCCGCTCTTGGATTTGCCGTAGGGCTCGGTGAACTCACAGGATACGCCTTCAGATTGATTTCGGGAATTCTGAGCGATAAAACACGAAAGTACTGGCTTTTCACCATCCTGGGATACGCGATAAATCTCTTTGCGGTACCGGCTCTCGCGCTTGCAGGAAACTGGCAGACAGCGCTTGTTCTCATCATCGCCGAAAGATTTGGGAAGGCCCTGAGAACTCCCGCAAGGGATGTCTTGCTCTCTTTCGCTTCGGAAGAAGTTGGAATGGGCAAAGGCTTTGGCATTCATGAGGCGCTAGATCAGATCGGTGCCATCTTGGGACCTCTTGCGCTCACATTCGCCCTCGCATTTGGAAAAAGCTACAGGTTCTGCTTCTTCATTCTTCTCATACCGGCTCTCGTTGCAATGGTTCTTCTCCTCACAGCACGTATAACTTTCCCGGCTCCTCAGGAAATGAAAAAGAAGAAAGACAATCCAGTGGATCGAAATCTGGGAAAGACTTACTGGTTCTATCTTACCATCGTTTCTATGGTGGCCTTTGCTTTCGCTGATTTTCCCATCATCGCATACCACATGAAGAGTTTCGAAGTCGCAAAAGATTTCTTCGTTCCTGCGACTTACTCACTCGCGATGGCCGTGGATGCGGTGGCTGCGCTGGTTTTCGGTCATTTGTTCGATAAAAAGGGTTTCGTTGCCCTGGCCTACGCGGTTCTTCTCTCTTCTTTCTTTCCCGTGCTTTCTTTTTCGAACAGTTTTCCGCTCATCTTTGCCGGAGTGATTCTCTGGGGAATCGGTATGGGAGCGCAGGAATCGATCATGAGAGCGGTTGTAGCGAAGATCGTACCTGCAGAAAAGCGTGGATTCGCTTACGGAATGTTCTTCACCGTGTACGGTGTTTTCTGGTTCTCTGGATCGTGGATCATGGGAACACTCTATGATATCAACCGGTTCTATCTGATACTGTTCTCTTTCGTAATACAGTTTGCAGCGGCTCTGCTCCTTCTTAGAATGAAAAGATACGAATGGTGAACCATCCTGCCTCCTATGAGGTAGGGTTTTCTGCTTCAACCCGTGATGGCTCGTAGACCCTTTTTAGGTTCCGCCGCCAGAGCACGGTCAACGGGCATGAACTCGGACGGCTCCCGCCCTACTGATAGCATCAAGCCATACCTGGCTAGATTCTTTGCAGCGTCCCTATCATGATGCGCTCCACTCTTTGGCTTCTTTATTTATGTATCCACATTCACTGCATAGCTGACTTGAGGGATAGTATCTGCTTGCTTTTATCACTTTGATCCCACAGCGCTTTGCCTTAAATGTTGAGATCTTTCACCACGATCTTTCCAGTTTGGCTTTCGCTGACAAGATCGCGGATGATTTGTAAAGCCAGTCGTTCTTTACTATTCTTATCACGTAGTTTTCTTTGCACGTTCTGATAAAATTCATTATGGAAAGGGGGGATTTAGGATGAGGGTGAACGACGTAAGTCTGATGCGGTACATTCAGCAACTCAGCCTTGAAAGAAAAGCCCCCACACCGGGAAGTTTCCTCTTCAACACAGTATCTGAACTTGCCGTTCAGCAGAAATTGAGAGGACAGATAGAAGGATACAAAGCGACTCTCTCTCAGATATACAACGGAATGGGCCTTTTGAACACGACTGACGCGGGACTTGAAAGCATATCAACAGCGCTTCAGAGGGCAAGAGAACTCGCCGTTCAGGCTTCGAACGCTACTCTCACAGACGCAGAAAGATCCATGATACAGAAAGAATACGAGGAGATAATGCGCGGTGTGAAAAGGATTATCCAGCAGACAACTTACAACGAACAGAGGGTGCTCGCCGGAGACGTTCGAAACCTTGTGATCCAAACTGGACCCAATGAAGGACAGAACGTAACGGTGAACATACCAAACCTCGAAGAGACTCTCTCCGAACTGTTTGAAGTGGACCTTTCCACCTTCGAAGGAGCACAAAGATCTCTTGAAACCATAGATCAAGCTCTGGAAAACATCTCTCAGATCAGAGGAAACGTTGGATCCTGGATGAACAGGCTGGAGTCTTCAGCAAGAAGTGTGATGAACAGCTACACGGAGCTCTTCAAAACAGAAAGCCTTTTCGAACCGAGCGTGGCAGAACTTCTCCTCGAGTCAACGAAGGAAGACATTTTGAGACAGACGGCACTGACCGGAATTCTCTTCAGAATGGAAAATGCGGGAAACGTACTCAAACTCTTGATGTAGTATGTTTTATTTCCCAGAAAGAGAAAAGAAAAGATTCACTTTGAAAAGGCCGGCACTTCTCATCATCGATCTTCAAAATTATTTCACCTCTCCTGACTCCCCAGCATACCTTCGGGGAGTGGAGGTTGCTATCGAAAACATCAGAAAACTGAAGATCTCCTTCGAAAGAGCGAAACTTCCCGTGATAGCCACGGTCCACGTGGGAGCGTCTCCGATGATGAAGAAGTGGTGGGGAAACGAAGTGGATAAAAGGTGGGCCGTTCCCGTTTTTTCCGATGTTCTTCTTTTTGAAAAGAACACGTACGACGCGTTTTATTCAACGAAACTCGAAGAAGAGCTCAGAGCAAGAAACGTCAACCAGCTGATCATAACAGGTGTGATGACACATCTTTGCTGTGAAACTACAGCCCGAAGCGCTTTTGTGAGAAACTTCGAAGTGATAATGGTGGAAGACGCTCTGTGGGATAAAAACGAATGGTACCACTTCTCTTCACTGAAAAACCTGGCACATGGAGTTGCGTACATCGCTAAGACGGAGGAGATCCTGTGCGCGTTGGAATCGTTGGAGCAGGGCCAGCGGGAGTAGCAGCCGCTGTGTTTCTGAGGAGGTACAACGTTCACGTTACAGTGTTCGAAAAAAACAGGGTGGGAGGACTTTTGCGGAACGCCCATCTCGTTGAAAACATCCCGGTTTTGCCTCCAGCCTCCGGTGAAGAGATCTGCAAAACACTGGAGAAAAGATTATTTGAATCTGGTGCTGAACTCATATGGGAAGAAGTTGTAAAAGTGGAAAACGAAAAAATTCTGACAGAAAGAGAAATTCATTCGTTCGACTACGTGATCGTTGCAAGCGGCACGATTCCAAGGAGAATTCCAGAGTTCGAAGTATCTGAGAAGGTGGTCTATGAGTTCATCGATCTTCCAGAATTCGAAAAACTCGCAATCTATGGAGCAGGAGACGCTGCATTCGACAGTGCTTTGAACGCTCTTGTGAGAGGAAAAGAGGTACATCTTTTCAACAGAGGCAGCAGAATCAGAGCGCTTCCCCTTCTGGTCGAGAGAGCGAAAAAATACGAGAAATTCTATTATCATGAAAGATGCCCCATCCTCAAAGTGGAAGAAGAAAGCAAAATGGTTAAACTGAAAACAGAACACGGTGTTTTCACCTTCGACGCTCTCCTTTTGTCTGTAGGCAGGGTTCCAAACACTTCTTTCGTTGAACCTGGAGAAAGAAATTTCATCGTCGGAGATGCGAGAGGTGGCTTCAGGCAGGTATCGATAGCGATGGGCAGTGCCATCGAAACAGCGATGGAGATCCTGAGAAGAGAGGGAACAGTGTCAGCTACCCTCCCTCTGAAGGAGGGCTTGCTCAACCCAAACGGGGAGCATCAGGCCGGCTGACAACGGCCCCTAAAAGCTTTTCAAGATTGACCTGCTGGTCTTTGGCAAGAACTCTCAGGGCTATGTTGATCGCACCAACTATGTCTGCGTGTTCTTCGTAGCCGCAGCTTTGACATACAAAACGCTCTCCATGGTCTGGTCTGTTTTCTTTCGAGACGTGGCCGCACCTGGGACAGGTTTGCGAGGTGTAGCTGGGGTCGACCTTTTCGGACTGAACTCCGTAGTACAATTTCGCTTTGTACTCTATCTTTTGCTGAAGACTTGCAAACGGCCATTGTTCTGACTGTCTTCTTGCTTCTTTGTCTTTGCCGCGGTAGGTGATTCTGTTAGCTCTGATCTGAGTCAGGTCTTCGAGAACAAACCTGGCACCAGGGTGGCTTGTGGTGAGCTTTTTTGCAATGATGTGCAGTACGTTCTCAGTGAACCGTTTCTCTCGCCTGCTGATCCTGGCAAGCTTTCTCTTAGCAGAGCGAGTGCCTTTTGACATGAGCTCAGAGCGCAGACGCTGATAGTGTTGTTTTCTTTGTTTGAACTCTTCAGGAAGGTCTATCAGATACCTGGTGCCTTTGGTCGAGGTGGCAGCAGCAATGTGTCTTTCTCCAACGTCAACACCGACGATTTCTTTTGGTTGATGTTCCTGAACTTCAAGAGTCACAGGAACAAGCAAGAAGAAGGTTTTGGATGATTTGTCGTAAGTCAGTATCGGATCGCCGATCTTGCAAGACTTGAGGTACTCAAAGTGTTTGGACCAGCCTTTCATCGGGATCCATTTGATTCGACCTTGAAGTGTGGACAAAGAAGCGTGCCACTCTCCGTTGATCTTTTTGAAGCTTGCAGTTCGGTTGTACGTGTATTTGACGATCAAGCTCTTTCGCTTCGGTGGTTTATCCCAGAACTTCTTGACAGCTTTTGAATCAGGTTTGCGGCGCTTGAGTTCTTTGAACTGAGCCCAGAGAGTTTTGTACATTGCAGAGACGTCTCTGTTTACGTTAATAGCCATCTGTGCTGGAAGGTCGAAGTCTTCGCGGATGGTTTTGTAGTAAAGTCTGTGGAGTTTTTTGACGTTCGTCGATTTGTCCTTGAGGTTTTGTTCGAGCACATAGTTGACGGCGTTTGTGTAAGCCGTCGCAATATCCAGGAACTGCTGTTTTTGGTCCTTGCTGAGTTCGAGTTTGAATCTACAGGTCAGAGTCACAGTCATTTGTTCAATCACCTCATCTATATATTAACACTATTGAATCTGGAGGTGGTACACATGTCTGCTTCCTCCCAATCCCCTAAAGGGGATGGGCTTTTGCAAACAATTTCTGTGAAAATTCTCAAGAGAGTAGGAAAAGAAGAAGTCGCATACGTGTATCTTGGAGAAACTTCCAGGGGAAATCTGGTGGAATTCGTTGAATCGATTCAGCCCCCCGTTCCCCGCGAAAAGAAATGGGTTCTCATCGTTTCAACACTCGCTGGATGTCCCGTGGGATGTCTCATGTGCGACGCTGGAGGTTTCTACAGAGGTAAACTCTCCGCCGATGAAATCTTCGAACAGATCGATTTTCTGGTGAAGAGCAGGTACCCAAACGGAAGGATCCCTTCGGAGAAGTTCAAAATACAATTTGCAAGGATGGGAGAGCCCGCACTGAACGAAGCCGTTCTCGATGTTCTGAAGGAACTTCCAGCAAGGTACGAAGCACCGGGACTGATGCCTTCGATCTCCACAGTTGCCCCTTGCGGGACGGATTCTTTCTTCGAAGATCTTCTTAAAATAAAGGAAAAACACTACAGAGGTAAGTTCCAGCTTCAGTTTTCCATTCACTCTACAGACGAGAAAGAAAGAGACCAAATCATTCCCGTCAAAAAATGGTCTCTCGAAAAGATATCAGAGTTCGGAAAGCGGTTCGTGAAAGAAAACGACAGAAAAATCACCTTGAATTTCGCTGTGGCACAGGAGTACTCGCTGGACCCGAAAGTCATCATAAGAGTTTTCGATCCCGAGAAGTTCCTTGTGAAAATCACACCGGTGAACCCCACCTATCGTTCAAAGGAGAACAATCTGAATTCAGATGTTGACGTCGAAAGAAAAGAACTTCTGAAGCATCGGAACTTCATAGAGGAGCTCAAAAAAGCTGGTTTTGAAGTGATCCTGAGTATCGGTGAACTCGAGGAGAACAAGATCGGCAGTAACTGTGGTCAGTACGTCCAGAGACACTTGATGAGCGAAAGAAAGATCGTGGATGGTTACCAATACGTGTGAAAAACCCCGCGCGGGCGGGGTTTTCATTTTCCGAGGAGTTCTTTTACTTTCTCAACAACCTTCCTGGGAATCTCATCCTTCGGATTTTCTTCCATTATTCTCACAAGAGCACTTCCGACGATCACACCGTCGGCGATCTCCCACACCTTTTTCACCTGTTCGTGCCTGGAGATTCCAAAACCCACGAAGAGAGGAAGTTTTATTCTTTCTTTCACCCTCTTTATGTGATCCGCGAAAGGAAGGTCTTCCCTCTCACCTGTGACACCGTACCGGGATATGTAATAGACGAACGGAGCCTGAACGGAATTGATCAAATCTATTTCCTCGTCTTTGGTGTTCGGTGCAACGAAGGGAACTATGGGATACGCTATATCGACGTTCTTTACCTCCCTCAAGGGCAGGTCAGGTATGATCAAGCCCTTCACACCGAGTTTTTTCAATTCATCGAGGAGTTTTTCTTTTCCCTCTGGATAGTTCACTATCGGATTCAGATAACTCATCAGGTAGAGATCGTAATCAACAGATATTTCACTCAGCATCTCCAGAATCTTTTTTATAGTGACACCGTTTCTCAAAGCCACGCTGTGGGCAAGCTGAATAACAGGACCGTCTGCGACCGGATCGGAGAACGGAACTCCTATCTCCACACCTGTGATGCCGAGTTCGTTGAGAGCGATCAGTATTTTCCTTGTTGTTTCAAGATCGGGAAATCCAGCGGGGATGTATGCAATAAAGCCCTTCATCTTATCCTCTCCCTGACGTACGGATGGTTCAAAACTGATTCTAAATCCTTGTCGCCGCGCCCTGAAAGGTTCACAACGACGATCTTACCCTTTATATCGATCTTTTTCAGATAAGCCAGTGCGTGCGAGCTTTCGAGTGCTGGAATGATCCCTTCCAGCCTTGAAAGTTCGATGAAAGCATCGAGAGCCTCTTCATCCGTCACCGCATCGTACAGAACTTTTCCAGTCTCTCTCCAATAAGCGTGTTCAGGACCTACACCGGAATAGTCCAGTCCCGCCGAAACCGAGTGTGTCACCTGAACCTGGCCCCAATCGTCTTGAAGAACGAAGGTTTTACTCCCATGTAGGTATCCAACTTTCCCTTTGAGAAGGGAGGCTGCATGCTTGCCGGTTTCGAGACCTTCTCCGCCAGCCTCCACCCCAATCAGTCTCACACCGGAATCTATGAACGGATAGAAGATACCGGCGGCGTTGCTTCCCCCTCCAACACACGCAACGATGTAATCCGGCAATCTTCCTTCCTTCTCGAGGATCTGTTTCTTTGTTTCTTCACCAATCACCTTCTGAAAGTTCCTCACGATAACTGGATAAGGATGAGGACCCACGACGGATCCAATGACGTAATAGGTGGTTTGAAGGTTCGTGATCCAGTCCCGAAGAGCTTCGTTTATGGCGTCTTTCAGCGTTCTGCTTCCGCTCTTCACGGGAACCACTTTCGCACCGAGGAGTTTCATTCTCTCAACGTTGGGTTTCTGTCTGATCGTGTCTTCTTCGCCCATGTATATGACACACTCCATTCCAAAGAGCGCAGCAGCCGTCGCGGTGGCAACTCCGTGCTGTCCCGCTCCTGTTTCCGCTATTATTCTTGTTTTTCCCATCCTCTTCGCGAGAAGCACCTGACCTATGGCGTTGTTTATCTTGTGAGCGCCTGTGTGAAGAAGATCTTCGCGCTTCAAATAGATCCTGGCACCGTACTTTTCACTCAACCTTCTGGCAAAGTAAAGAGGAGTGGGACGCCCAGCGTAATCCCTTAGAAGGTCGTTTAACTCCCTCCAGAACGATTCATCCTTTATGATTTCCTCATAAGCCACCTCGAGTTCTTCAAGGGCGGGCATGAGAATCTCGGGAACGTACTGACCTCCGTAAGGACCGAAGTAACCTTTCATTCTCACAACTCCTTTGCATTTTTAATGAACTTTTTTATTGAATCGTGATCTTTCTTTCCTGGAAAGGCCTCAACACCGGAAGATACGTCCACAGCGAAAGGCCTTACCACGTCTATCGCACTTCTGACGTTCTCAGGATTCAAACCTCCCGATAGCACGAGATACCTGAATTGGTCTCTGTACGGAAGGATCAAAGACCAGTCGAACGTTTTGCCACTTCCACCATACTCCTGTGTTTTCGTGTCGAGAAGAACCGGAAACTCTCTGTAGTACAAGGCACGTTCTACATCCCTTTTGTTCGAAATCCCAACTGCTTTTATCACCAGTATTCTCTCCGCTATTTTCCTGCACAGTTCGATTGGTTCTTCTCCATGTAACTGGACTGCGTTCAGCTGAACGTGAGAAGCTACATCCAGAATTTTTTCTGGTTCTTCGTTCACAAAGACTCCCACTCGAAAGACGAAGGGAGGTAATTCAACAGAAATCTTCCTGGCATCCTCAGGAGAGATGTATCTTTTACTTTTCGGATAGAAAACGAATCCCACAGCGTCAGCGCCACTTTCCACAGAAAACAGCGCATCTTCCAAGTTAGTTATCCCACAGATCTTCACTCTGACCATGCTCTCATCTCTTCCAAAAATCTTCTTGGATTTTCGGCTTTCATGATGGATGTACCAACGAGGACCGCGTTCACCTTTCCTCGCAGATCTCTGAGTTCTCTGGGATCTTTTATACCGCTTTCAGCGACCAAAACCGTATCATCCGGCACGAGCGGCAGAAGTTCCCACAGCACATTTTTCTTTATCTCAAAAGTGTCCAGATCTCTTGTGTTGATACCGAGTATCTTCGGTCTGATCACAGAAAAGACCTTCTCCAGATCATCTCTAGAATGGACTTCTACGAGACTGTCCATTCCGAGTTCTTCCGCTGCTTCATAGATCTCTTTTATTTGCTCCACAGTGAGTATTCGAGCGATGATAAGAACGGCGTCCGCTCCCACGCTGGAAGCCAGTTTCACCTGGACTGTGTCTATATAGAAGTCCTTGGCGAGAATGGGTCTGTCGGTCAGTGTTCTCGCCGTTCTTACGAAGGCAGGATCTCCTTTGAAATAGTGCTTTTCCGTGAGGATGCTGATCGCGTCTGCCAGCTCGTCGTACATCCTTATGAAATCTTCCAGAGAAGCATCAGCGTTTATATCTCCAGCAGATGGAGAAGCTTTCTTGAATTCCGCTATGATCTTTACTCTCTCTTTTCCTGACAGAACTTCCAGAAATCTGTGGTTCCTTCTTTGAACGATCAAGTTCTCGTCGTTTATCTCCAGAATATCTTTCTTTTTGGTCTCAACTATTTCCCAGAGCCTTCTGATAGTCCATTACCTCCCTCATTTTCTTGTAGGCCTCGCCCGTTCTGATGAGATCGAGGGCCTTTCCGACACCGTCCTTTACGGTGTCACATTCACCTACCAGCCAGAAGACAACCCCTGCGTTCAAAGCCACCGTCTCCACCTGTGTTCTGCTGGCTTCTCCTTTTAGAACACTTTCCATCAACCGGTATGCCTCTTTGGGATCGGAAGGCCCTTTCAACTCTTCGGGATCTCCCCTCTTCAATCCGAGTTCTTCGGGATCCAGCGTCATGGGAACGATCTCTTCCTGGGTAACGAGGAATATGTTGTTCTTACCACATGTGGTGAGTTCGTCCGTGAAACCTCCGTTGACCACTGCCGAACGTTCTGTACCAAGACGTTGAAGGGCCGTTGCGAGTTTGGAAGCGAAAGAAAGATCGAAGACTCCCACCATCTGGTACTTCACTCTGGCGGGATTCGTTATGGGACCAAGGAGATTGAAAGCCGTTCTGATTTTCAGCTGTCTTCTTGCGGGCATCACGTGCTTCATCGCTGGATGAAGAAGCGGTGCGAAAAGGAAAGAAAAACCGGTTTCTCTGAGCTCTCTTTCCATCTCCTCCGGTGTCTTTTCAAGTTTGTACCCACCGGCTTCAAGAACGTCGGCACTTCCCACCTTGCTTGAGACAGACCGGTTACCGTGTTTTGCAACGGGAATACCAGCCGCAGCAACGACAAAGGCCGTTGTCGTTGAAATGTTGAACGTGCCAAAACCGTCTCCACCGGTTCCACAGGTGTCGACCGTTCTTGGAGAAGGTGCTTTTATATGAACCGACTTCTCTCGCATGACGCTGGCCATTCCACCGAGTTCATCTCCCGTTTCTTCTTTCATCCTGAGTGCCACAAGGAAACCCGCGATTTGAGCGTCCGTGGCATTCCCGGACATGATGAAGTTCATCACCTGACGACTCTCTTCAAAAGTGAGATCTTCAAACTCTACGAGTTTTTTGAGAGCGGAAACGATGTCAATTTCCACTTCTTCGAAAGCCTTCTTTCTCTGAATATCCCGGATGTTCAGGAAGTTCTTTATGATTCTCCTTCCTTCTTCGGTCAACACGGATTCTGGGTGAAACTGAACTCCAAAGGTTGGGTGCTCTTTGTGCTGGAGTCCCATGATCTCTCCATCGTCACTTTTGGCGGTGATTTCCAGAACCTCAGGAATGGATGCCTCTTCAACAACGAGTGAATGGTATCGCGTAGCAACGAGTGGATTTCTCACACCGGAGAATACACCCCTTCCGTTGTGCACGATCTTTGATGTTTTCCCATGAAGAATCCTCTTTGCATGCACGATCTTTCCACCAAAAGCGTAGCCGATCACCTGGTGTCCGAGACACACACCGAGTATTGGAACCCTCCCGCTGAAGTGTCTCACAACATCAACGGAGATACCCGCTTCTTCGGGTCTTCCGGGACCAGGAGATACGACTATGTGAGTAGGATTTTTCCTCTCTATCTCTTCGATCGTTATTTCGTCGTTTCTGAAGACTTCGATTTCACAGTCTGGTTCTGCCTCACCGATGTACTGAACGATGTTGTAAACGAACGAATCGTAGTTGTCTATAACGATCACTCTTTTCAAAACAATCCCCCCTGGATCTTCTGCGCAACTTCCAGGCTCCTGAACAACGCCCTGAGTTTGTTCAGGGTCTCCTGATACTCACGCTCTGGGACAGAATCGTAAACGATACCCGCTCCTGCCTGAAGCCATCCCTGTTTACCTTTGAAGAAAAAAGACCTGATAGTGATAGCAGAATCCATATTCATCTTTCCCTTATCATCGGGGAAAGAGAAATACCCGACGGCTCCAGCGTACGGTCCTCGTGGAGTGGGTTCGAGTTCCTCTATGATCTCCATCGCTCTCACTTTAGGAGCACCAGAAACTGTTCCCGCGGGGAAAGTCGCTTCGAACACATCTACAGCATCTTTATCGTCTTTCAACTCGCCGCTCACCTGCGAGACTATGTGCATGACGTGAGAATACCTCTCGATAACCATCTTCTTCTCCACTTGCACGGTTCCTTCCTTACAGACTCTTCCAAGATCGTTTCTTCCAAGATCCACGAGCATAACGTGCTCTGCTATCTCTTTTTCGTCGTTCAAAAGTTCTCTCTCCAGTTTCAGATCTTCCTCAACAGTTCTCCCCCGCGGTCTGGTTCCGGCAATTGGCTTCACAGTGGCCTTGTCTCCTTCCACTTTCGCCATGGTTTCGGGAGAAGATCCCAAAACAACCGTGTCTCCGAACTTCAGATAAAACATGTAGGGAGAAGGATTAATCATCCTTAGCGCCCTGTAGATGTAGAACGGGTCCAGCGTCGTCTTGAAAGTGAAAGCCTGAGAGAGAACCACCTGGAATATGTCACCTTCTATAATGTATTTTTTGGCCTTTTCAACCACTTTGTAGAACTGCTCTCTCTCGAAATTTGATACAGGTTCTGTCACAAAAACGTTTTTCTCTGGTTTCTCTTCAAAAGGACTCAAGACCTTCGATGCGAGTTCCTCAGGGCTTTCGCTGATGATGAAGACGTTATTTTTCAGGTGATCGAATATTATGAGATGCTCGGGTACCACAAAATAAAACGTGGGAAACACAGAGGCTCTGACTTTGACTTTCTCTATGTAAGAAATGTAGTCATAACTGACGAAGCCAACGGCTCCTCCTCTGAACGAAGGAAGTTCGTCGTGTTTGACGTTGTATCTATAGACCTCAAGCCAGTCCTTTATCGCCTTGAGAGGAGAGGAAGTATAATCGAGCTGCTGATTTGAGGTTCTCAAGATTCCCTTTTCAAAAACGATCTCGTCTTTTTTTCCAATGCCTATGAAGGAATGCCTTCCAAAAGCAGAACCGAGTTCTACGCTTTCGAGCAGGAAAGCGAATTCTTCTCCTCTGGAAACTTTCATGAAGGTGGAAACCGGTGTTTCCAGATCCGAAACGAGTTTCAGCACGTGCATGATATCACCCACTGTGATTTTTCAGTTATTATATCACTTGACCTCCCGATTCCCTAAAGGGGATGGGATTCTTCGTGCGGTGTGCTCAACTTACGAGACTTAACCACACCGGACTGGCCAAAATCCCTACTCCTACCCTCTTTGGGCTCGGAGATATCTTTTTCTGGTGCGACCTACTAAGATTTTAGCACTTCTAAACCAAATAACCATTCATCACGATCACCTAAAGGGAACGTGCTTTCTGGCTTATATCACGTAGCGATCTTTTCCAGAACGCTTAGCTGTGTAAAGTTTTCTGTCAGCTTCCTCTATCAATTCCACCGGTGAGGACTCTTTCTTTGAAAACGCAACTCCTCCACTCAGAGTTACTTTCTTTTCACTTCCGAATATCTTCTGCCAGTCGAAATTTCTGATGTTCTCCATGATGCTATCCATCGTTTTTACCACCGCGTCTCGCTCACCCGTTTCAAACACCACCATGAACTCCTCTCCACCGTATCTTCCCGCTTTTCCATTCTTAACAGTTTCTCTCAGTATGTTTGACACTGTTTTCAACACCTCATCTCCCATCGGATGACCGAACGCGTCGTTTATCTTCTTGAAATCGTCTATATCCATCATAGCTACCGCAATATTTTTTCCGTTTCGAAGAACTTCTTCCAGAAATCTCATGATTGCCCTCTTGTTAAACAAACCCGTCAATCCGTCTGTTTCTGAAGCTATCACGTAATCTCGAAAGTCGTTCAGATTTCTGAAAAGAACCATCAGACTCGAAAGAGAATCCTCTAAAACACTTCTCAATAGGAATGGATTTTCAACATCCTCAAACAATATAACCCCGAGTTCTGTTCCGTCATCTTTCACGACTGCAAAAACGTTATCATCCGAAATCGAGCCCTCACCGAAAACACCATAAAAGGACCAGAAGGATGGAGATGTTGGCTTTTCCAGTTTGGAGATCAGAAACTTCCTGAGAACTTCTTTATCAACCGATTTTCCAAAGGAGTAAATCCTTCCTTCACTTGTGGAAAGAAGAAGCACTCTGAAGCTTCCGAACAGGGAGAAATTTCTGAACAGCATAACAAGAAGAGAAATCACGTATCGCTCGTCGCGGGAGTACCTGAGATAAGAGAGAATTTCTTTCTCAAGAATCTCCCTCTTCAATCGCTTTTCAACGATATGAAAAACGTTTCCAGATTCGTCGCTCTCACGGTTTTTGAAAGACTCGTACGGAGTGTTCAGAAAAGCCTGAAGTTCTTTCTCGATTTCCTCTTTCTTTCCTTTGTTTATGAACAAGTTCGCCCCACTCTTTTTCGCCCAGAAGGGATTGACTGTGTCAGAAGATGCGGTCAATATGACTATTCCTGCGTCTTTGAAAGCTCTCATTTCTCTCAAAACAACAGAAAGGTAGAGTCCAGAAAAATCAGGCATGTTGTAATCGATGATGAAGTAGTCAGGCCTGTGATTCAAAGCCTTCTGTAACCCATCCATTCCACCCTCTGCGAGGAGAATATCCACGTCCTTTTTGATATTTTTCACGATATCAGAAACAACAAGCCGCCAGAATTTGCTGTCGTCAACGATGAGAACTTTCTTCATCAATCTCCACCCTATCCCGAGTTTTTATAATAAATTATATATCAATGAGGAAAAAACGAGTTGAACTGGCGACAGATTAATGGTATCATTTAAAAATGGATCGGGGCGTAGCGCAGGTGGCTAGCGCGCCTGCCTTGGGAGCAGGAGGTCGCTGGTTCAAGTCCAGTCGCCCCGACCATTTTTTATCGAAGGAGACAAAGCACTATTGAAGGAGGTGAAAGACTTGCCAATCTATAGATATGTCTGCGAAGAATGCGGATACGAAACAACGGTCATGCATGGCATAAACGAATCACCAGAGGTTATCTGTGAAGAGTGTGGTGCCAGAATGAAGAGAACGATAGGAAGAGTGGGAATTATTTTCAAGGGAAGTGGCTTTTACATAACAGATTCAAGAAAGGGCGAGAAAAAGAAAGAAACAGCGTCCGCTTCAAGCGAAAAGAAAGACTAAACATTCAAGTTGGGATCGGCGTTCAAACTCAAGGGGGAGAATATCCCCCTTTTTGCTTTTTCGTACCCCGCCTTTGCAACCATCAGAGCGTTGTCCGTACAAAGTTCCAACGGTGGAAAGAAAACCTCGTAGTTCCATCTTTCCGCCCTTTTTTGTACCTCTTCCCTCAACATAGAATTCGCGGCAACACCACCGACGAACGCTATCTTTCCAATCCCAAGATTTCTCGCCAGTCGGAAGGTTTTTTCAACGAGAATATCAACAACCGCCTTCTGGAAAGAAGCCGCAACGTCTTCTACCTTGTAGTCTTTTTCCCTCTGGAGGAAATATAGAACGGAGGTTTTCAAACCCGCAAAGCTGAAGTTGTAACTCTCATCATCCAGCATTGGACGAGGGAAGCTGTACTTTTCAGGATCTCCTTTCTTTGCCACTCTGTCGATCACGGGACCTCCGGGATATCCGAGTCCGAGGAGGCGAGCCACCTTATCAAACGCCTCCCCCGCCGAATCATCGAGAGTTTCCCCCAGCACTTCCATGGAATAGTCTTCATTCACTTTCATCAGCTGTGTGTGTCCTCCTGAAACCATCAAAACAACGAGAGGCGGTTTCAGATCAGGGTTCGCCAGAAAAACCGCCTGCACATGAGCTTCTACGTGATTCACTCCAACAAATGGTTTCTCAAGCGATATGGCAAGTCCTTTTGCTGCGGACAGGCCAACAAGAAGAGCACCGATAAGACCAGGTCCAAAGGTGACCGCAACGACATCTATTGTCTCCGGTGGGACTCTTTCAAAAGTTTTCTTCAAAAGAATGGGTAAACTTTTGAGGTGGTGCCTGGCCGCCACTTCAGGCACCACCCCTCCAAACTTCTGGTGGATTTCTATCTGAGAAACTGTGAAATTCACAACAACATTTTTACCATTGTCCAGAACAGCGACCGCTGTTTCATCGCAGGACGTTTCTATTCCAAGAACTCTCATGCCGATTCCCTCATAACAACGATGGGTTTTTCTTTTCCAAGAGCAACTTCTTCCGTAATAACGACCTTTTCTACGTTCTTCAAATTTGGAAGTTCAAACATCATATCCATCATCATTTCCTCAAACACGTTCTTCAGAGCACGTGCACCTGTACCTCTCTTGATAGCCTTCCTCGCTATGATCCTGAGAGCTTCGTCCGTTACTTCCAGCTTCACACCGTCGATCTCGAACAGTTTTTGATACTGCCTCACAACGGCGTTCCTCGGTTCCTTCAGTATCCTGATGAGGTCGTCTTCCGACAAATCATCGAGCGTCGCTATCACAGGAAATCTTCCAACAAATTCTGGAATGAGACCGTACTGTACCAGATCGTCCGGTGTTACATGTTTCAGGATCTCTCCAAGTCTCATCTCTTTTTTGCTCTTTATTTCCGCTCCGAATCCCATGGTGGTACTCTGGATACGTCTCTTTATGATTTCCTCAAGACCGTCGAACGCTCCGCCGGCTATGAAAAGGATGTTCCTTGTATCCACCTTTATGAACTCCTGGTACGGATGCTTCCTTCCGCCCTGTGGTGGAACGTTCGCTATCGTTCCCTCCAGTATCTTGAGGAGAGCTTGCTGCACTCCTTCACCGGAAACGTCTCTTGTTATCGAAGGATTTGGAGATTTCTTGGCTATCTTGTCGATTTCATCTATGTAGATGATCCCGTACTGAGCCCTTTCGACGTCAAAGTTCGCCGCCTCCAGCAATCTGAGAACAACGTTCTCCACATCCTCTCCTACATATCCAGCTTCTGTGAGAGGTGTTGCATCAGCTATAGCGAATGGAACATTGAGAATTTTAGCGAGAATTCTCGCAAGATAGGTTTTCCCTGTGCCTGTGGGACCGATGAGAAGAACATTCGATTTCTCTATCTCCACATCGTTAGAATCCAGGTTTGAGAACACTCGTTTGTAGTGGTTGTAAACGGCCACAGAAAGGACTTTCTTTGCCCTTTCCTGTCCTACTATGTATTTGTCGAGTTCAGCCTTGATTTCCGCAGGTGTTGGAATTTCCTTTATCTCGTTTTTTATACGGACTTTTCTATCGCTTCTCAGAAGATCGTGAAACAGATCGATGCACTCGTTGCATATGTAAACGTTGTTGGGACCAGCAATCAGCCTTTCCACCTGCTGAATATCGCGTCCGCAAAAACTACAGAACTTTCCAGCCATTCTCTCATCCTCCTCAAATACTTATCCTGTCCGCGTCTATCCAAAGCCCTTCAAGATCGTAGAAATCTCTTCCTTTCTCCGTAAAGATGTGGATCACAACACTACCCGCATCTATGATCAACCACTCGTATTCTTCGCCTTTGTCGTAGTAAATTAAAGGTAACGACAATTCCTTTATCAGATCGATCAGTTCGTCCCTCATCGCCCTCATATGGGTGTAGGAATTCGCCGTAAAAATCACAAAGTAGTCCGTTGGAACAGGTGTTTTTCTCATATCGAGCACAACCGGGTTCTCTCCGCCTTTTTCAGAAATCTTTTTCAGGATTTTCCTCAAAACATCTATCACCTGGTTTCACCTCCAAATTATTCCACGGTGACACTCTTCGCGAGATTTCTGGGCTTATCTGGATCCAGTCCTTTCAAATCCGCTATATGATAAGCAAACAATTGTACAACAGGTGCCATCATAAGCGGATAGAGACTCTCGTGGGTTGGAGGAACATGGATGATATCACCTGTGATCTCTTCGAGGCTTCTGTTACCCTCCGTTCCCAAAACGATCACAGGCGCATTCCTCGATTTAGACTCGATCACGTTACTCTTGGTTTTGAAGAACAGGCTATCGTCCGGCATCACAGCGAAAACTGGAAAATCAACATCCAGGAGGGCTATGGGACCGTGTTTGAGTTCGCCCGCCTGATAAGCTGTGGCATGTATGTACGTTATTTCCTTAAGCTTCAAAGCGCCTTCCAGTGCGGTGGGATAACTGTATCCTCTTCCTATGTACATGAAGTTCCTGTAATTCTTGTATTTTTCAGAAAGCTCCCTTATCTGGGGATCCTTTCTCAGCACGTTCTCCAGAAGTTCCGGCATACGAACGAGCTTGTCCAGAATATCTTCTGCTTCCCTGTCCCAGTATCCGTTTATCTCCATTATCTTCAGTCCAAGAAGGTACAGCACCGCGAGTTCGGCCACGTAGGTTTTCGTCGCGGCAACTCCTATTTCGGGACCCGCGTTCATGAAAAGCGTCACATCGGATTCTCTGTCGAGCGTGGAACCCACCACGTTCACAATCGAGACGATTTTCGCGCCGTGTTTTTTGGCAAGCCTAACGGATTCAAGGGTATCTGCCGTTTCCCCAGATTGTGAGATGGCTATCAGGATATCTCCTTCTTTTATATGAGGCCTTTTGTATCTGAACTCGGAGGAAACCTCGATTTCAACATCTATATCTGTGTGATTCTCCAGGAAGTATTTGAACACCAACCCTGCATAGTAACTGGTCCCACACGACACCACGCGGATTCTATCTGCACCCTTCAGAAGTTCTTCATAGTACTCGAGCTCTTCAAAAAATGGTCGATCGTTCTTCACTCTTCCGACGAGTGCATTTACGAGGGCCTGCGGATCCTCCATTATTTCCTTGTACATGAAGTACTTGTATCCACCTTTTTCTGCCGCTTTTTCATCCCAGTCAACGTGGTAAATCTTTCTTTGTTGCTTCACTCCGTCCGTGTTGTAAACTTCAAATCCATCCTTTCTCAAAACCATCACGTCGCCGTCTTCAAGAAAAACGACGTCTTTCGTAAACCTCAAAAGGGGAGTCACATCCGACGCAAGAATTCCCACACCGTTTCCAATTCCAGCGACAAGGGGACTGCCTTTCCTTGCAGCAACAATGGTGTCAGGAACACTTTTGTGAACAACTGCGATCGCGTAGGCTCCTTTCAACTTTTTAACGGCTTTCAGGACGGCATCGAGCAGATCCCCTTCGAACTCTTCCTCCACAAGATGAGCGATCACTTCGGTATCCGTTTCCGATGAAAAAATGTGTCCCCGTTGTTCCAGAAACTCCCTTATTTCTCTATAATTCTCAATTATGCCGTTGTGGACCACCGCAATTTCTTCTTTACAATCCATGTGAGGATGTGCGTTTATATCGTTCGGTTCACCATGTGTGGCCCACCTCGTGTGAGCGATTCCAACAAAGAATCTATCGTTCAGCTTTTGTTTGAGCCCGTTCCTTAGGACATCTATCCTTCCCTTCTTTTTGTACACTCCGAAATTATCTCCCAAATAAGCGATACCCGCCGAATCGTAACCTCTGTATTCGAGTTTCTGAAGAGATATTACGAGATCTTCGAGTTTCAAATTCTCACCGACCATCCCCACTATTCCGCACATGGGAAATCCCCCTCTCTATCTCCTGAACGATGTTCATTCTAATACCCTTCTCCGCAACTTTTATGGCATGCTTTATGGCTTTTGCATCCGAAGATCCATGCGCTTTCACGACGATTCCTTTCACTCCCAGTATGAAGGTACCTCCATAGGACCTGGGGTCGAGTTTCTCTTTCATCTTGTCAAAACTTCTTTTCATGAGAAGCGCCCCAAGAAGAGAAAGAAATCCTCCATCCTTTATAGACTCCTTCAACACACTCGTGATCAACTTTGCAGTACCCTCCATGGTTTTCAACGCGACGTTCCCTGAGAAACCATCGGCCACCACAACATCAACAGTGCCAAGGTTTATATCATGGCCTTCAACGTTTCCAAAAAACGTATCCCCGAGAAACTCCTTCAAAAGCTGATAAGCTCTTTTGATATCATCCGGTCCTTTGTTTTCCTCAGATCCCATATTCAGAAGGCCAACCTTTGGACTTTCCGTTCCCAGAACTTTGGAGTAAACGATTCCCATGAAAGCAAAATCAACCAGATGCTCTGGCCTGACCCTAGCATTCGCTCCGGCATCGATGAGAACGGTGGCTCCTTTGAGTGAAGGTACGGCTACTCCGAGAGCTGGCCTTTCAATGCCTTCCAGTTTACCAACAATCGAAGTGGCACCAAGAAAGAGGGGCCCGGTAGCGCCAGCACTCACAAACGCGTCCACTTTTCCTTCGGAGAGTAATTTCAAGCCCACGTGCATTGAAGAATTCTTCTTTCTGAGAACTTCCAAAGGGGAATCGTCCATTTTAACAGTCTCAGAGGCGAAAACACAGGGAAGCCCTCTGTTCTTCACAATTTCCTCAGGCCCGATTAGTACTATCTCTCCTTCAACCTCTTTTGAAGCCAAAAGAGCGCCCTTCAAAATTTCATCGGGCGCCCTGTCACCACCCATTACATCGATCGCTATTTTCACTCTATCACTCCGATATCTCAAGCACCTGTCTTCCCTTGTAATAGCCGCAGTGCAGACAAACTCTGTGTGGCATCTTGTATTCTCCACAGTTTGGACATTTCTCAAGAGGCACACTTATCGCTCTGTAGATCTTTGCTCTCTTGTGGTGTGTTCTCGATCTTGACCTTTTTTGCTTTGGAACAGCCATCCTTTATACCTCCCTGTTTTTGAGTTTATTTCTTAACCCGGCAAGAATTTCGAATCTGCTATCGACTACAGGAATTTTATCACATTTGTGATCGGGCTCTTCATTCAGATTAGCACCGCAGTAAGGGCATAGTCCTTTACAGTCTGGATTGCACAGAACTTTTTCTGGAATGTCAACCACTATCGCTTCAATGATTCTTTCTGACAGATCAAATTCCGTTTCATGATAGTATACGATGTTTTTCAAAGATTCAAGTTTCTCTTCTTTTACATTTTTCCTCATGCTTTCCGGTAGATAGAGAGCTTCTATAACTCCTCTTATTTCGACACGAGCGGGTTCAAGACATCTGGCACAGGGATGTTCTATTGCCGTGTGAACATATCCACCGACGGTGAAACCATCTTTCGTCTTTGCAACGACCATTTTTACCCGAACAGGTTCTAGGAATCGGCAAAAACCAACATCGAGTTCTATACCGTCTTTTTCGAAAATGCCCTCCAAAAAAAAGCGTTTCTTCTTTTCTATTTCCGAGAGTTCTACCTTCCAGTTCATTTTTTACCACCTCTTTTCAGATCAATTATACTGCTATTATTAGTAGTAGTAAATAATAAGGTACACAGGTGGTAGGTTTCAAGGATTGAAATTTTTGAATAAGCTTTTGATGAGACTTTTAATGATGTCTGCAACTTACCACCCGGGTGGTAGGTAAGTGGTAGGTAAGTGGTAGGTTTCTCTGAAATCAGCTTGGATACTGGATTTTAGGTGGTAGGTTTTCTGTAACGCTCATTAGAAGCACGTTGTAGAATCTCAGATCTGAACGATAATATTATTTGTAAAGACTAAAGTAGTCTATTGATGAGAGATTCAGAAACCTACCACTCTGAAATTAGCCTCAAATGGTCGATACAGAGTCTGGTGGTAGGTTTGCTTTGCATATATTCGATTCTATGCGATTATTTGTTAATTTAATACAATATATAGTGTATCTTTAAAAATCAGATACCACGAAATGTATACAAAACCTACCACTAAACCTACCATTTTAGTTTCAGTTAATAAGATTTTCTCTATAAATTACACAAATTCGACAAAAGGAGGTATAGAGTTATGAGTTTGAGAGATGAACTATGGCTTTGGAAAAAGGAAAAACTTGCAGAGCACGTAGCTAACAACTTAAGGAAGAAAAAACACGAAGTGTGGATTGTTCGTGATCGTGGAGAGGTTCTTGAAAAGGTGAAAGAGCTTATCCCGGAGGGTGCAACCGTATCGGCTGGTGGTTCCCTCACCCTCGCAGACACGGGTGTTATTGAACTTTTGCGCAGTGGCAGGTACAACTTCCTTGACAGGGCGGCTGCCAAAACGAGGGAGGAAGTGGAGGAGATATACAGAAAGAGTTTCTGGGCCGACTATTACTTCACCAGCGCGAATACCATAACGGAAGATGGAAAATTGGTCTTTCTCGATGGGAACGGTAACAGAGTGGCCGCCGTTGTTTTTGGACCAAAAAACGTGGTTGTGATAGCGAGTGTGAACAAGGTGGTGAAAGACGTAAAAGAAGTGCGAGAAAGACTGAGATACATCTCTCCTATGAATTCAAGAAGATTGAATTTGGAAACACCGTGTACAAAAACGGGATTCTGCGCGGATTGTACCTCTCCCCAGAGGATCTGTAACTACTTTCTGGTAGTGGAATCCGGGGTGAGACAGCCGGGAAGGTTCAAAGTGATTCTGACACTGGAAGACTTCGGACTTTAAAAAGGCGGGGAATCCTCCCCGCTTTAAAAATTCATCGGTATGATCTTGAGATAGTCATTGAGAGATCCATCGTCGAGGCAACACTGAATGATTTCCCTTCCTACGGGATTCAGATCCTCGGTTAGGAATTTCTTCAGTTCTCTCTTGAAGAAGTCTTTCAAGTCTTGAGCACCTTTCTCGTAGGCTTCTTCACCTACTTCAGGCTGGAGATTCGGTTGTAAGAGTTCCTTTGGAATGGTGTTTCCTTCAATCTTCATCTCTTTGAGAGAAAAACCGAGGAGTGAACATTTCGATGGGACGAGTTGATCTGGCCTGAACCTGACACCGCCTCTCCTTGAGAGATATTCTCTTGCGAGCCACTCCGGCATGAATCCTACCCTGTAAGCACCGATGTATTGATTTGGTACAAGTATGTATCTTGTCTCCGGTGTGTCTATAATCTGTTCAAGAAGGATGTTGGCGAGTCTCACCATTTTTCCAGAAGAGAAGGGCCAGAAGGATCCCACTCCTTCGCTGGTCATGCCTTTGGTGCTGACTATACTTGGGTTTGCGTGTCCTCTTGGTGCTACCAGTCTCCAAAGCCATGCCAGTGCAGGGGGCAAAATCTGCATCAACCCAACGATTCCATACGTTGGCTTCTCTTTCGTGCAGGGGGGTGTTCTCACTCCAAAGCTTCTCACGTCCACTTTCACAGGTTCAGAAATCGCGTTTTTCATAAAACGTTTCGGTATTATGACGCGCGGGTTTGGACACGGTTTTCCTGGTTCGTCCTCGATGTGTTCCCAGATCAATGCGGTTGAGTTTGGAACAGCATAGATGTTGAGGAATATGAGCGGTTCAGGCGGATGTATGGTCAACCTTTCAAGATCTGGAGCGCTTCCGTATTCTGTTATGTGGTCAACCCTTATAAACCATCCAGCTTCTGCATCTTTAGCAACGAGTTTCTTTCCCGTCTGGAGATTTGGATGACATAGAAACATATCATCGGCTACAGGCATGAGAACACAGGATTGTTTCAGCTCCATGTAGAGTTTTTCACCGGTTACGATGTTTTCGGCGAACTTTATCCTCCCATCCGGTTCTCTGTGTATCTCTTCGAGGATTTCACTTTTTCCCCCACCGCTTGCCCCTTCGTGCATGATCACGAGTTCATTTTCGTAGGGAGTGATGACTTTCACCGCAGATGCGTGGGCGGTAATCCATTTTTCTTTTTCGCCAACATGAAGGAGAAATCCATAAACTCCTTTCTTGGCGCTGGGCCCAGGATAGAGATTGTAGGAAAAAATCTCATAGTGAGAGTTGTGTCTGTAGTGAACGACTACCTGTTTACCGTCGAAGTGTGTGTGCCTGAATGGCGGGGCCAAGAACAAGTAGAGCTTGGGTTTGAAATTCTCGGGAACTTCACTGGCTGGTACAAAGAACTGTAGATCGGCGAGACCGCCGACGAAGAACCCGGCGTTCTTTGGGGCTATAAGAACGGCAGGATAACCGTAATCGTATCCACCGGCCATGAAAGGTAACAGGATTAACTCCTGTTTTTTCAACCACTCAAAAGTTTCCTGTCGAACAGGTTCGAAATCTTTTCCGAATCTCTCTTTGAAACGTGGTTTGTCTGTTTCTAGATCGTCGCCGACTACGAGCGCATTTGGATCTCTTCGCCTCATGTATGGTTCAGAATAATTGACCACCAGACCATTTTTACAGCGGGTAACCGTCGCCTCGACCACGAACCCTTTGCCGGGAACCTCGTAACCTACCTCGAAAAGGTCTCTACCGGCTATGGCAAGATCGAGTATTTCTTTCCTGCTCCCTGGTATTATTATCTCGGGGGCGTTTTCTATGACATCCTTAACTTCGTCAGAAAACACGAATCTGTCGAGAACAGCCGTTTTCACATTATCACCCCTCCATGATATGGTGTTCAAACCAGATTATACCACGTATTATGTGCGTAATAATTATGTGTAAATTCGAATTTTCTTGTATGCAATTTGAAATTTCCTTTAAGAGAACAAATGAGGAAAATCAATTGATGATTAAAATTTCTATGTTATAGAATATTTTGAGAAATCGGAGTTCAGGGAGGTTGGATAATTTGAAGATTTATGTTTCCGGGAAAGGGACTCTTATGGACACCTTGAGAAAAGAATTGGAAGAGCCAGAGTGGCAACTTACTGAATCGATTGAAGACGCGGATCTCATCGTCTCGAGCGAGATTCTGAAGATATCATTTTCGAATCAGAGGATCGTGGATTTCTATCCTATCAAGGAAAAATCAGTCCCATTCTACAGGGAAAAATCGATTCGGTTTGCGAGTATTTTTCCGATCTTTCATGGAGAATTCGCTTACTCTGAGTTTTATGTTGTTGAAAAGGTCACCGATGAAGCGATAGAGAATTTTCTCGATTTTCTGAGAAGATTGGGTGTTGTGGTAAAGGACGTTTCGTGGGATGATTATGAGAAACTTCTGGACGAGTCGTGTTCTGTTTTCTATCTTGGTTCAGCGTTTCGGGATCCCTTTTTGATCGATCATGTTTCCTATCTTCTTTCCTGGAAGGAAGAGAGAGAAACGTTTCTTAGAAGGGGAAAAGAAGTTGTTGTAAGTCTCGGTGAAGGGAGTGTTCCTGAAGAAACACCCAATATCATTGCGAAGGTCCTCAACGCTTTGAGAGCCCCTTCCAATATCACTGAGATGAGGCATAAGATCAGGTTGATAGATTTCATACTGCTCAGATTTATCGAGGAAAGAATGAAGGTGGCGAGAGATGTCGCAAGAGAAAAGAAAAAAACAGACTCTCCCATCGATATAAGGGATATAGAAGAGCAGAAGATAAAGGAGATCCTGGACAGAACAGATCTCAATCCCGTTAGAATGAGGCACATATTCGAAGAAATAATGAAACTTGCCAAAGAAGAGGAGTACAGATTACTTGGAATTTCCAGGACGGTGGCTGTGCTAGGGCCCATGGGAAGTTTCAGTGATGAGATGGCCATGAAATTGATAGGTTCAAGAATACCCCTGAAATACTGCTCCACAACTGACGAAATCATAGAAATGGTGGAAAAAGGTGAGGTGGATTACGGGATCGTACCTATTGAGAATTCCACCTACGGGACGGTAATCCCCGTACTGGATGCCTTGCTCAACCACGAAGTGGAGGTGTTCGGTGAAGCAAAGCTCGAAATACACCACTGCCTTGTGGCGAAGAAAAAACTGGATCTGAAGGAGATAAAAAGGATCTACTCTCATCCTCAGGCCATATCTCAATCTCTTGGATTCATAAACACGTACCTTTCGCACGCTGAGATTCGATACACTTCTTCAACGAGCGACGCTGTGAACCTTTTGGACGACGAATCTGCTGCCATCATGTCGGAGAACGCAGCGAGGATGTATGGATTGCTCATATTGAGGAGAAGCATCCAAGACTTGAAAGAAAAGAATATAACGAGGTTTTACATCATAAGGAGAAAGACAGGAAAGATGGAAGGAAGATACACCTCTCTGTTCTTTGGAGTTCAGGACAGACCAGGCTCTTTGAAGGCAGTTCTGGATATCTTCGCGAACAGAGGGATAAACCTCAGAAAACTTGAATCAAGGCCCGCAAGGACGTTCTTGGGAGATTACGTGTTTTTTGTGGAAGTTGAGGCACCTTTGAGAGAAGAGGATATTAGGGACCTGGAAAGGGTTACGGCGTTTTACAAAATCATAGGTGTGTTTGACGAGATAGGGGAGCTCGATGTGTTCAAATGAGGGGCGGAGTGCCCCTCATTTCGTTGCGGGTTCTTTCAGAAGGGGATACTGAAGGGAGTAACCGGTGAGTTTCATTATGATCCTTGGGATCTCGGTGTTGTCGAGAAATCCAGCGAAGTTTTCGGCACCCGGGCCAAAAGCGAAAATGGGAACGAGAATTCCTGAATGTGTCGTAGTGGTCCATCCAACGCCAACCTTTTCTCCAAGGATCCTTCCGAGTGCGATCTTTGGATCTTTGGACGTGGAAATCCTGTCCAGATCCTCATCAGAGAGAGTCAAACCGAAATACTCCTCGACAACCTCTTTGAATTTTTCCCGATCCTTTGGAGAGTAATTCGCCATGATCCAGTCCGTTGTTCTTTTGAAGTTTCTGATTTTGTCCACATCGACTCTGTAATCGCCAGAGGAAAGCCCCAATCCACCCGTCTCGTGGTCGGCAGTCACGATGACAAGAGTGTCTCCTCTCTTGAGTGCAAAATCGAGCGCTACTTGAACGGCTTTGTCGAATTCCACGACTTCTTTCCAGACCCCGTAGATGTCGTTATCGTGAGCTTCCCAATCTATTTGGGAGCCTTCCACCATGAGGAAGAAGGGTTCATCATCTTTCGACAGTATCTCGAGTGCTTTTTCCACCATTTCATAGAGCATCGGCTGCTCTTCTCTTCTGCTGCTTGCAGGATCCAGATGGCTCGGCGCGAAGAGTGCGAGAACCTTATCCGAATTCGCGGGGATTTTCAAGAGTTCTTCTTTTGTTCTTACGTATGTATAACCCATTTTCTTTGCAAGTTCGATCAGGTTGAGGTTATCATCTCGTTTTCCGCCGAGATCCTTGGGAAGAAAGTTTGCCCAGCCTCCGCCCATCACAACATCGACTGTTTCGCTCTCAACGAGCTGTTTTGCAATTTCGTTCTCTTCATCTCTACTCTTGACGTGTGCGTAGAAAGCGGCCGGTGTTGCGTGTGTTACCCTGCAGGTGACTACGATTCCCGTTCGAACTCCATAAGCCTTCGCCACTTCAAAGATGGTGGGTACCACCGTTCCGTCAGGGAGAACGTTGATCATACCATTGTTTGTTTTGAACCCCGAAGCCAGCGCTGTACCCGCCGCTGCGGAATCGGTCACCCAGCTGTTCGCGGAGTGTGTTTTCACAAGTCCAATGTAGGGAGTCTTCATGAACGAGAGGGGTTTTCCTTCGAGCATACTGGTGAGATAAATCTGAGATAGACCCATACCGTCTCCAATGAGGTAGATAACGTTCTTCACCTGAGAAAAAACGAGCGCGGCCAGCAAAGAGATCAGAATCAGTGTAAAAATCCTTTTCATCCTCGATCACCTCCCGACACCAGTGTACATGGACTTTTTTCGGGCTGTTTTAAGAAACGAAAAAAAAAATAAAGGCAGGGTTCGTCCCTGCCTTTCACAACAGTTCGTGTTCTCCGAATATGAGAGGAGGCTCATCTCTCAGTACTTTCTGTCTTCGCACAGTTCCGAGGTAGACGATGTGATCACCCGCTTCAAATTGTCCGGCCTTGTCGCATTCGATATAAGCGATCGTTCCTTCTGGAATGGGAAGGTTCCCTTCGCTCATCGTGTACGGGTACTTTTTGAACTTGTCTGTGTTTCTACCGGAGACAGTTCCAAAGTATTCAGCTATTTCTTTTGCGTTTTTTCCAAGAATGCACACGGCGAAGGAATCTGTCCTATCCATGAGTTCTCTTGTGTATCTGGTTTTTCCTATCGAAACGGCTACCATGGGAGGTTGCCAGGAAACCCTCGTCACCCACGCCACGGTGATTCCGTTGAGTTTCCCTTCCACGTTCACGGTTACTATAGCGGTCGAGGTGTAAAGTTTCCCCAGAGCATCCATTATTTCACCCCCTAAAAAATGGTATCATACTCACTGTGGGGGTGGAAGTGTGAGCTTTGTTTCCTTTGGGAGAAAGGTGTTTCTTCCAAGAGAAAGAGTAATAGCTGTTATGCCCATTAGTGCTTCTGTGGAAAAGAAACTAAGGAACGTGAATTTTTACGCTAACAAGATAATAAATGCGTCGTTTGGAAGACAACCGAGAACCGCAGTAGTCATGGATAGTGGGCATGTTGTACTCATTCCCACCCGATATAAAATAGCACTGAGGGTTATCTGGGGGCGGAGAAGAAAATGAAAAAATTCCCCGCTTTTCTCTCAATTGCTGCTGGATCGACGCTTTTCTCTGTTTTTCTGTTTATTTTTCTATCGAAGGTTTTCAGCGGAGAAATTCTGCTCAGCAGGTATATATTTCGAATTGGTGAATTTGAACTCAGATGGTATTCAACTTTGATTCTCACGGGCTTTTTGATCAGTTACTTTGTGGCAAGAAGGAGAGCGAAGAGTGAAGACATAAACATAGAAGAATTCGATGAGCTCATTTTCTACGGAGTGATAGCTGGTATCGTTGGAGCGCGCCTTTACTATGTTTTGTTCAATCTGAAGTATTACAGAAATTTGTGGGATGTTTTGAAGATCTGGGAAGGGGGACTTGCCATACACGGAGCTGTGATTGGAGCTTTCCTCACATGTTTCCTGTATGTCAGGTTGAAGAAGCCCTCCTTCACTTTCTTGCAGGCAACAGATCTGTTCACCTCCGTGTTGCCGCTAGGACAGGCAATAGGAAGATGGGGAAATTTCTTCAACTACGAGGCATTCGGTGTTCCCACGAACCTTCCGTGGAAAATGTTTGTGCCGGAGCCGTATAGGCCCGTTGTATACAAAGATTATTCCTTCTTTCATCCAACGTTTCTTTATGAGTCCATATGGGATCTGCTGGTGTTTTTCATATTGAGTGTTTATTTCAAAAGGTACGGGAGAGGGCACGGGGAAGTAACGTGTCTCTACTTTGTCCTCTACTCCCTTGGAAGAATCATGATAGAGAGATTGAGGGTCGATAGCCTCATGATTGGAAGCGTAAAGGCTGCTCAGCTACTGAGTGCCGTGCTGATTCTTCTGGGATTCATCGGTTTCCTGATTCTAAGATCTTCTCAAGAACTGAAAAGAGTTTTCTGAAGGCCTTCGATCTGTGACTGATTTTTTCTTTGAGATGAGGAATTTCGCCAAAGGTCTTGTCGTATCCATCTGGTATGAAGAACGGATCGTATCCGAAACCCCCTGTCCCTCTTATTTCGTTGGCGATTCGTCCTTCTACTCTGTCTTCAACAGAAATGAGAGTGTTTTCCACAGGATCAAAGAAGGTGGCACTACACACGAAAGCGGCTTTTCTATCTTTTCCTTCAAGCATCTTCAGTATGGTTCTCATCTTCTCTTCGTAGGAGTATTCCTCCATGAACCGGGCAGATATGACACCGGGGAATCCTCCCAGGGAATAGATGACCAGTCCAGAATCGTCGGCCATCACAGGACGTTTGATTTTTTTTCCGTAGACCAAAGCCTTTTTCATGGAGTTTTCTAAGAACGTTTCGCCGTCCTCGATTACTTCGATTTTCTCTGGAGAGGGCAAAACTTCCACCCACTCTGGAGCGATCATCTTTATTTCTTCAACTTTGTGCGGATTTGTCGTGGCAAGGTAGACGATCAGTTTTTTCATGTTCTCTTCCTCCTTTCAAATAGGATTCTACAGGAACTGAACGGTACCTTTTTCGTATTGAAATTTAGTTGTAAAATAAGGTCTGGTGCAGAGTGTTTTGGAAAGGAGGGAACTGTCTTGAGAAAAGCCTGGGTGAAGACGCTGGCGTTCGATAGAGTGAGTAACACGCCGGTTGTTATACTCGGTATCGAAGGTACAAATAGAGTGCTTCCTATATGGATAGGAGCGTGTGAAGGACACGCTCTGGCCCTCGCAATGGAGAAAATGGAATTTCCACGTCCTCTGACTCACGATCTCCTTTTGAGCGTTCTCGAATCTCTCGAAGCACGTGTGGACAAGGTGATCATTCACTCTTTGAAGGATAACACTTTCTACGCGACCCTCGTGATAAGAGATCTCACGTACACAGATGAGGAAGATGAAGAAGCCGCTTTGATAGACATCGATTCCAGACCTTCTGATGCGATCATACTCGCTGTGAAGACCGGAGCTCCCATTTTTGTATCGGACAGTCTGGTGGAGAAACACTCCATCGAATTGGAAATAAACGAAACACAAGATGAGGAAGAGGAGTTCAAGAAATTCGTTGAAAATCTAAACATAGATACCTTCAAACAGATGATAGAAAAGAAGAGGGAAGAAGATGAAGAAGGAGAAAGTTGAGGAAAAGATACACGAGATCTTGAAGCCTGGATGGAATCTTCTCACAGAAGAAGCCATGCTGTATTCCACGGTGGCCGGGGGGAAGAGGATCCGCCCTCTCCTCGTTTTGACACTGGGCGAGGACTTGGGGGTGGAAGAAGAGAAACTTTTCAACGTGGCGGTGGCCGTGGAACTATTTCACACGGCTTCGCTGATACACGATGACCTTCCTCCAATAGATAACGCGGATTTTCGGAGAGGAAGGCCTTCCTGTCACAGGGCCTATGGTGAAGATATCGCCCTTCTCGCAGGAGATGGACTGTTTTTCCTCGCTTTTTCCCAGATATCTAAAATCGGAAATTCAAAGATTTTTGAGGAATTTTCGGAAACGGCCTACAAGCTTCTCTTGGGAGAAGCAATGGATGTGGAGTTCGAAAGAAGAAAGATGGAGGTTTCACGGGAGATGGTGGAGAGAATGTACGCTTTCAAAACAGGAGCGCTCTTTGCCTTCTGCTTCTCTGCTCCATTCATCCTGAAGGGAAAAGATCACACCAGAATGAAACTCCTTGGAGAGAGATTCGGGGTGGCTTTTCAGATATACGACGATCTGAAAGACATTCTTGGATCTTTCGAAAAGGTAGGGAAGGACCTTGGAAAAGATGTGGGAAAGGTGACGATTGTGAAAAAAATAGGAATTCAGAAGGCTCGTGAAATGGCCGATATGTATTATGAAGAGGTCCTGAGAGGTATTGAATCGGAAAGACTCTTTCGCACACTGGCTCTTCTGAGAGAACTCAAACAGATGGTGGAGGAGAGATGAGTTTTTTAAAAAAACTCCTGGAAATTGTTTTGAAAAGAAAGATTCTGTTTTTCACCCTGATGTTTATAAGCATAACGGTGTTTCTCCTTCTGTTCTTTTTTCAAAAAGAAGGCTCCTTGAAAATTGGAAAAGAAGGGGCAGAGTCTGGTTTTGTCAATCTGAGGGTGGAGATACCACCTGGTGCTTTTGGAAGACAAAAGGTTTTGAAGATCACAAGAGTTTCTGATGAGGAAAGGAAATTTTACTCGAATGTGTTTGTGGGAGATCTTTACAGGGTGGAATTTGCGGACGGTGTAGATGAATTTGCTTTGAAACCGATACGTCTCAAATACTATTTCGACGCCAAATATCTCAGAGGTGAGAATTACAACAATCTCGCCCTTGCGTATGCGACAAATGATGGTGGATATCGTATCATTCCCGGGTCAATGATAGGAAAGGACGAAAGGGGCTATTTTGTAGAGGCCTTCACGTATCATCTTTCTGTTTTTGGAGTGATTTTGAGATCGACCGGTTTTCAAAAACATGGAATAAGGCTTCTGAGGGAAGCTGTGAACAGTTCCGGGCCGGCTGTTCTTCTGGTCCCAGGAGAAGATCCTACCTTTGAGGGTGTCGTTAAGGACAACAACATATGGGAGACGATTTTCCCCGATAGAACGATAATGACGTACGAATATGCCCTTTATGGATCACGTTCTCTGGCTTATAGTGAAATGTACAGGAATTTCATAAAAAAGGAAGGAAGGAGAAGTTTCATCGACTTCGAAGCGGATTTCCTCTCCCAAGAGATCTTGAAATATTCCCAGTATGAGTTCGATATCCTTGCACATGGAACGGGTGGATTGATCGTCTTGAGAATGTTGCAACGTCATCCCGAAGTGAACAACGTCAGAAAAGTTGTACTTCTTTCAACACCGGTTCAGGGTACCAACGTGGTGAATCCCCTCTACTTCTCTTCTATCTTCTACGGCAAAGATCCAGAGGTGTTGGGGGACATATTCGGAATAGAGTGGACGAAGCTGAAGATGTTGACATTGCACATCAGAAATCTCATAGACACATTGGGTGAGGTGGTACAGGAGATCCTTCCAGATTCTCAACTTGTGAAAGAACTCGGGGAATTTTCAAGAAACGATGTGGAAATAGTATCCATCTGTGGAGACACACCGCCTTACGGAGTTGATGTGTCTGGAACGGAACTCGAAAGGTTCTATCCGGAGTTCGTAAAAGGAAGGGGAGATGGTTTTGTTTCCGTTCAGTCCTGTCGGGTGGGTAAAGTTGAGCAGTTGAAGGGGAATTTTTACGACCTCTATTCCCGCGAGGAGAACGTATCCCACATAAGAGATCTCTTGAAGTACGAAGTTCAGATGTTTTCTGGTTTCAGAAGCGATGATTATGAGGAATACCTCTCATCGAAAAACCCAGAGCTCTCTGAGAAAGATATTCAAGAAGTTGTTGAAGTAAAAAAAACGGAAGACACTGAACTTCCTGTTCTGCCAGTTAAGATTCTCTTTGAAAACTTTTTAGAACGGATCCGATCTCTGGAGCTTTCTTCCTATTTGTCGGGAGCCTTGGTAGGTAAGGAAGTCTACATCGCTAACGAGTCGGGAGTTTTTGCTTGGAACAAGAAGGTTTTCGACAAGAAAATAGAATTTTTTAAAAAGGTAGAAGATTACGTATCGTTTGTAGGTGAAGGCGACATTTTCATAATAGACAACATAGGAATAAAAAAATACGCACCTTTTTCTCTTACCGGTGATATTAGCGACGCTCTGATAACAAGAGACGCGATCCTCCACGCCAGAGTGGTTCCTGGCGGTGTGAGGTACTATCTTTTCAGGAGTGGAACGGAAAAACTACTCGCCACCTCTCCCGGTACAGCGGTTCATATAAAATCGGAGAGTAGAAACTACCTTCTCATAACGGACGGAGAAGTCATTGCAATAGGTTTGGATTTCAAGGAGAAGGGAAGAGTACTGAGTTCTCTGTTCGGAGAGAAAGTGAAGATAGTAGATGCTTCTTTCAAAGACGATGCGTTCTATATTTTGCTCAACGATGGATCTATCGCTTTCATTTCCAGCAGTAAATCAGAAATAAAAAACTACGGTTTCGCTGTTCCAAAAAAGATTCTGAACATTCAGGACAGAATACTGGTTGTTTACGATGGCGTCATTCTGGATCTTTCTGATGGAAAAGCTCAGCGGTTCGACAGGAGAATTATCGATGCATTCCCGGGGAACGAGGGTCTTTTCATTGTGTTCGATGAGAAGGTGAGAGTATCGATAGAAGAGTGGCGGTTGTCAAAGGATTGATTTTGATTTTCATCGTGTTTTCTCTTGTTTCTGTTGCCAGTGATCTCTATTCCAGTGCTTTGAACGCGTACCTCGAAGGCGATTACAGAAGGGCACTCGAACTCTTTGAAAACGCGCTTCGAGAGGATCCAACCATTGAAGAAAGAGACCCCCTTGTGAAGCTGAAAATGGGAATTTGTGCTTACGCAACAGGTGACTACGAGAAAGCTCGTGCATATCTTTCAAATTTTCCAGACAACGTGGTGGCACAAGAAATTTTGAAGAGATTGAGTGTGCCGGAAGAGGTCTGGAAAAAATACATAGAGACCGAGAAGGCAGGTTCTGAATCAAAAAAGGCTGAAGCTACAAATAGTATTCCTTTTTGGCTGCCGGTGGTTGTTTCTGCTGCTACCTTCTTATCGGTTTTCTATCTTCAAAGGCTCTTGATGAAGCGCCTGGTGATACGTTCTGAGAAGAAATCCAGTGTTACCGAAGAGACTCCAGAAATTGTTGAGAAACTGCCAGAAAGTACTATCGAAGAGATTTCGGAGGAATCAAGTGAAGCTTTTTCGGAAAAGCTCGATTTTCTGGAAGAACTCCTCGGTAAGGTCCAGGAATCTAATCGTGAAGGATATGTGGATATCGATGAGGTGAAAAACAGAGCCAGAAAAATCCTCGAAAATTCAGCGGAAGTACCAGATGATCTCACGGCAGAGGAAGTGAACCTTGATGTAGAAGAGGTCATCAAAGAGCTGGAAGAGAAAGAAGCGTACGATGAAAAAGATGCAAGGAAACTTGTTCTTGCGGCCAAGAAGAAACTCAGGGAGGAATGAAAGTGTGGTTCTTCTTTTCAGGCGTCCTTATGGGAATAGCGAACGTTGTACCGGGTGTCAGTGGTGGGACAATCGCCGTTCTTATGGGTATCTATGAGAAACTGATAGAATCCGTGAATTCTTTTTTCCATGGAGATTCGAAATCTCTGAAGATGCTGATACCAGTGGGAATGGGTATCTTAGCAGGAATATTTGGTGTAGCACACTTTTTAGAAATCTTCCTCTCGAAGTACCCAGTTCCAACGCATTTCTTTTTTTTAGGACTCGTCATCGTTAGCTTTGTAAAAACAAAGGAGTACTTCTCGATCAAACCCGTGAACGTATTTTTTGTCCTTCTTGGGATGGTTCTGATTTTCGTGTTGCATTTTTCAAGTGGAACAACTGCGAAAGAAAACTTGTTCTTTCTCGTTTTGGCGGGTTTCATAGCGGCGATGGCCATGGTGGTGCCCGGTATAAGCGGTTCGCTGATCCTTCTGATTTTCGGTGTTTACGATCGCGTTCTCTATCTGGTTTCGCACCTGATAGTTGGTGAACTTTTGATATTCTCCATCGGAGTTGTCGCCGGCATTTTCGCCTCCGTGAAGATCATGAACTTTCTTTTGAAGAAGTTCCGGGAGGAAACTTACAGTTTCATCGGTGGGATGATCCTTGCGTCTCTCTACGAGGTTTTTCCGAAAAAGATGGATACAAACGTTATTTTACCCTCTATTTTGAGTTTTGTGCTCTCACTGACTCTTGGATTCGTATTGCTTCGTATTGAGAAGAAACTATCTGTGACTCAGAAACTTTAAGGCTTCTTTTATCAATTCGGATGTTTTCATTCCCTCTTTGTACACGTGTTTCACGGCTTCTCTTGCCTGTTTCTCCGGATATCCCAGTGACACCAGAGCTTCTAAGGATTCGTGGTAGATTCTCATGTCTTTTATTCCAGCACTCTCGAATTCATCTTTCAATTCCATCACGATTCGTTCCGCTGTTTTCTTACTGATACCGGGGAGCTTTGAAAGGCCCTCCACGTCCTGTGAGGCGATCATTGCCACCAGTGTTTCCGCATCTTCATTCGAGATGATTTTCAAAGCCGTTTTTGGTCCAAGCCTGGAGACCTTTATGAGGGAAAGGAAAAGCTCCTTCTTCGTTTCGTTTGAAAACCCGTAGAGAGTGATGCCGTCTTGTGAAACGCTCAAAAACGTGTGGAGGAAACATTCCTTGCCTTCTTCCACTTCCTCACTGGTCTGAACGTCACAGACGATTTCGAAAACGACACCGGATTTTGTTTCCACGAGGAGAACGTTTCCACTCTTTTTCAAAACTCTTCCAGAAACTCCCGCAATCATATTTTCCACTCCTCGCTTATCTTTCCGGTTGTCAGATATTCTCTCACGTATCCCACCAGAAACAGTGAACCTGTAACAACCGTGGTCCCTTCACTGGATTCAATCGCTTCTAGAGGGTCTTCTGCGACTTCCACGTTTTTGAAGAACTTCTTCGCTGTGTCAACAAGGCCGCTCATGTCTTTCATACGAGGTGAAGGAACGCGTGTGACTGTGACCCTTTCAAAGATTCCGGTATACTTTCGAAGAATATCCTCCCGGTTCTTGTCGTCCAGAATGCCTATTACCAGGTTCAAAGACTCGTTGCTGAAGTACAATTTCAAGCTTCTGGCGAGGCTTTCCGCTCCGTGAGGGTTGTGCGCTCCATCGAGGACGTACGTCTTCCCGTCTTTCTCCAAGATTTCAAATCTCCCCAGGTTTTTTGCATTCTTCAAGCCTTCGCGTATTGCTTTCTCGCTCACCGGAAGTCCTGCTGCTTCAATGGTCTTCAAGGCAACCCCGGCGTTTTCTACCTGGTGAAGACCGTTCATGGTCAGGACGAGATCTTCGAAGGTGTTTTCCCCGTAATAATCGAATTTATTTTCGTGAAGCTTCAGAGATTTAACCCTGACAGAGAAGTCTCTGTCTATGACGTACACCTTTGAATTCTTCTTTCTAGCGACATCTTCCATCACCTTGAGGGCTTCTTTTTTTCGCTCTCCGGTCACAAGTGGAACTCCCTCTTTTATTATTCCGGCTTTCTCCCATGCGATTTGCTCTATGGTGTATCCCAGTGTTTTTTCGTGATCTCTGTCTACCGTGACGATGGTGGAACAAAGAGGGAACACAACGTTCGTTGCGTCCAGTCTGCCTCCAAGGCCAACTTCCAGAACGGCAATGTCGACGTTTTTTTCCGCAAAGTAGAGAAAAGCCATCGCTGTCACGACTTCAAAAAAGCTTGGGGAGAGTATTTCTTCTTTATCGAGCTCGTTCAGAATTGGCTCCATCTTTTCGTAAATCTTCACCACGTCCTCCTCGGATATGTATTCTTCGTTTAACCTTATCCTTTCTCTAAACGTGCTCAGATGAGGGGAGTAATAGGATCCCACTCTGTATCCCTGAGATATCAAAACATGACTTATCATGTTCGTTACGGAACCTTTCCCATTCGTGCCGCCTATGTGTATGGTTTTGTATTTCAGATGGGGATTTCCCAGTTTTGAAAGCAGCATTGAGATCCTTTCAAGGCCTGGTTTCACTTTTCCCATAGGTCTTTTGTGATAAAGGTATTTGAGAACGTCGAGGTATACCATAGTCTCATCTTTCACCCCCATATGAGGTCTTTGAAAGAGGTGCCGTTTTCAAGGGAAGGAACTCCGAAGATATCGGCGATGGTTTGGCCAAGGTCGGCGAAGGTTTCTCTGATGCCAACGTCCACATCTTTTTTCAGTCTACTGCCGTACCCAAGGAGAGGGACCATTTCCCGAGAGTGATCCGTTGAGGGCGTTGTGGGATCACATCCGTGATCTGCCGTGATGAAAAGAACGTCATCCTCTTTCAGATTCTGAATGATCTCAGGCAATCTTGCATCGAACTCCTCGAGGGCTCTGGCATAAGAAATGGGGTCGTTTCTATGACCATACTTGGTGTCAAAATCCACAAGATTTGTGAAGATCAGACAATCATGATTTTTCTCCTTCATGAGAGAGATCGTTTTGTCTATTCCATCGTTGTTGTCCTTCGTTTTGTAATTTTCCGTCACACCTCTTCCGGCGAATATATCTGCGATCTTGCCAACACCGTAAACGGGTATTCCGTTCTCTGTGAGAGCATCAAGGAGTGTTTTACCTTCCGGTTCAAGCGAGAAGTCTTTTCTTTCGGGTGTCCGAACGTAGTTGGGCCACTCCCCCGTGAAGGGTCTTGCGATGACCCTGGCAACTTTGTATCCCATCTCGTCCAAAAGTTCTCTGGCGATCTTGCAGTACCTGTAGAGTTCCTCTACGGGAACGATCTCTTTCTTTGCCGCTATCTGAAACACACTGTCCGCTGATGTGTACACGATCAGAGTACCGGTCTTTTCGTGGATAGGACCGAGTTCTTTTATGATTTCCGTACCAGATGCTGGTTTGTTACCTATGACTTTTCTCCCCGTTCTTCTCTCAAATTCTTCTATCAGTTCCTTAGGAAAACCATTTGGAAACAGGTCGAACGGCTTCTTGAGAACGACACCCGCTATTTCCCAGTGTCCGGTCGTCGTGTCTTTGCCGGGGCTTTTTTCCATCATTTTTCCGTAGATACCTTCTGCGGGTTTCACAGGTTCAACTCCTGGTATGTTGTCGAGGTTGCCGAGCCCCAGCTTTGCCATGTTTGGAAGATGCAAACTGCCCACCGCTTTCGCGGTGTTCACAATGGTGTTGCTCCCTTCATCACCGTACAGATGAGCGTCGGGCATCTCACCAATTCCCACGCTGTCCAAAACTATCAGTACCACCCTCATCCTTCCAGCCCCTTTCCGAAGAATTCTATCACAAATGGCTGAAAAATCTGATATTATTAACTTTGAGAAGGAAATATCAGGAGGTGTAGACATGAAGGAATACAGACCACAGGAAATAGAGAAAAAATGGCAGAAAGTATGGGAAGAAAAGAAGGTTTTCTATACACCTCAGAGGTCTGAGAAACCCAAGTATTATGCCCTCGTGATGTTTCCGTATCCCTCTGGAACTCTCCATGTGGGGCATGTGAAAAACTACGTCATAGGTGACATAGTCGCAAGATACAAGAGGATGAGAGGATACAACGTCCTTCATCCGTTCGGATACGATGCATTCGGACTTCCCGCCGAGAACGCTGCGATCGAAAAGGGAATCCATCCTGAAGAGTGGACGCGGAAGAACATCAACACTATTCGAGGACAGGTGAAAAAACTCGGTATAAGCTACGACTGGAGCAGAGAAATAGCGACCTGCGACGAAGAGTACTACAAGTGGACCCAGTGGATATTCCTCCAGCTCTACAAGAACGGGCTGGCTTACAAGAAGAAGGCAGCTGTCAACTGGTGTCCCAAGTGTAAAACAGTTCTTGCGAACGAGCAGGTGAAAGACGGAAAGTGCGAAAGGTGTGGAACGAGCGTCACCATAAGGCACCTCGAGCAGTGGTTTTTCAAAATCACGGATTACGCGGAGAGACTGCTGAACGACCTAGACAAGCTCACAGGATGGCCAGAACATGTCAAAACCATGCAGAGAAACTGGATAGGAAAGAGTACCGGTGCGGAAATAGACTTTCCTGTCGAAGGATCGGATACAAAGATCAAGGTCTTCACAACCAGACCTGACACACTCTGGGGAGTCACTTTCATGGCCCTTGCACCGGAATCCCCCCTCGTCGAAGAGCTCGTTCTTGAGGAGAAAAAAGAAGATCTTCAAGAGTTTCTTGAACGTGTAAAGCAACAGGACAGATTCAGAAGGACCTCTGTCGAGGCCGAGAAAGAAGGGTTCTTCCTGGGAAGGTACGCCATAAACCCAGTGACCGGTGAGAGGATACCAATCTACGTGGCAAATTACATCCTCATGGAGTACGGAACAGGTGCCATCATGGGAGTTCCCGCGCACGATCAGAGGGACTTCTCCTTTGCCAGAAAGTACGGGATACCGATAAGGGTTGTGATCAAACCGGCAGACAGAGATCTCGATCCGGAGAAGATGGAAGAAGCCTACGAAGACGAGGGTATTATGGTGAACTCCGGACCGTTCGATGGAACACCGAGCAACGAAGGAATAGAAAAAGTCATAAACTGGCTCGAGGAAAAAGGCATTGGAAAGAGGTCGGTCCAGTACAAGTTGAGAGACTGGCTCATATCGAGACAGAGGTATTGGGGTGCTCCAATCCCCATCATCTACTGTGAGAAGTGCGGCGTTGTACCCGTTCCAGAGGAGGACCTTCCTGTGAGGCTTCCAAAAGACGTGGAATTCCTTCCGACGGGTCAATCTCCTCTCTCTTTCCACGAAGGTTTCAAGAAGACAAAGTGTCCCGTCTGTGGTGGAGAAGCCCAGAGAGAAACGGACACCATGGACACTTTCGTTGATTCTTCCTGGTACTTCCTCAGATACGTGAATCCTCACTTGGAAGACAAGCCTTTCGAGCCCGATGACGTGAACTATTGGTTACCGGTAGATCAGTACATCGGAGGGGTGGAACACGCCGTACTGCATCTGCTGTACTCCAGATTCGTAACCAAGGTATTGCACGATCTTGGTTATCTCAATTTCGACGAACCTTTTACAAACCTCTTCACGCAAGGAATGATTTACAAAGACGGTGCCAAGATGTCCAAGTCGAAAGGAAATGTGGTGTCTCCAGATGAAATGATAGAGAAATACGGAGCGGATACCCTGAGAATGTACATACTCTTCATGGCACCTCCAGAGAAAGACGCCGAATGGAGCGACGCCGGTATCGAGGGTGTTCACAGGTTCATCAAAAGGCTCTGGAACACCTTCTACACGGTTCTTCCGTTTGTGAAAGAAGAAAACACGGAGAATCTTGTCTTGAAAAACTCCACAGAAAAGGAACTCAGAAGAAAGCTCCACAGTATCATCAAGAAGATAACGGAGGATATAGAGGGTGGATTCAAGTTCAACACCGCTATAAGCGGTTTGATGGAACTCGTGAACCACCTGAGTCAGTACTTGAACAGTGTACCGCAGGAAGAATGGAACAGGAAACTCCTGCGAGAGATAGTAGAAAAACTCACGCTCGCTCTTTCTCCTTTCGCACCGCACCTTGCAGAAGAGTTCTGGCACGATCTTGGAAACGATAGTCTTGTTGTCCAGCAGTCCTGGCCTTCTTACGATCCGAAAGCGCTCGAAGTAGAGGAAGTCGAAATCGCCATCCAGATAAATGGAAAGGTGAGAGACAAAGTGGTTGTGCCCGTGGATATCTCTGAAGAGGATCTGAAAAAGATCGTCCTCGAAAGAGAAAGAGTCAAGGAACACGTCGATGGCAAACCGATAAAGAAGTTCTTCTATGTAAAGGGAAGAATCGTAAATATCGTGGTATGAGGTGATAGAATGGCGGAAAAGATACCGAAGCCCGTTTCAAAAAGGTTGGTAAGTTATTACATGTGCCTTGAAAGGCTCCTCGATGAAGGTGTAGAGGTGGTATCCTCGGAAGAGCTCGCAAGGAGGCTCGATCTCAAAGCGAGTCAGATAAGGAAGGATCTGTCCTACTTTGGGGAGTTTGGAAAGCGCGGGGTTGGCTACAACGTGGAACACCTTTACGATGCGATTGGTGAGATTCTCGGTGTCAAGAAAGAGTGGAAGCTGGTCATTGTGGGAGCCGGAAACATAGGAAGAGCCGTCTCGAACTATGCTGTAATGAGAGAGAAAGGTTTCAAAATAGTGGGTATTTTCGATAGTGATCCGTCGAAGATAGGAAAGGAGGCGGCACCTGGGCTCGTTGTGAGTGATGTGAGTGAACTCGAAAAATTTGTTGAAGAACACGGCGTCGAAATAGGAGTGATCGCTGTTCCCGCTGAACACGCTCAAGAAATAGCTGAAAGACTGGAAAAAGCAGGCATCATGGGTATTTTGAATTTCGCCCCCGTGAAGATAAAGGTGTCCGTCCCGGTGGAGAACATAGACATAACCGCTTCTCTGAGAGTTCTCACCTTCGAGATCGTGAGGAGGAACAACTGACATGGAATACGACGTTTACGTGAGGGTTTCAAAGGAGGATGTTCACCTTCTGAACTATCTTCTCGAAGTGGAAGAGCATATGTTCAACATCAGAAAATATGAAGATGGAGTTTTAAAGATAATCACTCCTTTTCCCGAGGAGGCCATAAAGCTCCTTGAAGGATGTAAGGAGATGGTGGATCTTGAGATCCTCGAGATAAAGGAGAATCCCGGCGAGGCATGAAAGTCGAAAGAGTTGAAAAGGTCGAAGATATAGACTTCGAAAGTCTTTTGAAAGAAGGCTACACCTGTTTCTTTTTCGATTTCGATAACACCATTGTTCCGTGGAAAGAGAGCAAACTCGAAGAGAGTAAGAGAAGGTTGTTGATCGAACTGGCAAAAAGAGCTCGTGTGGTTGTCGTTTCTAATGGAAAACCAAGGAAGGTCGATCTTCCAGTTACGTTCGTCTGGAGAGCGGGGAAGCCTTTCAGTCTGAAGCTCTGGAGATTCCTGAAAAAGGAAAAAATCGATCCAGAGCGATGCATGATGATAGGAGATCAGATTTTTACAGATGTGCTCACTGGTAAGATTTTCGGATTTCGTGTGATAAAAGTAAAACCGATCAGTGAAAGAGAGTTCTTTGGAACAAAGATTCTGAGATTTTTTGAGAAAATACTGGAGGGAAAAGAGCGATGAAAACTGGCGAAATGAAGATAAACTGGGTTTCAAGATACATGCCTCTTTTGAACAAAATCGCTGAGGAGTATTCAAGTGAAAAACCGCTGTCTGGTTTCACCGTTGGAATGAGCATACACCTTGAAGCAAAAACGGCTTATCTTGCGATTACTCTGTCGAAGCTTGGAGCGAAAGTGGTGGTTACAGGAAGCAACCCACTTTCAACACAGGATGATGTAGCGGAAGCGCTCAGATCGAAAGGAATAACCGTTTATGCGAGAAGAACACACGACGAGAACGTCTACCGTGAAAATCTCATGAGGGTTCTGGATGAAAGACCGGATTTCATAATAGACGATGGAGGGGATCTCACGGTTATTTCTCACACCGAAAGAGAGGACGTTCTCGAAAATCTCAAAGGAGTTTCTGAAGAAACCACGACAGGCGTGAGACGTTTAAAGGCATTGGAAGAAACAGGAAAACTGAAAGTGCCTGTTATCGCTGTGAATGATTCCAAGATGAAGTACCTTTTCGACAACAGATACGGAACGGGTCAGTCCACATGGGATGCCATCATGAGAAATACGAACCTTCTCGTTGCTGGAAAGAACGTTGTGGTGGCGGGATACGGATGGTGCGGAAGGGGGATCGCTCTCCGTGCGGCAGGACTTGGGGCCAAGGTGATCGTGACAGAGGTCGATCCTGTAAAGGCTGTCGAAGCAATCATGGATGGATTCACAGTTATGCCTATGAGGGAAGCCGTTAAGATTGCTGATTTCGTGGTGACAGCCACAGGAAACACCGACGTCCTCTCAAAGGAAGATATTCTTTCACTCAAAGACGGGGCAGTTCTGGCAAACGCGGGGCATTTCAATGTGGAGATCCCGGTGAGAGTGCTGGAGGAAATTGCGATTGAGAAGTTCGAAGCGCGACCGAACGTAACAGGGTACACTCTGGAGAACGGTAAAACGGTCTTTCTGCTCGCGGAGGGAAGGCTGGTCAACCTGGCAGCGGGGGATGGCCACCCAGTAGAAATAATGGATCTGTCCTTTGCGCTTCAGATCCTCGCCGTGCTTTATCTTCTCGAAAATCATGGAAAAATGTCACCGAAGGTGTACACGCTTCCAGATGAAATAGACGAAAGAGTGGCCAGGATGAAGCTGGATTCTCTGGGAATAAAGATAGACGAACTAACAGAGAAACAAAGGAGGTATCTGAGAAGTTGGCAGTGAATTCCAAATACCATCATTCTTGCATCAACTGTGGGGGATTGAACACCGATGAAAGAAACGAAAGGGGACTTCCTTGTGAGGTTTGCCTTCCCGAGGAGTCCCCTTCTGACATTTATGGGGCCCTTCTTGAAAGAAAGACTCTGAAGGAGTATCGTTTCTACCACGAATTCTGGAACGAGTATGAAGATTTCAGGAGTTTCTTCAAGAAAAAATTCGGGAAGGATTTGACGGGTTATCAGAGGTTGTGGGCAAAGAGGATCATTCAGGGAAAGAGTTTCACAATGGTCGCACCAACCGGTGTAGGAAAGACGACTTTTGGGATGATGACAGCCCTGTGGTTGGCAGAGAAAGGAAGAAAATCTGCCCTCATTTTCCCAACCGTTGCCTTGGTGAAACAAACTCTCGAAAGACTTCAAAAGTTTTCCGATGGAAAAGTGAAAATCCTCGGTTTTTATTCCTCGATGAAAAAAGAAGAAAAGGAAAAGTTCGAGAAAAGCTTTGAGGAAGACGATTACCACATTCTGGTTTTCTCCACTCAGTTCGTTTCGAAAAACAGAGAAAAACTCTCCCAAAAAAGATTTGATTTTGTTTTCGTGGACGATGTGGATGCTGTTCTCAAGGCCTCCCGGAACATAGACACGTTGCTCATGATGGTTGGAATACCGGAAGAGATCATAAAAAAGGCTTTCTCGGCTATAAAGCAGGGAAGGATTTACGAAAGGCCAAAAAACCTGAAGCCAGGTATTCTTGTGGTTTCTTCTGCCACCGCCAAACCGCGTGGGATAAGGCCCCTTCTCTTCAGAGATCTCCTCAATTTCACCGTCGGAAGGCTGGTTTCAGTGGCGAGAAACATCACCCATGTCAGGATTTCCTCCAGATCGAAAGAAAAACTGGTAGAGCTGCTGGAGGTTTTCAGAGATGGGATACTGATCTTCGCACAAACTGAAGAAGAGGGTAAAGAGCTTTATGAATACCTGAGAAGATTCAAATTCAATGTGGGAGAGACCTGGTCTGAATTTGAGAAGAATTTCGAGGATTTCAAATCGGGAAAACTCAACGTTCTGATAGGTGTTCAGGCGTACTACGGAAAATTGACGAGAGGTGTCGATCTTCCCGAAAGAATAAAATATGCGATCTTTTGGGGGACACCTTCCATGAGATTTTCCCTTGAGCTCGACAGAGTACCGAGGTTTGTTCTTGCCAGGGTTTTAAAGGAAATGGGATTGATAAAAGTCCAAGAGAACCCGGATGTTGAGGGACTCAGGAAGATGGCAAAAGAACGTTTATCTCAAGAGGAATTCGTTGAGAAGGTGAAAGAGATATTCAGAGGAGCGGTTGTTAAAGATGAAGACTTGGAGTTGATTATTCCAGATGTTTACACTTACATACAGGCGTCCGGTAGATCCTCCAGAATACTGAACGGCGTTTTGGTCAAGGGTGTTTCTGTGATCTTCGAAGAAGACGAAGAAATTTTCGAATCACTGAAAACAAGACTCCTTCTCATAGCAGAGGAAGAAATAATAGAGGAGTCCGAAGCGAACTGGAAAGAACTGGTTCACGAGGTAGAGGAAAGCAGAAAAAGAATTGAAGGGGAACTGACCGACACATCAAAATCTCTCCTGATCATTGTGGAGTCTCCGACCAAAGCCGAGACGCTCTCCAGGTTCCTTGGAAGAGCTTCTTCTCGGAAAGAGAGAAACATAATTGTCCATGAAGCGGTGACAGGCGAGGGAGTGGTACTCTTCACCGCGACGAGGGGACACGTCTACGATCTTGTTACAAGGGGAGGAATCCACGGAGTAGAAGAAGAAGATGGAAAATTCGTTCCCGTGTACAACTCTCTGAAAAGATGCAGGGATTGTGGATATCAGTTCACGGAGGATAGGGATGAGTGTCCTGTATGTTCTTCGAAAAACATAGATGATAAGACAGAAACGCTCAGAGCCCTAAGAGAGATTTCTCTGGAGGCAGACGAAATCCTTGTGGCAACAGACCCGGATGTTGAAGGAGAGAAGATATCCTGGGATGTGACTCAGTATCTTCTTCCGGCCACCAGATCTTTGAGGAGAATAGAAATGCACGAAATCACAAGATACGGTTTCAAAAAAGCGAGGGAAAACGTCCGGTTCGTTGATTTCAATCTGGTGAAGGCACAGATCGTGAGGAGAGTGCAGGACAGGTGGATAGGGTTTGAACTCAGTGGAAAACTGCAGAAAAGATTTGGAAGATCGAATCTCTCGGCAGGCCGGGTGCAATCCACCGTTCTGGGATGGATAGTAGAGAGAGAAGAAGAATACAAAAAGAGCGAAAAGGATTTCACTCTCCTTGTTCTGGAAAACGGTGTGAATCTGGAAGTCGAAGGGAAAATCGCAGATGACGTGGTAACCGTTGTAGAACTACAGGAAGTCGAAGAAGAAAGAAATCCGCTACCACCCTACACAACGTCTTCGGCACTATCAGAGATTTCACAAAAATTGCGGCTCGGTGTTCAAGAAGTGATGGACATCCTTCAAGATCTTTTTGAAAAAGGTTTCATCACCTATCACAGAACGGATTCAACAAGGATTTCTCTTGAAGGTCAGAACGTCGCGCGAACCTACCTCAAGAAGATAGGAAAAGAGGATATATTCATGGGAAGAAGCTGGTCAACAGAAGGTGCTCACGAGGCGATAAGGCCCGTGAAGCCTATAGATGCCAGGGAACTCGAGGAGATGGTCGAGGAAGGTTTGATAGCCGATCTCACCAAGAAACATTTGAGAGTTTATGAACTCATCTTCAACCGCTTTCTTGCCAGTCAATCCGCGGCTGTGAAGGTGAAGAAACAGATCGCAACGGTCGAATTGAATGGCAAACGGTTAGGAATAGAACAGATAATCGAGGTTTTGAAAAACGGCTGGAATCTCTTCGTGCCGTTAACAGTTTCTCCAAGATTTGAACACAGAAACTACAAGATAAAAGAAAAAAAGTTTTACAAAAAACACACCGTTCCTCTCTTTACTCAGGCTTCTATTGTGGAAGAAATGAAGAAAAGAGGTATTGGAAGACCTTCTACTTATGCAAAAATAGTAGAGGTGCTTTTCAGAAGAGGCTATGTGTACGAAGACAAATACAAAAGAGTTCGACCAACCAGACTTGGTGTAAAGGTTTATTCCTATCTGAAAGAGCGTTATGAGAAATACGTCACAGAAGAGACCACACGAAGATTAGAGGAGATCATGGATAAGGTGGAAAGGGGAGAGGAAGATTATCAAGCAACTCTGAGGCTTTTATATGAAGAAATAAAATCTCTCATGGAGGAGGGGTAATGTATGTGGCTGCTCTTTTTAATTCCGCTTGTTGCACTCGGTTTTGCTGCCGCAAACTTCGCAGCCGTCGTCAGAAAACCAGAGGGGACCGAGCGGATGAAAGAGATTTCCTCTTACATCAGAAGTGGAGCAGATTCCTTCCTTGCACACGAAACAAAAGCCATTTTTAAAGTTGCCATCGTCATAGCGATACTCCTCATGATCTTCACAACCTGGCAGACGGGTGTGGCGTTTCTCCTGGGAGCCGTTATGAGTGCATCTGCTGGTATTGTGGGAATGAAGATGGCCACCAGGGCAAACGTCAGGGTGGCGGAGGCTGCCAGAACCATAAAGAAGATAGGCCCCGCTCTGAAAGTGGCGTATCAAGGTGGAAGCGTTATGGGTCTTTCCGTTGGTGGATTCGCTCTGCTTGGACTCGTTCTGGTGTATCTGATCTTTGGGAAGTGGATGGGACAACTGGACAATCTTAATATATACACGAACTGGCTTGGAATAAACTTCGTTCCTTTCGCGATGACCGTTTCTGGATACGCCCTTGGATGTTCAATCATTGCCATGTTCGATAGGGTCGGTGGAGGAGTTTACACGAAGGCCGCTGATATGGCAGCCGACCTCGTTGGAAAAACCGAATTGAACCTCCCGGAAGACGATCCCAGGAATCCGGCAACGATCGCAGACAATGTGGGAGACAACGTGGGAGACGTTGCGGGGCTCGGAGCGGACCTTTTGGAGAGCTTTGTTGGAGCGATAGTTTCTTCCATAATCCTCGCTTCTTACATGTTCCCGATCTACGTTCAGAAGATAGGTGAGAATCTGGTACATCAGGTACCAAAGGAGACGATACAGGCGCTCATAAGCTATCCTATCTTCTTTGCTCTTGCCGGTCTCGGCTGTTCGATGCTTGGAATACTGTACGTGATCGTAAAGAAGCCATCTGATAATCCTCAAAGAGAACTCAACATCAGCCTCTGGACATCTGCGCTGCTCACAGTTGTCCTCACAGCCTTTCTGACGTATTTCTATCTGAAAGATCTTCAGGGACTCGATGTAGTTGGATTCCGATTTGGAGCCATCTCACCTTGGTTCTCAGCGATCATAGGTATCTTCTCGGGAATCATCATAGGATTCTGGGCCGAGTATTACACGAGTTACCACTACAAACCGACCCAGTTTCTGAGCAAATCTTCTATCGAAGGGACCGGAATGGTCATTTCGAACGGACTTTCACTTGGTATGAAGAGCGTGTTTCTCCCCACTCTAACACTTGTTCTTGGTATCCTCTTTGCTGATTATTTTGCGGGTCTCTACGGTGTGGCGATTGCCGCGCTTGGAATGCTTTCGTTTGTTGCAACATCCGTCTCTGTTGACAGCTACGGTCCCATTGCGGACAACGCGGGTGGAATAAGCGAAATGTGTGAACTGGATCCCGAGGTCAGAAAGATCACGGATCACCTCGACGCGGTCGGTAACACCACCGCAGCCATAGGAAAGGGATTCGCTATAGGATCCGCTATATTTGCAGCGCTTTCACTCTTTGCGTCTTACATGTTCTCCCAGATCAGTCCTTCTGATATTGGGAAGCCTCCTTCACTCGTGCTTCTTCTGAACATGCTCGATGCGAGGGTCATAGCAGGCGCCCTCCTTGGTGCAGCCATCACATATTACTTCAGTGGATATCTTATTTCGGCAGTTACCAAGGCAGCTATGAAGATGGTGGATGAGATCAGAAGACAGGCTCGAGAAATCCCAGGACTGCTGGAAGGTAAGGCCAAGCCTGACTACAACAGGTGTATTGAGATCACCAGCGACAACGCTCTGAAGCAGATGGGTTATCCTGCGTTCATAGCGATTCTCACACCGCTTGTGACTGGTTTTCTCCTCGGAGCGGAGTTCGTTGGAGGAGTGTTGATAGGAACGGTCCTCAGTGGTGCGATGCTCGCAATTCTGACGGCCAATTCTGGAGGAGCCTGGGACAACGCGAAGAAGTACCTGGAAGCGGGTAATCTGGAAGGGTATGGAAAAGGTTCCGAGCCGCACAAAGCTCTGGTTATAGGAGACACGGTTGGAGATCCTCTCAAGGACACCGTTGGACCTTCTCTTGACATTCTCATAAAGATCATGTCGGTGGTCTCGGTGATAGCGGTCTCCATATTCAAACACGTTCACCTGTTCTGATAAACGGGGGCTTCGGCCCCCTTTAAAATTGTGGTAAGATTTCATGGGGGGACTTCACGTGGAAAGGAAAAAGCTCATGGCGAAATTTGTCGAAATCGCGTCAGAGAAAATGGGGAAAGATCTTGAAACGGTTGATGAGGAAAACACATTTGAAGAGCTTGGATTCGATTCGATAGACGTGATAGACCTTGTGATGTTCTTCGAAGATGAATTTGCCTTGAGAATAGAAGATGAGGAGATATCGAAAATTCGAAAGGTTAAGGATCTGATCGATATAGTAATCAAGAAGCTGGAGGAGATCGATGATGAGGTATCTGAGAGCTGACGAAAGATGTCTGATCTGCAGCCTCAGACAGGCGGAGAATCTTCTGAAGAAAACCATAACTTCTCCTGAAAAGAGATGGGTGATCTTCAGGGAAGTTTTCAGGATTATGAGTGAAATGAAGTGGGGTATGAAGCCTCTCGAAGTGAACGGAGAGGTTCACAGGTTCATAATGGAGTACATAAAGGAAGAAGATCCGTTCAAAGAAGAGAAAAGAAGATCGAACGATATGGCCATGAAACTCGTTGAAATGTTCAGGCCAGAGATTTTGAACTCTCCTGACCCTGTGTATTCGGCTGCAAAACTCGCCGTTTCTGGGAATCTGATAGATCTCGGGATACCGGGATGGAGTGTTGAGGAAATCTTTGAAAAACTACACGAGGCTTACGAAAGGCCGTTCGACAGAGAAGATTTCGAGGAATTCAGGAATGTGTTAATGAACGCTTCCACTCTGTTCTATGTGGCTGACAACGCGGGAGAAATCGTGTTTGACAAGTTCTTCATAGAAGTCCTGAAGATGGAGAATCCATCGCTGGAGGTAGTTGTGGCGGTTCGTGGCAAACCCATTATCAACGACGCAACCATCGAGGACGCGAAGTACATAGGTTTAGAGGAAATCGCCACTGTTATTAGCTCTGGAGTGGACGAACCTGGCGTCATGCTTGATAAGGCGAGTGAAGAGTTCAGAAAGGCGTTCTTTGAGTTCGATGTTGTGATCTCCAAAGGCCAGGGAAACTTCGAAGGTCTCTACGAAGAGGGGAAAAAGAATCTCTTCTTCCTCCTGACAGCAAAGTGTGATTTCGTTGCCGAAGTACTGAACGTTCCTCTGGGCGGTAAGGTCTTCATCTCTTCTTCCTCCCTCTGATTTTTCTCATGGAGGTGAAAGAAGTTGATAGAAAAAATCAAAGAGTACGTGCTGAGTACTCTTGGAACGTTGATCACTGCCGTTGGGCTCGTTGTTTTCCTCATACCGAACGACATAGCAGCCGGTGGGGTGAGCGGTCTTTCGATAATACTTCACAGTTTTGTGCCGATCCCCGTTGGTGTGTGGATGTACATACTCAACGGTTTGCTCTTTTTGATAGCTTTCTTGACGATAGGATTCGATTTCAGTGCGAAGACTATTTATTGCACCTTTGTTTTTAACTTCTTCGTGGATCTTTTCGACCGCATTATTCCCCTTCCAAAGTACACCGGTGACGATCTGTTCCTTGCCGTGTTTTTTGGAACCATACTCACAGCTTCCGGCCTTGCCATAACTTTCTCCCAGAACGCTTCCACAGGAGGAACGGATATTCTGGCCAGGATTCTGAACAAGTACTTCTGGATATCTATGGGAACGGGGCTGCTCATGGTGGATGTCGCGATAGCGGTGCTTGCAGGACTTGTTTTCAGTGCCAGAACAGGTATGTACGCACTTCTTGGAGTTATTTTGAACGGTATAATGGTGGATTTCATGATGAGAGGTATTGAGCAGTCGAGTGAGGTGATCATTATCTCTGAAAAATGCGACGATATAAAAGACTTTGTGCTGAACGTTCTTCAAAGAGGGGCTACTTACATTCCCGCAAAGGGAGCTTACACCGGCAAAGAAAAGAAGATACTTCTGGTGGTAGTGAGGAGGAGAGAATTGAACGAACTGATCAGGTTCATAAAGAAGGCTGATCCAAAAGCCTTCGTCATAATCAAGGAAGTGAGGCAGGCCCTCGGAGAAGGGTTCAAAGAACTGGAGGAGTTGTGAGATGTACTACAAGGTGGCTGTCTCCGGTTTGGGAAAAGTGCTTAATGTTTTCTCTTCAGAAGAGCTTTTGACTGGTGAAAGAGTGTGGTTGAAGTGGCGAAACGAAAAAGTCAAGGGCTACGTACTGGAACGATCATTTTCACACGAAAACGAAGCAACGCTCAGTGAAAGGGATGGTAAAAGTTTTCTAAGCGAAGGACATGTGAAAATAGCAGAATGGGTGTCTGAAAGGTTTTTCTCACCCGTAGGAATGGTTTTCGATCTGTTTTTCCCACAGGGTATCGACGATTACAAAGAGGAAGTGGTTGTTTCGGAGAGTCCGTTTCTGGATTTCGACAGGATGACTCTACGCGATTTTCTTGAAACTTTCGGGGAAAAAACCCTGAAAGAAATGGTGAAAAAAGGCCTGGTGAGGGTGGAGAAAAATTTCTATGTGAAAGAGCCAAGACCTCGTGTGAAAAAGCGATTGTTTCTGAAAAAGGGAATAAGTGAAATCGTTCGAGAACATTTAACTGTGAAGCAGAGAATGGTGGTGGAATACCTTCAATTCAATGATGGGGTTCATCTTGAGGAGTTGCTGGAAGATCTGGAAGTTTCAAGGAGTGTGATCGAGACTCTTCAAAGAAAGAATATAGTGGAAATAGTGAGAAGCGACGTTCTTCCGAAAAAGAGAAGGATTCTCCGCAGTGGTTTCAAAGAAAATATTTCGAGGGAAAATCTTTTTTTCGGTCCAACGGGGAGCGGAAAAACCGAGGCTTTGTTCGAGTTAATTGATGTGTATTCAAGGAAAGGAACCGTTCTTTTCCTCGTACCGGAAGTTTCTGTTCTCACCCACACACTTTCACGCCTGAAAGGAGCCTTCCCGGACTTGAAAATAGGGATTTATCACAGCTACCTTTCCAGAGCGAGGAAAAATCTGGAATGGTACAGGGCGGTTAGCGGAAAAATCGATGTGCTTTTGGGGACACGCAGTGCTGTTTTTGTTCCAGTTAAGAATCTTTCTCTCTTGATAGTTGACGAAGAACACGATGAGAGTTTCTATCAACACACTCGACCTTCTTATGATGCCGTCGTGGTTGCAAGGAAAATTTCTGAGGTTTTCGATGTTCCAATAATTCTGTCTTCTGCAACACCGGATCTGTGGACCTACAGAGACGCAAAAGAGGGTCGCATCAGAATGTTCAATTTTAGGAGAAGGTTCGGGAATCTGTCTGTGGAAGTTGTCGATATGCGAAATGAAGAGAAGATAGGAAGTTTTGCGAAGAAGACCCTCGACAGAATAGAGGAGACCCTCGAGGAAGGCAAGAGAGTACTTATCTATGTGAGGAGAAAAGGTTTCTGGGGGCGCGTCCAGTGTGAAGTGTGTGGGCACGTGCTCAAATGTGAGAATTGTGATGTGTCTCTGGTGTACCATTCGGATACGCATTCGTTGAAATGTCATCAATGCGGTCATGAATATGGATTTGTTGAATCCTGTCCTCGATGTGGAGGGCGCCTCGTCGGAAGAGCAGCGGGGACGGAAAGAGTGGAAAGGGAACTGAGAAGGTACTTTCCGACCCGCAGGATAGCGAGGGTCGACAGAGAGGTTGTCGATAACATCATGGAGCTGGAAAGTTACATAGACAAATTGATCAGAGGCGAGATAGATATCCTCGTTGGAACCAGGTTGATCACGAAGAGTCTCAATGTACCCGAAATAGGCCTTGTATGTATCACAGATGTGGATTCTTTGATCTTCAACCCTGATTATTCGTCTTCACTTCGTACGTTTCAGTTGATCGTTCAGACTCTGGGAAGGGCATCGAGAGGAGATCAGGGGAAGGCGATTATCCAGACCTATAATTCGGAGGACACGATCATCAAAAAAGCCTTAGAAGAAGATGTGGATGGTTTTTATGCCGAAGAACTCGAAAGAAGAAAAGCCCTTGGTTATCCTCCATATCGCCACCTCGTTCAGGTTGCTGTGAAGTCCAAGAATCCGGAATTTGGAAAGAATTCTCTGAGCTCTCTAAAAGAATTTCTAAAAGGCGAGGAGGTTCTTGGACCCGTTGAGCACTGGGTTTTCAAGCTGAGAGGATTCTACAGGTACCATCTCATTGTGAAAACAGAAGACTTGGAGAGAGTACTTTCGAAACTGGAAAAAGCGTTGAGAATACTGGGAATCGATGCGATTGTTCGGATCGATCCGCCCACACTCGAGGTATCGGATTAACCTTGATGTTACTTTATCGTATCTTTTTCTTAATTGAAAGAGGTTGAAGGGGATGCTATTATTAATCTCGGCGACGTTGAGATGAAGGGTCTTCAGAAAGCGAAAAAGAAGAATAGAACCCGGAAAGAGAAGTTACGAACTCGGAGCCGAAGCAAACTTCAAGGTTTTTGTCCCCGGGTCATTGAAATATGGATAGCAGCCCCCCAGTTTGTTGAGCCTGGATCGAATCTTATATGGAGGGTTTGATCCTGGCTCAGGGTGAACGCTGGCGGCGTGCCTAACACATGCAAGTCGAGCGGGGGAAACTCCCTTCGGGGAGGAGTACCCAGCGGCGGACGGGTGAGTAACACGTGGGTAACCTGCCCTCCGGAGGGGGATAACCAGGGGAAACCCTGGCTAATACCCCATACGCTCCATCAACGCAAGTTGGTGGAGGAAAGGGGCGTTTGCCCCGCCGGAGGAGGGGCCCGCGGCCCATCAGGTAGTTGGTGGGGTAACGGCCCACCAAGCCGACGACGGGTAGCCGGCCTGAGAGGGTGGTCGGCCACAGGGGCACTGAGACACGGGCCCCACTCCTACGGGAGGCAGCAGTGGGGAATCTTGGACAATGGGGGAAACCCTGATCCAGCGACGCCGCGTGCGGGACGAAGCCCTTCGGGGTGTAAACCGCTGTGGCGGGGGAAGAATAAGGTAGGGAGGGAATGCCCTACCGATGACGGTACCCCGCTAGAAAGCCCCGGCTAACTACGTGCCAGCAGCCGCGGTAATACGTAGGGGGCAAGCGTTACCCGGATTTACTGGGCGTAAAGGGGGCGTAGGCGGCCTGGTGTGTCGGATGTGAAATCCCACGGCTCAACCGTGGGGCCGCATCCGAAACTACCAGGCTTGGGGGCGGTAGAGGGAGACGGAACTGCCGGTGTAGGGGTGAAATCCGTAGATATCGGCAGGAACGCCGGTGGGGAAGCCGGTCTCCTGGGCCGACCCCGACGCTGAGGCCCGAAAGCCAGGGGAGCAAACCGGATTAGATACCCGGGTAGTCCTGGCCGTAAACGATGCCCACTAGGTGTGGGGGGGTCATCCCTCCGTGCTGAAGCTAACGCGTTAAGTGGGCCGCCTGGGGAGTACGCCCGCAAGGGTGAAACTCAAAGGAATTGACGGGGGCCCGCACAAGCGGTGGAGCGTGTGGTTTAATTGGATGCTAAGCCAAGAACCTTACCAGGGCTTGACATGCCGGTGGTACCTCCCCGAAAGGGGTAGGGACCCAGTCCTTTGGGACTGGGAGCCGGCACAGGTGGTGCACGGCCGTCGTCAGCTCGTGCCGTGAGGTGTTGGGTTAAGTCCCGCAACGAGCGCAACCCCTGCCCCTAGTTGCCAGCGGTTCGGCCGGGCACTCTAGGGGGACTGCCGGCGACGAGCCGGAGGAAGGAGGGGATGACGTCAGGTACTCGTGCCCCTTATGCCCTGGGCGACACACGCGCTACAATGGGCGGTACAATGGGTTGCGACCCCGCGAGGGGGAGCCAATCCCCAAAACCGCCCTCAGTTCGGATCGCAGGCTGCAACCCGCCTGCGTGAAGCCGGAATCGCTAGTAATCGCGGATCAGCCACGCCGCGGTGAATACGTTCCCGGGCCTTGTACACACCGCCCGTCACGCCACCCGAGTCGGGGGCTCCCGAAGACACCTGCCCCAACCCGAAAGGGAGGGGGGGTGTTGAGGGAGAACCTGGTGAGGGGGGCGAAGTCGTAACAAGGTAGCCGTACCGGAAGGTGCGGCTGGATCACCTCCTTTCTAGGAGATGAACGGGGGCTGCTATCCATATTCCAATGGCTCGGGCTCGTAGCTCAGCCGGTCAGAGCGCACGCCTGATAAGCGTGAGGTCGGTGGTTCAAGTCCACCCGAGCCCACCATTGGTGGGGACGTAGCTCAGCTGGGAGAGCGCCTGCTTTGCAAGCAGGAGGTCAGGGGTTCGAATCCCCTCGTCTCCACCAAGGTGAAGGGTCATTGAAAACTGCATAGGGGAAAGTAGGAGGTCAAGGTACTAAGGGCACGCGGTGGATGCCTTGGCGGCGGGAGGCGATGAAGGGCGTGGCAAGCTGCGATAAGCCCGGGGGAGCCGCAAGCAGGCGTTGATCCCGGGATTCCCGAATGGGGAAACCTGGGTGGCCGTTGAGGCCACTCGCCGCCGAAAGGCGGTGCGATACCGGGGGAAGTGAAACATCTCAGTACCCCGAGGAAAAGAAATCAACCGAGATTCCCCTAGTAGCGGCGAGCGAACGGGGAGGAGCCCAAACCAGCGTGGTGTCAAAGCCCGTGGGCGTTGCCACGCTGGGGTTGCGGGACACGGCCGGGCGAGGCCACGGACTCGCCGGGGAGTTACAAATCCCTCCTCTAGCCGAACCACCTGGGAAGGTGGGCCGGAGAGGGTGACAGCCCCGTAGGCGAAAGGGGAGGGACTCCCTGGGCCGTGCTCCCGAGTACCGCGGGACACGTGGAATCCCGTGGGAAGCTGGGGGGACCACCCTCCAAGGCTAAATACTACCCGCCGTCCGATAGTGCACCAGTACCGTGAGGGAAAGGTGAAAAGCACCCCGGAAGGGGAGTGAAAGAGGACCTGAAACCGCGTGCCTACAAGAAGTCGGAGCCCCCATTTGGGGGTGACGGCGTGCCTTTTGATTAATGAGCCCGCGAGTTGCCGTCGGTGGCGAGGTTAAGCCGATGAAGGCGTAGCCGCAGCGAAAGCGAGTCCGAACAGGGCGTTCAGTCACCGGCGGCAGACCCGAAGCCGGGTGAGCTACCCCTGGGCAGGGTGAAGGTGGGTTAAAACCCACTGGAGGCCCGAACCGGTGGACAGTGAAAAGTCCTCGGATGACCTGGGGGTAGGAGTGAAAAGCTAACCGAACCCGGTGATAGCTGGTTCTCCCCGAAATGCATTGAGGTGCAGCCTCGGGCGGTCTGTGCAGGGGGTAGAGCACTGATGGGGCTAGGGGGGTTTCCTCCGAACCCCGTCAAACTCCGAATTCCTGCACACAAAGCCCGGGAGTGAGCCCGCGGGGGATAAGCTCCGCGGACGAGAGGGGAACAACCCAGACCGCCGGCTAAGGGCCCGAAGAGGTGGCTAAGTGGTAAAGGATGTGGAGTGCCTAAGACAGCTGGGATGTTGGCTTAGAAGCAGCCATCATTTAAAGAGTGCGTAACAGCTCACCAGCCGAGGCGCTCTGCACCGAAAATGTAACGGGGCTCAAGCCACCCCCCGAAGCCGCGGGTCAGTGCCTCCGCTGGAGGTACTGGCGGTAGGGGAGCTTTCCGCTGTAGGGTGAAGGCGGACCCGCGAGGGCCGCTGGACGAGGCGGAAGTGAGAATGCGGGCATGAGTATACGAAAGGAGGGTGAGAATCCCTCCCCCCGTAAGCCCAAGGGTACCTGGGGAAGGGTCGTCCGCCCAGGGTTAGCCGGGACCCTAAGGTGAACCCGAAAGGGGTAGCCGAAGGGAAGCCGGTTAATATTCCGGCGCCATCTGCGGTCGATGGTACGAGGGGTGACGCAGGAGGGTAGGCGCCGGGGGCAAGTGGCATGCCCCTCCAAGCGGTTAGGGCGATGACGGGCGTAGGTAAATCCGCGCCCCGAGCCTGAGCCGTGATGGGGAGGTCCCTTCGGGGACCAACGGCGCTGACCCCACACTGCCGAGAAAAACCTCGCGTACCGCTTGAGACCGTAGGTGCCCGTTCCGCAAACCGACACAGGTGGGCGGGCTGAGAAGGCTCAGGGGAGCGGGTGAACCCTCGCCAAGGAACTCGGCAAATTGGCCCCGTAACTTCGGGAGAAGGGGTGCCGCGTTAGGGTGAACCCAGGGGAAGGGGCAACCCGGAAACTGGGGGAGCCCGAGGCGGTCGCAGTGACAAGGCCCTGGCGACTGTTTACCAAAAACACAGGTCTCTGCTAACTCGGAAAGAGGAAGTATAGGGACTGACGCCTGCCCAGTGCCGGAAGGTTAAGGGGAGGGGTGAGGCTCCTCTTGTGGGAGCGTAGCTCCGACCCGAAGCCCCGGTAAACGGCGGCCGTAACTATAACGGTCCTAAGGTAGCATTCGCTGCCTGCCCACAGGGAAACCTGTGGGGCAATACCCGGCTGTATGCGGGGAAGCCCTTAGAGCCCTTCTTACCTGGGGGCTGCGGCCAGCCCAGGTAAAAATGGAAGGGATTGGGTAATCCGCAGGAAACCCCGTGAGGGGGATCCTCAGAGACTGTACGCCGGGCATCCAGTCCCCGTGAGAAGGGGTGGAAATCTTGGATCTCAAACCTGATTGGGTTGTTGGATTCGTCGATGGTGAAGGCTGTTTCTATGTGGGTGTTAATAGAAATCGCACCATGAAAACAGGTTACCAGGTTCTCCCTGAATTCAGGATCGTTCAACATGAAAGAGATATACAGGTTTTGTACGCATTGAGGAAGTTTTTCGGATGCGGTGTTGTTCGAAGAAACCACGATGATCGATACGAGCTTCGGATCCGGAAGAGATCTTGCTTGAAAAAAGTAGTGGAGTTTTTCGAAAAACACCCTCTGAAAACGAAGAAGAACGTCGACTTCAAGAAATTCAGAAGGATAATCCTGATGATGGAACGGGGAGAACACCTGACGAAAGAAGGTCTCATCAAGATCCTGGAAATAGCCATGGAAATAAACACAGGTAATCACGAGAGACTACGACGAGTCCTTGAAGAGATCCGGGGACTGGATGAAGATACAGTCCACCCCCATTCCGAAAGGATGGGATAAAGGTGAGCGAAATTCCTTGTCGGGTAAGTTCCGACCTGCATGAATGGCGTAACGACTGGGGCACTGTCTCGGCGGGGGGCCCGGTGAAATTTCAGTCTGGGTGAAGATGCCCAGTACCCGCGGCTAGACGGAAAGACCCCGTGGAGCTTTACTGCAGCCTGGTATTGGGCTCCGGTGCATCGTGTATAGAATAGGTGGGAGGCTGTGAAGCCGCCTCGCCAGGGGCGGTGGAGCCGCCAGTGGAATACCACCCTCGGTGCACTGGAGTTCTAACCTGACCCTGTGAAGAGCAGGGTGGGGACAGTGCCAGGTGGGCAGTTTGACTGGGGCGGTCACCTCCTAAAAGGTAACGGAGGTGTGCAAAGGTCGGCTCAGGTGGGTTGGAAATCCACCGCAGAGTGCAAGGGCATAAGCCGGCCTGACTGCGAGGCCGACAGGCCGAGCAGGGGGGAAACCCGGCCCTAGTGACCCGGCGGTCCCGTGTGGAAGGGCCGTCGATCAACGGATAAAAGTTACCCCGGGGATAACAGGCTGGTCCCGCCCGAGAGTTCACATCGACGGCGGGGTTCGGCACCTCGATGTCGGCTCATCCCATCCTGGGGCTGAAGCAGGTCCCAAGGGTTGGGCTGTTCGCCCATTAAAGGGGTACGTGAGCTGGGTTCAGACCGTCGTGAGACAGGTCGGTCCCTATCTGCCGCGGGCGTAGGAGGCTTGAGGGGGGTCCTCCCTTGTACGAGAGGACCGGGAGGAGGGGGCCTCTGGTGTACCGGCTGTCGCGCCAGCGGCATACGCCGGGTAGCTATGCCCCTAAGCGATAACCGCTGAAAGCATCTAAGCGGGAAGCGCGCCCCAAGATTAGGCCTCCCATCCCGTTAAGGGAGTAAGGCCGGTCCGAGAAGAGGACCTTGATAGGCCAGGGGTGTAAGCGCCGCAAGGCGTTGAGCCCACTGGTACTAATCGGCCGAGGCCTTGACCTCCGAAATCCCCTATGCAGTTTCCAGTGACCCTTCGAAGTATCCCCGGGTGCCGATACTGGGGCGGGAAACACCCGGTTCCATTCCGAACCCGGCCGTTAAGCCGCCCTGGGCCGATGGTAGTATGGGGGTAGCCCCATGCGAGAGTAGGTAGCGCCCGGGGATTTGTTTTTTTATAGATCACCTTTTGTTATAATAGTAACAAGGGGGTGATATCGTGGCGGAAAAACTTCCTATAAAAACTGTGATGGCAATCCTTGTGGAAAACAGAAGAGAAACAGCAGAGAAAGTTCAAAAGATTCTCACGGCTTGGGGCTGTCTGATCAAGACAAGACTCGGCCTCCATGATGGTGTTCTCGACAACTGTTCAGAAGCGGGTCTCATAGTTCTTGAACTTGTGGGAAGTCCTGAGCAGCACAGAGAACTCTGTGACAAACTCAACAAACTTCCAGGTGTGAAAGCAGACTACATGGAACTTTCATTCGATGAAGAATGAAGCCCCTCGAAAAGAGGGGCTTTTGTTTTACCAGGCGGTCCAGGTGACCCAGAGCCTCACGTTGGTGATGGTGACCGTGACGGTGGCATCAGTGGTGGACTCGTATTCGTTTTGACCAAAAATCACCCATAGAGTGACATCTTCGCCGTTGTTTATCTTGTCGAGTGCTGCTTTCAAGGCGCTTGAGTCGTTGGCGGAGATGGAAAGAGAGTATTCGGTTTTTTGAGAAGTATCTATATCGATATTCACATCTCCAGTCTCTGGAATGGACGTTGGTTCTTCAAGTGAAAAATCTATGAAACCATTAAATGTGAGGCTTCCTTCAACTGTGATCTTTCCAGACACTTCGATGTTGTGGAAATGTACTGTTCCAGGAACTCCCGCACTTTGCTGCGCGCTTTTCACATCTTCTGCTTTGATCGTGAAGCTTGTCCACCTTGCTTCTAGTGTAGTAGAACTTCCCGCTGGTACTTCGAACACCTGAGGTTCGATACCGGGGTTCCCAAGGTCGATGGGGATAGGCACCGGGATACATCCGGAAACCAGCATGAGAATACCAGCTGTGATCAGAGCCAACCAGGTGAGCACCTTTTTCATATTTTCACCTCCTTCTCTCTGAATGATAACACTTTGAAATTGTTTCTCAAAGCGTGTTAAAATCACCATGAGAGGTGATTGTATGCCGGTCACGTTTCTCACAGGCACTGCAGAGACTCAGAAAGAAGAATTGATAAAGAAACTACTGAAGGATGGAAATGTGGAGTACATAAGGATCCATCCGGAGGATCCTGACAAGATCGATTTCATAAGGTCTTTACTCAGGACAAAGACGATCTTTTCCAACAAGACGATCATTGATATCGTCAATTTCGATGAGTGGAAAGCGCAGGAACAGAAGCGTCTCGTTGAACTTTTGAAAAATGTACCGGAAGACGTTCATATCTTCATCCGTTCTCAAAAAACAGGTGGAAAGGGAGTAGCGCTGGAGCTTCCAAAGCCATGGGAAACGGACAAATGGCTTGAATGGATAGAAAAGCGCTTCAGGGAAAATGGTTTGCTCATCGATAAAGATGCCCTTCAGCTGTTTTTCTCCAAGGTTGGAACGAACGACCTGATCATAGAAAGGGAGATTGAAAAGCTGAAAGCTTATTCCGAGGACAAAAAGATAACGGTAGAGGACGTGGAAGAGGTCGTTTTCACCTATCAGACTCCGGGATACGATGATTTTTGCTTTGCCGTTTCCGAAGGAAAAAGGAAGATCGCTCACTCTCTTCTGTCGCAGTTGTGGAAAACCACAGAGCCCGTGGTGATTGCCACTGTCCTTGCGAATCACTTCCTGGATCTCTTCAAAATCCTCGTTCTTGTGACAAAGAAAAGATACTACACCTGGCCTGATGTGTCCAGGGTGTCCAAAGAGCTGGGAATTCCCGTTCCTCGTGTGGCTCGTTTCCTCGGTTTCTCCTTTAAGACCTGGAAATTCAAGGTGATAAACCACCTCCTCTATTACGATGTGAAGAAGGTTAGAAAGATACTGAGGGATCTCTACGATCTGGACAGAGCCGTGAAAAGCGAAGAAGATCCAAAACCGTTCTTCCACGAGTTCATAGAAGAGGTGGCACTGGATGTATATTCTCTTCAGAGAGATGAAGAATAACTGGTACAGCCTCGCGGCCCTTCTCTCAACCATATACAGCAGGCACCTCGATGTGGAAGCAAGACCTGTGAAGTTTGAGGAAATAAAGAAGTTCCCTCCAGAAAAGACCATCGTTGCCTATTCCTTCATGAGTTTTGACCTTGATACCGTCAGAGAAGAAGTCAAAACATTGAAGGAAAGGGGATACACACTCATCGCGGGAGGACCACATGTGACCGCCGATCCAGAAGGCTGCTTGAGAATGGGATTCGATCACGTTTTCACGGGGGATGGAGAGGAGAATATTTTGAGGTTCTTGATGGGGGAGAGAAAAAAGATCTTCGATGGTATCTCAAAGAGGGTCAACCTGAACCACTACCCACCTTTCCTACCTTCGAAAGGGATCTACATGCCCATCGAAATCACGAGGGGCTGTCCGTTTTCTTGTGCGTACTGTCAGACACCGATCATCGCTGGAAGACAGGTGAGACACCGTGATGTGGACGTCGTTGTTCACTACGCGAAACTCGGTGTGAAACACGGAAGGAAGCTCGCTCGTTTCATAGCTCCCAACTCCTTCGGCTATGGTTCGAAGAATGGAGTAACACCCAATGTAGAGAAGATAGAAGAACTCCTGTATGGACTCAAAAGGGTTGGTATCGAAGAAATATATTTCGGAACGTTTCCTTCCGAAGTGAGGCCAGAGTCTGTGACCGACGAAGTACTCAAAGTGGTGAAAAAGTACGTCAACAACCGTTCCATAGTGATAGGTGCCCAGAGCGGAAGCGACAGGATCTTGAAGATCATAAAGCGTGGCCACACGGTTGAACAGGTAGAGGAAGCGATAGAAAAGATCTCTCTTCACGGTTTTATTCCACACGTTGATTTCATATTCGGCTTCCCGTTCGAAACGGAAGAGGATGTGGAGAAAACTTTCAGCTTTATTGTTAAAATAGTGGAGAGATACGGCGCAAAGATCCATGCGCACACCTTCATGCCGCTTCCCGGGACGGAACTTTTCAATGCTGGGCCCGGAAGACTCACAGAGGTTCATTACAAATTTCTGGGGAGGCTCGCTTCAAAGGGTATTCTCGACGGTTACTGGATGAAGCAGGAAATGCTTGCGAGGAAGGTGTACGAAATTGCGAGTGGCGGCAGTACAGATGTTACCAGCGATCGGTGACTTCGAAGGAAATCTGGAGAGAATAGAACAGTTCATAGAGATGGCTGTTTCGGAAGGAGCCGAAGTCGTTGTCTTTCCGGAGCTCACAATCAGTGGGTACACCTGGGACGAGGCGATTCTGAAAAGGGGAGCCTTGTTTTTTTCAGAAGTCGCAAAGAAAAAGCTCTTGAAGCTTTCAAGGGAAGGACAGATACTGATAGCTGTTGGTACACCAAGGATCGTTCTGGGAAAGCTCAGAAACTCGCTTGTGATTTTCAAGAAGAAAAAGGAATTGCTTTTCTACGATAAAACACATCTCTTTCGTGGAGAGAAAAACGTCTTTGAACCTGGGGAGTATTTTCTTGTGTTTTCTTACAGAGGGGTAGTTTTTGGCACGTTGATCTGTTATGAGATCGGCTTCCCTGAAATATCACGTATTTTAACATTCAAAGGGAGTAAAGTGATTCTCTCAGCCTTTGCTTTTGGGAAGGCTCGGGGGCACACGTACGATGTTGCCACGAGATCCAGGGCAGTTGAGAACGGAGTTTTCCTTGTGGCATCCTCCATGTGCGGCGAAGGTTTTGTGGAATTCGTCGGAAGAACGAGGATAGTGGGTCCAAACGGAAAGGTTATGAACGAGATAGAGAGCGGTGAAGGTTTGATCTGTGAAGATCTCGATCTAGATGCTGTTTATCATTACAGATACGACGAAGAAGGAGATTCTCACGCTTACCTTAGAAACTACATGTCCCACCTTTACACGCTTCAGAAGGGGAGGTTATGAGGGTGAAATACTTCGGAACCGACGGAATAAGGGGAATCTTTGGTGAAACACTCACAGATGAGCTGGCCTTCAAGGTGGGCAAAGCGCTGGGAGAGATTGTCGGAGAAGGAAGAGTCATTGTGGGAAAGGACACGAGAGTTTCGGGGGATTCGCTCGAGGCGGCTATTTCCGCTGGCCTCACGTCTATGGGGGTGGACGTCCTTCTGTGCGGCATCATTCCAACACCAGCGGTGGCTCTCCTCACGAGGATCACCAGGTCGTTCGGTGTTGTCATTTCGGCTTCTCACAATCCTCCAGAATACAACGGTATAAAGGTGTTGAAGGGTGGATACAAGATACCGGACGAGATGGAAGCGGAGATAGAGGAGAGACTGGAAAACGGGAGTTTCCCGCCCCGCTTGGTTGTCGGCAGGACAAAATCGTTCAGAGAAGGAAGAGACATGTACATCGGAGCGGTTCTTGAAATATTCAGGGATCTCGATCTCACGGGTGAGATGGTATCCCTTGACCTTGCGAACGGTGCCACCACGACAACGGCCAAAGAGGTTTTTGAATTCCTTGGAGCGAAGGTAGAGGTGTTCAATGACTCCCAGGACGGACTTCTCATAAATCAAGGGTGTGGCGCCACTCATCCCAGGTTTTTGGCTGAAGAGATGAAGAACGGGAAGGTAGGATTCACCTTCGATGGTGATGGAGACCGTGTGATAGCTGTAGACGAAGAAAGAAACGTTGTGAACGGAGATAGGATCATAGGAATCCTCGCAGTTGGGTTGAAAGAAGAGGGGCGTCTAAACAGCGATACCGTGGTGGGTACCGTTATGACGAATGGAGGCCTCGAAGATTTTCTCAAAGAAAAAGGAATAAAGCTTCTTCGAACGAAAGTTGGGGACAAATACGTCCTTGAAAAGATGCTCGAAAGTGGAGCGAATCTGGGAGGAGAGAGATCCGGTCACATAATAATCCTCGACAGAAGCACTACGGGAGATGGTTTGATAACCGCTTTGGAGCTGATGAGAGTTCTCAGGCGATCAGGAAGAAATCTTTCTGATTTTGCGAAGGAGATACCAGATTATCCGCAGATCACAAAGAACGTAAGGAGAACGGAGCGAATGTCTCTCGAAAATGAGAATCTGAGAAAGATCGTTGAAGAGAGCACTTCCAGGGGCTACCGTGTGGTGATAAGACCGTCCGGTACAGAGCCCGTTATAAGAATCACGGTTGAAGGGAAAGACAGAGAGGAGATAGAAAAGATCGTGGAGGAGATTTCAAGGGTTCTCGAGAGTTGATATCCCGTATTCTATCCATATCTTCGCGAGGGTCAACATTTCTCCCCATCCGACTGCACACTCGAGCTTTATTTTCATGTCCTCTTCGTTGAGGACAATTGTGTGGTCTTCCACTTGAACCCAGGTGCCGGTGTAGCTTGAAGGGAAGAACTCCATCTTGACGCGGGATCTGAATCCATCTTCGTATGTGTTCCAGGAGAACTCTATGAGATTGGGGGGTTCTAACCTATGGATGATGCCTTCGTCCGTCACTTCCTCCCCGAACGTTTTTCTGAACCACCTGAAGAAGATCTTTCCCCCTTCTTTGAGTTCCATCTTCATACCATCGGTGAACCAGCCGTCCCAGCCGTTTTCGTTAACGAATACCCTCCACACCTTCTCCAGAGGAGCTCTGATGTGAACGCCTGCCGTTGTTGGAGGTATCTTCATCCTTCTCCCTCCTGTAGACATCAGTTATTTCTTTTTCCAGTTTCAGGAAGGCTTCGACTACTTCTGGTGAATAGAGCTTTCCGGAGAGGGATTCTATCTCTCTGAACGCTTCTTCAAGTGGTTTTGGGTTTTTGTAGGGTCTTTTGGAAACCATGGCGTCGAAACTGTCCGCCACCGCTACGATGAGACCAGAAATGGGTATTTCTCTCCCCTTCAGTCCCCTGGGATACCCGGCCCCATTCCATCTTTCGTGGTGCGTGAGAGCGATCTCCGCTCCGAGTTGAAGGATAGGGGAGTTGCTCCGGCTGAGGATTCTGAATCCGATGGTGGTGTGCTGTTTCATGATTTCGAACTCTTCCGGTGTGAGAATACCGGGCTTCAACAGAATTCTATCGGGTATTCCGATCTTTCCAATATCGTGGAGGGGAGCAGCGAACTGAATCTCTGTGACGAAAACCTCGCTCATTCCCATCTCTTCAGCGATCCTTCCTGAGAGCCATCCAACCCTCTCTGTGTGTTTGTGTGTCTCCATGTCCCTGTATTCGGAAAGCATGTTCAGTATTTCCAGAACTTCGAAGAGAAAGTCTTCGTATTCTGTGAAGAACTCCTCCGCAGTTTTTTCCAAAAGGAAAAGTTTTTTCTTCAACGATTTCAGATAGCTGTTTCTGTACATATGGAAGACTCTGTTTCTGAGGGCGTGGGTTATTTTCAGTCTCAAAAGTTCGAGATTGACAGGTTTTTTAATAAAATCGTCGGTTCCCACCTCCACACATTTTTTTATTATTCCGGTGTCGTCATACGCAGTTACGACGAAGACCACACAGGATGGATTCTTCGCTTTTATCTTGTTCACCACTTCTATTCCACTCATCCCTGGAAGCATCACATCCACCAGTGCGACATCGACGTCTTTCGAAAGTTCGACGGCTTTCTCTCCGTTTTCTGCTTCGATCACGTCGATGCCTGAGAGTTTCAGATACTGTCCCATGGCTTCCCGTGTGATGTCATCATCCTCTACGATCAGTACTGTCATTTTTATCCCTCCTGAGGGGAAGGGTTATTATGAATGTGGTACCATCCTTTTTTATGACCTCCATCGAACCCTTCAGATAGTTCACCAGTTTCTTCACTGTGAATAGTCCAAATCCGTTCTGTTCTTTCAGCCCCGGTCCTGTGTCGGAAACACGCAAGTTGATTTTATCATTTTTCTTTTCTATTTTGAGAGCCACTCTTCCGGAGGAAGTGTACTTCACCGCGTTCGAAAACAGGTTCGTGACCAGTGCGAGGAAAGCATCTCTGTCGATTTCGAGTTCGTCGAATTCCATTTCGATATCTGTTTCGAGGTTCTTGAGCCGAGCCATTTCCAGAAGCGGCTCCAGGGCTTTTTCCAGGTCATCTTTTCTCAGAACTTCGTTTCTTCCTATCGACGCTTTGAGAATCCTTTCTATCTCTTCTGTCATCTCGTGGCAGAGTTTTTCTATGTTTCTAACCACGGGCGAGGTCTCCGGGAACTGTCGTTTCAAGAGCTGAGCACTCACGTAAATGGCATTCACCGGGTTTTTCAAATTGTGTGCGAGGTTTTTGGTGAGTACAACGTACATGTCCTGGAATTTTTGTTTTTCTTCCAGGAAAGATACGTACTCCTCGACAAAGTTCGAAAAAGTGTCTCTTAACTCTGGAAAGCATGAGGACAATTCTTGCGAAAAATATTTGTTGAAGATCTCTCTCACTCTGTTTTGATCTTCCTCACGCAAAATTTCCGGTATGATTCGCAGGACTTCGATGAGAAAATTGTAAAGGTTCGTGACGACAGAAGAGATTCGTTCGGGAGGGATTCCGAGTTCCTTTGAGAGCTTTTCCGCTTCTTTTTTGGGTGTCTCCACGTACTTTTTCACGAAATGCCACATCAAAAAGATGCTGCCCGATGTTACATGATAGGGGTATGCACTTCTGAAAAAGTAAAAGAAGATCGAGGAAATGGAATAAAGAAACAAACTCACTGAAAGGAGTGTTGTCTGTGGTTTCCTGATGAAGAGGAAAAGCAAAAAGAGAACGAGCGAGGCGCTCTCGAAGTAGAAAGCCAAATTGAATCTCAAGACCGATACAGCAAAAAGGATTGCGAATATGAGAACAACGAGCCATTTGAAATAATTCTTTTTCTTCCCGATCAGGAAGAGAAAGAAACCTTCAGCGAGGATCAGCTTGGAGCTACTCAAAAACATCCACGCGTTTTCTGGATTCATGAGGAAAACTCGAAGAAAAAAGAGAGAAAACAGAGAGGAAAGCAAACACGAAAAAGTGAGGACGTTCAAATCCTCGTCTTTTCTTGAGCTGGTGTAGTGTGTGAAAAACGAGAGAAAAAGCGCTACAAAATTCAGAACGGAAACGACCACCACGTTTGTCGTTTCAGGAAAGAAAAAATACATAACGACCATACCAAAAAGCGAAATTATAATAAAGGGTCCATACTATCTATCCCCTGATTTAATCTAACATATAAAACCGGGGTATGTCAACAAATATTATAAACTATCGTTTTTTTGATTATTATAAAACTCATTTTAATTGTTGATTCTTTATCATAACGAATTCAAATATGTTTTTATGCATAATATTTACAGAGTACGATGATTCCCCAACCAAAGTTTTATTTCTATAAAAATCTCCGAGCGAAGACTTGAATAAAGGGAAGAGATCGAGTATAATAAATCACGGATGTGGGGCCGTAGCTCAGCTGGGAGAGCGCTACCTTCGCACGGTAGAGGTCGTGGGTTCAAATCCCATCGGCTCCACCAAAGAGCCCCTGCGTGTGCAGGGGGTTATTTTTTTAATTTAAAGGGGGAATTGAGGATGTTTCTGTTGAAACAGATTGGTGTGATTAGATCTCCTTTCAAAAGTCCTTCCGAATGCCCTTTCCAAGGGAGATTTTCTCAGGAAAGATTTACGATTGAACTCTTTCCTGAATACGAAGAAGGGCTGAAGGACATCGAAACGTGTACACATCTGATCGTTCTTTACTGGCTTGACAGAGCGAACAGAGACAGATTGATCGCCATTCCACCGTTTGACAAACGTGAGCATGGTGTCTTCGCGACGCGCTCTCCCCACAGACCGAATCCCATCGGTTTTTCTGTTGTGAAACTTTTAGAAGTGAGAGGTAGGGAGCTGGTTGTGGAGGGACTGGACGCTGTTGATGGAACCCCCGTCGTCGATATCAAACCGTATTCTTCGAAAATAGACTGCGTAGAGAACGCCAGAATTGGATGGTTCGAGGAGGTGTAGAGAAATGAAATTCAAGGTTTTCATCTCTGTTTTTCTGATTCTCTCGATCGTGTTGTTTTCGGAAGGAATTGTGATAAAGGATCTTCTTGGAAGAGAAGTAGAAGTTCCTTCGAACGTGAATCGAATCGTGGCGGTGGGTCCCGGGGCGCTCAGGTTGATTGCGTATTTGAAAGCCACCGATATGGTTGTCGGTGTGGAAGACTTTGAGAAACTCAGACCTTACGGGAGGCCTTACATAGTTGCGTATCCGGAGCTCAAGGAACTTCCGAGTGTTGGCCCTGGAGGACCAGGAAAGCTTCCAAATCTGGAGTCTTTGATAACTCTGCAACCCGACGTTGTCTTTATAACGTACGTTGACAGAAAGACGGCGCAGGACATACAGGAGAAAACGGGGATTCCCGTTGTCGTACTCAGTTACGGAGATCTCGGGACATTTGAAGACGAGGATCTCTTCAGATCGCTCGAACTGGCGGGAAAGATTCTTGGAAGAGAAGAAAGAGCCCATGAAGTGGTTGATTTCATAAAGAAAGCGCAGGAGGATCTCTCGACTCGATCTGAGGCTGTCGAAAGTCCTACTGTCTACGTTGGTGGAATCGGATACAAGGGAGTTCATGGAATCGATAGCACGGAGGCGAAGTATCCTCCTTTCGTGGTCCTACACGCGAGGAACGTTGTGCACGGGTTGGGAGAAGGACACAAATTCATAGATCCTGAGAAGCTACTCGTTTGGGATCCAGAGTACATTTTCATCGATGAAAACGGTTTGAGCCTCGTACTGGACGATTATTCGAAACACAGAGAGTTCTATGAGAGTTTAAACGCTGTTAAAAGAGGGAAAGTTTACGGCATTCTCCCTTACAATTACTACACCACCAACATCGGAACGGCTCTGGCCAATGCGTACTTCATCGGAAAAGTCCTCTATCCCGAACGTTTTGCCGATATCGATCCGGAGGAAAAGGCGGATGAAATTTATGAATTCCTTCTCGGAAAAAGGGTTTACGAGGAGATGGCTGAGCAATTTGGAGGATTTGGAAAGATAGATCTTTCTTCAGGAAAGATCCTCCGTGGAACATGGTGATTTACAGAAATTACGTTGCGAGAAGAATTTTCACGATTCTACTTTTATCGTTTTTGCTGGTGCTTGTAGGGATCTATTCTCTATCACATGGCGGCTATTCTCTGTCGTTCAAAGATATTATCGGCGCATTTCTGGGGAAGGGTGACAGGAAAGCACAACTTGTGATCTGGAGCGTCAGATTTCCAAGGGTGGTCGCTGGTATCCTCGTTGGTGCTTCCTTGGCAGTCTCCGGAGCTGTTATGCAGGGAGTTTTGAAGAATCCTCTTGCCAGTCCCTTTACAACGGGTACATCTCATGGTGCTATGTTCGGCGCTTCCTTAGCCATCGCACTGGGAGCGGGGTATTCTGAGAGTACTGGTAGTGTCACACTGAACAATCCCTACACTATTGCTCTCTTCGCTTTTCTCGGGGCGATGAGTTCTTCTCTCGTCATTTTTTTGATGGGAAAACTAAAAGAAATCACTCCGGAAGCGATGGTGCTGATGGGCGTTGCCATGGGTTCTCTTTTCACGGCTGCCACCGCGTTGATCCAGTACTTTGCCGATGATCTGGAACTCGCCACGATGGTTTATTGGAGCTTTGGAGATCTTGGAAGGACAACCTGGAGAGAAAACATCATACTTCTGGTGGTCTTTTTGACGGTTTTCGCTTACTTCCTCTGGAAGGCGTGGGATATCAACGCGATGGTTGTGGGAGATGAAATCGCAAAGTCGACGGGGATTGAAGTGGAAAAAGTGAGATTGATTCTGGTAGTGCTTTCTACTTTGCTGACAGCTATCAGTGTGGCGTTCGTCGGTATAATCGGTTTCATAGGACTGCTGGCACCCCACATGATGAGAATCCTCTTTGGGGAAGATTACAGATTTTTGATTCCCCTCTCAGCGCTGTGTGGTAGTGTTTTGCTGTTATCGGCCGATACTGTGGCACGTGTTCTTCTCTCTCCTACAGTTCTTCCTGTGGGGATTGTGACTTCTTTTCTCGGGGCACCTCTTTTCATCTATCTGCTCCTTCAAAGTAAGGAAAGGTGACAGAGATGCTTCGAATAATGAACCTCTCGTTCAGTTACAGAAGCAAAAAAGTTCTGGATAATGTCACTTTTAGCGCGCGGAAGGGAGAGCTCATCGCTATCCTGGGGCCAAACGGTGCGGGAAAGAGCACGTTGTTGAAGTGCGTAGCGGGTATCTTGAAGTGCCAGGGTGTAGAGATTTTTGGTAAACCTCTCGAGCACTACACCAGAAGAGATCTGGCTAGGATAATAGGGTACGTTCCACAGCGATTCGATCCCGGTATGTTGAACGTTTACAATCTGATCCTTCTCGGAAGAAAGCCATACGTAAGCGTCAGCCCTTCAAAGAGGGATATCGAAGTTGTAAACAGAGTGGTTGAACGATTGAATCTCCAACATCTGGTGTTTCAGAGAGCGAAGAATTTGAGCGGTGGTGAGCTTCAAAAAGTGAGTATTGCCAGGGCACTCGTTCAGGAGCCGGAGATCCTTTTACTGGATGAGCCGACGAACAACCTCGATCCAAAGAATCAGATCGAGATCATGGAGATAGTTCAAGATTTCGTGAAATCAGGAAAGATTGCACTAGTCGTGATGCATGAGATAAACCTGGCTCTGCGATTTGCTGATAGGTTCATTTTCATGAAAGATGGAAAGATCGTAAGCGACGGTGAAAGAGCGATTTTGACACCTGATCTGTTCTGGGAAGTGTACGGGGTGAACGGAGTTGTGAGGGAGATTCTCGACACACCTGTTTTTGTTCTGAGGGGCAAAGAATCTCCGGGACCCCGTGAAAATACTGACTAACAAAACAAAAATCCCCGCACTTGCGGGGATTTCGTTCGTTTTTCTCGTCAGAATTCAATCTTTTGGGAAGACAATGAACTTGATTGCCGTTCTGGTTTCTCCGTTGATCTGAACTTCTGCAAAGGCGGGAACGCAAACAAGGTTGATCCCACTTGGAGCAAGATAACCTCTTGCGATGGCTATAGCTTTCACGGCCTGGTTAACAGCACCCGCGCCAATTGCCTGAAGTTCGGCCTTCCCCTTTTCTCTGATAACTCCTGCGAGAGCTCCTGCGACTTTGTTTGGATTGGAATTAGAAGCAACTTTGAGTACTTCCATGTGTTCCTACCTCCTCTACGGTGAGTGTTCTTCTATGCTTTTCAGCGACATTGGTTTATTGGTTTTCGAGTGGCGCGCCCGGCAGGACTCGAACCCGCAACCATCGGATCCGAAGTCCGACGCTCTATCCAGTTGAGCTACGGGCGCGTCTCTGGGGTGACCAGCGGGACTCGAACCCGCGACCACCTGATCCACAGTCAGGCGCTCTACCAACTGAGCTATGGTCACCACGAAAAAATGGCGCGCCCGGCAGGACTCGAACCTGCAGCCCTCGGATTAGAAATCCGATGCTCTATCCTGTTGAGCTACGGGCGCACCAGAAACGTTGGAGCGGGCGACGGGACTCGAACCCGCAACCCTCGGCTTGGAAGGCCGATGCTCTACCAGTTGAGCTACACCCGCCCTTCAAAGACCCTCCAAGCACTAAAAATATTATCATAACTCTCTGGGAACGTCAAGTGGGGTGTACAATGCATGAGTTTTGGTGACATTAAACGATCAGCTGATCTTCTCTGTTGAAGAAAGCTTTGTATCCCAGATAGAGAAACACACTCACACTGATCGTGACTCCACCAAGTATTCCAAGCATTATTGCGATCTGATACTTTATCGCAGTGATCGGAGATGTTCCAGAGAGGATCTGTCCCGTCATCATGCCGGGGAGAAACACGATGCCCATACCAATCATGGAGTTGAGTGTTGGTAGTATCGCCGAATCGAACGCCTTGTCACTGAACATTCTCACGGCATCTTTTGGTCTTGCACCCAACATCAAAGCCATTTCCACGATATTTTTTTGAACCGTTATTGACTCGGAAAGGGCTTTCACTCCGAGTGAAACACCGGTCATGGAGTTTCCGATGATCATACCCGCAAGGGGAATCACGTACCTTGGATCGAACCAGGGAGAGATTTTGACCACCACGTACAGAAAGTAAACAAGGCTGAGAAGCGTTCCCGTACTCACAGAGATCGCTATGAAGAATTCCAAACGTTTTTTTACCCTCGCTGGAAGAGAAAGCCTTGCTCTTTTGTAAACATTGTAGATGGCGAAGATCTCCATAACGAGAACTGCCAGGATCGTGTAAAGTGGTGAAGGATGATCGAGGATGTAACTCAGGACAAACCCTGCCAACACCAGTTGAAAGGTCATTCTGATGGATGCCACCAGAACTTCTTTTTCTCGCGGTATCCTTCTTATTCTCAGTATGAACATCAAAGCAACAACAAAAACATAGGCACTCAAAAGCTGTATCAGGCTGATATCAACTGGTCCCATCACAAAACCCTCCCGTTTTTGAGTTCGATCAACACATCAGCGAATTTTTTCAATTCCGGGTTATGAGTCACCACGACAAGCGTCTTCCCCTGATTTTTTGCAAAATCGGACACCTTTTTGATGATTTCAATACCGGTTTTCTCATCCAGAGAGGAAGTGGGTTCATCGAGGAGCAGCACCTCAGGATCCATGAGAAGAACCCTTGCCAGAGCGAGTCGCTGTTTTTCGCCTCCGGAGAATTTTTCTGGATCATCGTTCAGGTCTTTTTCGAGCATAACGAACTTTAAGATGTTTCTCAACTCTTCATCGTGTGGTATCTTTTTTCTAGAAAATTTCAAGCCTAAGATAAGATTTTCCTTCACGTTTCCGGGAAACACAACAGGAAACTGAGGAAGCATCACCACTTTCCGTCTGAGTTCAACCGAATCGATCTCTTTCAATGGTGTACCTTTGAAGAAAATCTCTCCACTATCCGGTGAAATAAGTTTGTTCAGCATCTTTAGAAGAGTTGTTTTTCCTGTGCCGCTCTTTCCTGTAATAACGGTAATTTTTCGAGCCGGTATGTGGAGTTCTTCAATGTTTAATATGTCCTTGTATTTCACATTCTTTAAAACAAACACGATTTTTCCTCCCCTTGAATATTCCTGAATATGTTGCTATAATAAATGGCAGGTGGAGAGGTGGCCGAGCGGCCTAAGGCGCTTGCCTGCTAAGCAAGTGTGGGGGTTTCCCCACCGTGGGTTCGAATCCCACCCTCTCCGCCAGTTTTTTATATATGTGCCCGTAGCTCAGTTGGATAGAGCGCCAGACTGCGGATCTGGAGGTTGGGGGTTCGAATCCCCCCGGGCACGCCATCTTTTTTCAAGGATCTCCCACACTATTCCGTATCTATAACCTTTGGTGCTCACCGTCATCTTCGGCGAATATTTTCTCAAAAGAGCAATGGTCACGATTCCTCCCGCAAGTATTGTTTTCTCCCTTCCTTCAGGAAGTACTTTCAGATTCTTCACGTCTTCAAAGCTCATCCTTTTGATCTTGGCCACGAGTTTTTCAACCTCTTCTAATTTTAAAACGCTTCCGTGAAGAATTTCCAGGTTCCAATTTCCTTTCATCAACGCGGCGAGTGCGACAAAACTTCCTCCAACTCCAAAAAGCTCGTCCTTTTTTACCTCAGGAAGTCGCTTCATCACGTATTCAACTATTCCGTCCACCGATTCGATGTATGGAAGCGTCAAGGAAAAAGTGCGATTCAGTACATGTGTTCCAAGTTCTAAACTGACGTATCCGTCTTTCCAGGCGAGTTCGAGGCTACCTCCACCGAGATCAGCCACCATGATATCCCTTTTCCCGAAATCTTTCGCCACAGAAATATAAGAGTAGTATGCTTCTTTTTCTTCCGGTAAAATTTCTCCCCTACCCCCTGTTATCTCCTGGAAGATGTCGGGATGCTTTCTGAAAAATGCCGTTCCAAATACGTGAAGTTTAGCCCCCATTTTTTCAGCTTTTTCCGCGCATTCTTTGAACACTTCTTTCGCCTTCTCGAGGCTTCCAGAGGCTATTCCGACTTCGTGGACCTCTTCGAGAATGGTCTCTCCCTTCTCCGAAACGACAAGAAGAATGAAGGAGTTGCTCCCCATGTCCAATACCGCGACCATTTCCTCACCTCCTGATGTTAGAATATTCCTGGGAGGTGAAAACGTGAGTGTGCAGCTTGAAGTTGTGGATGTGTCCATTCCTGAAAATGCCAATATTATTCTGGGACATTCTCATTTTATCAAGACGGTTGAGGATCTGTACGAGGTGATAGTGACAACTAATCCGAATCTCAGGTTCGGTATAGCTTTCAACGAAGCGAGTGGACCATGTCTCATCAGGTACGAAGGAAACGACGAGGAGCTGGTGAATCAGGCGATCGAGACGGCAAAGAAAATAGGTGCCGGTCACACCTTTGTGATCTACATAAGAGGTGGTTACCCCATCAACATTCTGAATCAGATCAAAAGTGTTCAAGAGGTATGCAGGATATACACGGCAACGGCGAATCCTTTACAGGTGATCGTGGCTATCACTCCCCAGGGAAGAGCGGTACTCGGAGTGGTTGACGGGTACTCACCCAAGGGTGTGGAAGGTGAGGAGGACAAAAAGAAAAGACACGCGTTTCTCAGGGAGATCACAAAGTACAAAAAATGATCCCCCGCTCATGCGGGGGCTTTGTTTTTCCTTTTCTCTACTTGCTTTCTGAGTCTGCAGAAGGAACACACTTCTGCCGTCGTTGGATAACCACACTCTTTACATTCTCTGAGTCCTTCCACTTCGAGTTTCGGCTCTTTCTTTCTTTTCAAAAACCCAAGATAGAAATTCAGTGTGATTCCTGGTTGTTCTTCTTCGAGCTCCCGCAGGATCTTCTTGTATACGAGTGAAGTCGCTCCCACGGAGAATGGACAGGCCATTTCGAGGTGTGGTATCTCGTTCAGGGTTGCGTACAGTTTTATATCTTCTTCGTAGTTCAAAACGAGTGGTTTGGCTTTTGGAACGAGTTTTTCATGGGTTTTCGGAAGGAGCGGCCACTGCCTCTCCATATATCCTTCCTGCCAGTGAAGGATATTCCCCAGCAAAACAGACGCTTCATCGTTCAGGTTGTGCCCCGTGACCACCACGTCGTAGCCGTTTTCGTAGGCGAATTTGTTCATCAGATACCTTCTCACGACTCCACAAATAGAACAAACAGGTCTCCTCAACATGATGGAGATTTCCTGAGTGGAAAGGCCTTCGAAGTATTCCGTCGCATCGACTATGTGAAGTTTGGTGTTGAGAAGCTCTGCGTTTTTTTCAACGATTTCCTGGGCTTTTTGGACCATTCCGCTTTTTCCAGCTCTGATGAACAGTGCGTCCACCTCGTGGCCGAGTTTTTTCAGCATGTGCCACAGGGAAACGCTGTCCTTTCCTCCGGAGACGGCTATCAATATTTTCGAATTTCTGTCAAACATTTTGAACTTTTTTACGGCTTTCTCCACCCTCTGTTCTATGAATTCGTTGAAATGCTCTTTGCAGAGCTTTATGTTGTAGTGTCTCAATTTAACCGAAGCGGGTTTTCCACACTTTGTACACTTCATTTTTTCCCTCCTTTCAAGGAAAGTGTCGTTTAAATTCGGTTCGATTAAATTGTATCACGGATATTTCACCGGCTGTAAATCCGTACGAGAAATTAAATTCGGTGAATCTAATTGTTACCTTTTGCTTTCCTTCCAGGCAAATTTTGAACATTTTTGAAAGGTGTTATGTCCATAAGGGTGATATAATGAAATTGGAAGACCCGGAGGTGATACTATGTTTGATAAGTTCTCGGAAAAGACAGCCCAGATATTCGTAACAGCCCAGGAGGAGGCAAAAGAACTCGGGCATTCGTACGTCGGAACAGAGCATCTTCTGCTTGCAATCTTGAAAGTAGATAGAGGACCCGTCGTCGAACTCCTGGAGGAAATGGGCGCTTCGTACTCTAAGGTGAGATCGGAGATCATCTCCATGGTTGGTATGGGGATGAGGGGTTTCGTCCCCTCTCCACAGATGACTCCAAGAGCCAAGAGAGTGACCGAACTCGCATACGAAGAGGCGAAGATCCTTGGAAGTGACAAGATAAACCCGGAACATCTTCTCCTTGGTATCCTGAGAGAGGGAGAAGGGATAGCTATCCATATCTTGAGAAAACTCGGAGTAGACATCGCCACTCTGAGAAGAGAGATCATTGATATCTACTCCTACTCTTCGAACAAAAGTCTGGAATATGAAGAAGAAGAGGATTACACTTACAGAAGTGTGAAACAACTTGAAGGCTTCGGTGTGAACCTCACGGAACTTGCAGCCAAGAAAGAACTCGACCCAGTTATTGGAAGGGAAGAAGAGATAGAAAGAGTGATGCAGGTTCTTGTCAGAAGGAAGAAAAACAATCCTGTTCTCATAGGAGATCCCGGGGTTGGAAAAACGGCGATAGTTGAAGGTCTGGCTCAGAGAATAGTCACTGGAGATGTGCCTGAAATCTTGAAAAACAAGGTGATCTTCTCTCTTGACGTGGCAGCGCTGGTTGCAGGAACCAAGTACAGAGGTGAATTCGAAAAGAGGATGAAAAAACTTCTCCAGATTGTAACCAAGGATAAGAACATCATCCTCTTCATAGACGAGATACACACCATAGTGGGTGCTGGATCGGCTGAGGGAGCGATCGATGCCGCGAACATTTTGAAACCCGCTCTCGCACGTGGAGAGATAAGTTGTATAGGTGCTACCACACCAGATGAGTATAGAAAGTACATTGAAAAAGATGCTGCTCTGGAGAGAAGGTTTCAGAAGATATATGTGAAAGAACCAACCGAAGAAGAAACACTCGAAATACTGAAAGGTTTGAAGAGAAAATACGAGTCGCATCATAAGGTGATTTATACCGACAAGGCTCTGGAGGCGGCCGTTTATCTTTCCAAGAGATACATAACCGACCACTATTTACCGGATAAGGCGATCGATGTGATAGACGAAGCAGGTGCCAGAGCGAGGTTGAAGGTTTTCGTGCTTCCTCCAGAACTGAAGAGTATGAAATTAGAACTAGAGAGGATAAGGAGTGATAAGGAGCTCGCTGTTCTGAATCAGGATTATGAAAAAGCGGCCCAACTGAAAGAAGAGGAAATGGAGCTGGAAGCGGAATATAGAAAGAGGTACGCGGAATGGAGAAGACACGCGGAAACGGCCGTAGTGAGGGTAGACGTGGATGATGTGGCTGAGGTGGTGTCTTCCTGGACGGGTGTACCTCTCAAAAAGATCGAGGAAACGGAAGTCGAAAAGCTCCTCAATCTCGAGGAGGCTCTCCACCAGAGAATTGTTGCTCAGGACGAAGCTATAAAAGCCGTAGCCAGGGCCATAAGAAGAGCAAGAAGCGGTCTGAAAGATCCAAGAAGACCGATAGGTGTGTTCTTGTTCCTCGGTCCAACGGGTGTTGGAAAGACAGAACTCGCAAAAGCACTCGCAGAGTATCTGTTTGGGGATGAAAGGGCTCTCATCAGGTTCGATATGAGTGAATACATGGAGAGGTTCTCCGTTTCAAGACTCATAGGTGCTCCTCCGGGATACGTTGGTTACGAAGAGGGAGGAACTCTCACGGAGAAAGTGAGAAGAAGGCCGTTCTCGGTGATCCTGTTCGACGAAATAGAGAAGGCGCATCCAGATGTATTCAACATACTGCTCCAGATAATGGACGACGGAAGACTCACGGATTCTCAGGGACGTGAAGTCGATTTCAGGAATACGATCATCATAATGACCAGCAACATCGGAAGTTCTTACATCAACAAATCCAAGAGAACACTCGGGTTTGTGGGTGACAACAACGAGGAGAAAGAATTCGAGAAAATAAAGGATCTCGTTCTGGAAGAGGTGAAAAGAACGTTCAGACCCGAGTTCCTGAACAGGATCGATGAAACAATTATCTTCCATCCATTGAATAAAGAACACATCGAGCAGATCATCGATATACTCTTGAGAGATCTAAGGAAGAGACTCTCGGAGAAGAACATGAAGCTTGTACTGACAAAGAGTGCAAAAGAGTTCCTGGTCGAAAAGGGATTCGATCCGGTTTACGGAGCAAGACCTCTGAAGAGAGCTATACAGAGATACGTGGAAGATCCTCTCTCCGAGGAAATTTTAAGAGGCAAGTTCAACGAAGGAGATACGATTGTCTGTAGTGCACGCAAAGATGCTCTCCGATTCACCAGAAAGGGTGAAAAGAAAGAGAAGGTGGTTCAGTGAAGAAGTTCATCTGTTCCAACTGTGGCTACGTTTCTCCAAAATGGTTCGGAAAATGCCCTCAGTGCGGTGAATACGATACGGCAGAAGAAGTGATTCAAAAGAGGAAAAACAGGGAGGGAAACCCCTCCCTGTTTTTAAATTTAGAAGACGCTGGAGAAATTTCCCTTGAAAGGTTATCCACAGGTTTTTCAGAACTGGACAGGGCTTTCAGGGGAGGAATTGTCCCCGGACAGGTGATCCTGCTCTCTGGTGAACCCGGGATAGGAAAAAGTACGATAGCGCTTCAGATCGCCGAAAAGTTCGCTGAAAGGGGACTGGTTGTTTACGTTTCTGGTGAAGAATCCCCCCAGCAGTTGAAATTGAGAGCGGACAGGCTCCTGATGAAAAGGAAAAAAAACATCCTTTTGACCTTAGAGAACGACATCGATGAAATAATATCCTCTCTGAGAAATGAAAGAGTGAGTTTCATGGTGGTTGACTCCATTCAAACGGTTTTTTCCTCAGACCTTGGAAGCAGCCCCGGAAGTATCTCTCAGGTGAAAAACGTGACGATGAAAACAATTGACTTTGCAAAGAAAAGAGGTGTGCCGGTTCTCTTAGTGGGACATGTGACAAAAGAGGGGGAAATAGCAGGACCGAAACTGGTGGAACACATGGTGGACACTGTAGCATATTTTGAGGGAGACAGGCGTACAGGATTGAGACTCTTGAAGATCACAAAGAACAGATTCGGACCTTCCGACGAAGTGGCGGTCTTTGAGCTCAAAGAAAACGGTTTCGTCCAGGTGGAGAATCCTTCCTTTACGGAAGGAGATACAGACCTTCCAGGAAACGTCCTCACGTGTGTCTTTGAAGGCACAAAACCCTTTGTTGTACAGATACAGGCACTCGTCTCCAAAAACAGAACGTTTTCTCCCAAGAGGGTGTGTAAAGGTGTAGATGTGAACAGGGTGATACTTCTGATTGCCGTGATCAGCAAATATCTGAGGCTTCCCATAGAAACGCACGATGTTTATGTCAACGTTGTGGGGGGACTCAGGATAACGGATCCTGCGGCGGATCTCGCGATAGCTCTTTCCATTGTGTCTTCCTATCTGGAAGTTTCTCTACACGATACGGCGGCCGTTGGTGAAATTGGTTTGGATGGAAGGGTGAGAAAGGTTTACAATATTAATAGAAGATTGAACTCTTTGAAGAATTCGGGGAGGATAATAGTTCCTCCGATCGAAGAAGAGAAAAAAGGAGTTTTTGTAGTGCGCGACCTCAAGGAGGCCGTCTTTATAATTGGGGGTGAAATCCTTGGTTCCCCAGGAATTGATTGAAAAAATAAAGCTCATATCACCAGGGACAGAGTTGAGGAAAGCGCTGGATGACATAATCAATGCTAATTTTGGTGCGCTTATTTTTCTTGTTGATGATCCAAAAAAATACGAGGATATCATTCAAGGAGGATTCTGGCTGGACACCGATTTCTCTGCGGAGAAACTGTACGAGCTTTCAAAAATGGATGGTGCGATAGTTCTCTCTGAGGATATTACAAAGATATACTACGCGAATGTTCATCTCGTACCGGACCCCACGATACCGACCGGAGAAACCGGTACAAGACACAGAACAGCGGAAAGGTTGGCGAAACAAACGGGGAAAGTCGTGATAGCAGTTTCGAGGAGGAGAAATATCATATCGCTCTATTATAAAAATTACAAATACGTTGTGAATCAGGTAGATTTTCTCATATCGAAAGTGACACAAGCGATCAGCACTTTGGAAAAATACAAAGATAACTTCAACAAACTTCTTTCGGAACTTGAAGTTCTGGAACTGGAAAACAGGGTCACTCTCGCTGACGTGGTGAGAACACTGGCAAAGGGGTTCGAGCTTTTGAGGATAGTAGAGGAGATGAGACCCTACATAGTAGAGCTCGGCGAGGAAGGAAGACTCGCAAGAATGCAGCTCAGGGAGTTGACGGAAGACGTGGACGATCTTCTAGTTCTTCTCGTAATGGATTACTCTTCTGAAGAGGTGGATGAAGAGGCGGCGCAAGACATCATGCAGGACTTTGTTAAGAAAAGAGATCCCTCTCCCATTTCAATTTCGAGGGCCCTGGGATACGATGTACAGCAAGTTGCACAGTTGGATGATGTGCTCGTTTCCGCGAGAGGTTACAGGCTCCTCAAAACCGTCGCGAGAATTCCGCTCAGCATTGGATACAACGTGGTTAGAATGTTCAAAACGCTCGATCAGATCAGTAAAGCCTCTGTTGAGGACTTGAAGAAGGTCGAGGGAATAGGAGAGAAAAGAGCGCGGGCCATTTCAGAAAGTATCAGTTCCTTGAAGCATAGAAAAACTTCCGAGTAGTTGTGGTAATATATCCCAATGAGGGGGTCTTTTTAAAAATAATTTGAGAAATTTATCACAAAATAGTGAAACCAATCCTGTGAGGAGGTGCTTTGCCTTGGCGGACGTGACGGTTGTTATAAATGGTAGAACGCTTACAGTACCTGATAACCTGACGGTCATCGAAGCCTGTGAGAAGGCAGGAATAGAGATTCCAGCTCTGTGTCATCATCCAAGGCTCGGGGAATCAATAGGTGCGTGTAGAGTCTGTGTCGTTGAGGTGGAAGGGGCGAGAAACCTCCAGCCTGCGTGTGTGACAAAAGTGAGAGATGGCATGGTGATAAAGACCTCCTCTGACAGGGTGAAAACGGCCAGGAAGTTCAACCTTGCATTGCTTCTCTCCGAACACCCCAACGACTGTATGACATGTGAAGCGAACGGAAGGTGTGAGTTCCAGGATCTGATCTATAAGTACGACGTGGAACCCATTTTCGGATACGGTACTAAAGAAGGACTGATCGACAGAAGCAGCCCTGCCATAGTCAGAGATCTTTCCAAGTGTGTCAAGTGTCAGCGCTGTGTGAGGGTTTGCTCTGAAATTCAGGGAGTAAACATCTATTCTATGGTAGAAAGGGGTTATAGAACTTATCCCGGTACACCTTTCGACATGCCCGTATACGAAACAGATTGTATAGGCTGTGGTCAGTGTGCCGCGTTCTGTCCAACGGGTGCTATAGTCGAAAATTCGTCGGTGAAGGTTGTCCTGGAGGAACTGGAAAAGAAGGAAAAGATCCTCGTTGTTCAAACCGCACCCTCGGTGAGGGTGGCGATTGGTGAGGAATTTGGATACGCTCCCGGCACCATCTCCACTGGCCAGCTCGTAGCCGCTCTCAGAAGGCTCGGATTCGATTACGTTTTTGACACGAACTTTGGGGCAGACCTCACCATAATGGAAGAAGGAAGTGAATTTCTCGAAAGACTTGAAAAAGGAGATCTTGAAGATCTCCCCATGTTCACTTCCTGCTGCCCGGGCTGGGTGAACCTTGTGGAGAAGGCCTATCCCGAGCTCAGAACGAGGCTTTCCTCTGCCAAGTCACCCCAAGGTATGCTTTCTGCTCTGGTGAAAACCTACTTCGCAGAAAAACTCGGAGTGAAACCGGAGGACATTTTCCACGTATCCATCATGCCCTGTACAGCGAAGAAGGACGAGGCATTGAGAAAGCAGCTCATGGTGAACGGTGTTCCTGCGGTGGATGTTGTTCTCACCACGAGGGAACTTGGAAAGCTCATAAGGATGAAGAAGATACCGTTTGCGAACCTTCCCGAAGAAGAATACGACGCACCGCTTGGAATCTCCACGGGAGCGGCGGTGCTCTTCGGTGTTACAGGTGGAGTGATGGAGGCTGCCCTGAGAACCGCGTACGAACTCAAGACGGGAAAGACACTACCGAAGATAGTCTTTGAAGAAGTGAGAGGACTCAAAGGTGTCAGGGAAGCCGAAATAGATCTGGACGGCAAGAAGATAAGGATCGCTGTGGTTCACGGTACGGCCAATGCAAGAAATCTGGTGGAGAAGATTCTGAGAAGAGAGGTAAAGTATCACTTTGTTGAAGTGATGGCGTGTCCCGGTGGATGTATCGGAGGCGGAGGCCAACCTTACAGCAGAGATCCGGAGATCCTCAGAAAGAGGGCAGAAGCCATCTACACCATCGACGAAAGAATGGTTTTGAGGAAATCCCACGAAAACCCTGCCATAAAGAAGCTGTACGAAGAGTACCTCGAACATCCGCTCAGTCACAAAGCTCATGAACTGCTTCACACCTATTACGAAGACAGGTCGAGGAAGAAAAGACTTGCGGTAAAATAAACAGGGAGGGGAAATCCTCCCTTTCTTTTTTAGGAGGTGATTAGATGAAGAAAGTAACGGTTGTGGTTTTGCTCCTGACGATATCCATTCTTTTCGGGGAAACACTTTTGAATCCTTTCGGACCCGCACTGATACCCGTTGTTCCTATCATGGACGGGAAGATACCGGCGGATGTGAAGATCGAAATCTGGAAAAATCCGGAGGAAGCGGTTGCGAGGATAGTTTCAAAAGAGGTTGATTTTGCTGTTCTTCCCGTGACCGTTGGTGCGAATCTCTACGGGAAGGGAATAAGGATAAAACTCGTGGGTGTACACGAGTGGAAGGTGTTCTATCTTGTTGCATCCGACGATGCTACCTTCGATGGATGGAGGAGTCTACGAGGGCAGGAAGTTTATACACCTCACGGAAGAGGACAGACGGTGGATGTTCTGCTGAGATATTTTCTATCGAAAGCAGGACTCACTCCCGACAGGGATGTGAAGATACTCTACGCACCTCCCCAGGAAATAGTCGCACTCTTCAAATCAGGAAAAGTGAAGTACGCTGCTCTTCCTGAACCATTTGTTTCCATGTGTCTTGACAGAGGAAGGGTAGTGCTCGATTTTCAGAAAGAGTGGGGAAAGGAACTGGGAGTACCCGGTAGAATACCAATTGCCGGTCTGTTCGTGAGAGAAGGCGTGGACGTAGAAGCTGTTGAAAAAGTCGAGAAAACTCTCGTAGACTCCATCAAATGGATGAAAGAAAATCTCGATGAAACCGTTCAGCTTTCTTCTGAAAAGTTAGGTATCCCTGCAGGGATTCTGAAATCGTCACTTGAGAGGATAGAATTCGAATACGTACGCGTTGAAGAGTGCAGGGAAGAAGTTGCGACCTTTCTGAAAAAGCTGAACGAACTCTATCCCGAAGGTCTTGAAAAAGTACCGGACGAAGGATTCTATTGGAAATGAGAGTGGTTTTTGGGATACTTCTTGTTTTGATAGCGTGGTACCTCCTGCATTTTCTTTTTCCATCTTCTCTAATATTGCCTGGTCCTGTAGAAACCTTCGAAGTTTTCATTAAAATGTTGAATCGTGAAACCTTCGAGGCCCTTTTGAGCACCCTTCTTAAGGGTCTCGTTTCTACTTTCATCGTTATCGCTGTGGGACTTCCCGTTGGTTTTGTCATGGGTATCAGCGACAGGGTTTATGAATTTCTGCGTCCTTTGATCACGGTGGTGCAGGCGGTACCCGTTGTTTCCTGGCTTGTCGTCGTGATCTTTCTGTGGGGAATAGGCTGGCAAGGGCCTGTCGTCATCTCCTCCCTTTCCCTCATTCCGGTTGCTATCTTCACAACGATTTCTGGGGTCAGAAGTGTAGACAGAAAGCTGTTAGAAGTGATGAAGGTATACAGGATGCCACGGAGGACGATTTTGAAGGAGGTGTATCTTGGTTCGATCTGGCCGTTCGTTCTCTCGATTCTGGAGGTGTCCTCTGGAAACGTGTGGAAAGCGGTTGTCATGGGAGAGTACCTTTGTGGTGACAGAGGACTGGGAGTTCTGATATCCTGGGCACGGCAGTACGTGGATGTCCCCCGGGTGTACGCACTCACCATTTTTACTGTGGTTCTGGGGATATCTTTTGAAAGATCTGTGAAGATTCTCGCGAGGAGAGTGTGGAAGAAGTGGAGGTTATCCTGAAGGTAGAAGGATTGAGGAAAGATTTCAACAATGTGAAAGTGATAGAAGACTGGAGTTTCTCTGTTGGTAAGGGTGAGAGGGTGGCTCTTCTTGGGCCGTCTGGCTGTGGAAAAACAACCTTTTTGAGAATTGTATCTGGTCTCGAAGATTTTCAGGGGAAGGTGGAGGTTTTCACGGATAAGATCGGATACGTGTTTCAGGAACCCAGGCTGATTCCATGGAAAACGGTAACGGAGAATTTGATGTTGATCAGAAAAGATCCAGACAGAATAGCATCCCTTCTTGAGAAAGTGGAACTGAAAGGTTTTGAAAATCACTACCCATGGCAACTCAGCGAGGGAATGAAACAAAGGGTGAATTTTGTGAGGGCGCTCCTTGTGGATCCTGAACTCCTCCTTCTCGATGAACCTTTCGACGCACTGGATTTGAAGACGAAGATGAGAGTGATGAACATGCTGATCGATTTGTGGCAAAAGAGGAGATTTTCCATCGTTTTTGTGACACACAACGTGAAAGAAGCGGTTTTTCTGTCAGAAAGGATCTTTCTCCTATCGGGAAGGCCTTCGAAAATACTCGACGAAGTGAAGTTGAAAGAGAAAGCCGGAGATTTCACTGATGATAAGCTGTTCAGGCTGGAAAAGATGGTGATTGAAAGGCTTCTCAGCCTACTTCGATGAGTTTTATCTCTTCCGGGAGTTTTATCTCTTCCACGTCGACTTCCTGAACGTCTTCTCTTGCCCACTCCAGGAGTTTCAAATCTCTGTATAGATCAGCTACTTTGAAACCACTCAAACCGTGTTGCCTCACACCGAAGAACTCTCCAGGGCCTCTTGTTTTCAGGTCGTACTCGGCTATTTTGAACCCATCCGTGTTGAGTGTGAAGAATCTCAACCTCTCCATTGCCTCTTCTCCAACGTCTCCAACAACGAGGAAGCAGTAGGCCTCCTGACCTCCTCTTCCCACCCTTCCTCGAAGCTGGTGGAGCTGAGCGAGGCCGAACCTTTCCGGGTTTTCTATCACCATCACGTTCGCTCTTGGAACGTCTATCCCTACTTCTATAACCGTTGTGGAAACGAGGATGTCGTATCTTCCTTCGGCGAATTCTAACATGACTCTATCCTTTTCCTCCTGAGAGAGCCGTCCGTGCATGAGACCCAGTTTGAACTCCGGAAAGACTTCTTTCGAGAGGTATTCGTACATCTCCACAGCGGACTTCACGTTCAGCTTGTCCGATTCTTCGATGAGCGGATAAACGATGAAGGCCTGTCCTCCCTTCATCACTTCCTGCCTTACGAATTCGTAGACTTCGTTCACTCTATCCATCGGAACGAGCATGGTCTGTACTTCCTTTCTTCCTGGGGGCATCTCATCTATCACTGTCACATCGAGATCTCCATAGAAGGCTAGGGCCATGCTTCTGGGAATGGGAGTGGCACTCATCACCAGTGTGTCCACCATCTTTCCCTTGTTCATGAGAGCTTCCCTCTGTTTCACACCGAAACGGTGCTGTTCGTCGATTATGACCAGTCCCAGGTTCTTGAAATGAACGTCTTCTTGGATCAGTGCGTGTGTTCCTATCACCACGTCTATCTGACCGTTCCTGAGGCCAGACTTTATCTTCTCCTTCTCTGAGGGCGTGGTTGCTCCTATGAGGAGTGCCACATGGATGTTGAATTTAGAAAAACTCTCAATAGTTCTCCTGTAGTGCTGGATCGCGAGGATCGAAGTTGGCACCATGAAGGCCGTCTGAAAGCCTGCTTCGTAGTTATCGAGTATGGCGAGCTGTGCTACGACGGTTTTTCCAGAACCCACGTCTCCTTGAAGGAGTCTGTTCATTGGTTTTTCAGAGATCATATCGTTTCTTATTTCCTGGTGAGCTCTTTTTTGAGCATTTGTCAGCTTGAATGGAAGGGATTTTATGAACTTCTCTGTTAGTTTCCCCTCTATTTTCTTTGGAATTCCTCCGTGCTTTTCCCGCTCTTTTCTGATCTTCTGGAAGGCAAGTTGAAGCACGAAAAGTTCCTCGTAGGCCAGTCTCTCCCGAGCCTTTTGGAGATGATAGAAGGTTTTGGGAAAGTGCATACCGTAGTACGCGTCTTTCACACCAAGCAGTTTTCTTTTCTCAAGGATCCTTTCTGGAAGGGTTTCTTTCAACGAACAGCAAAGTAATGAGATGTTTTCCTCAAAGATCTTTCTCATTTGCTTTTGTGAGATTCCAGAGGTCAGACGGTATATGGGAAGTATCCTTCTTATGTATTCCCCCTCTTTCGGTGTTACCTCGGCGTTGTGAATCTCATACTGACCAGTGTACGGGTTCGATTTCACGGTGCCAGTCACGAAAACTTCTTTTCCAGTGAGCTGTTTCATGTAGTTCTGGAGGTAGTCCTGGTTGAACCATTTCAAGAGGACGTGCACCAAACCGTCAGACAGAACGGCAGTCAAAATGTTCATGTTCTGGAATTTTTTTGTCTCGACACTCACGATCTTTCCCTGAGTTGTCACCTTTTCACCGGGAAGGAGATCGTTCAGTTTGAATATCTTTCTTCTGTCTTCGTAATCCCTCGGAAAAAATTCGAGGAGGTCTCTCAGAGTTTCTATTCCGAGTTTTTTTAGTTTCTTCTTTCTGTTGGGACCTACTCCTTTTGCGTACTGGATATCCGTTGAGAGATCAACTTCTTCTCCAGAACACTCCAGATAGTCTATGAGAAACCAGCTTCTCAATTTTTCTATCATTTCCAGGGATTTCTGAATTCTGTACCGTTTTCTTGCTTCCGGAAGGTTGGGAATTTCTTTCACGTAATCGAGAAAAGCCTGAAGTTTCTCCTCAAGTTCTTTGTTTTCCAACAAAGGATCATCCAGCTCCTTCAGGAGCTGGTGAATTCTCTGTATATTAACCTGATTCTTAAGCAGTTTTTCGACTTCGTTGAGGAATTCTTCTAACAGTATCGGCAACGCTTCACCCCACAAGAAAAGAAAGGATGTAAAGTATCTGGAGAACAACAAAAGATACCATCATCAAAATGATGAGGGCGAAGACAAGCACGAATCCATTATTCCACATAGCCTATGTAAGGAAGGTTTCGATATTTTTCATCGATGTCGAGTCCGTAACCGACCAGGAATTTGTCGTCCACTTTGAATCCCACAAAATCGAGGGGCACTCCGTGATCGTGAACGGTTTTTTCTATGAGACTCACTATCCTGAAATCTCTTGGGTTGTATTTTTTCAGGTATCGAACTATGTGCTGCAAGGTGAGTCCGGTGTCAACGATGTCTTCCACAAGAAGTACGTATTCATCGTGTATGGATTCATCTATCCAGGATTTCACTCTGATCCTTCCTGTTGAAGAGGTACCTTGATAACTCGAGACATGAATGAAAGAATACTTGACGTTCAGTTTCCTTATGTTCAACATGAGGTCGCTGAAGAAGTGTATGGATCCCTTCAAGATGCATACAGCGTGTATGGTGTCTGTTTTGCCCAGATAGTACTCTTCTATTTCCCGTGCCAGTTCCCTGATCCTCTCCTTGAGAGTCTCTTCGTCTATCAACACCTTTATCATCACTGCACCTCCATGACGACAACTTTTCTTTCTTTCGGCTTTTCAAAGAGCTCGAGGATGTTCCCTACACGTTCGTACGAATCGAAGAGTTTCAAAAAATCATCAACGAGCAGGAGATTGAATTTCAGGTACTTCGTCTTGTAGTGCATTGGAATGATGATTTTCGCGTTCAGCAAATCCGCTACTTCTTTCGCTTCTCTTGGTCCAACGGTGTAAGTTCCACCAACGGGTACCAACAGGACATCGACCTCGCCTATCTCTTTTACCTGAGTAGGAGTGAGCACGTGTCCAAGGTCTCCCAGGTGACATACCTTTATGCCTTCTCCTTCGAAAACGAAGACGATGTTTTTGCCTCTTTCTCTTCCATGAGAGGGATCGTGAAAGGTCTCCACTCCTTTTATTCTTATGCCGTTCACGGTGTAAGTACCGGGACTGTCTATCACACGAAAGTTGCCCTTCACAAGGTGGTGGGCGTTGTGATCGAAGTGCTGGTGACTTTCCGTTACAACGTCGGCGGTTATGTTTGGTATGGGATATCCCACACTCTCATCGAAAGGATCTGTAACGATCGTTTTCCCTTCCATCTCTAAGGCGAAGCACGCATGCCCAAACCAGGTGATCTTCATAGCGATCCCCCCTCAATCCACCCTCAACACCCGTATGGTGTTCGTCGTTCCCACCTTTCCTGGAACACCGGAAGTGAGAACCACCAGATCTCCTTTTTTTGCAAAACCCATCTCTTCTACTTTCTTCAGTCCTTTCTCGATGAATTCCAACTCCTGAGAGCATTTTTCGGCGAGAACGGGTATCACTTTCCTCACGAGAGAAAGTCTGTAGTAAGTCTTCTCTTCAGGTGTCAGGGCCACAATGGGTTGGGAAACGTTGTACTTTGAGACACGAATGGCGGTACTACCGGATATGGTTGGTGTAATGATCAACTTTGCGTTCAAAGAATCAGAGAGCTGCCAGCAGGCGTGTGATATAGCCTCAGATATGTCGCTGGTGTCGTATTCTATCGTTCTGAAAAATTCCAGCTTTTTCTCGGCCTCTTCCGCTACTTTGCTCAACACTTTTATGGCTTCCAGAGGATGTTTTCCGACCGCTGTTTCCGCTGTGAGGAGCAGGGCGTCCGCTCCATCGAAGATGGCGTTGGCTATGTCGGTGACCTCTGCCCTCGTGGGGAACGGATTTTCTATCATCGATTCGAGTATTTGAGTTGCGACTATAACCGGTCTGGAGTAGTACTTGGAGAGTTTGATGATTTCCTTTTGAACGATGGGCACTTCCTCTATTGGTATCTCTACTCCCAGGTCACCGCGTGCGACCATGATCCCATCGCTCACTTTTATTATCTCTTCGAGGCGTTCCAGGGCCTTTTTCGTTTCTATTTTGGAGATCACAGGTGTTTCCTTTCCGTGTTTTCTGATCTCTTCTTTCGCTTTGAGCACATCCTCCGGCTTTCTCACAAAGGAGAGAGCGAAGAATTCAACATCGTGTAGTGTGCCGAGTTTTATGAATTCCCTGTCTCTGTCTGTTAAGGATTCCACTGAGAGATCGGCTGTTGGTACGTTCACACCTCTTCTGTGTGTGATTCTTCCCCCCACCTTTACCACTGCTTTCACATCTGTTTCGGTTGTCTCTATTACCTCAAGTACTATCTCTCCATCGCTCAGTAGAATAGTGTCTCCTTTCTTCACATCCTTTGGAAGAGAGTTGAGATTCACTGAGACCCTGTGTTCGTTTCCCAAGATCTCCTCTGTAGTGAGAGTGAAGATCTGGCCCTCTTTCAATTCTACAAACTCTTTTTCGAGATATCCAGTTCTGATCTTCGGACCTGCAAGATCGATCAGAATGGCTACGGGTTTTTTCTTTTTCTCTCTCAGCTCTTTGATTTTGAGTATTTTCTGTTCCTGTTCGTTCCAGTCGCCGTGTGAGGTGTTTATTCTAAAAACGTTCACTCCAAGATCTATCATCTTTTCTATCATTTCGTAGCTGTCTGTCCTCGGTCCAACCGTACACACGATCTTTGTGCTTCGCACGATTTCACCCCGTTCATGAAAGCATATAGGCTATTTCGTAGAGTTTTTTGTCGATCGTTTTCTTAGTGGAGAGGGCTTCCATTATGGGGACTCTCACGAGTTTGTTACCCTGAAGAGCTATCATCACATCCACCTCTCCATCCAAAAGGGCATCGACCGCTTCAACTCCCATACTCAGCGCCAGTCTTCTGTCGAAAGCCGTTGGAGAACCGCCTCTCTGTACATGGCCGAGGATGGTGATCCTCGTTTCGTATCCTATCCTGTATTCAAGGTGCCTTGCGACGGTGTAGGCACTTGCTGCTCCTTCGGCGACTATGATTATGCTGTTGATTTTCCCTCTTCTTCTTTCTTCGAGGATCCTGTCGGCGAGCTGTGAATAATCCACAGGAATTTCTGGTACTATGATGGCTTCCGCACCGGTGACCAGTCCCGCCATGAGGGCGATGTAGCCGGAGTGTCTCCCCATGACTTCCACAATGAAGGCTCTCTCATGCGAGCTAGCGGTGTCCTTGAGTTTTTGCACGGCGTCCATCACCGTGTTCAAACACGTGTCCACACCTATGCACATGTCGGTCAATCCGATGTCGTTGTCTATGGTCGCTGGGATACCGACAACGGGTATTTTGTGCTCTTCGTAAAGAAGATGAGCGCCGGTGAGACTCCCTTCACCACCTATGACAACAAGCCCTTCTATACCATGTTTTTTTATCTGTTTTGCAGCGAGTTCTCTACCCTCTTCTGTCTTGAACTCCTCACATCTGGAAGTTCTCAGAATAGTTCCACCCTTTTCTGTGATTCCTGCCACATCTTTGTACTCGAGTTTTACAAAGTCACCGTCGATTAGACCAGAATAACCTCTTCTCACTCCGATCACTTCCAGCCCCTGCCTGACACCGTACCTGACCACGGCCCTCACGGCTGCATTCATTCCAGGTGCGTCTCCGCCGCTTGTAAGCACTGCTATCTTCTTCAAGGCAATCAGCCTCCCCGTGAACTGTTTGTTCTCTTCAATGAGAGTTTAGCATATACGTCAAAAGTGATAAAATGTACATGGGTTCCCTATGTCAATTTACCACTTCTCTGTGATATTAACAAACTCTGAATCTTGGTGTAAGGAGGATTAAAATTTTGAAGTGGGAAACTTTAATTGAGGGAAATGAACTGGAGATAAAAATGGTCGAGGATATATTGAAAGAAAATGGAATACCTCACGTAGTTGAAACGTGTGATAATGTTACACCGCGGGCGATTTTTGGCTCCTCAGCCCTCATGGTGATAAAGGTTCCAGAGGAATTTTTGGAAGAAGCAAAGAGAATTCTGGAGGAGATACGAGAATGAAAAGAACGCCTCTATTTGAAAAGCACGTTGAACTCGGAGCGAAGATGGTGGATTTCGCGGGCTGGGAGATGCCCCTTTATTACACGTCCATATTTGAAGAAGTGAAAGCAGTTAGAGAATCAGTTGGAATGTTCGATGTGTCACACATGGGGGAATTTCTCGTTAAGGGACCCGAGACAGTTTCTTTTATTGATTTCATCATAACGAACGATTTTTCTTCACTTCCAGAGGGCAAAGCGCTTTACTCTGTCATGTGCAATGAAAACGGTGGAATCATCGATGATCTTGTTGTGTACAAAATGAGTCCTGATGAAGCTCTCATGGTGGTGAACGCGGCAAACATTGAAAAGGACTTCAACTGGATAAAATCCTATTCAGAGAATTTCGACGTTGAATTACTGAACATCTCAGATACTACCGCACTCATAGCGTTTCAGGGTCCCAAGGCACAGGAGACCCTTCAGGAGCTTGTTGAAGACAGTCTTGAGGAGATTACCTATTATTCTTTCAAAAAGAGCATTGTAGCCGGTGTAGAGGCTCTTGTTTCGAGAACAGGATACACGGGCGAAGACGGCTTCGAACTGATGGTTGAAGCGGAAGATGCACCGAAAGTTTGGGACGCACTGATGAATCTGCTCAGAAAAGTTGGCGGCAGGCCCGCAGGACTCGGAGCGAGGGATGTTTGTCGACTCGAGGCGACTTACTTGTTGTATGGTCAGGACATGGATGAGAACACGAATCCTTTCGAAGTGGGACTTTCCTGGGTTGTAAAACTGGACAAAGACTTCGTGGGGAAGGAAGCTTTGTTGAAAGCAAAGGAAAGAGTCGAGAGAAAACTCGTGGCACTTGAGCTTTCTGGAAAAAGAATAGCAAGAAAAGGCTATGAGGTTTTAAAGAATGGAGAGAAAGTGGGAGAGATCACAAGTGGCAACTTCTCTCCAACTCTTGAAAAATCGATAGCGCTGGCTCTCGTTTCAAAATCGGTGAAGGTTGGAGACCAACTGGAAGTGGTGTTTCCTGGAAGAAAGTTTGTAGATGTTCTGGTAGTAAAAAAACCATTTTACAGAGGCAGTGTGAGAAGGGAGGTTTGAAGATGAAAAAGTACACGAAAACTCACGAATGGGTGGCAGTTGAGGACAAAGTGGCAACGGTTGGAATCACGAATCACGCTCAGGAACAGCTCGGCGATGTGGTCTACGTGGATCTTCCTGAAGTCGGTAGAGAGGTGAAAAAAGGGGAAGTTGTGGCGAGTATAGAATCCGTGAAAGCCGCGGCGGATGTGTACGCTCCTCTCAGTGGAAAGATTGTGGAGGTGAACGAAAAACTCAATGCCGAACCCGAACTCTTGAACAAAGATCCAGAAGGAGAAGGCTGGCTTTTCAAAATGGAAATGTCCGATGAGAGTGAACTCGAGGATCTTCTTGATGAACAGGCTTATCAGGAATTCTGTGCTCAGGAGTAGTTTCTCATAGAAATCCGGAGGTGTCCCGATGAACTATCCTTACATTCCCCACACGGATGAAGACATCCGTGCTATGCTGGAGTTCATAGGAGTTTCTTCCGTAGAAGAACTGTTCTCTTCGATTCCTGTTTCTGCCAGGTCGTCTCTGAATCTGCCGAAGTCCAAAGATGAATTCAGTGTTTTCAAGCGTTTGAAAGAGATCTCTGAGATGAATACCTCTCTCGAAGACTACGCTGTCTTTCTTGGTGCTGGTGTTTATAAAAGGTACGTTCCCACGGTTGTTTACGATCTTGCGATGAAGCCTGATTTTCTCACCGCTTATACACCGTATCAGGCGGAGGTATCCCAAGGGACTCTTCAGGCTCTGTTCGAATACCAAACCATGATATGTGAGCTGACGGGAATGGAAGTGGCGAACGCATCCATGTACGATGGAGCCACCGCACTGGCGGAAGCGGCTCTGATGAGTTTTAGACTCACTGGAAAAGAGAAGGTTGTTGTGGCAAGGTCCGTTCATCCTGAGTACAGGGCAGTTTTGAGAACTTATCTTGAAAAAAGAGGTTTCACTGTAGTAGAAGCCGGATACGACGAAACGGGAAGGGTCTTGTTAGAAGAGGTCGATGAGGAAACAGCGGCGATAGCCATTCAATATCCCAATTTCTTTGGAATCATAGAAGATCTCGATTATGTCAGAAGCCGATCGGGTAACGCTCTGCTGATAGTGGTTGTAGAACCAGTTTCGCTCGCTCTTCTAGAACCTCCAGGAAGCTACGGAGCAGACATCGTGGTTGGTGAAGGCCAGTCGTTGGGACTTCCCATGTGGTTCGGAGGATACTCTCTTGGGATCTTTGCCACAAGAGAAAAATACGTGAGGCAAATGCCAGGAAGATTGATCGGACAGACCGTAGATCAGGACGGCAGTGTAACCTACACCATGATCCTTCAGACCAGAGAACAGCACATAAGGCGCGCCAGAGCTACTTCGAACATATGTTCCAACCATGCCCACGCTGCTCTGATTGCGGCGGTTTACATGAGTGTGATGGGCCCTGATGGTCTAAAAGAGGTAGCCAGGCGTTCTTACAGCGCCGCTCATTACCTCCAGGAAAGATTGGAAGATATGGGATTCAAACTGTGCTTTTCGGGAGAATTTTTCAGCGAGTTCGTTTTCAACGTGCCGGAGGATTATCCTGAGCGATGGAAGAGAATGATGGAGAAAAGAATCCTCGGGCCATTACCTCTGAAAGGATTTTATCCAGAACTTGGAGACACAGCACTTGCGTGCGCTACAGAAGTGACCTCGAAAGAGGATATAGAAAAACTCCTGGAGGCGATGAAATGACGATATTTGAAAGGTCTAAAAAGGGTAGAAAGGCGTATCGGCTTCCCGAGAGCGATATTCCAGAATATTCTCTTCCGAATCGATTTCTCAGGAAGACCCCTCCAGAACTTCCCGAAGTGAGCGAGCCTGATGTGGTGAGGCACTACACCGATCTCGCCAGAAAGAACTACTCTGTGGATCGTGGAATCTATCCCCTCGGTTCCTGCACTATGAAGTACAATCCCAAATTGAACGAAAAAGTTGCGAATCTCGAAGGATTCAGAGAGATACACCCGTACCAACCTGCTGAAACTGTTCAGGGCAGTCTTCGGCTCATGTATGAACTGAAAGAAATGTTGTGCGAGATAACAGGAATGGATGATATGACACTTCAACCCGCTGCCGGAGCTCACGGAGAGCTCACGGGAATGCTGATAGTGAGAGAGTACTTTAAAAGCAAAGGGGACACTGGGAGAAAGAAAGTTCTCGTACCGGATTCTGCCCACGGTACCAACCCAGCATCCGCCTCGATGGTTGGTTTTGAGGTAGTGGAGATAAAGAGCAAAAACGGTATGGTGGATGTGGAAGATCTGAAAAAACTACTGGATGAAGAAGTGGCCGCGGTGATGCTCACAAATCCAAACACACTTGGACTCTTCGAAAAGGACATTCTGAAAATAGCGGAAATGACGCATGAGTGCGGTGCTCTTCTCTATTACGATGGTGCGAACCTCAATGCGATCATGGGTAAAGTGAAACCAGGAGATATGGGATTTGACATCGTTCATCTGAACCTGCACAAGACGTTCTCTACACCTCACGGAATGGGAGGACCTGGATCTGGGCCGGTTGGTGTGAAAAAGCATCTGGTGGATTTTCTGCCTTTCCCCCAGGTGAGGAAGAACGGAGAACTTTACGAGCTCTTCGTTCCGGAAAAGACCATAGGGCGTGTGAGGAGTTTCTTTGGGAATTTCCCGGTTCTCGTAAAAGCGTACACGTACATTCTCACAATGGGAAGAGATGGCCTTGAAAAGGTGAGTGAAATGGCCGTTTTGAACGCGAACTACTTGAAGAAAAAAATAGAGAAGTTCCTTGAGATTCCATACAATGGGTTCTGTATGCATGAATTCGTGGCGAGCGCGGAGAAAGTGTTCAGGGAAACCGGTGTAAGAACACTGGATATTGCGAAGCGAATACTGGACTTTGGTGTGCATCCTCCAACGGTTTACTTTCCACTCATCGTTCCGGAAGCACTCATGATAGAACCAACTGAGACTGAAAACAAAGAAACACTGGATAAGTACGCCGAAATTCTCGAAAGGGTGGTAAAAGAAGCCTATGAGAATCCCGATGTTTTGAAGAACGCTCCCCACAACACACCGATTCGAAGGGTCGACGAGGTTCTCGCTTCGAAGAAACCCGTGTTCAGGTGGAGGGGATAGTATGAAGTACTTTGTCGAAACCGATAAGGCTCCAAAGGCCATAGGTCCGTACTCTCAAGCGGTCGTCGTTGGAAACACGATGTTCGTTTCGGGTCAGATTCCTATAGATCCAGAAACTGGTGAGCTTGTTCAGGGCACAATAGAGGAAAAGACGGAGAGAGTTCTGGAGAATCTGAAAGCAATACTTGAGGCGGGTGGTTTTTCCCTGAAAGACGTTGTAAAGGTGACGGTGTTCACAACCAGTATGGAATACTTCCAGAAGGTCAACGAGGTGTATTCTAAATACTTTGGAGATCACAGGCCTGCCAGATCGTTTGTGGCTGTTTCTCAGCTCCCGAGAAATGTAGAAATAGAAATAGAAGCGATCGCTGTGAAGGAAGGGGAGTGAAAGATGTATCTTCAGGATGTGATAATGAGGCTGAACGAGTTCTGGGCATCCAGAGGTTGTCTTTTGGAACAACCTTACGATATGGAAGTCGGTGCCGGGACGTTTCATCCCGCTACGTTCTTTGGGAGTCTGAGAAAGGGTCCATGGAGAGTGGCTTACGTTCAGCCGAGCAGGAGACCAACCGATGGTAGATATGGAGAGAATCCCAACAGGTTGCAGAGGTACTTCCAGTACCAGGTGATCATAAAACCCTCCCCTGAAAACTCTCAGGAACTGTATCTTGAGTCCCTGGAGTACCTCGGGATAAACCTGAAGGAACACGATATCAGATTCGTGGAAGACAACTGGGAGTCTCCCACCCTTGGAGCGTGGGGCATTGGCTGGGAAGTGTGGTTAGACGGCATGGAGATAACCCAGTTCACGTATTTCCAGCAAATTGGTGGAATTTCCCTGAAAGACATTCCGCTCGAGATAACCTACGGACTGGAAAGGATCGCCATGTATCTTCAGGGAGTCGATAACGTCTACGAGGTACAGTGGAATGAAAACGTGAAATACGGTGATGTGTTCCTTGAAAACGAAAGAGAATTTTCGGTTTTCAACTTCGAAGAAGCCAACGTAGGACTCCTTTTCAGGCATTTCGATGAATACGAGAAGGAGTTTTACAGACTTGTGGAAAAAAATCTCTACCTTCCCGCTTACGATTATGTGTTGAAATGTTCTCACACGTTCAACCTTCTCGATGCACGCGGAGCGATAAGTGTGTCTCAGCGACAAACCTATGTGAAGCGTATCCAGGCGATGGCGAGAAAGGTTGCGAGGGTTTTTCTGGAGGTGCAGGTTAATGAGAACAGCTCTGCTTGAGGTGGGACTCGAGGAACTCCCCGCGAGCGAATTCCGAAGTATTCTGAGGCAGCTCGAGGAAAGATCGATTGAACTTCTCAAAGCGTACAGAATCTCCTCCGGGTCTGTTGAAGTCTTCGTTGGGAGCAGACGTTTTGGTGTGATTCTCAAGAATCTCCCGGAGAGACAGGAGGATTTTACAGAAGAGAAGAAAGGTCCCCCACTGAACGTTGCATACGATGAAAACGGTAAACCGACTAAAGCACTCGAGGGGTTTTTGAGAAGCAACAACGCTTCCTTAGAGAACGTGGTTCACAGGGAAGGGTATGTCTATTTGTCCCGCGTTGTCGAAGGAAGACCTGTCGAAGAGGTTCTCCCAGATCTGTTCAGAGATCTCGTTTTGGGTTTGAATTTTAGGAAACCCATGAGGTGGGGTTCCGGTGAACACGAATACATCAGACCTGTTCACTGGATAGTAGCGATGGTTGATGGAAGAGTCCTTGACCTGGAAATCTTCGGTCTTAAATCGTCCAGAATTTCTTACGGAAAAAGGTATCACGCTGGATCGATCGAAATTCCCGATTCGGAAAGGTACTACGAATCTCTCAAAAAAGGATTCGTGATTTCTTCCCACCTGGAGAGAAAAAAATTCGTCCTCGAACAGATCGATGAATTTGAAAAAAGAAGTAGTATGAAGATCGAACGCGATGAAGAACTCATCGAAGAGATAGTGGCAATAACGGAGTATCCCAGGATCGTTGTTGGACAGTTCGATCGAAAATATCTTGAACTTCCAGAAGAGATCATAGTGACTGCTGTGAAACATCATCAACGTTCTTTTATAGCACATAAAGAGACCCTGACGAACACCTTCGTGGCTTTTCAGGACGGTCCACAGCCACCAGAGAACGTGGTCAAGGGATATGAGAGGGTCATAAACGCTCGGCTGGAAGACGCGCGATACTACTTTCAGAAGGATCTCGAAACTTCATTGGAAAGTATGAATGAAAAGCTCAAAGAAATCGTTTTTCAAGAAAAACTTGGGACACTGTACGATAAAGTAGAGAGGATAAAGAAAATATCACAAAAACTCTGCGAAGATCTGGAATTTCCAGAGGCGTTCACGCAGAAAGTACTGAAAGCCGCTTCTATATGCAAAGCGGACATTGCCTCAAAAGTGGTGTACGAGTTCCCGGAGCTCCAGGGTGTTATGGGCAGGATCTATGCCATGAGGGAGGGAATAAGCGAAGAAATAGCGACAGCCATAGAAGATCACTATTCCGAAAAACCACGAACAGTGATAGGTTCCATCCTTGGAATAGCGGATAGAGTCGACACCATCGTTGGAAATTTCGCCATAGGCAATGTTCCCACGAGTTCTAAAGATCCGTATGGTCTGAAAGGCAAAGTTGACACGATCTTCAGGATCATAAGAAAAAACGAGTGGGATATTTCCTTAGGAGAGCTCCTCGCTTTCGCTTCTTCTCTGGTGGAATATCGTCTTTCTGAAGAACTGGAAACCTTCTTTGCAGGCAGGTTCTACCAGTTTCTGGTCAACGAACTTGGAATATCCTTCGATGTGGCAAGAGCGGTGAACCATCTGTGGAAAAGCCCCCTTCGCGGGATTCTCTCTGCGGAAGCCCTCCAGGAGATCTCTGAAAAACCCGAGTTTCAGGATCTGTTCGTTGGATTCGAACGTGTTCACAACATAACGAAGAATCACAATTCTACCAGATTCGACGGAGCTCTCTTTGAGAAAGAAGAAGAGAAAAAGCTGATGAACAAATTCTACGAAGTCAAAGAAAAAGTTTTGAAAGCTCTGGAGAGGTTGAACTACCGCGAGGCACTTCAACATCTGATCGAGCTGAAACCTTACATAGACGAGTACTTTGACAACGTCTTTGTGATGGTGAAGAGGGACGATTTGAGGGTGAACAGGTTAGGCTTTCTGAAAAACATCGACGAACTCTTCATGATGGTAGGAGACATGACTTACTTAGTCAAGAGATCTCAGGTATAGATCCAATAATTTCTGAACGGTTTCCTCGAACGAAGATCTTTCGAATACACCCTGTTTCAGGAAGGAATCGATCTCGTCTTTCATTTCCACGGCTTTGTCAACGAGCGGATTGGTTCCGCTCTTGTAAGCACCGATTTCAATCAGGTCTTTTGCGGATTCATAAGCCGACATCAGCGATCGGAGGCGGTTCGCCGCCTCTTTGTGTTCTTCAGTGACGATATCGTTCATCAACCTGCTCACGCTTGCAAGAACGTCGATCGCAGGATAGTGGTTAGATTCGGCGAGCCTCCTTGAAAGAATTATGTGTCCATCCACGATGGATCTGACAGTGTCGGAAATGGGTTCGTTGAAGTCGTCCGCTTCGACGAGCACGGTGTAAATCGCTGTTATGCTACCTCTGTCTGAGTTTCCTGCTCTTTCGAGTATCTTTGGAAGGCCGGCAAAGACACTTGGTGGATACCCTCTGGTGGTGGGGGGCTCTCCCACTGCGAGTCCCACTTCTCTCTGTGCCATGGCCCACCTGGTGAGAGAATCCACCATTAGAAGAACATCATATCCCAGATCTCTGAAGAATTCCGCTATGCTGGTGGCGGTGAGAAGAGATTTCACTCTGGCAAGGGCGGGCTGGTCGGAGGTTGAGACCACCAGTATGGACCGTTTCAGTCCTTCCTCTCCCAGATCCCTCTCTATGAATTCTCTGACCTCTCTTCCTCGCTCCCCGATGAGAGCCAGTACACTAACATCAGCTGTTGTGTTTCGTGCGATCATTCCAAGAAGTGTGCTTTTTCCAACACCACTGCCCGCGAAGATGCCTATTCTCTGACCTTTACCTATGGTTATGAAACCATCTATCGATCGTATACCCACCGGCAGAGGATCTTTTATTCTTCTTCTTTTCAGAGGATTTGGAGGGTTGTTGGTCAGGGGATACCTGTCTTCCGGAACAAAGGGCTTTCCATCTATTGGACGGCCCAGACCATCGAACACCCTTCCGATCATCTTTCTGCTGACACCGACTTCGAGTACTTTGTTAGTCCTGATGACTTCACATCCCATCTTCAATCCGGAGACATCCTCGTAGGGCATGAGAATAACACTTTCTTCCTTGAAGCCCACCACCTCTGCAAGGGCGTTCTTACCGTTCTGAAGTGAGATTTTGCACATTTCTCCAAGAAAAGCATCGGGTCCTTTTGATTCCACGGTGAGACCCACCACTCGTGTGACTCTTCCGTTGAATTTATTAAAATCTTCTTCATTCAGTTTCTTTTTCAGTTCTTTCAGTATGTCCTTCAAATCCTACCACCTCTTCGAAAATATCCTCCACGAGTTCCCATTGATGAGAGAACGTTTTGTCCAGAATACCAAAATCTGTCTCAACGATGACTCCTCCTCTTTCTACATTGGGATCCGGTATCAATGCTTCTTTGCTGACTTCACTGAGATCCAGTTTTTTCGCGTCTTCTGGATTTATTCTGATCTTCACATTTTTGATACCCACCACTTTTGATAAGGCGCTCCTCAACTTTCTTTCTGCTGTCGACTCATCCATCTCCTTTTCGAGGATCTTTTTGAAGAGGATCTTGAGTATATCGAGAAGTTCTGGAAGAATTTCTTCTATTTTCTGGTTTATCCGTTTCTGGATCTCTTCCTTCAAGCTAAGAATGTATTTTTGGAGATCTTTCCTCATTGTTTTGGCCTCTTCTAAAACTCTCTTTGTTTCGAGCTTTAAAGCTTCAGCTTCACTGGAGGCGTTCTTCAAGATTTCTTCTGCGTCTTTTCTGGCACTTTCAACTATTTTTCTGGCCTCTTCCTGAGCTTCAGAGATGATCTTTTCTCTCATTTCTTTGATCTTCTGGATCTCTTCTGCTGTGTTCTCTTTTGTTTTTTCTTCTTCCACTCTTTCTTCTTTTTCTATTTTTCTTGGAAGGTCTATGTAGAACACCTCATCCTTTCTGAGAAGCATACTACATGATCAACTCCTCTCCGCCACCTCTTGCAATGACGATCTCGCCAGCCTCCTCCAGCCTTCTTATGATGTTTATTATCTTCTGCTGAGCTTCCTCTACATCCTTGAGCCTCACAGGCCCCATGTATTCGAGTTCATCTTTCAGCAACGCAGCGGCTCTCTTTGACATGTTCTTGAATATCTTCTCTTTCAGTTCGTCGGAGGCTCCTTTCAAAGCGAGGGCCAGGTCCCTCGTATCCACTTCCCTCAACACAAGCTGTATCGATCTGTCGTCGAGCTTCAGAATATCTTCGAAAACAAACATCCTTCTTCTTATCTCGTCGGCCAGTTCGGGGTTCTCCTGAACCAGCTTGTCCATGATTTTCTTCTCAGTGGTTCTATCCAGACTGTTCATGATCTCTGCGGCCGTATCGATTCCACCCACCTTGCTGAACGTTCGACTCACAAATCCAGAAATCTTTTTCTCCAGATTCCTTTCTATCTCTTTAACAACTTCTGGAGAGGTACGTTCGAGTAGAGCAATTCTCTTCAAAACTTCGATCTGAAGTTCTTCAGAGAGCGCTCCAAGGATCTGGGCCGCGACTGGGGGATCAAGGTAACTCAAAACAACCGCTATGGTCTGCGGATGTTCACTCTGGAGGAAATTCACAAGCTGGATGGGATCTGTGTCTCTTACAAAACTGAAAGGCTTGACCTGCAAGGAGGAAGTTAACCTTTCTATGATTTTTCTTGCCCTTTCAGGCCCGAATGCCTTTTCCAGAACCTTTTTTGCGTACTCTATACCACCCTCTGATATCATCTCTTTTGCTTTGGCGAGGCTCAGAAATTCTTCCAAAACCTGCTTTTTTTCTTCTGGAGAAACCCTTCCAATGTTTGCGATTTCTACCACCAGTTGTTCCACTGTTTCCTCGTCAAGGTGTTTCATCACCTGGGCTGCTTTTTCGGGTCCAAGGGCCACCAGAAGAACTGCGGCTTTTCTTCTGCCATCGATCTTTTTCTCGGGCATATCCTCATCCCCTTTCGAAGAACCACAACCGGACTATCTCGGCGATATCGGAGGGTGAACGGGAAAAGATGTTCTCCAGCTCTTCCACAAGTTCGAGCAGCTCCTTTTCTTCTGGCGATACCTCTTCTTCCTTCAATTCCTCCTGAAGAATCTCTTTTACCTCTTCTTCCAATTTTCTTCTCCGTTCTTCTGCGAGTTTCCTTGCCCTTATTCTTCTTATCTGGATGATCACAAGATAGATGAGTATGAACGTGAGAAATCCAAGCAGGGCTATTCCCACCGAATACAGGACGAACCTTCTTCTCGTTTCAATCTGCTTCAGTTCTTCCTGAAGAACCCTTTCGATGGAACGATCGAATGGCAAAAAGGCAACCGCGACGCTGAGAGAGGCGGAAGACGTTATGGATCCTACACCTTTTTCTACGAGATCGTTTATCACACTGCTCCAGTCACTGCTGTTTTGAAGAACAGAAGAAGAAGCATCGATTATGACAGCGACGGAAAGCGAAGAGATTTCTCCTTCGCGGTTCTGTATTATCTTCTGGTACACTTCGTTCAATTCGTAGTTGGTGATGGTATGGGTTCGTTCGTAGGTACTCGTTCCTTCGGACGTGGTTGATGGATAAGTGAGAGGCGGTATGTTCGAATCCGTCCCCGCTGGTCCTCCGGTTGGAGGAAGGTTTTGGCTCTTCTCCACCTGCGTTTCCTGACTTCTCACCAAACCTTCTCTTCTGGCAGGCGCTTCGTACTTTTTCATCTCTGTTTCTATCTTGGACCAGTTGATCGATATGTCGGGTATTACCTCCACCCTTCCAGGGCCGAAAACGCTTTCCAGTGCTTTCTTTATTTTACTTTCGTAGTATTTCTCAAGCTGTTGCTTCAATTCCAGTTTGCTGGAGGCGAGGAAGGTTTCTTCGTCTGTTTCTAACATATCGCTCAGCGATCTGGAGTAGTTATCCACTATCCTCACGTTCTCCGGTTTCAACCCCTCAACAGCCCCCGAGACGAGCTCAGCGATTCCTCTCACCTGTTCACGGGTGAGTTCTGCACCGGGCTCCAAGACCACGAGAACTGATGCTCGGGGTTCTGCCATCTCACCACGAACGTAGTAGGTGTACTTCGGAAGGACCAAGTGAACTCTCGCGTCTTTCACACCTTTTATCGTCATGATGCTTCTTTCGAGTTCTTCCTGTAAAGCGATCTGATATTTGACCTGCTTGTCGAAGCTCGTGGCTCCGAAAGAGTTTTCACTGAGTATAGAAAAACCTTTCCTTGAACTTCCAAGAACTCCTTCAGATGCCAGTTTCATCCTGAGCTCATAAACGTTGTAACTGTCGGGAACGTATATATCTCCTCCAGGGGACACTTTGTAAGGAACGTTCATCTCCTCGAGTTTCTGGATGATCACACCCGCTTCATCTTCATTGAGACCAGCCACGAGGAGTCTGTAGTGAGGGGTGGATGCCACGACGGCAAACAGGATGATCGTTACCAAAAGGGCAACACCTGTTCCTCCTACGAGGAATTTCCTCTCCCGAGACATAGAGTTCCATATGTCTGCTATTTTCTTCCACAGATCTCTCAAACGTTCAAAAATGTTCATAGAGTGATTCACCTCTCGTTAAATTTTACCACGTGATATAATTTTCAACATGAGAATAGAAGTGGTCAACGTCTCTCATATCTTTCACAGAGGAACACCTTTAGAGAAAAAAGCGCTCGAGAACGTGAATCTCGTTATCAACGAGGGAGAGTGTATCCTTGTTGCTGGGAATACGGGATCTGGGAAGTCAACCCTTCTTCAGATTGTAGCAGGTTTGATCGAACCCACTTCAGGTGCTGTGCTTTACGACGGAGAAAGAAAGAAAGGTTACGAGATAAGAAGGAGCATAGGAATCGCTTTTCAGTACCCTGAGGATCAGTTCTTCGCAGAGAGGGTTTTTGACGAAGTGGCTTTTGCCGTGAAGAACTTCTATCCAGATAGAGATCCTGTTCCTCTAGTGAAAAAAGCGATGGAGTTCGTGGGATTGGATTTCGATTCTTTTAAAGACAGAGTGCCGTTTTTCCTGTCCGGTGGTGAGAAGAGACGGGTAGCGATCGCTTCCGTGATTGTTCATGAACCGGATATTCTCATCCTCGATGAGCCTCTTGTGGGGCTGGACCGGGAAGGGAAGACAGACCTTCTGGGGATTGTGGAGAAGTGGAAGACTCTTGGAAAGACGGTCATCCTTATCTCTCACGATATTGAAACAGTGATGAATCACGTGGATCGTGTGGTGGTACTTGAGAAAGGAAAGAAGGTCTTTGATGGGACCAGAATAGAATTTCTTGAAGAATACGATCCCCGATTTTTCACAAGCAAGATGCTGATTATGAGAAAATTAGTTTTGAAGGGAGAATATCCCTTCTCGATGAGCGACGATGAACTTTTGGAAAGGGTGTGCAATTCATGAGATTAGATTTGTTTCTTAAGATTTCGGTGGTGAAGAGAAGAACGGTTGCCCAGAAACTGCTGAAAGGACAGAGAGTTTTGGTGAATGGAAGACCCGCGAAGGCCTCCTACGAGGTAAAAGACGGAGACATCGTAGAGGTGCTTTTACCAGCGAAGAAAATAACCTTAAGGGTCGTAGGAAACGGAGGCTATGAAATCCTCAGTGAGGAGAGAGTGAGTAAACCCTTCTGATCTCTCCGTTGAAGTCTATCAACAGACTATCGGGGTTTATCTTCACGATTTTTCCCTTCTTTCCTTCCAGAAATACGAAATCTCCTTCTTTTTGAAGAAGATATCTCTTCCAGATCCTCGTCAAAGACTCTTTTTTCTTTGAATACTTTCTAAAGATCACGCGTGCGTTTTTCAATATCGACTCCATGAGTTTTATGATACTGATTTCTTTCCCTGTGATCTCTTTCAGGTTGATCGCTCTCGTTTTCAACTCGACCGGGATCTCGTTGTTCACGTTCATACCCACTCCCACAACAACTGCGAGAGGTTTTACACCTTCAAAAATTCCCTCTGAAAGAATTCCCGCGAGCTTTCTTCCGTTTATGTACACGTCGTTGGGCCACTTTATGTTCGCGTGTATTTTCATGTTTTCGAGAGTCTTCACAATTGCTACTGAGAATACCCTCGTGTAAAACGAAAGCTCCAGAGGTTTCCTCGGTTTGAAAAGCACCGAAAACCATAGTCCACCCTTTGGAGAGTGCCAGTGCCTTCCGTTTCTTCCATATCCAGAGGTCTGCTCTAACGCGACAACCACCGTGCCGTCGGGATAGAATCGGCAATTTTCCTTCAAGAAACGATTTGTGGAATCTATGGATTCAAAAGAAATGATCTTTTCTCCTATCAATCTCTCTCCCTCCCGTGCTACAATTCTAACAAACAAAGAGAGGGGGGGAGACGAATGAGAATCGATCTTGCACTTAAACCCACACCCGTTCAGTTTCTCAGAAGATTGTCGGAAGAATGCGGGTTCAACATCTACATCAAAAGGGACGATTTCACAGAGCTTGTGGGATCAGGCAACAAAATCAGAAAGCTGGAGTATCTCCTCTGGGAAGCTCTTAAGGAAGGGGCAACGACCGTGTTCACCTGTGGAGGACTTCAGTCGAACCACGCCAGAGCAACGGCATACGTTTCGAGAAAATACGGTTTGAAACCTGTTCTCTTCCTCAGGAAAGGAGAGAAGGTACTGAACGGAAATCTCCTTCTCGATCTTCTCCTCGGCGCTGAAATAGTAGAAGTCTCCCAAGAAGAATACGAACGCATCGATGAGATCTTCGATGATCACAGAAAGATAAGGGAGAAAAAAGGCGAAAAGGTGTACGTGATACCCGAAGGGGGTTCGAACTCTCTTGGGGCTTTTGGCTACTTCAATGCAGTACTGGAGATGAAGGATCAATTGAATCTCGAATCCTTCGATGCTATTGTGTGTGCTGTTGGAAGCGGGGGAACCATAGCAGGATTGTCGGCTGGTGTCTCTTTTCTGGGATGTCGCGTGCCCGTGGTGGGTGTGAACGTTACCACGAAAAACTCGGATTATTTTGTGGAGAAGGTGAAAAGAATAATTAGTGGTATGGAAGAGTACGGCCTGAGAGTCAATGAACCCGCTTTCGAAGTGGTTGATGATTACAGGGGTCCAGGATATGCGATTCCTTCCAGTGAGGATGTGGAGATCTTGAAAAAAGTAGCTTCAATAGAGGGCATCATCCTTGATCCGGTCTACACAGCAAAGGCCTTCAGAGGAATGGTTGAGATGTTCAAAAACTCGGGAAAGAACGTTCTTTTCATCCACACAGGAGGAATATTTGGCTTGTTTGCACAGAGTGGGAGGTTGGTATGATGTTTCACTACGCTGTTCTTCTGAATGCATTTGGAGTTTTGATCGGTGCGTCCGTGGGTTTCTTGTTCAAAAGAAAAATCCCTCAGAGATTACACGACATTCTTTTCACGGTGATAGGACTCACCACGCTGGGTATAGGTATCCGGATGGTCACCCAGGGTGATGATTTCTTGATGATACTCTTAGCGCTTGTCTCAGGTGGCGTTATCGGAGAATTATTCAGAATAGAGGACAGAATAGAAGGTATTGGGAAGAAGTTCAGTGATTCCCAGGGGTTTGCGGAGAGTTTTCTCACCTCTTCGCTTCTCTTTCTGGTTGGTCCCATGACCATAGTGGGATCTATAAACATAGGACTCACAGGAAATGCGGATTTGATACTCGTGAAAACGGTGCTCGACACAGTGTCAGCCACAGTGCTCACGGCAACCTTAGGAACAGGGGTTTTTCTCTCGGCGGTTTCTGTCTTCCTCGTTCAGGGACTTCTCGTTGTTTTCGCGAAGAGCCTGACCTTTCTTACAGGCGATATCTTTATTTCCGATTTTGTAGGTACGGGTGGTGTCATGATTCTGGGCCTTGGAATAAGAATTCTCAAAGTGAGAGAAGTGAAGGTTGGAAACCTACTTCCGGCGCTGGTTTTAATTCCTATTTTTGACTGGTTGAAAAACCTTTTTTAAATGGCACAGAAAAAGTGGTATAATTTTTCATGAATAATTGTGAAATTTTTGACGAGGGGGAGTGAAGATGCGAGAGGTAATAGCAGAGATCGTCCAGAAAGCTAAAGAAACAGCAGAAGAGAGAGACGTTTTGATAAACACCCTGCACGAGATACAGAAGCGTTTCAACAACTTCATACCACCAGAAGCCGCTGAAATCGTGGCTGAAGAGCTCGGTGTTCCGCTCTCCAGAGTGTACGAGGTGTTAACGTTCTACACCATGTTTTCGACAAAACAGAAGGGAAAATACGTGATAAGGGTTTGTGAGAGTCTTCCGTGTCATGTTGAAAACGGAAGAGAGATAGTCAAGACCATCAGGGAAATTCTGAAAATCGACTTCGGTCAGACCACTTCTGATGGTCTTTTCACACTCGAAATGACGAGTTGTCTGGGCCTTTGCGGTGTTGCACCGGTGATCATGGTGAATGCCGAGTATTACGGTAACATGACGCCCGATCGTGTAAAGGATCTCATAGATAGATTGAGGGGTGAGTCACAATGAAACCGATAACAGTTCTGGTCTCAGTGGATTCGAACAGTGTGTTGATGGGGGCTCGTCACTTTCTCAATTACTTCAGAGATCTCGTGAAGGAACACAACCTCGGAGATACTGTCGATGTGCTGGAAACGGGTAGCATGGGAATTTATCCAGAAGGAGTGATTGTTTCCGTTCTTCCCGATGGTGTTTTCTACGTCGTGAAGAATGAATCGGATGTGAGAAGGATCTTCGAAGAGCACGTTCTCAAGGGAAGGAGAGTGCTCGATCTTGAAATTTCCGAGAGTCAAATAAGAAGAACCGTTGAGGTAGAGAGAGTGGCTGAAGAAACTCGTATCGTTCTGAAAAACGTAGGAGAGATAGATCCCACTCGTATAGAGGAATACATCGCAAGAGACGGTTACTTTGCCCTCGCCAAAGCGCTCCAGATGAAACCAGGAGAGATAATCGAAGAGATAAAACGAAGCGGGCTGAGGGGAAGGGGTGGAGCTGGTTTTCCAACGGGTCTGAAATGGGAATTCACCTACAAAGCTTCTGCTGATCAGAAATATGTCCTGTGCAACGCCGATGAAGGAGAACCCGGTACCTTTAAAGACAGGCTCATCATGGAGGGTGATCCTCATTCTTTGATAGAGGGCATGATCATAGCGGGGTACGCGGTTGGTGCAACGAAGGGCTACATATACATAAGGGGAGAGTATCACAGTTCGATAGAAATCCTGAAGAAAGCCATAGAACAGGCCTACGAGTACGGATTTCTCGGTGAGAACATCCTTGGAAGTGGATTCAACTTCGATCTGAAAATAAGACTCGGAGCGGGAGCATATGTAGCAGGAGAGGAAACGGCGTTGATAGAGTCCATCGAAGGAAAACCTGCTCGGCCCAGATTGAAACCTCCTTACCCCCCCACCTTTGGCCTTTTCGGGAAACCCACCGTCGTGAACAACGTGGAAACCTTTGTGAATGTTCCAAGGATAATAATGAACGGTGCGGAGTGGTTTAAAAAGTTCGGTACTGACTCGTCACCAGGCACAAAAGTGTTCTCCCTCGTGGGTAATGTGGTGAGAAAGGGAATCGTGGAAGTGCCAATGGGGGTGACGGTGAGAGATCTCATCTTCAAATTTGGTGGAGGAGTTGAGGGTGGCAGGAAGTTGAAAGTTGTGCAAACGGGTGGTAGTGCGGGAACGTTCATCGGACCAGACAAACTCGACGTTCCACTCGATTTTGATTCTTACGCAAAGTACGGAGTTTCCCTTGGATCAGGAGTGATTCTCGTTGCTGACGAGACTCACTGTGCGGTGGATCTCGCACTCGCTGTTATGAGGTTCTTCGAGCACGAATCGTGTGGAAAATGCACACCGTGTCGGGAAGGTACAAGGATGATCGTCAACATTTTGGAGAGAATAAGCAGAGGCGAAGGCAAAAAAGAGGATCTTGATACGCTGAGGGAGATCGCTCGGAACGCGGGAGAAACTTCTTTCTGCGGGCTGGGTCAGAGTATTCCGGTTCCTCTGCTCTCGATCGTTGACAACTTCGAAGAAGAATTCAGAGCCCACATAGGTGCTAATAAATGTCCGGTGGGTGTATGTGAGTTCATAAAGAAGAAGGAAAAGAAGAAAATCGGTGTTAGAAAACCATAAAGAGGGCGTCAAAGAGACGCCCTCTTCTTTTGATAAAATCTTTTTCAGGGGTGCACTGAGTGGAATTCTCGATCGTCATACTGATCGGTTATCTGACGAAGAAATTTTTCGAAAAAGATACTGGTAAGGTCCTTTCGAAACTCGTGGTGAACTTCACGTTGCCAGCGGCGATCTTTTACAGTTTTTCCACCTCACGTTTTCACTTTTCGAAGTTCGCTTTCACCGCAACGGGTGTTTTAAGTAACCTCCTTCTCATCTTTCTTGCTTTTCTGTTTTTCTCCCGAATAAAGGATCCAAGAGTGAGAATTCCGATCGTTCTCTCTTTCATTGGTTTCAACACGGGATTGTTCATGTACCCTCTGGCGGAAAGCCTTTGGGGAGAAGGATCGGTGGTTAACTTTGCCTTGTTCGACCTGGGAAATTCTTTCTTCATATTTGGTGTGGGGAAGGCAGTGGCTGAGCAAAATAAAAAGGGAATACTGAAGGTTTTCACCTTTCCACCGTTTCTGGTTCTCCTCGTCGGGATAACGATGAACATCTTCAAAGTAGTTCCACCTGGTATTGTTCTCGATGCTGCGCGGACGATAAAGAACGCGAATGCTTTCCTCGTGTTTTTTCTTGTGGGATACTATCTCAGCTTCAGATCGGTTTACGACAAATTCCGTCTGATTTTAATGGCGGGACTCGTAAAGTATGCTGCCGGGTTGCTTGTTGCTCTGATCGCAGTGAAGATCTTCTCTCTTTCTTCTTTCGAAGAGATGAACCTGTTTCTTTCGCCACTTCTTCCTTCTGCTATCATGACACTCGTGTACTCGGTCGAGAAGGGTTACGATGCGGAACTCGCGAGTGGGCTCATCACTTTCTTCACGGTTGTTTCAACGTCCATAATCATGGTGATAAACTACACATGGGGGTGACGTGAATGTGGCTGATACTCAGTGACACTCACGATAACATGGAAGTTTTGAAAAAGGTGGAAGAACTCGTATCTGAGAAGAACATCGAAAGAATTTTCCACTGTGGAGACTTCGTTGCACCGTTCACACTTGGAAGATTGATCAAAGAAGGGGTGGATTTTTACGGTGTTTTTGGAAACAACGACGGAGAGGTGCTCCTGCTAGACAAAAGATCCGGCGGGAGAATCAAGAAACCACCCATTTCCCTGGAGATCGATGGTTTAAGAATAGCAATGATGCACGAACCCGTTCTTCTGGATGCGATCGTTCATTCCCAGGAGTTCGATCTGATTCTCTACGGGCATACTCATAGAGTGGATGTGAGAAAAGAAGGAAAGACTCTCGTGGTGAATCCTGGAGAAGCGTGCGGTTATCTTTCCGGTAAGAGCACAGTCTATTTGTTCGATCCCAGAACACGTGAAGGAGAACTTTTGGAGCTCTGATAACGTTCCACGAACCTTCTGGAAGAGTAAATGATATCTCCGGCACCGACGAAAAGGAAGACGGTGTTCTCACTCACGGGAATTATCTTTTCCAGTTCCGGAAGTTTCTCAACGAAATACGCTTCTTTTCCAAGCGATCTGAGGGAATCCCAGATCATCTTCCCTGAGATGTTGTTTTTCTTTTCTTCGAACGCGTCGTAGACTTCCGTGACCACAACCTCATCTGCCAGCTGAAGCGCCTTTGCGAAGTTTCCATCTTCCCTTTCCAGTCTGGAGTATCGGTGCGGCTGGAATATCACCACGATTTTTTCGTTTTCGAAGACTTCTTTTGCTGTCTGAAGAAGGTTTCTTATCTCGTCTGGTGTGTGGGCGTAGTCGTCTATCACATAGATGTTCGTTTCCGGATCGTGAAACGCGATGGAAAAACGTCTGTGAACTCCCCGGAATGTCTCCAGTGCTTCGAGCGCTGGGGCCAGATCGTACCCGAGTGAGTCGAAGAGTGCTATCACTGCCAGAGCGTTCAAAACGTTGTGAAAACCGGGAACCTTGAGTTTGAACTCGAGATATCTCTTTCCATTTTTCTCCACTACAGCCTTTTGTTCAGCGCGAGAAGCGCTTCTCATTTCGAGAGTGTATGTACCCTTCTTCACGCCAAAAGTCACATCACCGAGATGAGAGGTGAGTTCGTCCTCTGCGAAGGTGACAACCAGGTCAGTGTTCCTGCTGATCTTTTCGAAGGCCGATCTGTATCTGGACAGAGAGTTTCCGTAGTTTTCCAGATGATCTCCTCTGGCGTTTGTGATTATGAGGTAGTTTGGGGAGAACTCTGAGAAGAACTCTTCACTCTCGTCAAGTTCGTAAACTATGGGCCCGTTTCCTTTCTCGTAGTTTCCATGTTCGAGGGAATCCATTATGCCTCCAAGAAATACTGTTGGAGACTTTCTCAAATGTTTCAAAACGTGCGCAACCATGGCCGTTGTTGTGGTTTTTCCATCGGTTCCGGTTACAGCGAACTCTTCCTTTTTCTCTCGTTTCAGAATGTCTCGGAAATAATGCAGTCTGTTCTCGAGTGGAACCCCTTCCATCCTGGCGCGTACTATCTCCGGGTTGTCGTCACGAACGGCGGGGGTTTTTACAACCAGATCGGGATCGTACCAGTTGTCTGCGGAGTGTGGTACAAAAATCGGAATTCCTAATTTTCTTAGATAAGCGGTTCTTTCTGTTTCCTCTATATTTGAACCGTAAACATCGTTTCCATTCAAGAATTCGTGCAAAGCTACGGCACTCATTCCTATTCCACCAATTCCTACGAAATGAATTTTCACATTATCTCCCCCAGTATTTCCTCAGATATTTTGGAAGCAGGGTTTTCTTTCATCTTCTCTATTTTACCTTTTTTCACTACTTTATCAATAGACTCGATTATTTTCCGGGGAGACGTCTCTTTTTCTCTGATAACAATGCCGTACCCCAGTCTTTCTGCTTCAAGAGCGTTTTCAAGCTGGTGTGATTCAGCGGAGCCTTCCCATGGTATCAATATTCCGGGAACACCGTAGTACATCATTTCTGCGATTGTACTCGCTCCTGCTCTTGAAATGGACGCGATCGCTTTCTTCCAGTAGGCTCCCACAGGATCTATGTAAGTTAGCGCTGTTACATTTGGAAAAGCGGAAAGTCTTTCTGTCCAATCGTCTGACCCTGTGGAATGTACAAATAGAATCTCCGGAAGTTCCGGGTACACCTTTTCCATCAGTTCGTTTATCGCTTCACTCCCCAGACTTCCACCGAGAACGAGCACGAAATCCTTCAAAGGTGCTTCTTTTTCTGTTTCTCTCACCGGACATCCAGTGACGACGATTTTATCCCGCCATTCCCTCAGATAATCTCGTGTTCTCTCGAAAGAGACGAAAACTTTCTTCGCGTACTGCGAGAGAACCTTCACTGCGAGCCCTGGAACGACGTTTTGTTCGTGGACAAAGATGGGTATTCCAAGATCCTTAGCGGCCAAACCCACAACTCCAGATATGTATCCGCCCGTGAGGATTATTAAATCCGGTTTGAAGCGCCTCAAATGTTTCTTCACCTCGATTGTAGCAATTCCTATCTTCAAGGCTCTCCACAGGTTTTTTGGATGGTGGAGCGGTCTGTGCAAACCTCTGACATCGATTACAACTGTTTCGAACTCCGGATGATCCTTTCTCACAACCCTTTCATCGATTTTGCCTTTTACGGCGAAGAACAGAACCTTCACATCAACTCTTTTCACAAGCGCCTCGAGGATGGCCAGAAGCGGGTAGAGATGTCCACCGGTTCCACCGCCAGCTGCAACGACCTTTATCACTCTCTTTCACTCTCCAGAATCATATTTCCGATTATTCCAAAACCCATCATCACGGAAAGAAGGGAGCTCCCTCCATAGCTTACCAGGGGAAGGGTTACTCCTGTGACTGGAAGAATTCCGGATATGACACCGACGTTCGTCATCACCTGAAGCATTATCAAAATAGCGAAACCAGAGATGAACGTCCTGACTGATGGAACCGTGTGCATTTTCGTGGCAACCTTCACAAGACTGTGAACTAATCCATAAAATGAGAACAGGACGACTCCCAAGCCTATGAAACCAAGCTCTTCACCCACTATGGCCAGCACGAAATCACTGGTTACCACGGGCACGAAGAGCTTTTCTTCACCGAGAACCAGCCCTTTACCAAGCGTACCACCGTTTCTTATAGCGTTCACCGCTTCAATAACCTGTTCTGAGACGTTCCCTCTCAGATACGATACGAGTCTTTCCATCTGGTAATTTCTCAGAAAATGTTCCAGAACACCGGTTTTATACATGGAAATAAAAAGGAAAATCGTTACCAGAAAGAAGCTCAGCACATAAATCCCGCGAGTTTCAGCAGCGTAAAGTGTGAGGATGACCGTGAAGACGAGAAGCACGAAAGTGCTGAAATCGGGTTCGATCAGAACAAGGAAGAATAGAGGAGAAACGAGGAGAATCGGCTTCAAAAATCCCCTGAAGAGCCTTTTCATGAACAGGGAGTTCTTTTCGACGTACCACGCAAGAAACAGAAGAATGTAGATTTTGACCAGTTCGGATGGCTGGAATGAAAAGCTACCAAGATCGATCCATCTGTGTGCGCCCCTCTCACCCGAAGGGAGAAACAGCACGACTGTCAGAAGAACAAGGGAGAGGACGTATCCCCCCACTATGATTTGTTTTGAGAAGAGCAATCTGTGATCTGTGTAGAGGAAGACAACGAAAAAAACAATGGCCACTGCCAGTTTCATCAAATGGTTCAGCACCACGTGTGCGGTGTCGCTGGCTGGCTTCACATAATCCTGAACTATTTCAAAACTGCTGAGGGATATGAAGCCCACGCACAGGAGTACTATGACAAAGAAAACGAGAGATTTTTCGTTCAAACTTTATCCCCTCCGTGTCGTTTGAAGATCTCTCTGAAGTGCTCGCCTCTTTTTGCGTAGTTTTCGTACATATCAAAACTCGCTCCTCCCGGGCTGAGAAGAATCACATCACCTTTTTCGGAGACTTCCAGTGCTGTTTCGAAGGCTTTTTCCATATTTTCAACGATGCTGTGAGGAATTTTCTCCACAAATGGAGCGAGCTCTTTCGATATCTCTCCGAACATGATGAGATGTTTCAGCTTTGGCCTGGCTTTTTCCACGAAGAGAGAATAGTTTTCCTTTTTGCCGATACCACACATTATGAGAATTACCTTGTCGAAGTTGGAGAGCGCACCCAGTACCGCGTGTGTCGACGTGGCTTTCGAGTCGTTGTAAAAATGTCTTCCATCTATCTGACCCAGGTATTCCATTCTGTGTGGAAGTGGTTTGAAATCTCTGAGGAATTCTAAGAAACTTTCCAGTTCTTTGAACATCTCCATGTAAAGAACGGAAACTGCCAGTATGTTTTCCCTCATCTGATACGGATAGTTCCCAGGAAGTGCGTAACTTTTTCCGTGGACGATCAGTTCTCTCTCCGTGGCGAAGCTTTCATCTGTCCAGAAGGGAATTTTTCTGGATCTCACGCCTTTCAAATCCTTCAAGTGTTCGATGTGCTTGTTGTAGACGAACAGATCTCCTTCTGCCTGAAGAAAAGCCGGTTTCAACTTTGAATCAACGTACTCTTCTAAAGAAGAGTGCCAGTCTAAATGATCTTCGGATATGTTCAGAACGAGGAAGTTTGAAAGATAAGGTCTTTCGCTCCAGAAAAGCTGGAAACTGCTCATTTCCAGCACGTAATAGTCGTACTCTCCTTCCAGGGCTTCCACGGCTGGTGTACCAAAGTTTCCGCCAAGGAAAGTCTTGAGCCCCTTTCTGGAGAGTACATGGTACATGAGAGCGGCGGCGGTACTTTTTCCGTCGGTGCCCGTGATGCCTACGACCTTTTTTGGATCTGTGTTGTCCAGGAAAAACTGAAGCTCCGTGGATAGTTTCACGCCCTTGGAAGAAAGGAGTTCGATTATGCTTGTGTCTGGTTTTATCCCTGGGCTCACGTAGACAACATCGCACTCCAGAAGTTTTTCGGTATGTCCCCCTTCTTCGTATTCTACGGAGTATTCTTCCAGGAATTTTTTCGTTTCACTGTCCAGAGTTTTTGCTTCGCTCACGAAAAACTCTGCTTTTTGATGTTTCAGAAGATATTTCAGAAGGGATCTGTTGCTCTTTCCGAAACCCAGGAAACCTATCCTCATCCTATCACCCCGAAGACCTCAAGAGCAACAAGAGAAGACATCAGATTGAAGACGGTAAACACTGCCACGATCTTTTCCTCGCTCCATCCGAGTAGTTCAAAGTGGTGGTGCAGAGGAGACATTCTGAATATCCTGCGTTTGAAGATCTTGAAAGACCCCACTTGAAGGATAACGCTCAACGTTTCGACGACGGGAATCAGAAAGAAAAGCACCAGATAGAACTCCGTTTTTGTCAGAACAGAGACGGTTCCCAAAACCCCACCGAGTGTGATAGAACCCGTATCCCCCATGAAGATCTTCGCGGGTTTCGAGTTGAACACGAGAAATGCAAGAACACCGGCTACAAGGATCAACAGAGTGTCCTCTGAGATTCCCCTTTCTTTGAGGAAAAACCAGTAAGGGATGCTTCCGCTCACGTATATCCAACCGGCCAGACCGTCCAACCCATCCGTTAGGTTCGTGGCGTTCGAACTTCCGACGATAACCAAGAGTGCGAAGAGGTAATACCACTTTCCCATCTCAATCGCGGAGCCAAAGAAGTCGACGTTGGTTTCGGGACGTATCAGAAGCAACATAATGAAGGCTACAAGAGTCTGAAGCAGAGCTTTCTGATAAGTTTTCAATCCGGTGGAGTCTTTTCTTGCCACACTGAGAAAGTCATCCAGAAAACCAATGAGGAAGAAGAGAAACATGCCAAGCAACACTATCGTGTTTGTCTTAGAGATCATCCCAAACAAAAAACTGGTCAGAACGAACAGAATACCTCCCATGGTGGGGGTACCCTCTTTGTAACCGTGAAGGTCCGGACCTTCTTTCCTTATGTATTGCCCGATTCTTCTGTGTCTGAAGAGTTTTATGAGGATCGGATAAAGAACGAGGTTCAGGAGAAAATTCGCTGCTATCATTTTCTCTCCAACTCCTTCTCAAACATCTCAAGGACTCTCTCAATTCTCACCGCTCTTGAAGCTTTGAAGAGAACCACATCTCCTTCTGTTACTCTGGCAGCAAGATCTTTCGCTATATCTTCAGGATCGTCTGACTTCAGGATGATCTTTTCGGATTTGATCCATTCTGCCTCGGGCTCCGACAAAAAAACGTACACCCCATCTAGAACGTTCAGCTTTTTTCCCAGTTCTTCGTGAAACTCCTTCGATCTCTCTCCCAGTTCTTTCATCGCTCCGACAACGGCGAACTTTTTTCCGGGAAAGCGAAGAAGTGCCTCTATGGAAGTTTGAAACGCCTCAGGGCTTGCGTTGTACGTATCGTCCACGATCAGCACACCTTCTTTTTCTCTCACGTTGAAACGACCAGGAACGGTCTTCAGGCTGGCAAGATCGAAGATATCCACAGTTTCGCCCAAAGCTCTCATGACACACAGAGAAGCGGCGATGTTCAGAAGTTGCCCTCCGTTCCAGTACCCAGAGAGTTTAACTGTGAAAAGAGACTCGAAAGCTTCGAACTCTGCGATCGTGGAACCTTCGTAATACCACCAGCCTTTCAGAACCGAGTCCCCACTTTCTTTACCGAAGAACAGTGTTTTTCTGTAACGAGGCACTTCTCTTCTCAGATCGGAATCGTCGAAAAATGTTACGGCTGTTGCATTTTCTTTCGAGTACTTGATGATCTCCATTTTGGTTTCCATGATTCTCTCTCGTGTTCCAAAAAATTCGAGATGGGCGTTTCCAACGTTGAGGAGAACGGCGATATCTGGAGGAGCAATTTTGCACAGGTGGGCGATATCGCCGGGTTTGCTTGCAGCCATTTCAAGAATTAGGATTTCTTCTCCTTTGTAATCGTTGAGAATAGAGAGCGGCAGACCGTACTCTGTGTTCATATTTCCCGGTGTTTTGAAAACACTTCTTTTGTTCTTGAGAAGGTTGTACAATATTTCTTTCGTAGTGGTCTTTCCTGACGAACCCGTTATACCGACGACCGTGCCAGAAAAATTTCCGAGCTTTTCTCGGGCCAGTTTTGCAAGTGCGTCAACGGAACTTTCTACGAGAAATATTCTATCGGAATTCACTGTTTTTCTCTCAGCGATAACTGCATAAGCACCATTCTTGAGGGCTTCATCTATAAAATCGTGACCATCGAATCTTTTCCCTTTCACGGCAACGAACACGTCACCTTCTCTCACTTCTTTCGAGTTCAGAACGAAGCGCCTTGTGAGGAGATCTTTCATTGTGCATACCTCCCTTTCAGCTTGTCTCTTATGATCTCTTCCACAACTTCTCTGTCCTGGAACGGTACCTTCTTTTCTTCATCGATTATCTGGTATCTTTCGTGACCTCTTCCCGCTATGACAACAGAATCTCCTCTGTTAGCGATAGTTAGGGCCGTTTCAATGGCTTCCCTTCTGTCAAAGAGCACCAGATACGGTTTGCGTTTATCAATACCCTTTATCAAGTCTTCCATTATCTGTTCCGGGTCTTCTCCTCGTGGGTCATCGGTTGTGAGGATTACAACATCAGCGAGTTTTGAAGCGACCTCAGACATCATGGGACGTTTTCCTCTGTCGCTGTTTCCCCCGGCCCCGAAGACAACTATCACTCTTCCCTGAGAGATCTTTCTGACATTTTTCAAGAGCTTTTCCAGTGCGTCTGGAGAATGGGCGAAGTCGACAACAACGTTGAGCCCAATCTTCTTTGCTCCACGTACTACCTCGAATCTTCCCTCGACCCCTGTGAACGTTTCGAGGGAACTCGCCAGGTCTTTTGGATCGTATCCAAGCTGGTGAAGAGCAGCAATGGCGGCCGCGGCGTTGTAAGCGTTGAAATCACCTATCGCTTTTGTGAAAACCCTCAATAAACCATCGGGAGTTTCCAGAACGAACCGTGTCCCCTCCCAGTTCACCTCTATATTTCCCAGCCTGTAATCGGCGTTTTTCGATGTTCCGAAGGTGATTTTTCTCGATTTTCGATTGAAAGTGTCTGCCAATGATTCGTTCAGAATGGATATCCCGTCATCTTTCAACAGATCGAAGAGATGAAGCTTTGCTTTCAGATAGTTCTCGAATGTACCGTGAAAGTCGAGGTGATCGCGTGATATGTTGGTGAATATACCCACATCGAATCTGACTCCCTCGACTCTTTTTTGAACCAGTGCGTGAGAAGAAACTTCGAGAGAGAAGAACTTTCCCCCACCTTCCCTGTTTTCCTTCATGGCGGAAAGAATGGTGATCGCATCCGGAGTGGTGATGTCGTCGTAGTAGGAGTTTTCAAGAATTCTCTTCACAGCGGTGGTGAGAACGCTTCCTTTTTCTCCAAGGGAGGTGAGCATGTGGTAAATCATCACGGTTGTTGTGGTTTTACCGTTCGTTCCAGTGACTCCAAAGGTTAGAACGTCTTTCCAGGGCTCATCGAAGAAGAGACTGGCGACTTTTGCTTCAAAGTAACGCGAATCGAAAACCTGAATGTGAGGAAAATCGAGATCTATCTCCTTTTCAACAACAACTGCTACTGCCCCTTTTTCGATCACTTCGGGTATTATCTCGTGGGAATCGAATTTCTCTCCTTTTCTGCAGATGAAAAGATCCCCTTTTTTTACCTTAGAAGAGTGGTTAGACACACCTGTTATTTCGAGATCATAAGGCGCTCGAACTTCTAAAATGAGATCCTTTAAATTCGACACAATAGTTGATATATTCATAGTAGAACCACCTCTGAAGGAATTTTAACACTTTATTTAAAGCTTTTCCAGACAGGAGGTAGGAAAAATGATCTTAACTTATCATCTCGAGAAATGGAAAGACAGAGAAATTGTGAAAGTAGAACTGATGGAAGATGAATTCAAGGGGAGTTCAACAATAGTTCCCGAAAGATCGTTGGGGGAGCATTACAAGATTTTTGTGGCCGTGCTAGAAGAATATGAGGGGATCCTCAAGGAAGCAAAATCGAGTCAGATTTTTGGTCTTTTCGAGAGACTCGAGGCGCATTTTCCAGAACATCCGAAAGTGCTCTTCTCTTTATCGTGCGCCATGTTAGAGCTCTTTTCCAGCCGTTATGGAATAAAACTCGAGGAAATGTTCGATCTGCCAGACTTCGAACCAGAGGAGCTCGATTTTCCCTCCGGTGATTTTCTGATCTTCCCTGAGATGATTGGACACGTTCTCAGGGTGATGGGATTCATGTCCGCCATGAGAAGCTTTGGAGAAAGAGTTTATCTTGTTGTGAGAGAATATCCGGATTCTAACACCAATTTCATTGTAGATTTACTGAAAAAACTTTCAGACGGTTTTATAGAAGAGGGGTGGAGGTGATAGAATTTTTTGTGAACGAAGGAGGAGAGGTGTGAAGGATGAGGGTGCTTGGATTGATTCTTGCTGGGGGAAAAAGTGATCGTTTGTGGCCTCTGACAAAGGTGAGAGCCAGTGCGGCGGTTCCCGTGTTTGGGAAGTACAGGGCGATAGACTTCACCCTGAGCAACATGGTGAACTCCGGTATCAGAAAGGTGGGTATTCTCACTCAGTACAATCCGAGGAGTCTGATGGACCATCTGGGTTCTGGAAAGGAGTGGGACCTCGATCGGAAAAGCGGGGGACTGTTCATTCTCCAGCCTTACGTTGGGCCAAACAGAGAAGTTTGGTATAGGGGAACGGCGGATGCTATCTTCCAAAACATGACCATTCTGAGAAGGGGCGAGGAAGATCACGTTTTAATAGGTTCAGGAGATCACATCTACAAGATGATCTATAGAGATCTTTTCAGCTACCATCTGAAAAAGGGAGCAGACATCACCCTGCTTGTTAAAGAACTCGATGAAACGTACAACTTGAGTGAATATGGAATAGTTCAGCTCGACGATGACATGAGAGTGGTGGAGATAGAAGAAAAACCTGCCCATCCAAAAGGAAACATCGCGTTTCTCGGGGTTTATTTCATGAACAAAGAGTTGCTCAAAGAGCTTCTCTACGCAACGGTTCCTCAAGGAAAATACGATCTTCTTCTCGACATAGTGATTCCCAACCTCGACAGGTTGAAGGTCTACGCTTATAGGTTTGATGGCTACTGGAGAAATGTGAAGAAGGGAATAAAAGAGTACTACAGGATAAACATGGATATTCTGAGAAAAGAGGTGCGCGATGAGCTCTTCTACAGAAACGGGAAGGTATATACGAAGCTGAAAGATCTTCCTCCTCCAAAATTCACGACCACGGCCGTTGTTGAGAATTCTTTGATAGCGGATGGAAGCATTGTTTCCGGTACGGTGAGAAATTCTATCATTTTCAGAAACGTGCGAATAAAAGTCGGGGCCATAGTTGAGAATTCCATCATTATGGAAAGTACTGTTGTGGAAGAAGGTGCGGTTTTGAGAAACGTGATTCTGGACAAGAATTGTATTGTGAGAGAAGGTCGTGTCATTGAAGGAGACATAGAGTTACCCGTTTTTGAAAAAAGAGCGGTCTTGTGAGGTGAAATTTTATGGGAAACATCGTTGCGATGATACTGGCGGGGGGCCAAGGAACGCGACTCGGTGTTCTCACGGAGAGGATAGCGAAACCCGCTATCCCTTTTGGGGGGAAATACCGTCTCATAGATTTCACTCTGAGCAACTGTGTGAATTCTGGTATCTATAGAGTAGGGGTTTTGACCCAGTACAGACCTCATGTTCTTTCGAAACACATAGGTATCGGAAGACCCTGGGATTTGGACAGGAAAGATGGAGGGGTCGAAATTCTTCCGCCTTACGTGGGTAGGCATGAGTCTGACTGGTACAAAGGAACCGCCAACGCTGTCTATCAGAATCTTGAATTTCTCGAAGAAAACGACGCGGAACTCGTTCTCATTCTCTCGGGAGATCACGTGTACGCTATGAATTACAACGATCTCATAGATTATCATCTGCTCAAGGAGGCAGACGGGACGATAGCCTGCATGGAAGTACCCATCGAAGAGGCAAGCAGGTTTGGTATCATGATAACGAATGTGGATGGGAAAATAGTAGATTTTGAAGAAAAACCGGCAAAACCCCGATCGAATCTGGCGTCTCTGGGAATTTACGTCTTCAATTATGAATTCCTGAAGAAAGTTCTCATCGAAGACGAAAACGATCCGAACAGTTCTCATGATTTTGGAAAAGACGTGATTCCAAGAATTTTGAGAGAAAATCTCGGTTCTCTCTACGCGTTCAGATTCGATGGATACTGGAGGGACGTTGGTACGCTCAGATCTTATTGGGAAGCCAATCTGGAGCTTGTTCTTCCAGTGCCGCCTTTCAACCTCTACGATCCGAACTGGAGGTTTTTCACCCATACCGAGGAGATGCCACCCGCTTACGTGGCTCCTGGTTCGAAGGTTTCCACCTCTCTCGTGAGTGAAGGAGCAGAGGTGTATGGTAATGTTTTCAACTCTGTTATTTTCCAGGGTGTGAAGATCGGTAGAGGAACGGTGGTGAAGAACTCAGTCATAATGACCAGAGCTGAGATAGGAGAGAACTGCTATCTGGAAAACGTGATAATAGCAGAAAGTGTAAAAATAGGAAACAACGTCAGGATGGGAGTGGGTGAAGACGCTGAGAACAAACTGGATCCAAAGGTGTACTCTGGTCTCCTGACGGTGGTGGGGATGAATTCGGTGATTCCCGACGACATGGTAATAGGAAAGAACTGTGTCATAGGCATTGGTGTAGGACCTGAAGATTTCAAATCGAAAACTCTGGAATCGGGAGATTATGTGATACCCAGGGAGGAGTAGTGAGTGGATCTCTATTTTGTGAAGTTCAGGGTCACATCGAAGCTCACATCCGAGATCGTTCAGGGATATTTCCTCGGCAAACTCAATCAGATCCCTGAGTACGATTTTTTTGTGATGCCGGGTCGGTATGTTCGAAAGTATTCGGTAGATCTGAATCTCGGATTTGAGGAGTTCCTTGAAGATTTTAAAGCAAAAAAAGAACTGGCCTTGAAAGAAGTCTCAGAAGCTTCTGTCATAACGGATGAATTCCTCAATTTCTGGCTGATTCAAACCAGAAAACAGAATCTTAGACTGGTTGGGAGTGAGTTTTTCAGGCTCGTTGAAAGTGGTGATCACGAGGCACTCAAGGTCTTCATGGCCGACCTCTTCAGGGAGTGGTCTGAAAAACTGGAAGTGGAAGCGGTAGGAACCCCGCTGGACTATGAAGATGTTTCTCTTGAAGTGGTGAAAGAACATTTTGAAGAACTTTCGACTGATGAAGTTTTCAAATTGTTTCAGAGAGAAGATTTGAGAAATCTCCCAGAAGTGTTCCCAGTTCTTGATCCTTTGAACGGTGTGACCATAAGAGAGATAGAGGTAGAAAAGAAGATAGATTTTGTTATCCTGAACTACGGAAACGAAGAATTTTCGGAGAAGTTCAAAAGGTTTCTGAAGGAAAAGTTCGGAACGGAAAATGTGGCGAGTCTTCCTGGGAAGATCCTCTCGAAAGAGGTTGTAAAGACCAGAGAAGGAAATCTTTATCTTTTGAAAGTGGAATTTGAAGAAGGGATAATTGGAAAGGCCATAGTATCCCCGAATCTGAAGATAAAACGTGGTGAAAGCAGAGTGAAGATTTCCGATGAAGAGTGGATGGAAAAAATAGGAGAGATGCTCAGGGAGGGGGAAGAATCAAACCAGGAGAAATTGAAACTGAGAAAATCTCCTCAACCCGTTCAGAAAGCGGCGAGTTCAGATTTTCTTCTGGCTTTCGTACTAGCGCTTCTCGTCATGGGAATTCTTCTAATACTCTCTTATCTTCTTTTCAGTTAGGATCTCTTGTCATAGAGGTTCTTTTCGCTCTTTTCATCGTTACAATGGTCTTTTTCACGGTTTGCAGTGTTTCCATTCACGCAAGGAGGATCTTTTTGCTTTACAGAGAAAAAGGAGTGGCCGAGAGAACCGCGGATGGTGTGTTCATGAGGTTGGAAGCAAAACAGCCGATTCCTGAGTTCTTGAACGGCTTCGAGATCAGTGTGGAAGGGAGCAAGGTTCACCTGAGAAACCAAGAAAGAGAATACGAGTTTGAGGTGGAGAAATGATACTCAGAGCATCTTACGGAACGATTCAGAAAGTGAATGGAAAATCGTCTTTAGAAATGGACACCGCTTATTTCATGCTTGGGGAAAGGTGCGTTTACAACTGTCTGTACTGTGCTCAGTCACGCTCTTCCACAAGCCCGTCTCATTTTCTCTCCAGGGTCACCTGGAAGGAGATTTCAGAAGATCTGCTCAACAAATTGAACGATTGTTTCAAGAGGATCTGTATCCAAGTTGTTTCTTATGCTGGGTACAGAGAAGACCTCAGATCGATCATTCCGAGGTTTCGAATACCGGTTTCGGTGAGCGTCAGAGCTATCAGTGTGGAGGAGGTTACAGAGTATTTCAAACTGGGAGCCGACAGAGTGGATATCGCTGTGGATGTTCCCAACGAAACTCTCTTTGAAAAAATCAGAGGAGGAAAATACGAGAGACATCTCCATATTCTCGAGAAAGCAGCAGAAATGTTTCCCGGAAAAATCACGACACATGTGATAGTTGGATTGGGTGAAAGTGATAAAGACATTGTTGATTTCACGGTGTGGGCAAAGGAAAGAAACATCGTGGTTTCTCTGTTTGCTTTTACACCAATCAGGGGAACGGCGTTTGAAAACAGAGAAAGACCTTCCCTCGAGCGTTACAGAAAAATCCAGCTGGTAACTTACCTGCTCGAGAAAAACTTGATAAAGCCAGAGAACATAATTTTCGACTCAAATGGTAAAATTATCGACGTCGAATGGAGCGACGAGTTTCCAGAGGAAGCTTTAAAAACTCGTGGATGTCCTCACTGCACACGTCCTTACTACAACGAAAGTCCAAGAGGTCCCATTTACAACGTTCACTGGAGGTGAAACCGTGCTCACTTTCAAGGGAGGAGTACATCCTCCAGAAATGAAGGAATGGTCGAAGGATAAGCCTATTGAAAGGGTACCATTACCACAGAAGGTCTTCGTCTTTCTCTCCAACCACGCGGGAAATCCAGCGAAACCCGTGGTTTCTCCCGGTGACGAGGTAAAAACAGGTCAGGTCATAGGTGAACCTGAGGGTTTCATTTCCGCTTATCTGCACTCTCCTGTGACGGGAAAAGTGCTCGAGATAAATAAGATCCTGCATCCAATCCTTGGAAAGCCCATCGAAGCGATCGTTATAGAAAGAACCTCTGACGATGAGTGGGTCTACATAGAAACTGGGGATTTCGAACGTATGTCGAAAGAGGAAGTCCTGGAAGTCATCAAAAAAGCGGGAATCGTGGGCCTGGGTGGAGCGATGTTTCCTACCCACGTTAAACTCTCACCTCCTCCCGAGAAAAAAGTGGACACCTTGATCATCAACGGGGCGGAGTGTGAACCCGTTCTCACGATAGATCACAGGCTCATGCTAGAAAGAGCAGAGGATATCCTCCAGGGAATTCTGATAATGATGAAAGTTCTGGGAGTTCAAAAAGCCATAGTCGGTGTAGAAAGCAACAAAATAGATGCATATCACAATTTAAAAAAGGTTTTCAAGGGATATCCCGTCGATGTTGCTCTTCTCAAGACCAAATATCCACAGGGTGCAGAAAAGCAGCTCATATACGCGATAACTGGAAGGGTGGTACCGAGGGGAGGCCTTCCAATGGATGTCGGGGTGGTGGTTCAGAACGTCGGTACCTGTGTTGCTGTGAAGGAAGCGGTTGTCGACGGAAAACCACTCGTAGAAAGAGGCGTGACAGTCAGCGGTGATGCTGTGAAAAATCCAAGGAATCTGATCGTCAGAATAGGAACACCCGTGAAGGACGTTATTGATTACTGTGGCGGAATAGATGAAAACACGGAACGTGTCATCCTCGGTGGTCCCATGATGGGAATATCCATCACAAATCTGGACGTCCCTGTTATGAAAGGAACCTCTGGAATAACCGCGTTTCTTCCAAAGAAGCCTCAGCCTCAGAAACCATGTATCAGATGCAGTGAATGTGTTCAAGTTTGTCCGATGAACCTCCAGCCTTATCTTCTCTATCTCCTTTCCACGAAGAGAAAGTACGATGAAGCTGTGGAAAACGGCTTGATGGACTGTATAGAGTGTGGCTCGTGTACCTACACCTGTCCATCGAAGATAGAACACGTAAGATACATAAAACTGGCAAAAACAGTGTATCGTGCTACAAGGAGGGGTAAGAAATGAAGTTGATGAGCACTTACGCTCCTCATCTTCGGGAAGAGGATGACGTGAGAAAGATCATGCTGGATGTGCTCATAGCCCTTTCACCAGCAGTTATTGGAGCGGCTTATTTCTTCGGGTGGTACGCGCTCTTTCTCTGTATCGCAGGAGCGGTGACAGGGGAACTCTTCGATATATTCGTTATGAGATACCTGAGAGGAGTGAAGGATTTTGTTCCAGACGGGAGTGGGGCAGTGACAGGACTGCTTCTGGCGATGAACGTGAGCACAAGGCTTCCTTTCTGGGCTTTTTTGCTGGGACTTGTATTTGCCCTGGGGATCGGGAAACACGTGTTTGGAGGGCTCGGTCAGAACATCTTCAACCCTGCGCTTGTTGGAAGAGCGTTTTTGCTGATTTCTTTTCCTACTTACATGACCACCTGGGTTGTACCTGGGGCAGGATTCTGGAAATCTCCAGTGGATGTGGTAACGGCGGCAACCCCCCTCGCTCTTTTCAAAGAACAGGGCGTTTTCACTTCCTATTGGGATCTGTTCATAGGTAAGGTTGGAGGATCCTTAGGTGAAACGAGTGCACTTCTTCTCATAATTGGTTTCATTTATCTTCTTTTGAAAAAGAGAGTGAAGATATTCATTCCCGCCTCCTATATAGGAACGGTTCTTGTGTTTTCTTCGATAGCTTATCTAATGAATCCAAAGTACGGTGATCCGCTCTTTCACCTTTTGAGTGGTGGTCTCATGCTCGGTGCACTCTTCATGGCCACTGATATGGTGACGAGTCCCATCACCGAGAAGGGACAGGTGATCTTCGGGATTGGATGTGGCGTTCTCACGATGGCCATAAGACTCTTTGGAGCGTATCCTGAGGGTGTTTCATTTTCAATCCTTTTCATGAACGCGCTGGTTCCCCTGATAGACAGGTACACCAGACCACGCATCTTCGGTGAGGTGAAAGGATGAAAGATATCCTGAAGACAGGATTGATCCTCATGGTTTTCACAGCTATTTCTGGTCTTTTTCTTGGATTCGTGTATGTGGGAGTCAAGGGAAAGATTCAGGAAGCGGATAACGCGGCAAAGTTGAGCGCCATCAAATTCGTCCTGAAAGATCCCCTCACGGGAGATTATCTGGTGGATGAAAAAGAAATCGAGGAAGTCGTCAAAAAAACGGGCATAGAAACAGTTGTTCTGAAAGAGTACAAAGAAGGGGTAGTTCTTGGCCCCATGTACGAATTCGTGACGAAGGATGGCAGAAATGCGTACGTTCTGTCTGGATACGCACCCGGTTTTGGAGGAAACGTGACCGTTGTGGCATGTTTCATAAAAACGGAAGATGGATTCATGCTCAATTCCGTGCGAGTAATAGATTATTCTCAGGAGACGCCCGGGCTCGGTGCAAAGATAGGAGAAGAAAACATCCAGAGACGTTTCTTTCCGGTTCCACCGGAAGGACTGAAAAACGGTCTGAAAGTCGACAAAGATGCGGGACTTCCAAAGGGTTCTTCTGAGGAGTTGAAAAAACAGGGTGTTGTGAAGGTAAGCGATGTAATGACGGGAGCAACGATCACACCAAGGGCCGTGGTGACCGCTTTGAACCTCATGTACAGGTACCTCGAGGAGGTGTCGAAATGAGTCGCTTGAGAGAGTTCACGAAGGGAATCATAAAAGAAAATCCCACTTATGTTCAGGTTCTCGGGATGTGTCCCACACTCGCCGTTACCACGAGTGCCATCAACGGTTTGGGGATGGGGCTCGCTACGACGGCCGTTCTCACCATGTCGAACGTGGTCATTTCGTTGATAAGAAAGATCGTTCCCGATAAGATCAGGATCCCAATATTCATCGTTGTTATCGCGTCTTTCGTTACCATGATAGATCTACTCATGCACGGCTTTGCCTACGATCTGTGGAAGACTCTGGGCCTCTTCATTCCTCTCATAGTGGTGAACTGTATCATAATGGGAAGGGCGGAATCGTTCGCTTCTAAACATGGAGTTTTGGATTCTATGCTCGATGGCCTGGGAGTGGGTCTCGGTTTCACGGGTTCACTGGTTCTTCTTGGAAGCATCAGAGAATTCTTCGGTAACGGTACGATTTTCGGTTACAGAGTGTGGGAGTTGAAAATATTCCTCGAAATTCTTCCACCAGGGGCCTACATAACACTCGGTCTCCTCTCTGCACTCTTCACCTACATCGGCATCAGGAGAAAGAAGAGAGGTGAAGCGAAATGAAGGTGTTTCTGCTTTTCTTCTCTGCCATATTCGTGAACAACTTCGTTCTGGCAAGGTTTCTCGGAATTTGTCCCTTCCTGGGGGTCTCCAAAAGGTTGGAAACGGCGACAGGGATGGGTATAGCCGTTACGTTCGTTATGACGGTTTCTGCTGCCATCAGCTGGTTTCTGGACAAACTCCTTATCTCCACGGGGCTTGAATTTCTGAAAACGATCGTCTTCATACTCGTAATCGCTTCTTTCGTCCAGTTCGTTGAGTTGTTTTTGAAGAAAACCAGTCCGGACCTCTACGAAGCGCTTGGTATTTTCTTGCCCCTCATTACCACGAACTGTGCGATCCTCGGTATGGTGCTTTTGAACAGTCTCATGAAGCTCAACTTTGTTGAGGCGGTCTTCCATGCACTGGGATCTGGCCTTGGGTTCGCCCTTGCTCTTGTGATATTCGCCGGAATAAGGGAAAAAATGGATCTCTACGACCTGCCGGAACCTTTCAAGGGAACCGCCATAGCTCTCATCACCGCGGGACTTCTTTCACTGGCTTTCATGGGATTCCAGGGCATGGTGAAGTTGTGAGGAGGTGAAGGAGTTGGAAGTCATCTACTCGACGCTCTTGCTCGCCGTTCTGGGTTTTGGATTCGGGGCTTTTCTTGCCTATTCTGCGCAGAAATTCAAGGTGGAAGAAGATCCACGTGTGAAGATGATAACAGGGGTTCTTCCTGGAATAAACTGTGGTGCGTGCGGTTTTGCCGGTTGTGAGGCTTACGCGAAGGCGATCGTGAAAGGTCAGGCAGAAACGAACAGGTGCCTCCCCGGAAGACCTCAGGGCGTCGAAGAGAAGATAAAGAAGATCCTCGAGGAGTACAAGAATGTCTCCTCTTGAGATGGCTCTGCTTGTTCATCACGGTGGGTTCCATCTCCAAGAATTGGAACCGGAATTACCCCTTGAAAAATTTTTGAAAAACGCGGATCCAAAAAGGACGAGAAAGTTCCAGGAAAAGTGTGGAAAAGAAGAGATAGAAAGGCAAGAGGCACTGATAAGGAAACACGATGTAAAGCTCGTTTCTTTCTGGGACGATGACTACCCTCAGCACTTGAGGGAGATCAGGTATCCACCTGCTGTTCTTTTTGTGAGGGGCAACACGGAACTCTTGAAAGAAAAATGTGTGGGAGTTGTAGGAACAAGGAGACCCACAGGTTACGGGGTGAATGTTACAAAGCGTTTCGTTAAACTTCTGAGTGAGTACTTTGTGATCGTCTCCGGTATGGCGCTCGGAATAGATTCTGTTGCACACAGGGAAGCTCTGAGTTCTGGAGGAAAAACGGTGGCGGTTCTCGGTACAGGAGTGGATGTCTTTTATCCACGGTCGAACGAACGGCTCTTCTACGAGATTGTGAGAAACGGGTGTGTTGTCAGTGAGTATCCAATGGGAACTCACGCTCGAAAACATCATTTTCCAGCGAGAAATCGAATCATAGCAGGTCTTTCGGATGTGATAATCGTCACAGAGGCTCCCCTCAAAAGTGGTGCACTCATAACGGTGAAGTTCGCCCTGGAGAGCGGTCGCGATGTGTTTGCCGTTCCCGGTGATATAGATAGGAAGACCAGCGAAGGTACAAACTATTTGATAAAGTCGGGTGCCTATCCCCTCACCGACGAGGAGGATCTTGAAATCCATTTTGGAATCAGAAAAAGCGTTTCTCCATCGCTCGATGACGACAAAAAGAAAATCTACGATCTGTTGAGAATTTCTCCAAGAACTGTCGATGATCTTGTTGAAGAGTTGGGATGGAACGTTTCGGAAGTCCTCAGGGTAATTTCGGAAATGGAACTGATGGGAATGATCTGGTTCGACGGTGGTGCATACAGATTGCTGGGGTGATAACGTGTTGGTTCTCACCAGAAGAGTAGGGGAAAAGATCATGATCGGCGAGGACATAGTGATAACTGTCCTGAAGATAGAAGGAAATTCTGTTAAAATTGGTATAGAGGCACCCAGATATGTGAAGATTCTTCGTGAGGAACTCTACGAAGAACTCAAGAGTGAAAACATAAAAGCTTCTGGGGTTTCAAAAGATGACCTGAAGGGGGTTTTGAAAAATGATAAAGGTTACAAAAGACCTGGTGCTTCATCTTGAAAATCTTGCAAGATTGGAACTCTCTGAAGATCAGAGAGAAAGTCTGATGAAAGATTTTCAGGAGATACTCGATTACGTGGAGCTCCTCAACGAAGTCGACGTAGAGGGTGTGGAGCCGATGTACACACCCGTTGAGGACAGCGCTAAACTCAGAAAAGGAGATCCGAGGTTCTTTGAAATGCGGGACCTCATAAAGAAGAACTTCCCTGAAGAAAAAGATGGTCACATAAAAGTCCCCGGAATCCACAGATGATGGACTGGAAGGAAGCAGAAGAACTCGCGTGTAAATTTTTGAGGAAAAAAGGTTACAAAATTCTTGAAAGAAACTACAGAACAAAGTATGGTGAGATAGATATAATAGCGCGCGATGGGAAAGAGATAGTTTTCGTGGAAGTCAAAAGCGGAAATGGAAAAGTGGATCCTCTTGAAAGAATAGATCTCAGAAAAGTGAGAAACTTGGAACGAGCAGCGAGATTTTACATGATCCAGAACAAGTTGAATGGGCCGGCGCGGGTTGATTTTGTGAGGGTGACCCCTGAAAGAATAGACCATTTTGAAGCTATCTGGCTGGGGTGAGATGGTGAAGGTTGTCGCTACGAACAAAAAAGCCTACACGGACTACGAGATCCTGGAAACTTACGAAGCGGGGATCGTTCTCACAGGAACAGAAGTGAAATCCCTGAGGAACGGTTCTGTCAATTTCAAGGATTCTTTCTGTCGGTTCAAGAACGGAGAGCTTTACCTTTTGAATTTACACATTCCACCTTACAGCCACGGAGGAGTTTACAACCACGATCCTGAAAGGCCGAGAAAACTGCTTCTTCACAAAAGGGAACTGAAGAGACTCATGGGTAAAGTGCAGGAAGAGGGAGTAACGATAGTTCCACTGAAGATATACTTCAACGATCGCGGGATCGCAAAAGTGGAAATAGCCGTTGCTCGAGGAAGAAAGAAATACGATAAGAGAGAGGCGATAAAAAAGAAGGAGATGGAAAGAAAGATCAGAGAATACATGAAGTATTCGAGATAGTTATGGTATACTCTTGGAGAGAGAAATCAGACTCATGGGAGGGCATGATCATGGCAAAGAGATGTGAAGTGTGTGGAAAGGCTCCCAGATCCGGAAACACCGTTAGTCACTCGGACAAGAAGTCAGGAAGATGGTTCAGACCCAATCTTCAGAGGGTAAGAGTAGTGCTTCCAGATGGAACGATTAAAAGGATGAGAGTCTGTACATCCTGTTTGAAGTCTGGGAAAGTGAAAAAGTACGTTGGACAAGTTTCGGAGGTGTGAGCGGGCTGTTGGCCCGCATTATTTATGGTCATAGTAAGGTTCAGGGTTCCTTTTTGGTATAAGTTCATCATGGTTCTGCTATGGGTTGTGAGCTTTGACCTCACAATTTTCCTTTTTTATAAACCTCTCCACTTGATTTTGAGGATTTTCTTCCTGATTTTGGATATAATCTTTGGTGTATGGGTGCTCACTCTCTTCAAGAAAGAGATAGTGATCGATGTAGAAAAAAACAGAGTGGTTCTGGAGAGGAAATCTTTTGATTTTTCTTCGATTGAGAGAGTTGAAAGGTACGGGATGTCGATTGTTTTCTATTTGAATGATGGAACACGTCGTGTTTTCTCTCATCCCGTGGAGGATTTTGAACTTTTGAAGAAATTGATTGACGAGAAGGGAAGTGGTTGTTTTGAAGCTCGGTGATTTGATGCCAAGAGATCTGTTAAAACAGGAACTGTTTGTTCAGGATTTGAAGAGTCATATCAACGACAACGTTGAAATCATCCTGAAGGTTAGGAGTAAAAAACTCCAGGAAACAAAAGATAGTAAGAAATTCCTGATCATGACGCTGGAAGACAGGACGGGAACCGTCAGGGCTGTGGACTGGTACAATGCTGAGCTCAACGATCAACGCTTGAAAGAAGGGACCGTCGTCAGGGTGAAAGGCAGAGTGGTATTTTTTGAGAACAGAATACAGATAAACCTGGATAACGATTACGGCGCCATAAAGATTTTGAAGGACGACGAATACGATTACACGAAATTCGTTGCACAGTCGAAAAAAGACCTGGAGGTTTTGAAGAAAAAACTTTTTGTTCTTTTGGATCAAGTAAAAGATCAGCACTACAAAAAACTCTTGAAGGCTTTCTTTGAAGATAAAGAGTTCTCTGAAAAATTCTTCAGATCACCGGCGGGTATGAGAGTTCATCACGCCTACATAGGCGGTCTTCTGGAACACAGTGTCACGGTCGCTGAGATCTGCAGAGAGATCAGCAAATATTACTCTCTCGACAGAGATCTTCTCATAACTGGAGCCCTTCTTCATGATGTTGGGAAGGTGGAAGAGTACAAGATCACAGAATCCGGGATCGAAGTGACCACTGAAGGGGAGTTGAAGGGTCATATAGCGATAGGGGCGGCTATGATCAGGGAAATGGGGAAAAAGTTGTCTATTCCAGAACACAAGATCCTCGAGTTGGAGCACATAATCCTTTCTCACCATGGAGAACTCGAGTGGGGATCACCCGTGGTTCCAAAAACGATAGAGGCTTTAATAGTTCACCACGTTGAGAACTTGGATTCCAAGATAGCTCGATTCATTGAGGTTATTGAAAGTTCCGAAACGGATCAGGGATGGACAGAGTACGATAAGAATCTGGGAAGGAGAATCTTTTTAAGAGGTGAAGTAACTGATGAATAGGAAAGTGAAGAAATACATCGTCGTTGAGTCTCCTGCCAAGGCGAAGACGATCAAGAGTATTCTTGGAAACGAATACGAAGTCTTCGCTTCGATGGGTCATATCATAGATCTTCCCAAAAGTAAATTTGGGATAGATCTGGAAAAGGATTTCGAACCGGAATTCGTGGTAATAAAAGGAAAAGAAAAGGTGGTCGAAAAGCTGAAAGATCTTGCAAAAAAGGGAGAACTGCTCATCGCTTCTGATATGGATAGGGAAGGAGAAGCTATAGCCTGGCACATAGCCAGAGTGACGAACACTCTTGGGAAGAAGAACAGAATCGTGTTCTCTGAGATCACTCCTCGCGTGATAAGAGAAGCCGTTAAAAATCCTCGAGAAATTGACATGAAGAAAGTTCGAGCACAGCTTGCAAGGAGAATTCTGGATAGGATCGTTGGTTATTCTCTGAGTCCGGTACTCTGGAGAAATTTTAAAACCAACCTGAGCGCTGGCAGGGTCCAATCGGCTACACTGAAGCTCGTTTGTGATAGAGAGAGAGAAATCCTCAGGTTTGTACCAAAGAAGTACCACAAGATCACCGTCAAATTCGATGGTCTCACGGCAGAAATAGATGTGAAAGAAAAGAAGTTTTTCGACTCTGAAACGTTGAAAGAGATCAAGAGTATAGACGAACTCGTCGTAGAGGAGAAAGAGGTTTCTTTGAAAAACTTTTCACCTCCAGAACCCTTCAAAACCAGTACCCTCCAGCAGGAGGCGTATTCCAAACTGGGTTTCTCCGTTTCCAAAACCATGATGATCGCCCAGCAGTTGTATGAAGGTGTAGAAACGAAAGATGGACACATCGCGTTCATAACCTATATGAGAACAGATTCAACGCGTGTATCGGATTACGCGAAAGAGGAAGCCAGGAATCTGATAACAGAAGTCTTTGGAGAGGATTATGTTGGTTCGAAAGGAGCAAAGAGAAAAAGCAACACAAAAATACAGGATGCGCACGAAGCGATTCGTCCCACGAACGTTTTCATGACACCCGAGGAAGCGGGGAAATACCTGAATCCTGACCAGAAAAAACTCTACGAGTTGATATGGAAGAGATTTCTCGCTTCTCAGATGAAGCCTTCTCAATACGAAGAAACTCGCTTTGTCCTGAGAACAAAAGACGGAAAGTACAGATTCAAAGGAACGGTGTTGAAAAAGATTTTCGATGGATACGAAAAGGTGTGGACGACGGAAAGAAACACAGGGGAGTTTCCTTTCGAAGAAGGAGAATCTGTGAAACCGGTGGTTGTAGAAATAGAAGAACAGGAAACCAAACCAAAACCAAGGTACACTGAAGGTTCACTCGTGAAGGAAATGGAAAGGCTTGGTATAGGTCGTCCCAGCACCTACGCATCCACGATAAAGCTCCTGTTGAATAGGGGTTACATAAAGAAGATCAGAGGTTATCTCTATCCTACTGTCGTTGGAAGTGTTGTCATGGATTATCTGGAGAAAAAGTACTCCGACGTTGTTAGCGTTTCTTTCACGGCTGAAATGGAGAAGGATCTCGATGAAGTCGAACAGGGCAAGAAGACAGACAAGATCGTCTTGCAAGAGTTTTATCAATCCTTTTCCAGTGTGTTCGATAGGAACGACAGGATTGTGATCGATTTTCCAACGAACCAGAAATGTTCGTGTGGAAAAGAAATGAGACTCTCTTTTGGGAAATACGGCTTCTATTTGAAATGTGAGTGTGGTAGCACCAGAAGTGTGAGGAACGACGAAATTGCGGTCATAGACGATGGAAAGATATTCCTGGGGAGGAAAGACAGTGAGAGTGGCTCTCCTGATGGGAGGAGTATCAAGGGAAAGAGAAATCTCCCTGAGAAGCGGAGAAAGGGTAAAAAAAGCTCTTGAAAAACTTGGGTATGAATACACCGTTTTTGATGTTAAAGAGGATTTTCTCAAAGAAGTGGATCAGTTAAAAAGTTTTGATGTGGTCTTCAATGTTCTCCATGGAACTTTTGGTGAGGATGGAACGCTTCAAGCAATTCTGGATTTTTTGGGAATTAGATACACCGGGTCCGATGCGTTTTCAAGTATGATTTGCTTTGATAAACTAGCAACTTACAGGTTTTTAAAAGACATCGTCGAGATACCTGATTTCATAGAGATCAGGGAATTCATGGAAACTTCTCCCCTCGGGTATCCCTGTGTGGTAAAACCGAGGAGGGAGGGTTCAAGTATAGGAGTGTTCATTTGTGAATCAGATGAGGAGTTTCAACACGCAATCAAAGAAGATTTACCACAATATGGAAGTGTTATTGTTCAAGAGTACATCCCCGGCAGGGAGATGACCGTGTCTATTTTAGAGACAGAAAAAGGTTTCGAGGTCCTTCCCATTCTTGAGTTGCGACCGAAGCGTCGGTTCTACGACTACGTTGCGAAGTACACGAAAGGTGAAACTGAGTTTATTCTTCCTGCTCCTTTGAATCCTTCGGAAGAACGACTCGTCAAGGAAACAGCCCTCAAAGCATTTGTGGAAGCTGGTTGCAGAGGTTTTGGAAGAGTGGATGGTATTTTCAGCAATGGTAGGTTCTACTTTCTGGAAATCAACACAGTGCCAGGTTTAACAGAAACCAGTGATCTTCCAGCAAGTGCGAAAGCGGGGGGGATCGAGTTCGAGGAACTCGTTGAAATCATCTTAAAAAGCGCCTTTTTGAAGGGAGAGGTGAGAGCATGAAATTTATAGAAAGAATGCTCCCGGAGGAGTCTCCTATTGATCTTCTCATAAATCTTTCCAGAAGAGGCGAATCGGCTGTTGTACTTCTCAAGGATGCTATCGAGGATTACTTCGCCGGAAAATTCGGGGAAGGCCACCTCAATCGTGTGATCTCTCTGGAGCGAGAGTCGGATGAGATCAAGTCAAAGCTGAAGAGGATGTATCTCAAAATGAAGTACACCTACTTCGAGAAAGATGACTTTCTTTACATAGTTCACAAAGCAGATGAGATTCTCGACCTTGTCAGGGATATCGTCATTATGCTCGATATGAACAGGGTTGAAGATGTGTCGAAGAATATCAAAGATTTATTTGCGGAACTTGTTGAGAACGTTCTGGATACTATCAGAGAAACCACCGAAGTAATCGAACAGCTCCGCGTACTCGCGGAGAGCGATTTTTCACCTTTTGAAAAAGAAAAGGAAGAAAGAGAAATATTTGACGTGTCCATGGAGGAGAGGGAAGTCGACGCAATATCAAGAAATCTTGGTAAAAAACTCTATTCCCTCAAGAACAGTATGAATCCAATAGATCTGATGTTCCTGAGCAAAGTGGCAAGACTTATTTCGAAGATCGCCGATCAGGGCAAAGATATCACAAAGAGGATAAATTCCATCCTTAGATGAGGAGGGAATAACGTGACAATACTTATCGTAGCTGGCATACTTGGTTTCATCATGGCTTTCTCCATAGGAGCCAACGATGTGGCGAATTCCATGGCGACAGCCGTTGGGGCAAAGGCCATAACTGTACGACAGGCAGCAACTATAGCGATGTTTCTCGAGTTTCTTGGGGCAATTATGTTCGGCTCTCATGTCTCCCAAACGATCGTCAAAGGAATAGTGGAAGTGGAGAAAGTTCAACCGGTGGAACTAATGTATGGTTCGCTGTCGGCACTGATTGCAGCTTCACTGTGGATCCTTATAGCGACCAACTGGGGTTATCCTGTTTCCACAACTCATTCCATAGTCGGAGGAATGATTGGATTCGGTCTTGTGGCAGTGGGCGTAGATGGTATAAACTGGAAAACATTCCTATTCATAGTATTTTCCTGGATTGTTTCCCCTGTTTTCGGCGGTTTGATCTCTTTTGTGATATTCAAGCTGATCTCTCTCTCAGTGTTCCACACAAAAAATCCGAAGAAATCTTCCACTATAGCTATCCCGTTTTTCATATCCCTCGCGGTTTTCACAATGACATCTCTTTTTGTAAAAAAGACGCTCAAACAGTCTCTCAGTGAATCCCTTATTCTTGGTATCATTTTTTCCATTGTAACATTTTTTGGAATTCACTTCACTGTGAGAAAACTGGTGAACAAAACAAAGAATGTGTACGATGCGGTTGAGAACGTGTTCAAACGCGCTCAGATTCTCACTTCCTGCTACGTTTCTTTCTCCCATGGAGCCAACGACGTCGCCAATGCTGCGGGTCCTGTAGCAGCGGTCATGATCGTTGCGTCAACGGGTGTTGTTCCAAAAACCGTGGAGATACCGTTTCTGGCACTTCTTCTTGGAGGAATTGGGATCTCATTGGGAGTGTTCTTCTTTGGGCAAAAAGTGATGGAAACGGTGGGGGAGAAAATAACGACGCTCACAAATTCCAGAGGATTCACCGTGGATTTTTCCACAGCGACGACTGTTTTGCTTGCTTCGTCACTTGGTCTTCCTGTCTCCACGACACACGTTGTGGTGGGAGCTGTCACGGGTGTTGGTTTTGCCAGAGGACTCGAAATGGTGAACGTTGGTGTGTTGAAAAACATCGTTATATCCTGGCTTCTCATAGTACCAACGGTGGCAGCGACTTCTGCAGCTGTTTATTGGGTTCTGAAGCTGATATTAAAATTCTAATGGGGGTGTGATGATGAAAATAACCGTTACGACTCTTGAATTGAGAGACAAAATAACCATTGCTTCAAAAGCACTTGCTAAAAAATCTGTGAAACCCATTCTTGCCGGATTCCTTTTCGAAGTGAAAGATGGAAATTTCTACATCTGTACGACCGACCTTGAAACGGGAGTCAAAGCAACCGTGAACGCCGCTGAAATCTCCGGTGAAGCACGTTTCGTGGTACCGGGAGACATCATCCAAAAGTTGGTCAAAGTTCTTCCGGATGAAATCACAGAACTTTCTTTAGAGGGTGATGTTCTTGTTATAAGTTCTGGAAGCACCGTTTTCAGAATTACCACCATGCCCGCGGATGAATTTCCTGAGATAACGCCGGCTGAATCTGGAATAACTTTCGAGGTCGATATTTCGCTCCTCGAAGAGATGGTTGAAAAGGTCATCTTCGCTGCCGCCAAAGATGAATTTATGCGAAATCTGAACGGAGTCTTCTGGGAACTCCACAAGAATCTTCTCAGGCTGGTTGCCAGTGATGGGTTTAGACTCGCACTTGCAGAGGAACAGATAGAGAATGAGGAAGAGACGAGTTTCTTGCTCTCTTTGAAGAGCATGAAAGAAGTTCAAAATGTGCTGGACAACACAACGGAGCCGACTATAACGGTGAGATACGATGGAAGGAGAGTTTCTCTGACGACAAACGACGTGGAAACGGTGATGAGAGTAGTCGACGCTGAATTCCCCGATTACAAAAGAGTAATCCCCGAAACTTTCAAAACAAAAGTGGTGGTTTCCAGAAAGGACCTTATGGAATCGTTGAAAAGAGTGATGGTAATCGCCAGCAAGGGAAGCGAATCTGTGAAGTTCGAAATAGAAGAAAACGTCATGAGGCTCGTGAGCAAAAGTCCAGATTATGGAGAAGTGATCGATGAAGTTGAAGTTCAGAAAGAGGGGGAAGACCTCGTGATCGCTTTCAACCCGAAGTTCATCGAGGACGTTTTGAAGCACATTGAGACTGAAGAAATAGAAATGAACTTCGTGGATTCCACCAGCCCCTGTCAGATCAATCCACTCGACATTTCTGGATACCTCTACATAGTAATGCCCATCAGATTGGCGTGAGGTGGTTGATTTGAGACCTGAGGACGATCGTGTCTACGATGTGATCGTTGTGGGAGCTGGTCATGCAGGAATAGAGGCGGCTCTTGCGGCCGCGCGGATGGGTTTCAGGGTACTTGTTCTCGCGGTTAATCCAGACACCGTAGGATGGGCCCCGTGCAATCCCGCCATAGGTGGTCCGGCAAAGGGTGTTGTGGTTCGCGAAATAGACGCTCTTGGTGGAGAGATGGCCAAAACCACCGACGAGACGATGATAAACATACGAATGCTGAACGTGAGTAAAGGACCCGCTGTGAGGGCTTTAAGGGCTCAGATAGACAAGATCTTGTACAGCAGAACGATGAAAAGAAAGCTGGAAACGAATCCGAACATAGTACTAAGGCATGGCATCGTTGAAAAGATTCTGACGGAGAAAGGAAAGGTTAAAGGGGTTGTAGACAATTACGGGATAGACTACCTGGGAAAGGCTGTGATTGTGACAACAGGGACTTTTCTGAGAGGAAAGATATTCATCGGTCGTTCCACGTTTCCAGCAGGTCGGATGGGAGAGTTTCCGGCGACAAAACTCACGGAGAGTCTCATAGAACTGGGATTCGAGGTTGGTAGATTCAAGACAGGAACGCCGGCTCGTGTGTTGAAACGCTCTATAAACTTTTCTGTCATGGAAAGGCAAGACACTTCGGATGAACCCCTTGCTTTTTCCTTCTTTGACGAACCGAGAGTGCTTCCGAAGGATTACCCCTGCTGGCTGACCAGAACGAACCCGGAGACCCACAGCATAATAAGACAGTATCTGGAATTTTCGCCCCTGTATGGAACGGTCAAACTCATAGAAGGAGTAGGACCAAGGTACTGTCCTTCCATAGAGGACAAGGTCGTCAAATTCAAAGACAAAGAATCGCACCAAGTTTTTGTGGAACCGGAAGGAAGAGACACAGAAGAGTACTACCTGAACGGTTTGAGTACGAGTCTTCCCTATGAAGCACAAATAAAGATGATAAGAAGTGTGAAAGGGTTGGAAAACGCTATCATCACTCGTCCTGCCTATGCGATAGAATACGACTATATAGATCCCAGACAGCTCTATCCCACACTCGAATCAAAACTTGTGGAGAATCTCTATTTTGCAGGTCAGGTGAATGGGACGAGCGGATACGAGGAAGCGGCTGGGCAGGGTATAATCGCCGGTATAAACGCTGCTCTCAAACTCCGTGGAGAGTCTCCCCTCATTTTGAAGAGATCCGAGGCTTACATTGGTGTTCTGATAGACGACCTGGTAACAAGGGGAGTGGATGAACCGTATCGACTTCTCACTTCGAGGGCCGAGTATCGTCTCCTTCTCCGACACGACAACGCTCATCTGCGACTGGCAAAGTACGGTTATCGAGTGGGACTGATTCCCAAGTGGTTTTACGAAAAGGTACTGAGTCTTGAACGTAGAATAAACGAAGAGATCGAACGTTTGAAGAAGGTCGCTGTGAAACCTTCTGACAGGATCAACGATCTTTTAACTTCTCTGGGAACCAGTCCTCTCAAAGAGTCGGTCTCTCTATATCATCTTTTGAAACGTCCTCAGTTGAGTTACAGTACGCTGAAGTTTCTGGATCCAAACCCCATGGATGATCCAGAAGTCGTGGAGCAGGTGGAAATAAACGTGAAATACGAGGGATACATCCAGAAGATGTTTGAAGAGGTCGCTGTCTTTGAAAAGTATGAAAATTACGAGGTACCGTACGATTTAGATTACGACGCGGTTCCAAATCTCTCCACAGAAGCGAAGGATAAATTGAAGAAGATCAGGCCAAGATCCATCGGTCAGGCTATGAGAATCCCGGGAATAAACCCTTCCGATATTTCGAACCTCATAATCTACCTGGACAAGAAGAAACAATGAGACTGGACAGGTATCTTTCGAACAGTGGTGTGGGAACAAGAAAAGAAGTGAAAAAACTGATAAAACAGGGCAGGGTGACCGTTAACGGGAGAGTGGTGCTCGATCCTGGTCATTCTGTGTCGGAGAACGATGTTGTTGTACTCGATGGTGAGACGGTGAACTTTCACAGAAAGGTTTACATTCTCTTCCACAAACCTTCAGGATACGTGACCAGCACGAAAGATCCCCATTCGGAAACCATCATGGAATTTCTTCCCCCATTGAAAGGAATCTTCCCCGTTGGAAGACTCGACAAAGACGCCGAAGGTCTCCTGATAATAACGAACGATGGTGATTTCGCTCATCGCGTGACTTCGCCGAAATGGTCTGTAGAAAAAGAGTACATCGTGAAGGTAGAAGGAGAAATCACAGAAGACAAGATAGAAAAGTTGAAAAATGGTGTGACTTTGAGGGACGGTTTTTTCGCGAAAGCGAAATGTGTGGAGAAACTGTCGAACGACACGTTGAAGATAGTTATAACGGAGGGTAGGTATCATCAGGTCAAACGGATGACGGCTGCTGTGGGTCTAAGAACAGTGCACTTGAAGAGAACAAGAATCGGTGAACTCGTTCTACCCGATGATATGAAACCCGGAGAGTACAGATTTTTGAGTGAAGAGGAGGTGAAGAAGGTTTTTGAAGGAGAGAATAAGAAAGAAAATACTCCTCGCTCCTGAAGAGCCTGGTGTTTACATCTTCAAGGACAAAGGTGTTCCCATCTACATAGGAAAAGCAAAGATATTGTCCAACAGATTGAGGAGTTACCTCAATCCCCAGACGGAGAAAGTGTTCAGAATCATCGAAGAAGCGGACGAACTGGAAACGATCGTTGTGATGAACGAAAGGGAAGCGTTCATACTCGAGGCAAATCTCATAAAAAAGTACAGGCCGAAGTACAACGTTCGTCTCAAAGACACGGATTTCTATCCTTACATCAGGATATCCGATGATGAGATACCGTACGTTGAAATCGTGAAGAGAAGATCAAAGGAGGGAACGTACTTTGGCCCCTACACCAGCGTTCAATTCGTAAAAAATCTACTGGAAATCCTTCAGAAGATAATGGGCTTCAGAACTTGCAAATCCGATTTGAGAAGGATAAAGAGGCCCTGTTTCCTTTACCATCTTGGCAGGTGTACCGGTCCGTGCATTGGAAACGTAGAATCGCATGAAGAGGCGATAAGAAGGCTGAAAGAGTTTCTCTCTGGGAACATGGGAGAAGTCTTCGATTATTTGAAAGAAAAGATGGAGACTCACAGTAAAATGCTCGATTTCGAGAACGCTGCAAAGTACAGGGATCTTCTTTTGAATCTGTCGAATGTTCTGGAATCTCAGGGTGTGGTTTTTGAAGAAAACATCAACTGTGACGTTTTGGTCCACGCACACGACCTGTTCGTCGTTTTGAGGGTCAGAAATGGTTATCTCGTAGGAAAGATCTCCTTTGAAATGGAAGGGGGAAGTGTGGAAGATTTCATCAGAGAATACTACGTATCCGGAAGAGGTGATATACCGAAAAATCTCATTCTGGAGAGTAATCTGGACGAAATGGATTACTCTTCTCTCGGTTTTGAGTATGTGGGTCCACCACGTTCCACCACAGAAGCGGATCTTCTCGAGAAAGCAAAGAAGAACCTGGAAAACGAGTTGAAAATGAGAGGGCTGAAGAAGGAAGCGCTCGAAGAATTGATGAAGCTTCTGAATTTGAAAGATTTCCCGTACAGGATAGAAGGGATCGATGTTTCTCATCTTCAGGGAAAACACACCGTGGCTTCTCTGGTGGTGTTCGAGGATGGATTTCCCAAAAAGAGCGATTACAGACGTTACAAGATTGAACAGGATCATCCCGATGATTACGAATCGATAAGAACGGTCGTGAAAAGAAGATATTCGAAACACCCTCTTCCAAATCTTCTGTTCGTGGATGGTGGAATAGGTCAAGTAAACGCCGCTATCGAAGCGTTGAAGGAAACAGGAAAGGACTGCCCTGTCGTTGGCCTCGCGAAGAAAGAAGAGACCGTTGTCTTTGAAAACAGAGAAATACACCTTCCACACGATCACCCAGTTTTGAGGCTCCTTGTTCAGATAAGAGATGAAACGCACAGATTCGCTGTGAGTTACCACAGAAAACGAAGAGAGAAAGAAACACTCAAGTCCGTCCTTGATAGTGTGCCTGGGATAGGTCCCATCAGAAAGAAAAAGCTCATCGAACACTTTGGTTCTCTGGAGAATATTCGTTCTGCCTCCCTGGAGGAAATAGCAAGGATTGTTGGTAGTAGTGAAATAGCACGAAGAGTCCTGGATGCTTTGTAAATTTTCTGTAACTGATTCTAAATTTTGTCCTATTTTTCGAAATTCCGCTTTTTATGGGTGTTTTAGAACTTCCAGACTTCGAAGTGCTTTTCTAAAGGGACTTGCAACACCCCGCTGTAAAATGGTATATTTACAAGCAGTGAGAAGAACGCTTTACAACCCTAGAAAGGAGGGGGTTTCATGAACAAAAAGGAACTCATCGACAGAGTGGCGAAGAAAGCAGGTGCGAAGAAGAAGGATGTAAGAGTGATTCTCGACACCATCCTCGAAACGATCACAGAAGCTCTCGCGAAGGGTGAAAAGGTTCAGATCGTTGGATTCGGAAGCTTCGAAGTGAGAAAAGCCGCCGCAAGAAAAGGCGTGAATCCTCAGACAAGAAAACCCATCACCATTCCCGAGAGAAAGGTTCCGAAGTTCAAACCTGGAAAAGCTCTCAAAGAGAAGGTCAAGTGATAGGGGAAGGGGAAACCCTTCCCCTCATTTATTTTCCAACACAGAAGTTGGAGAATATGGTATCCAGCAGGTCTTCTCTGAAGCTCCTTCCCGTCACTTCATCGAGAAGATTGAGGGCTCTCTCCAGATCTATAGAAGCCATATCAACTGGCATTCCTTCCTTCAAAGATCTTATGGCGTCCTCTAAGTGTGCTTTAACGTTTTCAAGCAACTGCTTCTGTCGAAGGTTTGTGATGAGAGAATCAGAACCTCTTTCAAAGATCTCCTGAGTTTCTCTGTAGATGGCTTCCTCCAGTTTTTCGAGTCCTTCTCCTTTCAGGGCAGATATCTTCACCATGTGTCTGTCTGTTCCGAGTTTGTTCTTTATCTCCTCCTCGTTTATCTTCTCCACCACATCCACTTTGTTTATCACCACAAGATAGCGTTTGTTCTTTATCCTTTCAAGGATTTTTCTGTCTTCTTCATCGAGAGGTGAAGATGCGTCGAGCACAAACAGTACTATGTCGGCTTTCTCTACCTCCTGAAGAGTCCTCTCTATTCCCAGTCTCTCGACCAGATCGTTTGTTTCCGATCTCACACCCGCTGTGTCGACTATCCTGAAAAGTATTCCTTTTATGACGATTTCTTCGCTGATAACATCCCTCGTTGTTCCGGGTATATCTGTGACGATAGCCCTGTCCTCGTTCAAAAGTCTATTCAGAAGAGTGGATTTCCCCACGTTGGGCTTTCCCACGATAACCATCCTGAGCCCTCTGTTGAGAAGAATACCCGCATCTGCTTTTCTCAGTTCTTCTGTGAGTTCTTCTTTTATTTGCTCCAGTTTGGTCACCACTCCGCCCGTGTCCGTCTCTATTTCATCTGGATAATCCAGTTCTACCCGTATCTCAGCAAGAATTTCTATGAGGTCTCTTCTTAGATTCTCAATGAAACCCCTCAATCCTCCCTTGAGATTTCTCAAGGAGAGTTTCAAACCGGTTTCACTTTTCGCTTCTATGAGGTCTCTTACAGCCTCCGCCGAAGTGAGATCCATTTTTCCATTTAAGAAAGCCCGTTTTGTGAATTCGCCGGGTTCGGCCATTCGTGTGCCAGATCTTAAGAAGAGATCCAACATCTTCTTTACCACGAGCGGTCCACCGTGACACATCACCTCTACCATGTCCTCTCCTGTGTAGCTCTTCGGTGATTTATAGAAAATGACTACTACCTCATCCACATCCTCTCCGTTTTCATGGATCCATCCGTGGATTGCCCTTCGTGGAATGATTTTCGATCGTGTTCGAAGGTGTTTCTGAACGACCTTCCAGCTATCTGGACCGCTCAACCTGAGAATCGCGATTGCCCCTTTTCCGTGGGGAGTGGCTACAGCGACAATGGTGTCCACACTCTCATCTCCCGAGAGATTTCAGTATTTTTACCGCTTCGGAAGCGTTCTTTGCGTAGTAGTCCGCTCCTAACTCCTTTGCGAGTTTTTCGTTCAGGGAAGCGCCACCCGCTATGACAGGGATTTTCAGGTTCTTTTCTTTGAGCTTTTCCACAACTTCCTTTATTCTGCTGACAGTGGTTGTCATCATTGCAGACAGACCGAGTGCAACGGGTCTTTCTCTTTCCACGGCTTCCACTATTTTCGATGTATCCACGTCCTTTCCAAGGTCCACCACGCGGTACCCGCTGCTTCTGATCACAGATGCCACTATGTTTTTTCCTATGTCGTGCACGTCACCCTTGACTGTTGCAATGACGAATGTTTCTCCCTGACTGTCTGATGGAAGCATCGATGTCAGTTTGTCGAACACGGGTTTCACCGTTTGAGCAGCGAGGATGAGTTGCGGCAGAAAGATCTTTCCTTTATCGTAGAGTTCTCCAATACGTTCCATCGCTGGCCTCAGGTGTTCTTCTATGATGGAGAGAGGATCTTTTTTCTTCAGAAAATCCTCCACGAGCTTCTCGAGTTCCGACTGGTTTCCGGAGAGTATAACTTCAACCAGTTTTTCTTCCTTCACTTCAGCTCTGGGAAGTTCCTTCTTTTCGAGTACCACAAGTGCACTGTTCAGAGTCTTCATCAGTGTTTCGTCGAAAGGATTCATGATGGCAGAACTCAAACCTTTAGATACTCCAAGAACGAGGAAAGCGGTGTTGTAATAACTTCTGTCAGGAAGGCCGAAAGACAGGTTGGAAAGGCCCACTGTTGTGTTGAAACCTCTGCTTGAGATGAATTCTATGGTCTTCAGCACTTCCACCGGTTTCCCTTCTGCGCCGAGAGGCAGAACTCCTGGATCGAAAATCACCCTATCTAAGAAGTCGTGTTTCTCTAAGATTTTCAAGGCCTTTTCGAAGTATCCTTTTCTCTCTTCGAAGCTTTTTGGAACGTCTTTTCCCATCAAAAGTACGATGAGTGTGCCTCCGTACTTCTTCAACAGGCCTATTTTTCTTTCGAGATCTTCTTCATCTACCTTGGACGAGTTGAAAAGAGGCCTTCCCGGGTAGACCCTGAGTGCTTTCTCTGCGAGGTCTACGCTCTGGATGTCCAAGGAAAGAGGAACGTTTGAAACATACGGAAGTGTTTGAACGATTTTTTCCACGTATCGTATGTATATCTGAGATTCTATGCCGAAGTTCACATCGAGTACTTCCGCACCTTTTTCCACCTGTGTTTTCGCTTCGTTGATCACGATCTCTTCGTTTCCTTTCTGCATCTCTGCCCAGAGCTTCTTTCTACCTGCAGGGTTTATCCTCTCTCCTATGACAACAAAATGGTCGAACGTCACGAGTTTTGAAGGGGAAGAGACAGCGAATATTCTCTTTTTCTTTCTTTTTTGAAGAGGTTTTCTGTTTCCGAGAACTTTTCTGAAGAGCTTCACGTGCTCAGGGGTGGTCCCGCAGCAACCTCCGAATATATTCACACCGAGTTCGTAGTAGGAATCTATGTGAACGGCAAAGTCGTGTGGTTTCAAAGGATACACGGTTTTCCCGTTCTCCACGATGGGCTTTCCCGCATTAGGTTCCACTACGAGGAACTTGTCTGTGTACTGAGACAGTTCCTGAAAAATGGGGAGGATCTCTTCGGGTCCGAGTGAACAATTTATACCGAGGGCATCGACATCCAGTTCATCGAACGTGATGGCGAAGTTCGCGGGATCTGTCCCTGTGAGACTTCTTCCCTTCTCGTCGAATGTCATGTGGGCAATCAGGAAAACATCGCGGGAGACTTCCCTCGCTGCGAGTACAGCGGCTTTCAGTTCGAGAACGTCCGAGAACGTCTCAAAGATGATTCCATCGACACCTTCTTCGACCATTATCTTCACGGTTTCTCTGAAGTTCTCGTAGAACTCTTCGAACAAAGTGTTTCCGAGTGGATACGGAAGCTCTCCTGTTGGGCCGATATCTCCAAAAACAAGCTTCTCTCCAGCTGCTCTTCTTGCGATTCTCACAGCGTTTCTCACAATAGGATCCAGTTTGTCCGCCAGTCCATGTTTTCTCAGTTTCATCCTTGTGGCACCGAACGTGTTCGTCAGAATGACATCCGAGCCACTCTCTATGTAACTTCTATGAACCTTCAGCACCACATCGGGTGCTTTTATATTCAGCTCTTCGGGAAGATCATCGTATCCGTACTTCATGAACTCTGTCCCGTAAGCTCCATCCAGGAGCAACACTCTTTCTGAAAGCAATTTTGAAACCTCATGTCTGTTTCTCATTCTTCTTTTCCCTCCAGCCCACGAACGCTGTGATGGTTTTTCTGGGAACGAGCACATAGGAGTCTTCTATCACATTGACGTCCACTTCATCTTTGAAAATTTCGACGATCTTCTTGTTCAAGGAAAGTGGAAGATCACCGTAACCAGGTGAAATTCTGAAACTTCCCTCCAGGTTGAATCTTTCCATTCTGAGTTCTGCGTCTACTTTTCTCAAAGCGTACTCCACCATCTCTGAAGCAATTCCATCGATGAAAAATGCAAGAAGATCCTCCCCGTTTCTAAAGTACTCCTCTATCTTTTCGTCTACCCTCTTTCCAAGTGTTGCAAGAAAAACCGTGATGATTTTACTTCCAGAAAGGTGTTTCTCTGCGAGTTCACCCGTGAGTTTCATGCTATCGAAAGAGAGGGGGTTGTCCACATCAAAATCTCGCCACAGAACCACGGGTCTCGCTACATTGAGTAACTCTTCGTATGCCCTTTCCACTGTTCTCCTGAATTCTTTGGGTATATCCTCCGCTCTTCCGAAACCGAGCTTTGCCTTCAAAACGTTGTCTGGAATCTTTATCTCGCTGGGGTCTATTTCAACTTTTGGCAATTTCTACCACCTTCCTGATCTTTTCGAGATCTTTCACGATGGCCACTATGTAGAAACCATCCAGTACATCTTTTGTCTCTTCAACGAATCTGAGCACACTTTCAAAGCTTTTTTCTTTCAAGTAATCATCACCTTTCTCCGCGGAATTCACTATCTCATCTGGTATTTCTATTCCGGGAACGTTCGAGAAGTAGCTCATCTGTTTTTCATTTTCAAAGAAAACTATCGAAGCGAGGATTTTCGTGCTCAGTTCTTCCTTGATCTTTTTCGCTACCTCGCTGTTGAAAAGCGGCTGAGTGACGAGAAAATCAACGCCGGCTTCGACCTTCTGTTTAGCCCTTTTCATATCCTCATCGCTGAGGGGATTCAGTGCTCCACCAACGAAGAAATCGGTTTTTCCATAGATCTTGTTTCCGGCAAGATCTGTTCCTTCGTTCATGAGCTTTGTGAGTCTTATGAGGTCTAAAATATCTATATCGTTAACGGAAGTCGTGTCGGGGTAATCACCGTGTGAAGGGTTGTCTCCGGACAGGAGGAGCAGATTCTTCACTCCGAGGGCATGACAACCCAAAAGATCAGATTGTATCCTTATCATATTCCTTGTGTTCTTCGTGAAGTGCATGAGAACTTCTTTTCCGCTTTCCACAAGAAGGTGAGAAACAGCCCAGGGAGCCATTCTCACTCTCCCCATTGGCATATCGGTTACCGTGAACGCGTCGATGCCTGTCTCCCAGGCTTCTTCAGCGAATTCCATGAACTTGCTCAGGTTTGTGCCTCTCGGTGTTAACACTTCCAGAACAACACACTTTCCCATTTCAAGGGATCTTCTCAACGCACTACCTCCTTTCCTGTGTTATCATAAGTTTTGGTGAAGAAAAAAGAAGGAGGTTCTGAACATGAAAAAATGGATTGTCTTTATCCTGCTGATTGTCACGGCCCTCTCTTTTTCACAAATATTAAACTATGTACCGGAGAATTTCAAGGTGATTCGATATGTGAAGGATTTATCAGAGTTCTACTCTGAGGTCAAACGCCTTCCCACCGGCCGGTTTCTGACAGAGAGCCTCGGTCTTGAGATGATGATACAGGGTGTTCTGGAGTCCCAGCTCCTCAGCAGAAATATAGAGCCATCCGACTTCTACGATCTCCTCTCTCACGAATTTCTCTTTGTACAGCTCGACAACGAAGACACTTGCTTCGTTCTGGGACCATCTGAAAAGGCAAAGAAACTGAAAGACAGCATAAAGTCTCTTATTGTCGATCTACTGGGAATGGAAGATGCGGTCGTTGTTGAAAAAGATGGGTATCTCTTCTTGGGAACAGCTAAAGCAGTGAACGCTTCTCTGAAAGGTGGGGGGGAGATTCCCGATACTCTGGGAAAGACTGATTTCTTTGGCTACGGTTTGCTGCAGGGGGATAAATATTCCTTCACTGTTGTGAGCACAAAAGAATCCGCAAGTGATCATCTCTCAATAAAGGTGGAAATCACTCCAGCGGATGATACCTCCAGAAACTTCCTCGAAAAAGTCGGACAGCCGAGGGAAATCCCGTCCGATTACTACACGTTCGGCGAATTGACGGTGATTTTCAACACGGAGAACTACGACGGACTGTTAGACGTTCTCTCCAGCGCAGGGTTTTCCATGGAAAGTGAAAATCTTCCTGTTCAGCTTCCCGAGTCGGATATTGAGAAAGTTGTCAAAAATCTCTTTGAAGAGCTCGAGCCTCCGATGTTCTTGAGTGCGAATGTGTCTTCGGCAGTTATGGACCTGATAGCCGGATCCACTCCCACAAATCTCGAAATCGTTGCAAAAGCCAAGCTGAAATCTCCTGATGCCGTGGAAAATGCTTTAAAAACCGCAGGAGTTCAGTACAGAAAGGAAGGCAAATGTTTTGTTTTGGAGAATGGATTATCGATTTGCACAGAGGATGACACGGTCGTTCTGAAAAGTAAGCAGTTCTCTCCCAGAACCCTTGGTATCAAATCTGAGAAGAACGACGTTTTCTTCCTCTTCCTCGATATGAAGGCTCTCATGGAATCGCTTGTGGGAGAAGGTGAAGAAGCCTACGTCTTCGCAAGAGGATTCTACAAAGATGGAAAAATGGTTTTCCATGTTAACGTGAAATGATACCGAAGTTAATCGTGTGGTTTTGATCTTATAATAAATTCTTGGATACGAAAGGAAAAGGAGGGAGTCAGAAGATGGCAAAGAAATACGTGTACTTCTTCGCAAACGGTAAGGCAGAAGGCCGGGCAGACATGAAGGATATCCTCGGTGGAAAAGGCGCCAACCTCGCGGAGATGACCAACCTTGGAATTCCTGTTCCTCCCGGATTCACCATTTCTGCGGAAGTCTGTAAGTACTACTACGACCACGGAAGAACTTATCCGGAAGAGCTGAAAGAACAGGTTGAAGAGGCAATGAGAAGACTCGAGGAAGTTACCGGGAAAAAGTTCGGTGACCCCAACAATCCACTCCTTGTTTCTGTCAGATCTGGTGCAGCCATTTCAATGCCTGGAATGATGGACACCGTCCTCAACCTTGGTCTCAACGATGAGACAGTGAAGGGGCTTGCAAAGCAGACGAACAACGAAAGATTCGCCTACGATGCTTACAGAAGATTCCTTCAGATGTTCGGTGATGTGGTTCTGAAGATACCACACGAAAGATTCGAAAAGGCACTCGAAGAACTCAAGAAGGAGAAAGGTGTGAAACTCGACACTGAACTGGACGCAGAAGACCTCAAAAAACTCGTTGAGAGATACAAACAGATCTACAAGGAAGCAGGAAAAGAATTTCCACAGGATCCCTGGAAACAACTCTGGCTTGCCATCGATGCGGTGTTTGGTAGCTGGATGAACGAGAGGGCCATCAAGTACAGAGAAATCCATGGGATCAAGGAAGGAGATCTACTCGGTACGGCTGTGAACATCGTTGCGATGGTGTTCGGAAACATGGGAGAAGACTCCGGAACGGGTGTCGCTTTCACAAGAGACCCGAACACTGGAGAGAAGGAACCTTACGGAGAATTCCTTCCCAACGCGCAGGGTGAAGACGTTGTTGCGGGTATTAGAACTCCTCTCAAACTTGAAGAGCTGAAAAACAGAATGCCAGAGGTCTACGATCAGCTCCTCGAAATAATGGAAAGACTCGAAAAACACTACAGGGATATGCAGGACATCGAGTTCACCATCGAAAAAGGTAAACTCTACCTGCTCCAGACAAGAAGTGGAAAGAGAACATCTCAGGCAGCCATCAAAATCGCCGTCGATATGGTCCACGAAGGACTCATCACCAAAGAAGAAGCGATTCTCAGGGTGAGACCCGAAGACGTTGAACAGGTGCTCCATCCAGTGTTCGATCCAAAAGAAAAAGCCCAGGCAAAAGTCATCGCGAAAGGACTTCCTGCGTCTCCAGGTGCCGCGACGGGTAAGGTCGTCTTCAACGCCAAGAAAGCCGAAGAACTCGGTAAAGCAGGTGAACAGGTTATTCTTGTGAGACCTGAAACCAGCCCCGAAGACGTCGGAGGAATGGCTGTCGCACAGGGAATCCTGACCTCCAGAGGAGGAATGACCTCCCACGCTGCCGTTGTTGCAAGAGGAATGGGTAAGCCAGCGGTCGTCGGAGCAGAATCTATAGAAGTTCATCCAGAGGAAGGGTACTTCAAAGTGGGAGATGTTGTTGTAAAAGAGGGAGAATGGATCTCCATCGATGGAACGACCGGTGAGGTTCTCCTCGGGAAAGTGACAACCATAAAACCACAGGGTCTTGAAGGACCTGTCGCAGAGCTTCTGCAGTGGGCCGATGAGATCAGAAGACTCGGTGTGAGAACCAACGCAGACATACCAAGAGACGCGGAAGTTGCGAGAAAATTCGGTGCTGAAGGAATCGGACTCTGTAGAACAGAACACATGTTCTTCGAAAAGGATAGAATACCCAAGGTTAGAAGGATGATTCTTGCAAAGACGAAAGAAGAAAGAGAAAAGGCCCTGGACGAACTCCTGCCACTCCAGAAAGAGGACTTCAAAGGATTGTTCAGGGTCATGAAGGGGCTTCCAGTCACCATAAGGCTCATAGATCCTCCTCTTCACGAATTCCTGCCACAGGAAGATGAACAGATCAGGGAAGTTGCCGAGCAGATGGGAGTTTCCTTCGAAGAACTCAAGAACGTCGTGGAGAATCTTAGGGAACTCAACCCGATGCTCGGACACAGGGGTTGTAGGCTCACCATTACCTATCCTGAAATTGCCGTGATGCAGACCAGAGCTATTATCGGGGCAGCCATCGAACTCAAGAAAGAAGAGGGAATAGATGTAATACCTGAAATCATGATTCCTCTCGTGGGACACATCAACGAGCTCAGGTACCTGAAGAAGATCATCAAGGAAACGGCCGACGCTCTCATAAAAGAGGCCGGTGTCGAGCTCACTTACAAGATCGGAACCATGATCGAAGTTCCAAGGGCCGCTGTTACCGCCCATCAGATAGCGGAAGAAGCTGAATTCTTCAGCTTTGGTACCAACGACCTCACGCAGATGACCTTTGGATTCAGCCGAGACGACGTTGGAAAGTTCCTGCCTGAGTACCTCGAAAAAGGCATTCTCGAACACGATCCGTTCAAGACGTTGGATTACGACGGTGTTGGAGAACTGGTGAGGATGGGCAAGGAAAAAGGAAGAAGTACAAGGCCCGATCTCAAGGTTGGAGTCTGTGGAGAACACGGTGGAGATCCGAGATCCATACTGTTCTTTGACAAGATCGGACTCGACTACGTTTCCTGTTCGCCGTACAGGGTACCCGTCGCCAGACTTGCAGCGGCTCAGGCAGCTCTCAAGAACAAGAAGTAATTGAAGGCCGGGCTTGTCCCGGCCTTTACATTGAAGGAGGTGTTACAATGCCTTACGTAAAGAACACAAAGGAAATTTTGGAAAAAGCCAGCAAAGAAAGATACGCTATCGGTGCATTCAATTTCAACAACATGGAATTTCTTCAGGCGATTCTTGAAGCCGCCGAAGAAGAAAAGGCACCAGTCATTGTCGCTACATCGGAAGGGGCAATAAAGTACATAGGAAAAGGCGATATAGAGGCTGGTGCAAGACTTGCCGTTGAAATGGTGAGAACTTACGCTGAGAAACTTTCGGTCCCTGTCGCGCTCCATTTGGACCATGGAAGAGACTTTAAAGTCATCATGGCAGCTATAAAGGCTGGTTATTCTTCGGTGATGATCGACGCTTCACATCTTCCATTCGAGGAAAACCTTAGAGAAACGAAGAGGATCGTGGAAATAGCTCACGCGGTTGGTATAAGCGTAGAAGCGGAACTCGGAAAACTCAAGGGCATAGAAGACAACGTGGTGGAAAAAGAGTCCGTCCTCGTCGATCCGGAGGAAGCAAAGGTATTTGTGAAGGAAACAGAAGTGGATTTCCTGGCCCCTGCCATTGGAACCAGTCACGGTGCGTTCAAATTCAAAGGGGAAGCACAGCTCGACTTTGAACGACTGAAGAAAGTGAAGGAATACACTCAGATACCGCTCGTTCTTCACGGAGCTTCCATGGTTCCACAGGATGTAGTGAAACTGGCGAACGAATACGGCGCCGAACTTTCCGGCGCGAAAGGTGTTCCTGAAGACATGTTGAAGAAAGCTATAGAACTTGGTATCAACAAGATAAACACAGACACCGATCTGAGGATCACCTTCGTCGCGTATCTCAGGAAGATTCTCTCAGAGGACAAGTCTCAGATAGATCCCAGAAAGATTTTTGGGCCTGTCTTCGAACAGGTGAAAGAAATCGTCAAAGAGAGAATCAGAATATTCGGATCCAGCGGAAAGGCGTGAGGTGAAGAGAGAATGAAAGTACTGGTGATAAACTCGGGGAGTTCCTCAATAAAGTACCAGCTCATCGAGATGGACGGTGAGAAAGTTCTCTGTAAAGGTATCGCAGAAAGAATCGGCATCGAAGGTAGCAGGCTGGTCCACAGGGTGAACGACGAAAAGCATGTGATAGAAAAAGAACTTCCGGATCACGAAGAAGCGTTGAAGCTCATATTGAACACATTGGTTGATGAAGAACTTGGAGTCATAAAAGATCTAAAGGAGATCGATGCCGTTGGTCACAGGGTGGTTCACGGTGGTGAAAGATTCAAAGAATCGGTACTTGTGGACGAGGAAGTACTCAAAGCGATCGAAGAGGTTTCACCTCTTGCGCCGCTTCACAATCCTGCGAATCTCATGGGAATAAAAGCTGCCATGAAGCTCCTTCCAGGAGTACCAAATGTGGTTGTTTTCGACACAGCTTTCCACCAGACGATTCCTCAGAAAGCATATCTCTACGCTATACCGTACGAATACTACGAGAAATACAGAATCAGACGCTACGGTTTTCACGGTACAAGTCACAGGTACGTTTCGAAGAGAGCGGCGGAGATCCTCGGGAAAAAACTGGAGGAACTCAAGATCATCACCTGTCACATAGGAAACGGTGCTTCGGTAGCCGCCGTGAAATACGGGAAGTGTGTCGACACTTCCATGGGATTCACACCGCTCGAAGGACTCGTTATGGGTACGAGGTCCGGTGATTTGGATCCGGCAATTCCCTTCTTCATCATGGAAAAAGAAGGTATATCTCCTCAGGAGATGTACGATATACTGAACAAAAAAAGCGGAGTCTACGGACTCTCAAAGGGATTCAGTTCGGACATGAGGGACATCGAAGAGGCTGCCTTGAAAGGAGACGAATGGTGCAAGCTCATCCTCGACATCTACCACTACAGGATCGCCAAATACATAGGTGCGTACGCTGCTGCGATGAACGGCGTCGATGCCATAGTCTTCACAGCCGGTGTTGGAGAAAATTCTCCAATCACGAGGGAAGATGTGTGTTCTTACCTGGAATTTCTCGGAGTAAAGCTTGACAAGCAGAAGAACGAAGAAACAATAAGAGGAAAGGAAGGCGTAATCTCCACTCCTGATTCCCGTGTGAAAGTCCTGGTCGTTCCCACAAACGAAGAGCTCATGATCGCAAGGGATACGAAAGAGTTAGCCGAGAAGATTAGCAAGTGAAGAGAGAGGTGATTCGCAATCCTCCCAAAATACAGAATCATCGAAAAATTTCTGATCGACGAAATAAAATCTGGAAAGTATAAGCACGGAGACAAGCTCCCCACTGAAAAGGAGTTAATGGAAAGATTCGACGCTAGTCGGGAAACGGTGAGAAAAGCCCTCGAAAGGTTGGTAGTTAAAAACCTGGTCATCAGAAAGCCAGGACTTGGAACGTTTGTGAACATAGAAAAGAAAAACAAGGTCGTTGGCATTCTTGTCCAACAGATCACAAGTTACATATTTCCATACATAGCACTCGGCGCCGAAGAGGTTCTGTTCGCAAACGGGTACAAGATGCTTCTTGGAAATGCTTCTGAGGACCCCCACAAGGAGAGACAGATCATAAACGAATGGCTGGAAGTAGGTGTGGATGGTCTGATAATAGACCCTGTCTACAGCGCCACCAAACGTTCCAACAGAGATTTGATAGAAGACATAGCAAAAAAAGGCACGAAGGTGGTTTTGGTACACACCAACTGGGATATAGAAGGTGTGGGAAGTGTTGTTCTCGACGACTGGTACGGAGGAGAAAAAGCAGCGGAGATATTTTATCAGTACGGACACAGAAATGTGGCGGTGTTGTATAAAACAATACACCTTCCCAGTGTGGTAAGAGCCCAGGCCTTTCTGAAACGAGGGAGAGAACTCGGTTTTGAAAAAATCCACGAGAAATCTTTTCACGTTTCAGAATTCACAGGTATCGTTATGCAAAGTGCCTTTGAACTCCTATCTTTGCCGAAAGATCAGCGTCCAACCGCAGTTTTCTGCTACAACGATGCAACGGCCCTTCAGTTTTTCCTTGCAGCAAAAAGAATGGGTTTGAGTATACCAGAAGACGTTTCTGTCATAGGTTTCGACGATGCTCCCATAGGTGATTTCAGAGAGATTCTGACCACTTTCGAACATCCCAAAGAAGAAGTTGGAAAGAAGGCAGTTGAGATCCTTTTGAAGATGATCGATGGTGAAAAGCCCGAGAAATATGTTTTCAAACCAAAACTCATCATGAGAGAGTCGGTGACGTATCCAAAAAAATGAGGGGCCTTCGCCCCTCTTTCATCTTTTTAAAAGCCCCCAGTAGAGTTCGTTCCATCTCAGTTCTTTTTTGAAGTCTTCGAGATCCAAATTTTCATCGATGACGACGTATTCGATTTCCAGTGCCTCTGCCCAGTCGATGAGGTATTCCACGTCAATGGCTGTTGAAAAGGCAGTGTGGTGTGATCCTCCAGCGAGTATCCATGCAGTAGTTGCCCTCTTGAAATCAGGCAGCGGTTTCCAGAGGACCCTGGCTGTCGGAAGTTTCGGCATCTTCTTCTCTATGGGAACGGATAAAACCCTGTTCAAAACCAACCTGAACCTGTTACCCATGTCAACGATCGACGCGTTAACGGCGGGTCCTTCCTGTCCATCGAAAACGAGGCGGGCGGGATCCGCCTTCCCTCCTATGCTCAGTGGATGGACCTCTATCCGTGGTTTTTCCTTTGCTATCGTTGGACACACCTCGAGCATATGAGCCCCTAAGACGAGTTCGTTTCCGGGAGTGAGGTGGTAAGTGTAATCCTCCATAAAGGAAGTTCCGCCGGGAAGACCCGTTCCCATTACCTTGATGGCTCTAACCAATCCCGCTACTTTCCAGTCACCTTCTGCACCAAAACCGTATCCTTCCTCCATGAGCCTCTGAACCGCGAGTCCGGGAAGCTGCGGAAGATCGTGCAGGTCCTCGAACGTGGTGGTAAAGCCAACGGCGTTCTTTTCTTTCAAAAATTCCCTCAGAGCAATTTCTATTTTCGCCTGCTCTCTTATTGCCTTGAGACTGTATTCATCCTCTGGCATGATGTATTTTTCTCTGTATTCTTTGAGAAGTTCCTCTACTTCGCGCTCTGGAACGGCTTTCACTCTCTCTGCAAGTTCTCCAACTCCCCAAGTGTTTATGGACCAGCCGAGTTTTATCTGGGCTTCTACCTTGTCACCTTCGGTGCTGGCGACTTCTCTCATGTTGTCGCCGAACCTGACTATCTGTCCCGTTCTTCCATCCTGTATCGCACAGGCCACTCTCATCCACTTTGTGATCTTTTCTCTGACTTCTTTCTCTTCCCAGTGTCCCACCACAACTTTCCTTGGAAGTCTCATCCTTGCATGTATGAACCCATGCTCTCTGTCTCCGTGTGCAGACTGGTTCAGGTTCATGTAATCCATATCGATCGTATCCCATGGAATCTCTCTGTTGTACTGCGTGTGAAGGTGAAGCAGGGGTTTTTTGTTTATAGAGAGTCCCCGTATCCACATCTTCGATGGGGAAAAAGTGTGCATCCAAACGATAACCCCTGCGCATTTGGGGTCTGCGTTTGCTTTCTCAAAGATTTCTGTGATTTCAGAAGAACTCTTCAAAACCGGCTTCAGAACGATCTTTGAAGGGAAGATGGGGTCATCGTTCAGTGAATCCACGATCTTACTTGCCTGTTGTTCCACCTTTTTCAGGGTTTCCAGACCGTAAAGATACTGACTTCCAACGAGAAACCAGAACTCGTACTGCTTGAGATCTATCATTCTCCGACCTCCTTTCTGAATGATTCATCAGCATAGTATACCATAAAAGGTCTGTTATTATACGTACCTTTAATCGCGTTTGCGTTAATATTTATTTAATTTTGATGTTACTGTGTGTTTATTGTAAGTACCTTTACGTAATGATATAATACGTACAGCACGAAAATTTCAGTAAGCTATCTCAGCGTAAGGGGGGTTCCTATGTCAATCAGAAGAATTTCCATTTTGATCCTATTGGTACTATCGCTCGCACTCTTTGGACAAGTAATAGAAAAGAATAGTTGGAGGATTGAGAAGAGCTTTTACGGGATCACATCAGAAGGTTGCATTGTTGAGAAGTACACTCTGGTAAACGAAAAAACAGGTATGAAAGCGGTCTTAACAAACTATGGAGCAACGCTAATAAGCCTCTATGTACCAGATCGAGAGGGAAAGGTAGCGGACGTAGTACTAGGATTTGACAACCTTTCTGATTACGAAACACGAAATCCGTACTTTGGTTGCATCGTGGGGAGGTACGCCAATCGTATTAAAGAAGGTCGTTTTGAGCTCGAAGGAAGAACATATCAACTTGTGAGAAATAACCTGGGTAATCATCTTCACGGAGGATTGAAAGGCTTCAGTTTCGTGGTTTGGAAAGCAATACCGTTCTTCGCTGATGAGGGACCTGCAGTGAAATTCACCTACTTCAGTCACGATGGAGAAGAAGGCTATCCAGGAAACTTGACAGTAAACGTAACATATATCCTGACTGATAATAACGAATTGAAACTCCTTTATGAAGCCAAAACCGACGCTACAACCATCATTAATTTGACGCATCATCCTTACTGGAATTTGGCAGGTCACGACTCAGGAAAGACCATACTGGACCACGAATTAACAATATTCGCAAGCTATTACACACCAGCGGATGATGTGCTGATACCAACAGGTGAGATAGCACCAGTTGAAGGAACGCCTTTTGATTTTAGAAAACCAAAAAGGATAGGACAAGATATATTCCATCCTGACGTACAAAAACCGAATTACAGGGGTTACGATAATAACTTTGTGCTCGACAAGAAGTTAGGTGAATTCGGTTTAGCTGCGCGATTGAAAGATCCTGTTTCTGGTCGAGTACTAGAAGTGTGGACAACGGAACCAGGGCTCATGTTCTACACAGGAAATTGGCTCGACATAAAAAATGCTAAGGGTGGAGCAAACTACGGACAGTATTCCGGCCTCTGCCTTGAAGCGCAACACTTTCCAGATTCACCGAATCATCCTAACTTCCCGTCCACTATCCTGAAACCAGGAGAAGTCTACAAGCAGATAACTGTTTACAAATTCTATACAGAATGACGTAACAATTCCTATTGGGTAACAGCCGGGGGCTCCCCCGGCTATTTGATGAATTCTGTCATTTTGCCATTTAGTCGTCTTCTGTGATAAAACAGAACGGAATTTGTATGTATGTATAGTTAACCATCATTCTGGTAGGGGGGATACATCATGAAGAGGTTCCTCGTGGTTGCCTTGCTAGTTCTGGCTTCCCTGATCTTCTCCGTGAAGATCTCCGTTCTCTGTTCTCCAGACAACGCGGACGCCCTGAAGTGGCTTGCCCAGGAGTTCATGAAACAGAATCCCGAAATTCAGGTTGAGATCGTACCTCTTTCGTGGGAAGTGTTGTATCCAAAACTACTGCAGGATCTCAGATCTCAGGCTGGATCGTTCGATGCTTTCACTTACGATGTGATGACCACTGGAGCCGTCTCTTTCGGACTGGTTGACCTTGGAGAGTTCATGAAACAACATCCAGAACTTGTTCCAGAAGATTATGATTTGAACGATTTTATCCCACAGGTTCTGGAAGAATCTGGAAAGTGGCAGGGAAAACTCGTCGGGCTTCCGTTCTACAACAACACAATGCTCTTCTATTACAGAAAAGATCTCTTTGAAGATCCAAAGATAAAACAAGCGTTCAAGGAAAAATACGGTAGAGAACTCACCCTCCCGACCACCTGGGAAGAAGTTGTAGAAATAGCGGAATTCTTCACCAAAAAATACAACAAGAGCTCTCCAACAGACTACGGAATCGCCCTCATGTTCCCGAGAACCCACACACTCTTCTACATGTATCTGCTGTTTTTCGGTGAGTACAGGAACGCACCACTCGGTATCATGAGGCACGGAACTGCGGATCTTGAATTCGGTGAATACTTCACAGCGGATCACAAACCGGCCTTCAACAGTGAAGAGGGATTGAAAGCGCTCGAAATGATGAAAAAACTCATGCCTTACAGTCCAGATCCGCTCGGCTCTGATTACGGTGAAACGATTGAGTACTTCAACCAGGGACTCGTTGCTATGGTACCTCAATGGACGGGACCGTACCTGATCTTCAAGAGCACACTCGGTGAAGATAAAGTCGGGATCATTCCCATGCCGGGTCGATCTGTGAGTGGTCAATGGGCACTCGGTATCAACAAATTCATACCCGAGGACAAGAAACTCGCTGCGTTCAAATTCATCATTTTCGCCACTAGCAAATGGGCTGACAAGAACAAGTTCTTGAGATTCGCCGTCGCTCCTGCCAGAATCTCAACACTCCAGGATCCCGAGGTGAGGGCCGCTGACCCGAGAGTTCCCGCCCTCGAGGTAACGTACGTTTCTCAGACCCACAGGCCAAGGATTCCAGAGGAACCGAGACTCGAAGACATCACCGTTGAGATCTTCTCCAAGATCCTCTCTGGAGAACTCCCGCTCTCCATGGAAACGCTGAACGATCTTGCAAAAAAATGGGAAGAGATTCTTGGAAAATAAGGAGGTGAAGAGGGGGCGCTCTGCCCCCTTTTGCCATGAGAAAAAGAATTGTTCCCTGGTTGATGGTTCTTCCCGTTCTCGCTCTTTTCCTTGCAATGACAATCTATCCCTTTGGTTTCATGATCTGGGCTTCTTTCAGAGATTACGATCTTTCAAAGAGTGCGGAGACTCACTTCATTGGTCTTTCGAATTACTTCCAGATTTTCAGAGATTCAACCGCTATCGAATCCATGAAATTCACCGCAAAGCTCCTCTCGATAGCAGTTCCCGTAGAACTTGTTCTCGGTGTTCTCATCGCTTTTCTGATAAGGGGCGTCAAGGGAGAAAAGATAATCAGGTCTTCCCTTCTCATTCCCATGATGATTCCACCGGCGGTTTCCGGTGTTGCCTGGAAGATGTTGTACAACTTTGCCTTTGGACCGGTGAACTGGTTCCTGTCACTCTTCGGTGTTCCCAAAATTTCGTGGCTTGGAGATCCATTCTATGCACAACTGGGGATCATTATCATAGACGTTTGGCAGTGGACTCCTTTCATTTTTCTCATGATATACGCAGGTCTTCAGTCGATACCTCAGGATCTCATAGACGCGGCCCGGGTGGATGGAGCCGATTGGGGAAGAGTCTTTTTGCACGTGGAGTTTCCTCTTCTAAGACCTTTGATCCTGGTCGCTCTTGTTTTGAGAATCATAGACTGTCTGAAGACCTTTGATATTGTCTTCATGACAACCTGGGGTGGTCCAGGATCTGCGACCCACACTTACAGTTTCTACATCTACAAGGTAGGTATTTCTTTTGGGTGGAACATCGGTTACGCCTCTGCGTTGAGTGTTTTGCTATTGATTGTGGCGATAGTCCTTGTGAATGCAGTGTTCAGGCTTGTGAGAATGAGACAACAACTGGGGTTTGGGGGTGAAGAGTGATGAAAAAAATCCTGACAATTGTGAGATACATCCTGATCGCCGTTTGTTTGATATTTTTCCTTTTTCCCGTTTACTGGCTTGTGATCACAGCCTTTAAGCCTTCAGACGAGTGGTTCACCATGCCTCCTAGATTCTTTCCGACAAAGCCCACGCTTGCTAATTTCTTTGGAGCAAAAGAGACAGAAGTTTTCGGTGGAACAACCGGTTCTATTGAGAACATCTTTCCGTACTTGAGAAACAGTATCGTGGTTGGTGTATCTGTAGCACTTATAGGAACGGTAATCAGTGCCCTCGCTGCCTATGCTATTGCCCGATACAAGGTAGGAGGTCCATTCCTGGCGGAGTGGATCATCTCCATCAGAATGCTCCCGCCTATTGTGTCAGCCGTTCCCCTGTACGTGATATTCACGAAACTGAGACTCATCAACACCTGGTGGGCTCTCATTCTGTCACATCTTGTCATAGTTGTGCCTCTCGGGGTCTGGCTTCTTATCAGCTTTTTCAGAGAGATTCCAAGAGAGATAGATGAAGCGGCTTATGTAGATGGGGCTACTCCTTTTCAAACGTTCTTCTATGTGGTTCTTCCTCTCAGTGCCCCAGGACTCGCAGCGGTCGCAGTGCTTTCTCTCATTCAAAGCTGGGGAGAGTTCCTTCTGGCTCTTGTTTTAACGAACGATGCACGTGCTCAAACGCTACCCATTTTCCTTGGAAGATACATCACTGGATGGAGGGTTGCATGGGGACCTCTTTCCGCGGCCGGTATAGTCACCATGCTTCCCGTTGTGGTCTTTGCTCTTGTTGCCCAAAGGTATCTAATTAGAGGCCTCACCTTCGGAGCGGTGAAAGGATAGTTTGTGAAAAAATGAAAAAACATGAGAAAAGAGCTTTTAAACGGAAATATTTGTATCTATTAAGGTATAACATGAAATATTTGTCCAGAAATATACTTGATTTAACAAAAGTGGACAATGTAGAATCTACATGAAAGAATAATGTACGTACCTAAATGTATGAATAGCTTGGGGGGAAACTGTATTGAGCGAATTTTTGGAATTAGACAACGTAAGCAAAATTTTTAAAGTAGGAACTCTAATTTCGAGGATTTCAATACCGGCTGTTTGGAAAGTCACCTTTTCTTTGCCGGAGCGACCTGTAATTTTTTCGCTTGTTGGAGAGAGTGGGAGTGGTAAGTCAACTCTCGCTAATCTCCTCTTGAGGCTCATAAAACCAACGTCTGGGGAAATTTATCTTCGGGGTAAAAAGTTGGAAGAATATTCCCAAAAAGAATTTTTAAGAATGGTACAGCCCATCTTTCAAAATCCGTTTGAGTCATTCAACCCACTGAAAAAAGTGGAAACTTATATCTTTTCAACAGCAAGAGCTTTTAGTAGGGATGGTGGAAGAAACTTGGAAGAAAACATAAGTAGGGTATTGGCTTCGGTGGGTATAAGTCTAGAACAGATACGGGGAAAATATCCTCATGAGTTTTCTGGTGGACAGTTACAAAGATTAGCCATAGCAAGAGCGCTTCTGGCAGATCCCGAACTACTAGTTGCAGATGAACCCGTTTCAATGTTGGATGTTTCACTTAGGGTATCTATACTGAATCTCTTTAAAGAATTAAGAGACAGATTCAAGAAAAAGATTATTTACATAACACACGATCTTGCAACCGCCTATTATGTGAGTGACTTGATAGCCGTTATGTTAAGAGGAACGATTGTGGAAATGGGACCCGCAGGTGTTGTATTAAATCATCCCTTGCATCCATATACTGTTCTTCTCAGACAGAGCGTTCCTGATATATCTAAGGAAAGTGTTCAAACCATTAAAGTTGCAGAAGAAAAAAGTAAATTGGAAAGGAAAACAGTGAGTGAAGAGTATACTCTGAGCGGGTGTAAATTCTATCTTCGATGTCCTTATGCGACTCAGCAATGTTTAGAAGAACCTCCTTATTTTCAGGTTGAAAACAGAATGGTAAAGTGTTGGCTCTTCCAAAACTCTCAGGAAGGGGGGACTAAGCATGTTGTGGAGAAGAAGTAGGTTAATACTTCTCTTGGCGGTAACTGTCATAACAAGTTTCGTGGCATTTGCCCAGGGGCAAGAAGTGCTTCCAGGAATTCCAAGAAATGAAGTCATCATCATCGAAGATCCATCTGGACGTTCTTTGAATCCTGGTAGGTTTAACCTGTGGGGCGGAGGAGTTACTAGCTGGTCAACAGGTCTCCAGCAACTTTGTCTAGGTGCCCTCTGGTACATCGATCCAGATGAAGGGATTGAAGGAGATCCTTGGATCAATCTCCTGGCAGCGGAGCCACCTATCTACAACGAAGATTACACCAAGATGACAGTTAAGCTGAGGAAAGGAATTTACTGGAGTGATGGAGTTCCTTTCACTGCGGACGATGTGGTGTTTACTGTAGAAACGTTGAAAGCTCATCCAGAGATGACATGGGGTGCTTACATGCAAGTGAACGTGGAAAAAGTGTATAAAACAGATGATTACACCGTGGTATTCGAACTTAAGAAACCCAACGGAAGATTCCACACAGTCTTCACAGTGAGATGGTCTGGATGTTACATAATGCCCAAGCACATTTTTGAAAAAGTTGATGATCCCGTTGCGTTCGATTTCAATCCTCCCGTGGGAACGGGTCCGTACGTTTTGAAAGAGTACGATCCCAATGGTTACTGGTTCTTGTGGGAACTCAGAGAGGATTGGGAAAGGTCCGATCTTGGAGTAGCGTTTGGGAAGAAGCCTGGACCCAAGTACGTGCTTTACAAGGGTATCGCTGCTCCCGAAAAGAAAGTCATGGAACAAATGGCGCACAATCTTGATATAATTCACGATTTGCCTCCAGAATCGGCTATCACTTTGTGGCAGAACAATCCTTACTGTGTCACATGGTATGATGGTTGGCCGTGGGCACATCCTGATCCTACATTGCCTGCGATCATTATGAACCACGAGCAGTATCCATTCAACATAAAAGAGGTAAGATGGGCTCTCGCGTTGGCGATCGATATGGTTCAGGTAGTTCTTCAGGCTTACAATGGATGCGCCACTATTTCTCCGATCGATGTTCCACCGACGGGTAAATATCCGGAGTGGTACTTTGACAAGATAGAACCGTGGCTTAAAGAATTCACGATCAAAGTGGGAAACGAGGAGTTCAAGCCGTATGACCCCACAATACCTGAGAAAATAGCCAATGCAGTCAAATATGCCTTTGGTTATGATGTCCCAGATGATCCAGCCAAGTTGAAGAAGATGATAGGGTACGGCTGGTGGAAATATGCTCCTGATATAGCAGAAAAGCTTCTCAAGAGCGTCGGTTTCACCAAAAAAGGTGGTAAATGGTACAGGCCTGATGGAAAACCATGGAAGATCAACATTCTCTGCGAGTCTGCAACAAGGTCTGTGATGACACGAGCTGCCGTTGCGATAGCTGAACAGTGGAGAAGGTTCGGAATAGATGCTAACATAGAAGCTGCGGAACCTTCCATGCTCTGGCAGAGGATGAACTACGGAGAAGATCCAGATACAGTGTACCTGGCTTGGGTTATAGAGACATGGGGTGGACATCCTGATCTCTTCTGGTTCCTGGAATCCTGGCACTCTGAATACTACAAACCTACTGGTGAAGCAGTTGTTGCAAAGAATCCAATGAGGTATAAGAGTGAAAGAATTGACAGAATAATTGATGAACTGAGAAAAACAGACTTCTTTAAAGATATCGACAGAATTATAGAACTCGGCCTCGAATATATAAAAGTAACGACTGAGGATATGCCGTTGATCCCTCTCTTCTCCTATAACGTCTTCACCGTGTGTGACGAATACTACTGGACAGGATACCCAACAGCTGAGAATCCTTACACCAATCCTGTTCCCAACTGGGGTAATACAAGGTTCATGTTCATAAAACTCCAGCCGACTGGTAGAAAATGAATTCTATCCCCCTCCCACCGGAGGGGGATTTGAAACATCACAGATTATCAGCATAATTTAAGGAGTGGTTTGAAATGAAAGCTTTTCTAAAATATGTCATAGTACGTTTTTTAGTGTGTATAGTTTTGATATTTATAGGCGTTACTATAACTTTTTTGATTCCGAGACTAATTCCTGGTACAAATCCTGCAGAGATTGCAATCAGAAGGTTACAAATGGCTGGTACTTACCTGCCTCCTGAAAGTGTAGAGAAAATGAGAGAATCTCTTCTAAAACTCTATGGAGTGGAGGGAACGATTTTTGAACAATATATAAGATTTTGGAGGGAACTTCTGAGGGGGAATTTGGGACCTTCGTTTGCTTCCTTCCCAACACCTGTGATGAAGCTTATCTCCAATTCTCTTCCTTGGACAGTGGGTCTTCTTGCCTTTACAACGTTAGTTTCGTGGATATTAGGGACCATACTCGGAGGTATAGCGGGTTTCAAGAATAAAGGAATTTTCATGAAAGTCTTCGAAATTTTTGCCAATGCAGTTAGACCTATACCATACTATATTTTAGCCTTGTTACTCCTTGTGCTGTTTTCTTATGTATTGCAATGGTTTCCAACTGGAGGGGCTTATCAAATGGGTCTTTCTCCTTCATTCTCTTGGGATTATTTGAAGAGTGTTATAAAGCACGGTTTCTTACCTGCTCTCTCACTGATAATCATAGGCGTTGGTGGTTGGTTCCTAAACATGAGAAACTTGGTTTCCTCAGCTCTTCAAGAAGATTTTGTGCATTTCGCGTTTTTGATGAGACTGAGAGAGAACTTGATCTTCAGGTATTACACTATGAAACCAATGCTACCTCCACAATTGACAGGTCTCGCGTTGCAATTAGGAATGATTTTCAACGGGACTATTATAACGGAGATAGTTTTCAATTATCCAGGTTTGGGTCAATTGATTTATACTGCTATCATGCAGTCAGATTACAATTTGGTGATGGGTATCACCTTGTTCTCAGTCATTGCGGTTGCATTGGCTACTTTCTTGATCGATATTACCTTACCTTTCGTTGACCCCAGAATCCAATACAGCGGTTCTGGTTCATAATAAAGGAGGGAGACAATCATGTCATGGCAGTCAATATTCCTTCCTATAAGGCGGCTTTTTAAATACGATGTGCGATTCAGGTTTGCAATCATAGTTTTAATAGGTTTGGTTGGTTTTTCTCTTCTTTCTTTTCTTTCTCCATATGATGCACGATCTTCCTATTATGCTCCAATAAACCATCCTCCTTCTTGGAAACATCCATTTGGTACCAATGGAAGAGGACAGGATCTTTTCTGGTTGCTGACTTTTGCTATGAAGAATTCTCTGGTCTTCAGCTTAGAAGTTGCTCTTCTCTCACGTTTGATAGCGATCTTCGTGGGTATAACAGCAGGATACAAACGAGGTATTCTCGATCAAATTCTGGTGTTACTGTGTGATTCTTTTATTGTGCTTCCACTTCTACCAATACTCATATTCTTGAAGCTGATAATGCGTGAAATGAACTTCACCATACTAGCTCTTGTTCTGTCTCTTTTTGGATGGCCGTGGGATGCGAGATTCATAAGATCTCAGATATTGAGCTTAAGGGAAAGGAATTTCACTTACTCTGCTATCTTCTCTGGTAGGAACCTATTGACTATGATCTTTTCAGACTACTTGCCTCATATATTGCCGATAACGCTAGCCACAACAGTGAATAACATGCTCTGGTCCTTAGGTTTCGAAATCACGCTTTCCATCTTGGGTTTGACGTCTTTGGATGTGCCAACGATGGGTACTGTTACCTACTGGGCCATTCAGCAACAGGCGATGGTTATGGGAATCTGGTGGTGGTTAGCTTTTCCGATAGGATTGTTAGTGTTACTGTTTATATCGCTGTACTTTCTCTTTGTTAGTATCACCGATTACATAAATCCAAAAGCACGAATTGTTGCCAGATAGGTGAAGGAGGGACAACATGACCTCAATCCAGGTAAGAGACCTGACAGCTCACTACATTGTGGAGCGCTATGGTGAGAAAAAAGAGATCTATGCCCTTGAAAAAGTAAGTTTCTCGCTAAATACAAATGACTTTTTGGCTATCGTTGGAGAGTCTGGATGTGGGAAAAGTACTTTAGCAAAAGTACTCTATGGGGAAATCAATAATCAACTAGTCATCCTGGGTGGAGAAGTGAATTATCAGTTTGATGATGTAGTTTATACAGTAAATACATCAGTAAACGAAGTAAAGAAGGTATGGTGGGAAAAATTATCGTACATTCCACAAGCATCGCTTAGTGTGTTGAATCCGTTAAGAAGAATAAGAGATATATTTTCAGATATGTTGTTTTCCCATGGGAAAGTTTATGAAGAGAATTCTATTGTCAAGCATCTTGACGATTTGGGATTGCCTTCACATATCTTAAACATGTATCCTTTTGAGCTTTCAGGAGGAATGAGACAGAGGGTAGTCATAGCTCTTGCAACTTTTATGAATCCTGGAGTGATAATAGCAGACGAACCAACATCTGCACTGGATGTTGTCACCCAGAATGAAATTTTGCAACTTTTGAAACGAATACACAGGGAAACTGATTCAACTTTCATATTCATAACTCATGATATTTCGCTTATACCAAATTTGGCGAATAAATTGATGATTATGTATGGAGGAACGTTGGTTGAAATAGGTGAAACTGATACAGTCTTTGCTAGTCCCCGACACCCTTATACAAAATTTCTCATCTCGTCTATACCAAGAATAGGTGATGATACTGAAAAACAATCCATTCCAGGTTATCCACCTGATCTTTCAAATCCACCTTCGGGTTGCAGATTTCATCCACGCTGTCCATTCTCTGAAAGAAAGTGTGAAGAAAAGATGCCGCCACTTGAGCTAGTCGATGGTAATCATTATGTTGCCTGCTGGAAACCCTTGAAAGAGCAATAAAATTGTCTGTGCATATAAGGAGGGAACTTCCATGTCCAAAATTGTAGAAGTTTCCAAAAGTCCCTACGCAAAGCTCAGAACAATACCTGTTGGTTCTGTTAAAGTAAAGGGATTCATGGGTAAATACTTTGAAACCCTCGTCAACGTAACCCTTCCCACACAGTACGATCTTTTGGAGAACACAGGAAGACTCGACAACTTCAGAATCGCCGCTGGCAAGATGGAAGGATCTTACAAAACTCTCTTTCCCTTCGACGACACAGACGTGTACAAATGGGCTGAGACAGTGTCCTTCGCCTTGGCGAACAGGAAACTGCCGGAGCTGGAGAAGATCCTCGACAGCGTGATAGAAGAGGTGAAAGCTGCTCAGGATGAAGACGGTTACCTTGGAACCTATCTTTCTGGAGATAGAAAAAAAGAGCGATGGACGAACCTTGCATGGAATCATGAATTGTACAACGCAGGTCATTTGATTCAGGCGGCCGTTGCACACAGAAGAGTGACAGGGAAGAATACACTCTTCGAGGTGGCAAAAAGATTCGCAGATCACATCTACAACACCTTCGGCCCTGAGAAGAAAGAGGGAGCACCGGGGCATCCTGAAGTGGAAATGGCACTTGTAGAGCTCTACAGAGAAACAGGAGACAGAAAATATTTGGACCTTGCAAGGTACTTCATTTACGCACGTGGAAAAGGGCTTGCCAGCGTCCCAAGAAATCCTGGACCAGAGTACTTCATCGATCACAAACCTTTTGTGGAGCTAGAAGAGATCACAGGCCATGCGGTGAGAGCTCTGTATCTCTGCTCTGGTGCTACCGATCTTTATCTTGAAACAGGTGATGAAAAGATCTGGCAGGCCCTCAACAGACTCTGGGAGAATTTTGTGACGAAGAAGATGTACATCACAGGAGGGGCGGGTTCCAGACACGACTGGGAATCCTTCGGAGAAGAGTACGAGCTTCCAAACAGAAGATCTTACGCCGAGTCCTGTGCCTCGATAGCGAACTTCATGTGGAACTTCAGGATGCTTCTTGCAACGGGCGATGGGAAATTTGCAGATGTGATGGAACAGGTACTGTACAACGGACTTCTCTCCGGTATATCCCTCGATGGGAAGCACTATTTCTACTTCAACCCGCTGGAGGACTACGGGAGAACAAGAAGACAGAAATGGTTCGACTGTGCGTGCTGCCCACCGAATCTTGCCAGGTTCATAGTGTCTTTTCCGGGATACATGTACACCACATCGGACGACGGTGTTCAGGTTCATCTGTACGAAAAAAGTACAGCCAGGCTTGATTTCAAAGGTTCGGTTGTGGAGATAGAGCAGGAAACAGACTATCCATGGAGCGGCGAAGTAGCTTTCACGATTAAAACAGACATTGAAGAGCCATTCTCCATTTATCTCAGGCTTCCTTCCTGGGCAGATGATTTTGTTCTCAGGGTGGACGGAAAAGCGGTGATAGCAAAGCCACAGAACGGCTATGTGAAATTGAGCCAGAGCTGGAAAGGAAAACACACAGTGGAACTTTCACTTCCCATGAAAGCGGTGTTTATCGAGGCACACCCATTTGTGAGAGACGACCTTGGAAAAGCTGCAGTGAAAAGAGGTCCAGTCGTCTACTGTATAGAACAAGCAGATAACCCGGATTTCCATGTTTGGACACTGGTGTTGAACTCAGAAAGCCTGAAGGAAGAAAAAGGAAAGATACTGGACAGGGAGGCTGTTTTCCTCAAAGGAACTGGAAGAGCACTGGACATCTCTGAATGGGAGGGGAAACTGTACAGAAAGCTGTCTGAGGTTAGGGAAAAAACGGTAGAGTTCACTCTCATTCCCTACCATATGTGGGCCAACAGAGAACCGGGTGCAATGGCGGTGTGGTTGAAGAGATAAGAGATGAGGAGGGAAAAGAGTATGTCCTACAGGATAGTGGTGGATCCAAAAGAAGTTGTCAAGCCGATTAGCAGACACATCTACGGTCATTTCACGGAACATCTGGGAAGGTGTATCTACGGCGGAATTTATGAAGAAGGTTCTCCGCTCTCCGATGAAAGGGGTTTCAGAAAGGACGTTCTGGAGGCTGTAAAGAGGATAAAAGTTCCGAACTTGAGATGGCCCGGTGGAAACTTCGTGTCGAACTACCACTGGGAAGACGGAATAGGTCCCAAAGATCAGAGGCCTGTTAGGTTCGATCTCGCCTGGCAACAGGAAGAGACGAATAGATTTGGAACGGACGAATTCATTGAGTACTGTCGTGAGATAGGAGCAGAACCTTACATCAGTATAAACATGGGAACTGGAACACTCGACGAAGCTCTCCACTGGCTTGAATACTGCAATGGAAAGGGTAATACCTACTACGCTCAACTCAGAAGAAAGTACGGTCATCCAGAACCTTACAACGTAAAGTTCTGGGGAATAGGCAACGAGATGTACGGGGAATGGCAGGTAGGCCACATGACGGCGGACGAATACGCAAGAGCCGCCAAAGAATACACGAAATGGATGAAGGTTTTCGACCCTACAATTAAAGCGATCGCCGTGGGCTGTGACGACCCCATATGGAATCTCAGGGTTCTTCAAGAAGCAGGTGATGTGATTGACTTCATATCCTACCATTTCTACACAGGGTCCGACGATTACTACGAAACGGTCTCTACGGTTTACCTTCTCAAAGAAAGACTCATCGGAGTGAAAAAGCTCATTGATATGGTGGATACTGCTAGAAAGAGAGGTGTCAAAATCGCCCTTGATGAATGGAACGTATGGTACAGAGTGTCCGATAACAAGCTCGAAGAACCTTACGATCTCAAAGATGGTATCTTTGCATGTGGAGTGCTTGTACTTCTTCAAAAGATGAGCGACATAGTCCCACTTGCCAATCTCGCACAGCTTGTAAACGCCCTTGGAGCTATACACACCGAGAAAGACGGTCTCATTCTCACACCCGTTTACAAGGCTTTTGAACTCATCGTGAATCATTCCGGAGAAAAGCTTGTCAAGACCCATGTTGAATCGGAGACTTACAACATAGAAGGAGTCATGTTCATCAACAAAATGCCTTTCTCTGTCGAGAACGCACCGTTCCTTGATGCCGCCGCTTCCATCTCAGAAGATGGCAAGAAACTTTTCATCGCTGTTGTAAACTACAGGAAAGAAGACGCTTTGAAGGTTCCAATCAGAGTGGAAGGTCTGGGACAGAAAAAAGCCACCGTTTATACACTCACAGGTCCGGACGTGAACGCGAGAAACACCATGGAAAATCCAAACGTCGTTGATATTGCCTCCGAAACTATCACTGTCGACACCGAATTTGAACACACGTTTAAACCCTTCTCCTGCAGTGTGATTGAGGTAGAATTGGAGTAAGAAAAACCGCCATCAGGAGGAGAAAGAAATGGAATATTTGATGAGCCACATTGAAAAGGAGTTCTTTGGAACAACTTCCGAAGGAATACCCGTATATCAGTACACACTCATAAACAAAAATGGAATGATGGCAAAGATCATCACTTATGGTGCGATAGTGAGAGAGTTGTGGGTGCCAGACAGTTCTGGCACCCTTTCTGATGTTGTTCTTGGATTTGATACGCTCCAGGAGTACGAGGAGAAGAACTCGAACTTCTTCTTCGGAGCGATAGTGGGAAGGTACGCGAACAGAATCGCTGGTGGAAGGTTCGAGATCAACGGGGTCACCTATCAGCTTGCCCTGAACGATGGAGATCGTCCAAACGCGCTCCACGGTGGTGTGAGGGGATTTTACACCAGGGTCTTCAAAGCCGTCCCCATGAAAACACCTGCTGGACCTTCCCTCGTTCTGAAATATTTGAGCCACGATGGTGAAGAAGGCTATCCTGGCAATCTGGATCTCACAGTTATCTACACTCTAACAAACGAAAACGAGCTGAAGGTAGAGTATCGTGCCACAACGGACAAATTCACCGTCGTGAACCTCACACAACATTCCTATTTCAACCTTGCCGGTGATGGTTCAATACTTGATCACGAACTTATGATAAACGCAGATAACTACACCCCAGTTGACGAGAACCTTATACCAACAGGAGAAATCGCCCCTGTTGATGGTACGCCTTTCGACCTCAGGACATTCAAAAGGCTGAGAGATGCCATTGAACCGTTGAAAAGTACTCCAACAAAAGGCTTCGATATAAACTACGTTTTAAACGGTGAAAATGGAAAGTTGAAGCTTGCAGCCGTTTTGAAGGACAACAAATCCGGAAGAAAGATGGAAGTTTACACAACAGAACCGGGGCTTCAACTCTATACGGGGAATTTCCTCGATGTGAAAGGGAAATGCGGTACATACTACGGGCCGTACTCGGGTTTGTGTCTTGAAGCACAGCACTTCCCTGATTCCCCGAATCATCCGAATTTTCCAAACACCATCTTGAGACCAGGAGAGGAGTACAGGCAGGTTACCGTCTATAGATTTTCTGTTGAAGTTTGAAAACAAAAACGGAAGTGTGATACCTTTTGCGTGGACAATTTTGACTGTACGTTTACCCATAAAGGAGGTAAAAGTATGTACGAAAAAGAAAGGAAAGAGCTATACAATGCCCATCTTCTGTTGGAAAAATACGGTCTTGTCGCTTACACAAGCGGTAACGTGAGTGTGAGAATCGGTGATCATGTTCTGATAAAGCCCTCCGGTGTTCCATACACCGAGCTGAAACCAGAGGACTTCGTCGTGGTGGACCTTGAAGGAAACGTGATCGAGGGAGAGAAGAAACCCTCCGTCGATACAGCTACACATCTGTATCTCTACAAACACCTCGACTGGGCAAAATCCGTGATTCACACTCATTCAACATTCGCCATGGTGTGGGCAATTCTCGAAAAATCAATCCCCGTTCTTTGCACGGCACATGCGGATGTTTTCGGAGAGGAGATTCCTCTTACAGAATACGCTCCTGTAGGATCCGAGGCGATTGGAAAAGCTGTCGTGAAAGTGATTGGAAAATCCGGTGCTGTTCTTCTCAGAAAACACGGTGTTATGATCGTGGGGACCTCTGTGGACGATGCAGTGAAAAAGGCGATTTTCCTTGAGGAGGTAGCAAAGGCAGCGTACTTTGCGACACTTGCAGGAAAACCCACACCATTGCCACCTGACGAGGTGGATCATCTCTACAATCAGTACCACACCAAGTACGGTCAGAAGTGAGGAGGGGGAACATGTACCTCATCGGAAGTGATATAGGAACTCAGGGGACGAAATCCGTCATTGTGAACGAAAAAGGAGAAGTACTCGCTGAGGCTTTCAGAGAGTACGAAGTCATAACTCCAAAACCAAACTGGGCAGAACAGTGGCCTGATGTCTGGGTTAAAGCAGTCTTTGAAACTGTAAAAGAAGTGGTGGAGAAATCTGGGGTATCGAAGAAAGAAATAGCTGGGATTGCCATTAGCGGGCTCTACGGTGGATCGGGCATTCCAGTTGACAGGAACATGCAACCCCTCAGACCCTGCCTCATCTGGATGGACAGAAGAGCGGTGAAAGAGACGGAGTGGGTGAAACAGAACGTTCCCAAGGAAAAGCTCTTCGAAATCACAGGAAATTACGTGGATTCGTACTTTGGCTTTACGAAAATCATGTGGATCAGAAACAACGAACCAGAGATCTGGGAAAAGATCTACAAGTTCATCACTCCTAAGGACTACGTGATCTATCAAATGACGGGAGAAGTTGTCATCGACTATTCCTCTGCTGGAAACCTGGGTGGTGTTTTTGACATCAGAAAGCTCACCTGGTCCAAGGAGATGTGCGATGTTCTCGGAATACCAATTGAGTTTCTCCCCGAGAGAATAGTGAAGTCTTCTGACGTGGTTGGAAGAGTGACGAAAGAAGCTTCAGAATTGTGCGGACTCCTTGAGGGAACACCCGTAGTGGCCGGTGGAATAGACGCTCCAGTTGCCCAGCTTTCTGCCGGTGCACTTGAGGAGGGAGAACACGTTGCGATGGTGGGTACTTCCACCTGCTGGGGAACGGTCCACGACGGTTCGAAACTGGCTTTCGGGCTTGTGAATTATCCTTACGTGGTTTACGACACTGAAAGGATCTACACATTTGGAGGGTCCGCTACAACGGGGGCTCTCGCCAGGTGGTTTAAGGAACAGTTCGGTGAGAGCGAGACAATCGTCGGTGAAAGAACTGGCATCTCACCGTACCAGCTCTTTGACAAGGAGGTAGCAAACATCCCTGCTGGAAGCGAGGGTATCATCGTTCTTCCATACTTCATGGGTGAAAGATCTCCGATATGGGATCCTACCGCAAGGGGTGTGTTCTTTGGGGTCACTCTCTATCACAAGAGAGCACACCTCTACAGGGCACTAATGGAAGGAGGAGCGTATGCCCTGAGACACAACATGGAAGAGGGCTTGAAAGCTGGTTTGAAACTGAACGACGAGTGCTGGATCGTCGGTGGTGTTTCCAAATCTTCCGTGTGGGTTAAAATATTCGCGGATGTCACCGGTTTCAAAATGAGACAGGTTGCAAGCCTTGTGGAGGCTCCTTACGGAGATGCCTTCCTTGCGGGACTCGGAACAGGCGTTATAGACAAGCCCGAGAGAATAAAAGAGTGGGTGAAATACAGAGATCCCGTGGAGCCAGATCCGGAGAACAAGAAGATCTACGACAGGTACTACGAAATATACAGAGATCTCTATGAGAGAACAAAAGACCTGATGGCGAGGTTGTGAGGGATGAAGGATATCCTGGGAAAAACCTTCGAGTGCAGTTGCGGGAAAACTCATGAGGTTCCAGATATAGAAATCCTGGAGACATCCATAAGAGAGGCACCGGATGTTTTCCCGGATGCGTTTTTCATAGCAGACCTGAACACCGCTTCCCTGGTGGACTTGCCCGGGAAGCGGTCTTTCGTTTTCAACGAGAGAAGACCCATTGCAACGATGGAAAACGTTGAAAAAATAGTGAAAGCATCTGGAGATTTCCCGGAGATCGTATCGATTGGATCTGGCAGCCTCACAGACATAGCAAGATACGCGGCATATCTTTCTGGAAAGCGTTTCTCGTGTGTTCCCACAGCGCCTTCTGTGGATGCTTATACTTCCACCGTGGCACCTATCCTGGTGAACGGTGTGAAAAAGACCTTCATGGCGATTCCCCCCAGGAGAATCCTTTTAGATATCGAGGTGTTGAGAAACGCACCGATGGACCTTTTGAGGGCTGGCGTAGGAGACATCGTTGCCAAGATTCCCGCGAGAATGGACTGGATTCTTTCACATATCGTTACGGGTGAATACATCTGTGACTTCGTCTGGGACGACATGAAAGATCTGTTGAAAGAAATTCTTTTGAAGTCAAAGGACATTCTCAACAGAGAAAGAAGCGCCATCAAAACACTCATAGAGGCCCATCTCGTTTCGGGAATCAACATGGTCATCATGGGAAATTCAAGGCCGGCGTCCGGTGCAGAACACATGGTTTCCCATCTGATAGAGATGTTTCATGAAGAAAAAGAGGAGATGCCTCCTTTCCATGGCCTGACAGTGATGATAGGAGTTTTTGTTTCGATGAAGGCGTACGAGGCACTTGTAGAGAAAAAAGAGATACCTCTAGAAGAGTACTCCATTGAGGAAAGAAGGAAAGAACTTCTTGAGCTCTTCGAAGAAAGAAAAGTAGAAGAATTTTTAAAAACATACGCCGGGAAGAAACTCCCAAAAATCGAAGCAGATATAGTCAGAGAACCAATGGAAAGCATCTATAAGGAATTTTTCCCCCATCTCAAAAGAACTCTTGAGACGATAGATGTGAACTCGATGATCAACAGCTACAGCAAAGACTTTCTGTCAAAAGTTGTACGTCTCGCAAACACCATAAGGGACAGATTCACCGTCCTGGATGTCTTTGATGGGATGAAGATCCTCAAGAATTTTTCCAAAATAGTGTTTTGAAACATTCCAGGAGTCCGGTATAATTTTTGTTGAAAATCATAACTCTATAGATATATCTGGTGACAGTATGAGAGATACGAAAGGGCATCTCAGATTTCTTGTTCTTCACATAATTTCTCAACAACCCTCTCATGGGTACTACATAATGAAGAAGATCTCCCAGATGGTAGGATCAGAACCTCCGAGTCCTGGTGCGCTCTACCCGATACTCTCTTCCCTCAGGAAGCAGAAATACATCGAAACGTACAACGAGGGGAAAAGAAAGGTTTACCGTTTGACTGATAAGGGGAGAAAGTACCTGGAAGAACACAAAGAGGAAATCAAGAAGGCACTGGATTTCGCAGAGAGATTCAGAGTCTTTTCTGAAATTTGTGGTCTTTCCTTGAGAAATGTAGTGGATGTGATTTTCAAAAACGCGAAAGATCTCACACCGGAACAAAAGAAGAAATTAAAACACGCCACGGAAGACTTTGAAAGGAACGTATACAACATCATCTACGGAGGGAAAAACTCGAAATGAAAACACTCGCCAGATATTTAAAACCTTACTGGCTATTCGCCGTTCTCGCACCGCTTTTCATGGTTGTAGAAGTGATATGTGATCTTTCACAACCCACTCTTTTGGCACGTATCGTCGACGAAGGAATCGCGCGTGGAGACTTTTCTCTGGTTTTGAAAACAGGGATCCTCATGTTGATAGTGGCACTGATAGGTGCGGTGGGAGGAATAGGCTGCACGGTCTTCGCGAGTTACGCCAGCCAGAACTTTGGAGCCGACTTGAGGCAAGATCTCTTCAGAAAAGTTCTGAGCTTTTCTATTTCCAACGTGAACAGATTCCACACTTCATCTTTGATAACGCGTCTCACCAACGACGTAACTCAGCTTCAAAACCTGGTGATGATGCTTCTCAGGATCGTTGTCAGAGCGCCTCTTCTCTTTGTAGGTGGAATTGTCATGGCGGTGTCTATCAATGCGAAGCTCTCTTCCGTTTTGATCTTTTTGATACCTCCCATCGTTCTTCTCTTTGTGTGGCTCACTAGGAAAGGGAATCCTCTCTTTCGAAAGATACAGGAGAGCACTGACGAGGTCAACAGAGTCGTGAGAGAAAACCTCATGGGTGTCAGGGTAGTGAGGGCCTTTCGAAGAGAAGAATACGAGAATGAGAACTTTCGGAAAGCAAACGAATCTCTGAGAAGATCCATCATCAATGCCTTTTCGCTTATTGTTTTTGCACTGCCCCTTTTCATATTCATCGTGAATATGGGAATGATCGCCGTCCTGTGGTTTGGAGGGGTTCTCGTTAGAAACAACCAGATGGAGATAGGAAGCATCATGGCATACACGAATTATCTCATGCAGATCATGTTCTCTCTCATGATGATCGGAAACATTCTCAATTTCATTGTAAGAGCCAGTGCTTCCGCAAAGAGAGTTCTCGAGGTGTTGAACGAAAAACCTGCAATTGAAGAAGCGGACAACGCCTTAGCACTTCCAAATGTGGAGGGGAGCGTTTCCTTCGAAAATGTCGAATTCAGATACTTCGAAAACACCGATCCTGTTCTCAGTGGAGTGAACTTCTCCGTTAAACCAGGATCACTCGTTGCCGTTCTGGGTGAAACAGGGTCCGGAAAGAGCACCCTCATGAACCTCATTCCAAGACTCATCGATCCAGAACGTGGACGTGTGGAAGTCGATGAACTGGATGTTCGGACGGTGAAGCTGAAAGATCTGAGAGGTCACATATCTGCTGTTCCTCAGGAAACCGTGCTGTTTTCGGGAACCATCAAAGAGAACCTGAAATGGGGAAGAGAAGATGCCACAGATGATGAAATCGTGGAGGCGGCGAAGATCGCTCAGATACATGATTTCATAATCAGTCTGCCCGAAGGATACGATTCTCGCGTCGAAAGGGGAGGAAGGAACTTCTCGGGAGGTCAGAAACAGAGACTCTCTATAGCCCGTGCTCTTGTAAAAAAACCAAAGGTACTGATACTCGACGACTGCACGAGCTCAGTGGATCCCATAACTGAGAAAAGAATACTGGATGGGTTGAAGCGATACACGAAAGGATGTACGACCTTCATCATCACTCAGAAGATCCCAACGGCTCTTCTCGCCGATAAGATCCTGGTCCTTCATGAAGGGAAAGTAGCGGGATTTGGCACCCACAAAGAGTTGCTCGAACACTGCAAACCCTATCGAGAGATATATGAATCCCAGTTTGGAAACGGGGTGATGAACGATGCCTGAGATCAGAAGAAGGCCACACGGACCAATTTTAGAAAAACCCGCACTGAAAAATCCCACGGCCACGTTGAGAAGACTCCTCGGTTATCTGAGACCTCACACTTTCACTTTGATCATGGTCTTTGTTTTCGTCACCGTTTCTTCCATACTTGGTGTTCTCTCACCGTATCTCATAGGAAAAACGATCGATGTTGTCTTCGTTCCAAGAAAATTCGATCTTCTTCCCAGATACATGCTGATTCTCGGAACGATTTATGCGCTTACGTCTCTTCTCTTCTGGCTTCAGGGAAAAATCATGTTAACGCTTTCCCAAGATGTTGTTTTTCGTTTGAGAAAGGAGCTTTTCGAGAAGCTTCAAAGAGTTCCGGTCGGCTTCTTCGACAGAACACCTCACGGAGACATCATAAGCAGAGTCATAAACGATGTGGACAATATAAACAACGTTCTTGGAAACAGTATCATTCAGTTCTTCTCGGGAATTGTGACACTCGCAGGCGCTGTGATCATGATGTTCAGAGTGAATGTGATCCTTTCACTCGTCACACTCTCAATAGTTCCCTTGACCGTTCTCATCACGCAGATCGTCTCCAGCCGAACCAGAAAATACTTCTACGAAAATCAAAGAGTCCTCGGCCAGCTCAATGGGATCATAGAAGAAGACATCTCCGGCCTCACTGTGATAAAACTCTTCACCCGTGAGGAAAAAGAGATGGAGAAGTTCGACCGGGTGAACGAGAGTCTCAGAAAGGTGGGAACGAAGGCTCAGATCTTTTCAGGTGTTCTCCCCCCTCTGATGAACATGGTCAACAACCTTGGATTTGCCCTGATCAGCGGTTTTGGAGGATGGCTCGCCTTGAAAGACATAATCACAGTGGGTACCATAGCCACCTTCATAGGCTACTCGAGGCAGTTCACAAGACCGTTGAACGAGCTTTCTAACCAGTTCAACATGATCCAGATGGCGCTTGCGAGTGCTGAAAGAATCTTTGAGATTCTCGATCTGGAGGAAGAAAAAGACGATCCTGATGCTGTGGAACTGAGGGAAGTCAGAGGAGAAATCGAGTTCAGGAACGTGTGGTTCTCCTACGACAAGAAAAAGCCTGTTCTTAAAGACATAACTTTTCACATAAAACCGGGTCAGAAGGTTGCACTGGTGGGTCCCACAGGGTCCGGAAAGACGACGATCGTGAATCTGTTGATGAGATTCTACGACGTGGACAGAGGGCAGATCCTCGTGGATGGTATAGATATAAGAAAAATAAAGAGGAGTTCTCTGAGATCCAGCGTAGGTATCGTCCTTCAGGATACTATTTTGTTTTCCACCACCGTGAAAGAAAACCTCAAATACGGAAATCCTGACGCTACCGACGAAGAAATAAAAGAAGCAGCGAAACTGACACATTCCGACCACTTCATAAAACACCTGCCTGAGGGTTACGAAACGGTCCTCACCGACAACGGTGAAGATCTGAGTCAGGGTCAAAGACAGCTTCTTGCCATAACAAGAGCTTTCCTTGCGAATCCAAAGATCCTGATACTGGACGAAGCCACCAGCAACGTTGACACAAAGACGGAGAAAAGCATACAGGCAGCCATGTGGAAACTCATGGAGGGGAAGACCAGCATCATCATAGCTCACAGATTGAACACGATAAAAAACGCAGATCTGATCATCGTTTTAAGAGACGGAGAAATTGTGGAGATGGGAAAACACGATGAGTTGATTCAAAAGCGAGGCTTTTATTACGAGCTCTTCACAAGCCAATACGGTCTCGTTGTAGAAAGATAATGAGCCCCAAGATGGGGCTCATAAAAGTTTTATGGAAGCTCTGTCGTGTGCCAGTATTTCTTTTTGAATTCTTCAGGTTCCATCTTTGCGAGCTTTGCTAGTTTTTCGAGAGTTTCGGGATCTTCGAGATCTTTCTTTTCCAGCCTTATCATGTATTTTCTTGCTACTCTGTAATCTTCCGATCGAACATCCACCACTCTCACCTTTGTCCTTCCGGTCTTTGGATCCATGAAAGCGTCGAAGGGAAGAATCTTGATTCTGCCACCAACCACGCACACCATCCCGCCAGGGAGATCGGAATAATCTCCAAGGAGAAATCTCACAGCACCGTAACCGAGTGTTCTGGTGTATACTATGTCGAAGGGTATGGGACGTGCGCTTCTGAGTTCGTATCCTATTGTGACATCGACGATATGGATTCTTTCACCTCTTTCAGCGTATCTCCTCTCGATCGCCCGTTTCAGAATGGTGGCGAGCGGGATCTCTGCAAGTCTCAGGTGTCCGTGCGGGTCTTTTTCGACTATCACACCGGGAATGTTGGCAAGTTCCTCAGGATCCATCTTTTCTGCGATACCTTCACCTATTATTGCTACTCCATCGTCTCTTCCCATGAGTTTTCTCTTGAGAATCGCCCCATCGAGAACGTCGCACACTTCTTCGAGTGTCACTCCCTCTTTGAACTCTTCAGGAATGATCGTGATCGTTGCACTCGCTGCTTTTCCAACGCCGAGTGCGAGGTGCCCGGCTTCCCTTCCCATCATGGCCACAAAGTACCATCTGTTCGTTGTTCTTGAGTCCTGCATGAGATTGTAAACGAGCTCTGTGGCCACGTGGCGGGCTGTTTCGAAACCGAACGTGGGCATGTTCTCCGGAAGAGGGAGATCGTTGTCTATAGTCTTTGGAACGTGGACCACCTTTATTTCGCCCTTCGATCTTTCACACACTTTGCTCGCGGAGAACGCGGTGTCGTCCCCGCCGATAGTAACAAGATACTTTATCCCGAGCTTTTTGAGAGTCTGAACTGTCTTCTCGAGGGTTTCTTCGGATTTGGCAGGATTCACCCTCGAGGTTCTGAGAATGGATCCACCTTCGATGTGGATTCTGGAGACATCTTCGATGGAAAGTTTTTTCACCATATTCGTTTTTCCCTCTACGAGGTGTTTGAATCCATCGTATATTCCGATCACTTCGAGTCCGTTGTTTATAGCTTCGATGGTAACAGAACTTATCACACTGTTGATTCCAGGTGCCGGCCCTCCACCAACGAGTATCCCCAATCTTTCAGCCACTTCAACCCCTCCCCTTGCTTAATGTCTTCAAAACATATTCTACCAATTTTTCTGCGAAAGTGTTAAATCTTTTTTGAAATGAAAAGCATTAAAATGCCAGCCTGTGCCATGCAGTACTGTTTAACTTTACCTTCAAGTTTGTATGGTAAAATTTCCCAAAGCCCTCCTTCATTTTTAATCGTTCCAGTGTATAGTTATACAACACGGAGGTGTTATTTTGATACAAAAAGGACTGGATGGCGTCAAAATATGTGAAAGTTCGATATGTTATCTGGACGGCATCAACGGAAGACTCTACTATCGAGGAATACCCGTTGAGGAACTTGCTGAAAAATCGACTTTCGAAGAAACAGCCTACTTTCTCTGGTACGGAGAGCTTCCCACAAAGAGTGAACTTGAAGAATTCAAAAGGAAAATGGTAGATTACAGAGAGCTTCCTGCAGAAGCCCTTGGAATTCTTTACCATCTTCCGAAAAACCTTCATTACATTGATGTTTTGAAGATATTCCTTTCTATTCACGGTTCCATGGATGGGAACGATGAGGATCTCAGAGAAAAAGCCATCAGGGTTGCCAGCGTCTTTCCCACAATACTGGCGTATTACTACAGATACTCTAAAGGAAAAGAACTGATAAGGCCAAGAAAAGACTTATCACACGTTGAGAACTTCTACTACATGATGTTCGGAGAGAGAAACGAAAAGATCCGTCTTCTGGAATCTGCGTTCATTCTTCTCATGGAGCAGGATATAAACGCTTCCACCTTTGCCGCGCTCGTGATAGCTTCCACACTCTCCGATCTTTATTCCTGTATTGTAGGGGCTCTCGGTGCACTCAAGGGTCCTCTCCACGGTGGTGCAAGTGAAAAGGTTCCACCCATGCTGGAAGAGATCGGAAGCGAAGACAGGGTGGAAGAGTTCGTTCAAAAGTGTCTGAAAGAGAAAAGAAAGATCATGGGATTCGGGCATCGAGTTTACAAAACTTACGATCCGAGAGCGGTGTTTTTGAAGAGAGTCCTTCAGGAACACTTTCCAGATAGCAAACTGTTCAGAATCGCCAGCAAGCTGGAAGAATACATCGTTTCCAACAAGATCAAAAACATATACCCGAATGTGGATCTGTATTCGAGCGTTCTCTTCGAAGAACTCGGTTTTCCAAGGAACATGTTCACTGCCCTGTTTGCAACTGCGCGTGTTGTCGGATGGACCGCTCATGTGATCGAATACGTGAGTGACAACAAGCTGATCAGACCAACCAGTGAGTACGTGGGTCCTATGGATGTCGAATACATTCCTATCGAGCGGAGGGATGAGAATGGGTAAGACACTCGCAGAAAAGATCTTTTCTGAACATGTTGGAAGAGACGTGAAAGCCGGAGAAATCGTACTCGCGAGAGTGGATATAGCCATGGCCCAGGATGGAACAGGCCCTCTGATGATAAACGAATTCAGAGAACTCGGTTTCAAAGAAGTGAAGGTCCCGAAGGCCTTCCTCTTCATCGATCACGCTTCTCCGAGCCCGAGGAAAGAGCTTTCGAACTCGCAGAAGATGATGAGAGAATTTGGAAAAGAGATGGGAGTCAAGGTTTTCGATGCGGGAGACGGAATATCCCATCAAATCCTCGCGGAAAAATACGTGAAGCCCGGCGATCTGGTAGCGGGTGCGGATTCGCACACCTGCACTGCCGGTGGGCTCGGTGCTTTCGGAACAGGAATGGGTTCCACGGATGTTGCGATCATCTTCGGGCTTGGACAGAACTGGTTCAAAGTACCTGAGACGATCAAAGTTGTGGTGAACGGGAAGCTACAGGATGGAGTTTACGCGAAGGACATCATTCTCGAGATCGCGAGAATTCTGGGAAGCGACGGCGCAACTTACAAAGCGTTGGAGTTCCACGGAAGCTGTATCGAAAATATGAATGTGGAGGACAGACTCACCATCTCCAACATGGCGGTGGAAGTGGGAGCGAAAGCGGGTCTCATGCCCTCTGATGAGAAGACCAGAGAGTTCCTGAAAAAGATGGGAAGAGAGGAGGACTTCAGAGAGTTGAAAGCAGATCCAGACGCGGTTTACGAGACAGAGATAGAGATAGATGCCACCACACTCGAACCACTCGTCTCTTTGCCTCACTATGTGGACAACGTGAGAAAGGTGAGCGAGGTTGAAAAGGAAAAGATAAAGATAGATCAAGTTTTCATAGGAACCTGTACGAACGGAAGACTCCAGGATCTTGAGATCGCTTTGAAGATTCTTGAGAAACACGGAAAGCATCCGGATGTGAGGCTGATCGTTGGTCCTGCTTCAAGGAAGGTCTACATGGACGCCCTTGAAAAGGGAATAATCAAGAAATTCGTTGAACTTGGAGCGGCAGTTATACCACCTGGCTGTGGCCCGTGTGTTGGAATTCACATGGGTGTTCTTGGAGACGGAGAGAGGGTACTTTCCACGCAGAACAGAAACTTCAAGGGAAGAATGGGGAATCCCAATGCGGAGATATACCTCGCTTCTCCTGCAACGGCGGCAGCCACCGCGGTAACTGGATACATCACAGATCCAAGAAGGTTCATTTGAAGGAGGGTGAATCATGATAAGGGGAAGAGTCTGGAAGTTCGGTGACAATATATCGACTGATCATATAGCGCCTGGAAGGTACTTTCATCTGAGGAACAATCTCGAGGAGCTCGCAAAACACGTCCTGGAAGATGCCATGGAGGATTTCGCGAAGAAGGTGCAGAAAGGTGACATCATCGTGGCTGGCAAGAACTTCGGACTTGGTTCTTCCAGAGAACACGCTGCGCGCATCATAAAGATCGCTGGTGTTTCCTGTATCGTGGCGAAGTCTTTCGCAAGGATCTTCTACCGAAACGCCATCAATGTGGGCCTTCCAGTCATAGAGCTCAAAGAAGTCGACGAGATCAACCAGGGAGACGAACTTGAGATAGATCTCGAAAACGGTATTTTGAAGAACCTCACAACAGGGAAAGAATACAGATTCACTCCTATTCCGAAGTTTCTCCTCGAGATACTGAAAGAAGACGGTATAGTGAACTATCTGAAAAAACACGGTTCCTTCCCGAAGGTTTAGGGGGTGAGAGTTGTGGATGAACTCCTCGAGAAGGCGAAGAAGGTACGAGAGGCTTGGGATGTTCTGAGAAACGCGACGACGAGGGAAAAGAACAAAGCGATAAAGAAGATAGCCGAGAAACTCGATGAGAGGAGAAAAGAAATCCTCGAGGCGAACAGAATCGACGTGGAAAAGGCCCGCGAGCGGGGTGTGAAAGAATCCCTTGTCGATAGACTCGCCCTGAACGATAAAAGAATCGATGAGATGATAAAAGCTTGCGAGACGGTGATTGGACTGAAAGATCCCGTGGGAGAAGTAATCGATTCTTGGGTGAGAGAAGACGGACTCAGAATCGCGAGGGTGAGGGTTCCCATCGGTCCGATAGGGATCATTTACGAATCCAGGCCGAACGTCACTGTGGAGACCACGATCTTGGCCCTGAAGAGCGGTAACACCATACTGCTCAGGGGCGGATCCGACGCTCTTAACTCGAACAAGGCGATAGTCTCAGCCATAAAGGAAGCGCTCAAAGAAACAGAGATTCCAGAAAGCTCCGTTGAATTCATAGAGAACACCGACAGATCCCTCGTTCTTGAGATGATACGGCTCAGAGAGTATCTCTCCCTCGTCATTCCACGTGGTGGATACGGCCTCATCAGCTTTGTGCGTGACAACGCGACTGTTCCGGTACTGGAAACAGGTGTTGGAAACTGTCACATCTTCGTCGATGAGAGCGCCGATCTGAAGAAGGCTGTTCCGGTCATAATAAACGCGAAGACACAAAGGCCTGGTACCTGTAACGCTGCAGAGAAACTGCTCGTTCATGAGAAGATAGCGAAGGAGTTTCTTCCTGTGATCGTGGAGGAGCTGAGAAAACACGGCGTCGAAGTGAGAGGCTGTGAAAAGACCAGAGAAATCGTGCCGGACGTGGTACCGGCTACTGAAGAGGACTGGCCCACCGAGTATCTGGATCTCATCATCGCCATCAAAGTGGTCAGAGATGTGGATGAGGCAATTGAGCATATAAAGAAATATTCCACAGGACATTCCGAATCGATTCTGACTGAAAACTATTCGAACGCTAAAAAGTTCGTTTCAGAAATCGATGCCGCAGCCGTTTACGTGAACGCTTCGACCAGGTTCACAGACGGTGGACAGTTCGGATTCGGTGCCGAGATCGGAATCAGCACTCAGAGATTCCACGCAAGAGGTCCTGTGGGACTCAGAGAGCTCACCACGTACAAATTCGTCGTTCTTGGAAATTATCATGTGAGGGAATGATTATGAAAGTCGTTGTAAAGGTTGGAAGCAACCTGCTTGTGGGAAGTTCTGGCTTGAGAAAGTCTTACATCGCAGAACTCTGTCGCGAGGTTGCACGTTTGAAAAGTCAAGGGCACGAAATTTCCATCATCACATCTGGGGCCCGCGCTGCGGGCTTTACTTATCTTGGAAAAGGAAAGAGAACACAGGACCTTCACATAAAACAGGCTCTCTGCGCTGTGGGACAGGTCCAGCTCATGAAGGTGTACGAAAACGCCTTCGATTTCTATGGCATCAAAATCGCCCAGATCCTGCTCACAAGGGACACTTTTTCCAACAGAAAAAGGTACCTGAACCTCAGAAACACACTGATCGGACTCTCGGAGTTCGATGTTGTACCCATCGTGAACGAAAACGACACAGTTGCAACAGAGGAGATCACACTCGGTGACAACGACACGCTCGCTGCCATGTTCTCGATAGCCTGGGATGCGGACTTCCTTGTGCTTTTCACAACGGTGGATGGAGTCATCGATGAGAACGGAAAACTCGTCGAAAGATTCGACGAGTCGGTGAAACTGAAAGATATGGGAAAGAGCAGCTGGGGAACTGGTGGTATCAGATCCAAGATAGAATCTGCGTTGATGGCTTCAAGATGCGGTGTGAAAGCGACCATATGCAGCGGAAACGACGTTTCAAACCTCACAAGGTTTGTGAAGGGAGAACCTGTCGGTACTGTTTTTGAACCACAAGGACGCTTGAAAGCAAAAAAAGCCTGGATTGCCTTTCTCTCAGAACCTGCAGGAAAGATATACGTAAACAAAGGAGCTGAAGAGGCACTCAAAAGCGGTAATAGCCTTCTGCCTGTTGGTGTCACAGGTGTGGAAGGAACGTTCGATGTGGGAGATGTGGTGGAGATAGTGAACGAAGAAGGAGAACTCGTCGGTCGAGGAATCGTGAATTACTCGTCTTCGGATCTGGAGAAAATAGCGGGTCACAAATCTTCCGATTTGAGAAAGATCCTCGGATACGAAGGAAACAAGGTGGTCGTTCACATAGACAACATGTGGGTAGCTTAAAAAAGCCCGCCGGGTGGCGGGCTTTTTTCTCCTCATCACTAAGGAAAAACTCTCCAAAATCCCTTTTGTTCCCACCTTATTTTTTCATGAATTACCGCACCTTACAGAAGGTGTGACTTCCCGTTTCAACCCCTGATGGCTCGTAGACCCCTTTCGGGTTCCGCCGCCAGAACACGGTCCACGGGTATGAACTCGGACGGTTCCCACCCTACTCGACGACAGCGATTTTTGGTCGTAGTTGTAATCGTATTATAGCATATTTCACAAATTCATCCCCACCTTAAGATGGTGTCTTCTTTGCACTTTGTTTGATAAAAAGTTCAAAATCTTTTGCCCACCTCAATTTTTATATTTTCCACCTGGATACCATGTTTGTTTCTGTAATCTAATCGTTATCTGTATTTAATTAAAAATCTTGACTCATGGCATCTTTATAATCTAGAATGAGAAATGATCATGAACAATCACAATATGTCATAATCAATCATAAAGCGATCACAATCGATCAAAAAAGGAGGAATGAGTATGTTCGCGGAAGAAAGAAGAAATCGAATAGCACAGATCATAAAAAGTGGAAAAAGTGTGAGAGTTTCGGAACTTGCAAAGCTTTTTGAGGTATCTGAGTCTACCATCAGAAGAGATCTCAGAGAACTTGAGAATCTGGGGATATTAAAGAGAACACATGGAGGAGCCATTGATAGTTCCCTCACATCTTTTGAACTTTCTTTTGATGAAAAAGAAGAAAAATTTAAGAAGGAGAAAGAGTGCATTGGAAAGATAGCCGCTTCTTTCGTGAGAGATGGCGATACCATAATTTTGGATGCAGGGACAACAACAAAATACATTGCTCAGAACATAGTAGCTAAAAATGTGACCATAATAACAAATTCTGTAAATATAGCGAATGATTTATCCAATAACGATAACTTTGAAGTGATTGTAACAGGAGGGATCATAAGGACGAAAACCAAAGCACTTGTTGGGGATATTGCACAGATGGTTCTCAGACAGTTTAGAGTTGACAAAGCCTTTATTGGTGCGAACGGTGTATCTATAAAATATGGAGTAACAACTCCTAGTCTTATCGAAGCAATGATAAAAAGAACCATGATAGAAATATCTAAAGAAAGATTTTTAGTCGTTGATAGTTCAAAATTTGACCAGGTGACTTTTTCTTTCATATGTTCTGTAGAAGACTTAGACTATATCATCACTGATAGTATTTCAGAAGATCAAAAACGTGAGTATGAAAAGCTAGGAATAAATATTATCACAGGGAAGGTGATGACGGATTGATTTATACAGTTACACCCAACCCTGCAATTGATATCACCATTTACATTGACACATTGGAAAGAGGGAAAGTTAATAGAAGTCGCTATTTCTTGATGGATGCTGGTGGAAAGGGGATCAATGTTTCAAAAGTGATAAAAATCCTGGGGGGAAAATCAAAAGTACTTGGTTTTCTTGGCAAGGAGAATAGTTCCTGGTTCACAAAATATCTTCAAGATATGAAATTAGACTTCGACTTCGTCTTGGTTGAAGGTTTTACAAGAACGAACATAAAGATAGTTGAGGAAAAAGATGAGGTATATACAGATCTTAATCAGAATGGATTTGAAATAACAGAAAAAGACAAGAATGTTCTGTTAGATAAACTGAGAACCCTGGCAAATCCAAATGACATTTTCGTCTTGTCCGGAAGCCTTCCCTCGGGAGTAAAAGCGGATTTCTATGTCGAGATTATCAGACTTTTGAAAAGGAAGGGAACAGTTGTTATTTTCGATGCAGATGGAACAGCCCTTAAATATGGTTTGGAGGGGAACCCCGATATTCTAAAGCCAAATATCAACGAACTTCAGAGTGTTCTAACTCTCAACGAAGAAAATCCATTGGCCATAGCTAGATCTGCAAAATCACTCTTTCAGAAAGGTGTAAAAAAGGTACTCGTTTCAATGGGTGATAAAGGGGCAGTTTTTGTTACAGAACAAATATCTCTTTATTCAAAAGGAATTCCCGTTGAAGTAAAAAGTACCGCTGGAGCAGGAGATTCCATGGTCGCAGCCATTTCTTATGGTCTTTCAAAAGGGATGAACGATGAGGAAATTTTTAAATTGGCAGTTGCCTGTGCCACAGCAAAGGTAGCAACAGAAGGAGTAAAGCCTCCTATCAAGAAAGATATAGAAAGATTCCTTAAAAAAATAAAATTAGAAAGGTTGGTGATGTAATGGAGTTGGAAAAACTCTTTTCTCCAGGATGTATGAGTTTTGATCTTAGGTCAAAGTCAAAGATAGAAGTCATTGATGAGCTGATCGATCTTCTCCACAAAAGTGGAAAAATAACCAACAAAGAAAAGTTTAAAAAAGCAGTTTTAAAAAGAGAAGAAGAATTTTCAACAGGAATCGGTATGGGAATAGCGGTTCCACATGGTAAGGATAGTTCAGTTAAAGAACCTTGTATCGCTTTTGGTGTATCGAAAAATGGTGTTGATTTCGATTCTATGGATGGAAAACCCGCGTATATTTTCTTTTTGATAGCAGTTCCAGAAGACTCAAGTGACGAACATCTTAGAATATTGAGTTTCATTTCTAGAAAATTAATGCACGAGAATGTTAGAAACAAACTTTTTAATGCAAAATCTTTTGAGGATGTTATAGATGCCTTTACAGAAAGTGAGTAGAAAGGAGGAAGGGGAAAATGAAAAAGAAGATTGTGGCTGTAACATCCTGTCCAACTGGGATTGCACATACTTATATGGCAGCAGAAGCGCTTCAGATGGCTGCAAAGAAAATGGGTGTGGAAATCAAGGTTGAAACCCAGGGATCTGTTGGCGCAGAAAATGTAATAACGTCTGAAGATCTGAGGGAAGCACACGCGGTTATTCTGGCCTGTGATACGAAAATAGACGAAGAGAGATTCGCTGGATTGCCCATTTTGAAGGCAAGTGTGCAAGACGCTATAAAAAATGCAGAAAGCCTCATTCAGAAAGCTCTGAACATGGAAAGAAAAAATTTTGTTGATGAAGTTTACAAGGTTAAATCTGAGAGAAAGGAAAAAGCAAAGGGCGTTTATAAACATTTGATGACCGGTGTTTCACACATGATTCCGTTTGTTGTGGCAGGAGGGATTTTAATAGCAATTTCTTTCGCATTCGGTATCAGAGCATTTGAACAAGAAGGATCTTTCGCAGCTGCCCTTATGGAAATAGGAGGGAATGCTGCATTTTCACTGATGGTACCGATCTTGGCTGGTTTTATAGCGTTTTCAATTGCGGATAGACCAGGCCTTGCACCGGGAATGATAGGAGGACTGCTTGCTAGCAGAATAGGAGCTGGTTTTCTTGGTGGAATAGCAGCTGGTTTTGGAGCAGGATATTTGACGGCGTGGCTAAAAAAGACCATAAAACTTCCCAAATCTCTCGAGGGATTGAAACCAGTTCTTATAATTCCTGTTCTCTCCACATTAATTGTGGGGCTTGGAATGCTTTATGTTGTAGGAAAACCAGTCGCTGCTTTGAACAGTTCCTTGACAAGCTGGCTTAATAGTATGAATGACACCAGTATGGTTCTCCTTGGGATACTCCTTGGTTTGATGATGGCTTTTGATATGGGAGGACCTGTAAACAAAGCTGCTTATACTTTTGCAGTGTCAACACTTTCTTCTGGGCAGCCCTCGGTTGTGATGGCAGCAGTGATGGCGGCAGGTATGACTCCTCCTCTTGGAGTGGCACTGGCGACTATTCTTGCAAAGGACAAATTTACCACAGAAGAAAGAGAAGCTGGAAAGGCGGCATTCTTCCTCGGACTTTCCTTTATAACAGAGGGAGCGATTCCATTCGCCGCGGCGGATCCTATTAGAGTGATTCCTTCTATCATGGCGGGATCGGCAGTTGCATCTGTTTTAAGCATGCTGTTTGGATGTACTCTTGCAGTGCCACACGGTGGAATATTCGTTCTTCCAATACCAAATGCTGTTAGCAATCTGTTCATGTACTTGATTTCAATAACAGCAGGTACTTTGGTAACTGCTTTGATACTCTCCACACTGAAACCTAAAAGATCTGAGTAAGGAGGTAGATTATCTGATGGTTGAAGCGAAGATTACATTAAAAAATCCAACGGGACTACATGCGAGACCTGCCAGTATCTTTGTATCGGAAGCTGGAAAACTTAAAAGTGATATCTTCATAGTAAAAGAAGGGAAGGAAGCGAATGCGAAGAGCATCCTCCAAGTTTTGGCAATGGGAATAAAACAGGGTGACGAGATCATTCTTAGAGCTTCCGGTGAAGACGAGGAAGAGGCAATAAAGAGACTGACAGAATTGCTGGAAAACCTAGCAGAATGATATGGGGGTAAGAGACATTATGTTAATGAAAGGAATTCCAGCATCTGAGGGTATTGAACTGGGAAAAGCATATGTTCTGCAAGAAGAAGCCGACACCGATAGCGGTTTCCAAGAATATAATGGGAAGCATTATGAACTGGAAAGATTCTTTAAGGCAATAGATGAAGCAAAGAAACAAATAAGGGAATTGAAAAAAAAGGCTCAGGAGGAATTGAGTGAAAAGGATGCAATGATATTCGAAGCCCATTTATTGATACTTGATGATCCCGAGTTTCTAAAAATGGTTGAGAGAAAGATAGATGAAGGAAAGAACGTTTCAGTAGCTGTTAAAGAATCTATTCGCTTTTTTGAGGAAATGCTTTTGGGTTTGAATGACGAATATATGAAGGAACGAGCGGTTGATGTAAAAGATGTTGGAATAAGACTCATCAGAATATTATCAGGGAAATCGGAGCCTGATCTTTGGAATATACCTGAGGATTGTGTTTTGGTAGCAAAAGACCTGACACCATCTCAAACAGCAAAAATGAGAAAAGAACGCATCAAAGCCATTGTGCTGGAAAAAGGCGGGAAAACCTCTCATGCTGTTATTATTGCCAGATCTTTTGGTATTCCGCTGATTTTGGGAGTTAAGGAAGCCACCCGAATGATTAAAAATGGAGATCTTCTAATTGTTGATGGCAACATAGGATTAGTTCATGTGAATCCCGAAAAAAGTGTTTTGGAAAATTACAGAGAACGAATAATAGATCAATACAAGGAAAGAATGGAATTGAGAGATATTCTTCACCTTGAAACCAGAACATCTGATGGGAGAAGAATAAAACTTTTTGCAAACATAGGAAATTTGGAGGAGCTTGACATCGCTTTAAAGAATAACGCAGAGGGAATAGGACTTATGAGAACAGAAATTCTATTCATGAATAGAGAAAAGCCACCATCTGAAGAAGAGCAGTTCAAGTTCTATAGGACTGTTTTGGAAAGAATGAGGGGTAAGCCTGTTATAATAAGAACCCTGGACGTTGGCGGAGATAAGATAATACCTTATTTGTATGCAGAGATAGGAAAAGAAGAAAATCCCTTTCTTGGATATCGATCCATAAGATTGTGTTTGAACAGAAAAGATATTTTTAAAACACAGCTGAGAGCTCTTTTAAGAGCTTCTATTTATGGAAATCTAAAGATTATGTTTCCAATGATAAGTTGTGAAGAGGAAGTTTTAAAAGCAAAAACCATATTGGAAGAGTGTAAAGAAGAATTGCGAAAGGAAGGAATATCTTTCGATAGGAATGTAAAGGTTGGAATAATGGTAGAAACTCCAGCGGCTGCTCTCATATCTGATATCCTTGCAAAAGAAGTTGACTTCTTCAGTATTGGTACAAATGATCTAATTCAATACACTCTGGCAGTCGATAGAACAAATGAATCTGTCTCCTACTTGTACAATCCATCTCACCCTGCTATTTTACGACTCATCAAAATGACGATTGAGAATGCCCATAAAAATGGTATCGAGGTTGGTGTGTGTGGTGAAGTTGCTTCAGATGAGAATTTTGTTCCTAAATTAATTAAATTAGGAGTAGATGAGTTGAGTGTAAATCCTTCTAAAATACTTGTGATAAAAAAGAAAGTTCTTCAAACAAAATCTAATGAAGATATCATCAACATGTAGCTCATGAAAAAGCCCGCCGGGTGGCGGGCTCTTTATTTCTTCAGGTTCTCCAAATACTTTTTCCAGTCTTCCATGAACCTTTCTATTCCAAGATCCGTCATTGGGTGTTTGAAGAGTCTCTCCAGCACGGCAAATGGTATTGTCACGATGTCCACACCCATGAGGGCTGCCTCCACCACGTGCATCGGATGTCTGATGCTTGCAGCGATGATCTCCGTCTCGAATCCGTAGTTGTCGTAGATCTCGACTATTTCGGCGAGCATTCTCATTCCATCGTTTGAGAGGTCGTCCATCCTTCCGATGAAGGGGCTCACGTAGGTTGCGCCCGCTTTGGCGGCGAGGATGGCCTGTGCCGGGCTGAACACCAGAGTCACGTTCGTCTTAATCCCTTCGGCAGAGAGTGTCTTCACCGCTCTGATTCCATCGGGTGTCATGGGTATCTTGATCACCACGTATTCGCTGAGCTGGGCAAGTTCTCTTGCTTCTTTCACCATACCCTTGTAATCAAGTGAAACAACCTCTGCGGAGACGGGTCCCTTCACCAGATCACAGATCTCTTTCACCCTTTGCTTGAACTCGGCTCCTTCTTTTGAGATCAGTGTGGGATTCGTTGTGACTCCATCGACGATTCCCCATTCGACACCTTTTTTGATCTCCTCTAGATTTGCCGTGTCCAGAAAGATCTTCATCTTTCCACCTCCCAAAGGCTATTTTCTCTCATCTTCTTTAAGAGCCAACTGGGGATTTTTAGAAATTTCGGTTGGTTTTTGGTTAATGAAGTATCAACTCAACGTTTCTGGTTCGATAGAAAGGTTTCGACTTCATCTAACGTGGGCATCGCATCCACCCCACCTACCCTCGTGATGACGATGGCCGCAACGGCGTTTGCGAACCTTCCCATCTCAACGGCATCTTCAATCGTTTCTGGTTTTTTCTCCAGGTATTTGTGTATCAAAGCAGCCGTGAAGGAATCTCCACATCCCGTTGCGTCGACTGGTTCTACCTTGAAAGCAGGTACCATACGCACTTTACCTCTGTACTTCACAAGACATCCCTTCTCTCCCATTGTTACAAAGAGCACTGCATCTTCTCTTATCGGAATCTTCTCAACGGAAGTTTCCAGATCTTCCTGGAAGATGTATTCCAGATCCTTGTCGCTGAGTTTCACAATATCTACCTTCGAAGAGATCTCGAGAAAGTCCTTCACGAAGGTGTTTCTGTCTTCTATCAGTGAGGGTCTCACGTTCGGATCGTAAGAGACGGGCTTCCCTTCTTCCAAAAACGTTTCCATCACTTTCAAATAGGCGCTTCTCGATGGTTCAACGGCAAGAGAATATGATCCGATGTGAAGGAAAGAAAATTGTGCGGGGTTGATGTTCACTTCTTCCGGTCTCAGATTCGTATCGGCTGGTTTTTCTCTGAAGAAGACGAAATCCGGATTTCCCTGAGCGTCTCTTGCCACAAAAGCGAGGGTAGTCTTACAAGAAGAATCGAAGATGATGTGTGTTGTGTCTATGCCTTCTTTTTTCATCACCTCAAGTAGGAACTCGGAGAACTGGTCTCCTCCAAGTTTTCCGAGAAAGGAAACTTCTCTTCCCAGTCTTCTGAGGGCAACGGCGACGTTCAGAGGAGAACCTCCCGCTTTTTTTCTGAAGAGCTCACTCTGTGAAAGGTTCTTTCCTTTGTCCTCGGAGATGAAATCGATGAGGATTTCGCCGGTACAGAGGATGGTAGCCATGATAGTACCTCCCTCACTTTATTGTCGATACAGAAAGTCTTTTTAAGAATTTCACTTTTAAAACAATTTGCATTTTGGTGTTGTTATGCTTTTTATTTTTTAGTTTATTCAATAGAATGGTAGCAGCAATTAATCCTATCTCTCTGGGATCTTGTGAAACACAGGTGATGGGGGGTTCAAATATTTCATTCCATGGTGCATCATCGAAGCTCACTATTGAAACATCTTCTGGTATTTTCAAAGCCATTTCTTTTGCAGCTCTCAAACAACCAAGGGTCATATGATAGCTACCTATTATCACTGCTGTTGGCCTTTCTTTTGAACGCATGAGGTTGAGGAAAGCTTCCCTTGCATCTTCTTCTGAAGATTTTCCATCAATTAACCATTCTTCTTTGAAGACTATTTTGTCTTTGTACTCAAGGAAAGTTTTCAAACGAATTTCAGAAGTGTAGATACCTCGCAATGGATGAATGAATCCTATTTTTTTATGACCCCGCGAAATCAAATAGTCCATCAATAGCTTCATTCCCTCTGAATTGTCAGATATAACATAATCTGTCTCTATTCCTTCAACCAATCTGTCAAAAAATACAACAGGGATTTTATATTCGTTTATTATTACCTCGTAAAGCTCTTTGTTTTCCTTAAAATTCGCAGGTGCTGAGAGTATTCCTTCGACTTTTTGATTTACCAAAATCTTGAGATGTTCTTCCTCCTTTTTTGGATCGTCTTCGGTGGGGCAAAGCAACAATCGATACCCAAGATGGTACAATGCTCTTTCTACACTTTCAACTATTAGAGCAAAAAAATCACCCTTTAACTCAGGAACAAGAATTCCTACCAATTTTGTTGTACCGCTCTTCAAACCGATTGCCAATGGATTGGGTGTGTATCCTAGTTCTTCGGCGAGTTTTATAATTTTTTCACGCAAACGTTTGCTGACGCCAGGCTTTCCGTTTAAAGCGCGAGAAACCGTTGAAACAGAAACGTTCAATCGTTGAGCAATATCTTTTAAAGAAATTCCTTTCAAATTATCACCTCCAAATCTTATTTTCTGTTTTTCGCTTTTTATTTTAGCATTATGTCTTATTACGTGGCAATATGTAATCAAAAGCATGAGAAAAAGAAAGAAAATGGGCAGTAATTCAAAATAATCAAGGATAATGGTTAATGAGTATGAAAAATAGGGAATTTTGGCCCTTGACATTTGAACAAATCTCTATGTAAAATAACGGTGAAAGCAAACGTTTGAGTTACCAAAAAATGATGAAGGTTACAGAAGGAGTGATAACATGAAAGCAGTTTATCTGGTGAGACCTAAAGAATTTGAAATGAGAGAGATTGAAATTCCCTCTCCTGGCCCTGGCGAAGTGTTAATAAGGATTAAAGCAGTAGGGATATGCGGTTCCGATATTCATTACTACCAGCATGGGAGAATAGGAAATTTCGTAGTTGAAAAACCTATTATTCTTGGACATGAAGCAGCAGGTGAAGTTGTGGAAGTAGGAGAGGGAGTAGAAGATTTGAAACTGGGTGACAGAGTCGCTATCGAACCTCAAGTACCTTGTAGAAAATGTAAATACTGCAAATCAGGAAGATACAATCTGTGCCCAGATGTAAAATTTTGGGCAACTCCTCCTATTGATGGTGCTTTCAGAGAATACGTGACACATCCAGCAGATTTTTGCTTTAAACTTCCAGAAAACGTCTCATATGAAGAGGGAGCAATGATAGAGCCTCTATCGGTGGGATTGTGGGCAGTCGAACGATCGGGAGTCAAACCCGAACACAAAGTTGCAATACTTGGTTCAGGAACCATCGGAATTATGGTGTTTCAAAGTTTAAAAGCGGTGGGAGTAACAGATGTAACAGTTTTTGATATCTTTCCTTCGAAATTGGAAATTGCGAAGAATTTAGGGGCGAAAAGAGTAGCAATAGTGGAAAAAAGAGAAGATTATGAGGCTTTTCATAACAGTTTTGATGTTGTTTTTGAAACAGCCGGCAGTGAAACAACTGTTTCTGAAGTGCCTTATCTTCTTTCGAGAGGAGGAACGGGAATTTTAGTAGGTTTACCTCCTTCAAACACTGTTCCCCTGAATGTCAATGAGTTGATTGCCAAAGAAGCTAGGATAGAGACAGTTTTCAGGTATGCAAACACCTATCCCAGAGCCATAAAATTGATTTCTGAAGGAAAATTTGTGTTAAAATCTTTGATTTCCAAATATTTTAATTTGGATAATTTAGCAGGAGCCTTTGAATATGCTATAAATCATAGATCAAATGTGGTCAAAGTTATGGTTGTTAACGAATAATCGGTGAGAAAGATCGATATTTCATAGAGGAGGTGTTTTGTATGAAGAAGTTTGTTACGAAGGTTGTTTTAAGTGCGTTATTGGTAGTGGCCATTCTTAGTTTTTCCCAAAATTCGTGGTGGGCAGAAGCAGCAAAGCCGTACAAAGGAATAACCATAAGAGGGATTAGCGAAAGTACCCCTCCTTCTAAGTACATTAAGGAAGTTTTAGCACCGTTGTTTGAAAAGGAAACAGGTATTAAAGTCATTCTTGAAACAACATCTTGGGATCAGATGTACGATAAGTCTATAAAAGATATGGAAATGGGAACGGGTGTTTATGATTTTGTTTACGTTGAACAAGACATCATATATTCGTATCTACACCGAGGTTTTTTGACTGATCTAACTGCTTTTATGAAAGAGAAATCGAACCTCGTTCACCTAGAACTTGATCTTGAAGATTTCACCAACTTTATAAACTATTTCAAAGATCCTAAAACAGGTCATCTTTTTGGTTTGCCATTTGAAGCTTTTGTAAAACCATATGTTTATCGAAAAGATCTTTTTGATGATCCTAACGTAAGGAAAGAATATAAGGAAAAATACGGCAAGGAATTGGAACCTGCAAAAACTCCTGAAGAATATCTGGAAATAGCGAAATTTTTCACTGAATATGCTCAAAAACATAATTTGGAGCTTTGGGGTACAACTGTGCAGGGAGCTTCTCATCCATCTTGTTTCTATGAATTTGTAGAGACTATACTTCCTATGTTTGGTGTCTATAATTGGGGTATTAACTTGAATAACTATCGAGCCTCCGTTGAAAATGGAGGACAGCTCAATGGTGAAAAAGCAAAGAAAGCTTTAAGATGGTGGGTGGAGTTAGTGAAATATGCACCGCCTGAAGCATTGCAGAGTACATGGGATGAAGTGGCAGCTACAATGGCTGCTGGTCGAGCTGCTCAAGGATTTGTATACGGAGAGAATGTTTGTTGGATAGCTACTGATGAAGCGCGTTCTAAAGTGGTTGGGAAAATTGGAGTAGCGCTCCCGCCTGCTTATCCTGAGGTAAAGGAAGATGCCATTAAAGGAAGAGGTTACATTGGTTACTATGATGGAGGTGCATTTGGAATACCAAAAACTTCTAAGCACAAAGAAGCTGCCTTACTGTTCATTCAGTGGGTTACCGCAAAGGAAAATCAAGTCCCATTTGCTCTAGCAACTGGGAGGGTAGTAAGAAAAAGTACGTTTGAAGATCCAGAGCTTAAAAAGGCTGATCCTAAATTCAGCTATTATTTCTCCTTCATGGAAAAATACGGTAAGTTGTTTGCAGGTGCTCCTCCATTCCCATTCCACTCCATAATTGTTGATATGGGATATCCGTACATTGCAAGAGCTCTGAGAGGGGAAATATCACCTGATGAAGCTCTGGACGAACTAGCTAAAAAGATCGATGAAACACTTGCAGAACTAGGATATTGAAAACAAAGCGTGGAGGGATTGAAAAATGAAAATATCGGAAGAACGCAAAGGTTGGGGGCTGCTGGCCCCCACCATTGTAATCCTTCTTTTTGTAGGAGTTGTTCCCTTCATATATGCACTGTTCCTTTCTTTTTACAGATGGAACATCTTCAGTGCCACGGGTAAACCCATCTGGATAGGAGCCGACAATTTTAGAAAATTGGTATTCGACGAAGCTTTCTTGTCATCTTTGGGTAAGAATTTGTTGTTCGCTGGAATAGTCGTCCCTCTTGAGACCTTCTTGGGTTTGATGCTTGCTATTTCATTGATGAAACCTTATAGATTTAGAAATGCTTTCAGATTGATTCATACTTTGCCTCTTGCGATGCCACCGATTGCCATAGGTGCCATGTGGAAATTGATGACAAATCCTGGTCTTGGAATAATTTACAGATATTTAGAAAAAATAGGGATTGTGTACAACATAGGAAGAAGCTCCACTCAGGCCTTTTGGACGGTTGTGCTTATGGACGTTTGGCACTGGACACCCTTTGTTACTCTTTCGTTCCTTGCAGGATTATCAGCTTTGCCACGTTCTCCTTTTGAGCAGGCTCAGATAGATGGGGCAAACAGATGGCAAACCTTTTGGCATGTTACTTTACCTTTGTTAAAACCAGTGAGCTTAACTGTTGTCTTCATTCGTTTGATGGATGCCCTAAGAATAGTAGATGAGGTGTGGATGCTTACAGGAGGAGGGCCTGGAACAGCCACAAGGTTTACTGGTATACATGTTTGGAGAATGGTGTTTTCCAGAACAGACTACGGTTATGGATCTGCTATCTCTGTTTTTCTGCTTTATTTGACCATAGTTCTAAGCTGGCTATTCCTCCAAGTAGTTACCAGACGCGAGGAGGGATAAAGGATGGCTATAAGGAAAAAAACTGTTTTCAAAGCATTATGGTATGTTCTTTGGATTTTTCTTTCCATTATCACTATTTTCCCGATCTACTGGACTTTGTTAGTCTCCCTGAGAACGAGGCTAGAAGTGTTTACAAGAACAGATCTTATTTTGAATTCTTTTTATTGGGAAAATTATATCCGTCCTCTTTTTAGGGATATATACGGAAAATTCCTCTTCAATTCTGTAATAGTCGCAACAGGAAATACCCTCCTTGTAATATTTCTAGCTTTTTTGGCTACTTTTTCCCTGTCGCGGTTCCGATTGCGTGGATCCAATAATATTTTCTTCTGGACACTAACAAATAGAATGGCACCACCCGCTGCTTTTACTCTTCCTATTTACCTCCTGTTTGCAAAAGTGCTTCCGTTTTTCTATGACACACATTTTGCTCTGATTCTGGTTTACTGTGTCTTTAACCTACCATTTGCTATATGGTTACTCAAAGGAACAATAGATGGTATTCCAAAAGAAATTGACGAAGCAGCATTAGTAGATGGTGCAAATTTATGGCAATTAATATGGAAGATTATATTCCCGGTAGCACGGCCAGGTATAATGGCAGCAGCAGTCTTAACTTGGTTGTTTTCGTGGAATGAATATCTATTTGCATCGACTTTGACTAATTTCAGAGCTCGAACAATGCCAACAGGATTGGCAGAATTCGTAACCGTTACAGGAACAAACTGGGGTGAAATGGCTGCTATGACAATTGTTACTATGATTCCCGCTTTTGTTTTCCTTTTCCTTGTTCAGAAGTATATAGTTGCTGGAATGACATTCGGTGCTGTTAAGGAATAAGTTGTTCAAGAGGGGGAGAAATTATGAGTACAAGGTACAATCTGTTCGACCGGATTTTTATATCTGTTGTAATTTTTGTAGCCATACATCTTCTATGGATGAGGTTTCTCGAGAGCCTTTTACCCATCTACATAGCTACTGTTCTTTCTATTATAGTAGGAATATTTATTGTCACGAAGCTTCGATAATTCCGTATAGGGGGGATTATGGTATGCCAATTCTTGAAAGACTCTTTTCTTTAGAGGAAAAGGTTGCTCTGGTGACTGGTGGAGGACAGGGCATCGGGAAGGCGATCGCTCAGGCGCTGGCAGCGGCGGGTGCAGCTGCTTTAATCATGGACATAAACGAAGAAACAGCCAGAAGAGCGGTCGAAGAGATAAAAGAAAAAGGTGGCGAAGCAGATTTCTATGTTGGAGATGTGACAAAAGAAGAGGATTGTTTTGGAGCAGTCAAGAAGGCGCTGGACAGGTGGGGAAGACTCGACATAGGAGTCAACAACGCGGGAATAGGAGACTGGTGCGAAGCGGAGAATTATCCGGTTGAGAAATGGAAAAAGGTCATAGATGTGAATTTGGTTGGGGTGTTTCTTTCCGCAAAGGCAGAGTTTCACGCCATGAAGGAAAGAAAATACGGAAAGATCATAAACATCGCGTCCATGTCTGGCCACATCGTGAACAAACCTCAGAAACAGACAGCTTACAACGCTTCAAAAGCGGGTGTGATTCACCTCACCAGATCCCTGGCCGCCGAGTGGGCCCCATACGGAATCAGAGTGAACAGCATAAGCCCCGGGTACATCAGAACACCTCTTATAGAATCTCCAAACGTGAAAGATCTTGTTCCCCTCTGGCTCGACATGATCCCTCTTGGAAGACTGGGAGAGGTGGACGATCTGATAGGAGCTGCCATCTTCCTTGCAAGTCCTGCTTCGGATTACATGACAGGGCACGATCTTGTGATTGATGGAGGTTACACCGTCTGGTGAGGAGGTTAGAATATGAAAGTACTTTTGATAGAAAAACCCGGTACTGTAAGTGTTGTGGAAAAAGAGATACCCGTTCCTGGTGAAGATCAGACCCTCGTGAAAGTACTCGCGTGCGGTATTTGTGGAACCGACTACAAGATATTCTCTGGAGGCACCAACGCCAACTATCCAGTTGTTCCAGGGCATGAGATCGTCGGCGCCGTTGAAAGATCGGGTGTTTTCAAAAAGGGGCAGATGGTTGTGATCGATCCCAACAGATCCTGTGGAAAGTGTGACTACTGTAGAAAAGGTATGCCTCAGTTCTGTGAGAACCTTCGAGCAACAGGTGTGACAGAACCAGGAGGATTTGCAGAATACGTGCTCGTGGAGAACTCACAGGTTTATCCTGTGAGAAATGTACCCGCAGAAAGAGCCGTTTTCGCAGAACCGCTTTCCTGTATTCTCGAAGGAGTTAAGATGGTGAAACACGGATTCCACGACAGAATCCTCGTAGTCGGAGCAGGTAGTATAGGTGTGATTTTTGGTTTGATCTTCAAGAAAATTTTTCCGGGTGCAGAGATAGTCCTTGCGGAGAAGGACGAGAAACGCGCGGAATACGTTGTACAAAATTTTGGATTGAAAGTGGATGAACCGAAAGGTGAGTACGATCTCACTGTCGAGTGCTCTGGTACGGTGGGAGGGTTCAAAGCTTGCTTTGAGCACACAGGAAAAGGTGGAACCCTCCTTCAGTTCAGCGTCATCTCCAAAGACAAGACGGTTGAGATCTCACCGTTCGAGATCTATCGAAAGGAGATGAAACTGCTCGGGTCTTACCTGAATCCTTTTACAATGAAAGAAGCGGTGAAGATCATAGAATCTGGAGAGTTTCCCTTCGAAAAACTTGTCACCGATCGTCTGGATCTTGAAGGGGTGAAAGAATACCTGTCGTCTCACAAAAAGGCATTGATGAAGGGAATTTTTTCTCAGTAAGGTGAGGGATCGTTTGTGTATTGCGGTATAGATGTGGGGACAACCAACACGAAAGTTCTGGTGTTCAATGATTATTTCAAAGTGGTGTTTTTGGAAAAATTCAAAACGCCGGTGATTTCCAGTGAAGAGGGCGATTTTCTGTCATCAAAAAAGCTTTTTGAAGAGATATTGAGATCTCTCAAAGAAATTCCAGAGGAGGTAAAAAAGAAGATAGGAGCTATTGGAATTTCTTCACTCGGAGAAACGGTGTTTCCAATATCGAAAGATGGAGAAGTACTTCAGGACGGAATGATGTGGTACAACAAAAGTGTTCTGAGGGAATACAGAGAGTTTCTGGAAAGAGTTCCACCGATTGTGATATTCAAAAAAACAGGGTTATGGCCTTCGTGGATATACTCTGTGTTCAAAATGAAGAGGTTCTACAAAAGAAATGAAGAACTGAGTCAAAGAGTTTACAAATGGCTCGATGTGACAAGTTTGATTGCCTTTTTGTTGACAGGAAACGTCGTGATGGACAGGGCACACTCCTCAAGAACGTTGTTGATGAACATACTCACGGGAGAATGGGACGATGAATTAGTGGAAACATCTGGCATTCCAAAAGAACACCTTCCCGAAGTTGTAGATAGTGGAGTTCCACGAGGAAAGATAGGGGAAGAAATTTCCAAAGAAATCGGTTTTCCTGAGGATGTGATTGTAACAACAGCTGGTCAGGACCATATAACAGCTTCCTATGCCGTTGGTGTTCACGATGAAACCAAGTTGATGGATTCTTCTGGCACGACAGAGGCTATGCTCTGGACGGTCGGTAGAGAAACTTTGGAGGGGTACCTGAAGAAGGCTCCAAAGGTGTTCCAAGCTGGTTTCCACTGTATCCCTGGTAAGTACTATCTTCTCACAGGTCTTCCCACGGGTGGATTCTGTATCGACTGGCTCCTCAACAAAATTCTCAAGGAAGATTACTCCGTTTTCAGGATGTTTAAATACCAAAAGAACACAGCCTTTTTCTTCCCCTACCTCCGTGGTACGTTCGACAGGGAAGAGATCGGAGGAGCGTTCCTCAACTTAAAAGACACGGATGATCGAGATGTTATCATCTCTGCTGTTCTTGAATCGATCGCTTTCGAAATGAGAGGTTGTCTTAGCGAATTCGAGAAACTGGGATTGAAAAACTATGAGGTTGTGGCAACGGGTGGTGGTAGTCAGCTAAGAGAGTGGTTAAAGGTAAAAGCAAGTGTTTTCGGCAGAGCCGTGAAAGTCTTCTCTGTTCACGAGAGCGTCGCTCTTGGTGCTGCTATGATAGCCAAAATCGCAAAAACAGGCCAAAAGAATTGGGAAGAGTTTTTCAAAAGAATTTCTCAAAACTTTGAATATGAATATTTCTACCCGGGTGAGAGCGATTACTTTCAAAGGAAATATCTTGAGTATTTAAAACTCAGAAACAAAATTTATGGATTCTAGAAAAGGAGTGAGTTGGATGCATGGTGGAAAGGCGGTGAGATTTTCAAGGTTTTTGAATCCGAAATCTGGTAGGTCTCTTATTATCGCTTTAGATCATGGTTTGATGTTTGGAAACGTAGAGGGACTGGAGGATCCTGTGGAAACTTTAGAGAGAGCGATACCCTGTGGTGTGGATGGGGTTCTTTTGAGTCCTGGCGTGGCGAGATTGACAGATCAGTTGTTCAGAGGGAAAAGCGCCCCTGCTCGGATTCTAACAATAGATCTTCCAATGGGTTCAACTGTTCCGGGAGGATTCGAAAAAGTATTCGCCCATAAGCTGATATACTCCATAGAACAGGCAGTGAAAATGGCAGTGGATGCCGTGAAGATTCTATTTCCATGGGGATTAGAAAAGAGTGCACAAGCCGAAGTAGTTCAAGTGATATCAAAGGCCGTTGAAGAATGTGAGCATTGGGATATGCCACTGGTAGTCGAACCGGTTTTGTGGGGGGAGAATGTTTCAGAGGGGAACGATCTTGATCTCATAGAATCTGCTGCGAGAATAGCCGTGGAGATAGGAGCGGACATTTTGAAGATTCAATTCTTGGGGGAAAGTCGTCTCTCTCGGATAATTCATAGGCTTCGTGTTCCCGTTTTTGTGCTCGGGGGTCCAAAGTCAGACGATCCAAGACAGATCCTGAAGGTGGTTCAGGAATCGATGAGGTCAGGTGCAAAAGGAGTGATATTTGGAAGAAACTTATGGCAGAGAGAAAACATGGAAGAAGTCCTGACAGCCCTGAAATACATCATACACGATGACTTGAGCTATGAGGAAGTTATCCAGAAGTTTAATTTGTAGAAGGGGGATGCACAGTGAGTCATCGTTACAAACCCACATGGGAATCTCTGAGGGAACACACAGTACCGAAATGGTTCGACGAAGCAAAATTTGGGATCTTTATCCATTGGGGAATTTACTCTGTTCCGGGATGGGCGACGCCCACCGGTGAACTCGGTAAAGTGCCGATGGATGTGTGGTTTTTCCAGAATCCATACGCGGAGTGGTACGAAAATTCCCTTCGGATCAAAGAAAGTCCCACCTGGGAATACCACGTGAAGACCTACGGGGAAGATTTCGAGTACGAGAAGTTTGCAGATCTTTTCACCGCAGAGAAGTGGGATCCACATGAGTGGGCAGATCTCTTCAAAAAAGCAGGAGCGAAGTACGTGATTCCGACAACGAAACATCACGATGGATTCTGTCTGTGGGGGACGAAATACACAGATTTCAACTCCGTGAAGAGAGGACCGAAGAGAGATCTCATAGGAGATCTTGCAAAAGCCGTAAGAGAAGCAGGATTGAGATTTGGAGTGTACTATTCAGGTGGTCTGGACTGGCGCTTCACGACCGAGCCGATAAGATACTCTGAGGATTTCTCTTACATCAGGCCGAATACCTACGAATACGCAGATTATGCCTACAAACAGGTCATGGAACTTGTGGATCTGTACCTTCCCGACGTTCTTTGGAACGACATGGGCTGGCCGGAGAAAGGAAAGGAAGACCTGAAGTATCTCTTCACTTACTACTACAACAAACATTCAGAGGGTGCTGTGAACGACAGGTGGGGAGTGCCGCACTGGGATTTCAAAACGGCTGAGTACCACGTGAACTATCCGGGGGATCTGCCGGGCTACAAATGGGAGTTCACAAGGGGAATAGGACTCTCCTTCGGATACAACCGAAACGAAGGGCCGGAACACATGCTCTCTGTTGAACAGCTCATTTACACGCTCGTGGACGTTGTGAGCAAGGGAGGAAATCTCCTTTTGAACGTTGGGCCAAAGGGTGACGGAACGATTCCGGATCTGCAAAAAGAAAGGCTTCTAGGTCTTGGTGAATGGCTGAGAAAGTACGGAGATGCCATCTACGGTACTTCTGTCTGGGAAAGGTGCTGTGCGAAGACTGAGGACGGAACAGAGATCAGGTTCACCAGAAAATGTAACAGAATCTTTGCCATCTTTTTTGGCATCCCAGTCGGAGAAAAAATTGTAATTGAGGATCTCAATCTATCAGCAGGAACAGTGAAACATTTCCTGACGGGGGAGAGATTGAGTTTCAAAAATGTGGGGAAGAACCTGGAAATTATAGTACCCAAAAAGATTCTTGAAATAGACAGTATAACACTCGTGCTGGAGGCGGTGGAAGAATGAAGGAAAAGTACAGAGTAGGACTCATCAGCTTTTCCGATGGAAGAGAGTACGTGCACAGGGAACTTGAGGGCATTGTGAAAAAGTTCGAAGATGAGATAGCAAAAACTCTGGAAGAAACAGGAGAAGTGGAGGTAATCAGGGCGAAAGAAATCGTGTGGAAGCCTTCAATAGCGAAGAGAGAAGCAAGAAGACTCGCAGAAGAAGGAGCGGAAGTTACCATCTTTAACTACGCGGTGTGGGCGTTTCCTCACTTCACGGTTCTTGCGAGCAAATTCGCACCGGGACCGTTTCTACTTTTTTCCAACATAAACCCACAGTATCCTGGTATGGTTGCGATGCTCTCTGCGGCGGGAGCGCTGGAACAGGACGGAACGAAGCACTACAGGATGTGGGGCAGCATAAAAGACGAGAAAGTTCTCAGGAAAGTGATGGCATTCATCAGAGCGGGAAGCACATACAAAAAACTCAGGGGTCAGAGATACGGTGTGTTCGGTGGAAGATCGATGGGTATGTACACCGCCGTTCCTAACGTGGATCTGTGGAACAAGATCTTCGGTGTCGATGTGGAGCACATAGACCAGTTCGAGATCGTTCGAAGAAGCCAGCTGATACCGGACGAGCGTGCAAGAAAAGGAAGACTCTGGATCGAAGAGAAAGCGAAAGCGGTTCACTACGATGGGAAGTACCTCACACCAGAAAAGCTTGAACTCCAGATAAAGAGCTATCATGCGGTGAGGGAGATCGTGGAGGAGATGGAGCTGGACTTTGTGGGAATAAAAGGCCAGCTCGAACTCACAGAACACTTCGTAACGATGGATGTGACAGAGGCGTTTCTGAACGATCCCTACGACTGGGAAGGAGAGCACGAACCGATCGTGTGCGCAACAGAGGCAGATTCCGATGGGGCACTCACGATGCAGATATTCAAGCTGATTGCGAAAACACCCGTGCTCTTTGCGGACGTGAGACACTACGTGGAGGAGTACGATGTACTGGATCTGTGCAACTCAGGAAACCACGCAACGTACTTTGCAGCCAGATCGTTCAATCCAGACGAGAACATGAAGAAAGTGGAGTTCTATCCACAGACGTTCTACTTCCCTGCAGGTGGTGCAGCGGTAAAACACATAGCAGCACCCGGAAAAGTGACACTTGGAAGACTCACGAGGGAAGATGGAAGGTACAGATTCACGGTCGTTCCCGGAGAGTTCGTGGACTTTGGGGAGGAGAAGAACTACGAGATAGCAGACAGCATACAGAACAACTGGCCGCACGCGTTTTTGAAGATGGAGACACCTATAGACGAATTCCTGGCCAAATATTCCTCCAACCACATCCACGGCGTCTACGGGGACTACGTGGAGGAGATCAAAACCTTCTGTGAAATAGCCAGTATCGATTTTGTGCTTATGAAATGAGGGCGCAGAAGCGCCCTCATTTTGTCTTTAAAATCGCTCTCTGGAAGCTGAGAACCACCTCTGTTCCTTTTTCTAGTTCTCTTGTCTCAGCTCCTTCCACAGCTTCAAGCCTTTCGTTCCAGAACAGCAGCTTCCATGGTTTTCTGGAGTCCTTCAGGACCTCAACGTGTATCTCGTTTCCTTTTCTCTCTACTTTCACACTCAATTCCACCTCGCCCCGTGTGTTGTAAACATGCGCTGTTTTGTTTGAAATTTCAAAAACGTTCAATGTGACACCGTCTGCGTAATCGTAATCCGGCCTGTCATCGACGGACCCTGTCGGAATTATGGAGTTCGGTCTTGTAAAGAGTGGGAGTCCGAAGTAGTCGTATTTTTCTGTTCTCCATCTTCCTCCTTCTACCCTCTCGCCGGTGAGAAAGTGAGTCCAGACTCCCTCTGGAAGGTAGTAGGTCACCTCTCCCGTCTCGCTGAAGATCGGAGCGACAAGGAGTGATTCTCCCAGCATGTACTGTCTGTCCAGATAGAGACAGGTGGGATCGTCTGGAAACTCAAGAATCATGGGTCTCATGACAGGGATTCCCCTCTCATGTACTTCGACTGCGCTGGCGAATATATAGGGCATGAGCTTGCACTTCAGTTTCGTGAAAAATCTGAGCACCTCCACCGCTTCCTCATCGAAGTTCCAGGGAACCTTGTACATCGAATTTCCGTGGAGCCTGCTGTGAGATGACAGAAGACCGAATGCCACCCATCTCTTGTACAGATCCGGTGTTGTGATGTCCTCGAATCCTCCGATGTCGTGACTCCAGAAACCGAAACCGCACAGTGCCAGAGAAAGACCTCCTCTCAAGGTTTCCGCCATGGACTCATAGGAAGCCAGACAATCTCCTCCCCAGTGGACCGGGAATTTCTGACTCCCTGCCGTTGCAGACCTTGCGAAGACGACAGCGTTTCTCTTTCCGAGTTTTCTCTCAATGGTTTCGAAGACCACTTTGTTGTACAGATAGGTGTAGTAGTTGTGCATCTTCTCAGGATCGGATCCGTCGTAATAGACCACATCTGTGGGAATCTTCTCTCCAAAGTCCGTCTTGAAACAGTCAACTCCCATATCTATCAATCTTTCCAGTTTTGAAGCGAACCACTTTCTGACTTCCGGATTCGTGAAATCGATGATCGCCATTCCTGGTTGCCAGTCGTCCGTCTGCCAGACATCTCCGTCTGGTTTTTTCAGGAAATAACCCTTTTCTTTTCCCTCGTCAAAGAGACTCGAAAACTGAGAGACATAGGGGTTTATCCAGACACACACCTTCAGGCCCTTCTCTTTGAGACGTTTCAACAACCCTTCAGGGTCGGGGAAGTTCTCCCTGTTCCACTCAAGATCCACCCAGTGAAACTCCTTCATCCAGAAGCAGTCGAAGTGAAAGACATGAAGGGGTATGTCACGCTCTCTCATGCCATCCACGAACTCCATCACAGTTCTCTCATCGTACTGTGTGGTGAAGGATGTGGTGAGCCAGAGTCCGAAACTCCAGGCAGGAGGAAGTTCTGGTCGTCCTGTGAGAAGTGTGTAGCGTTCCAGAACTTCTTTCAGATCTTTCCCGGCGATGATGAAATAGTCCAGAGTCTCTCCTTTCACACTGAACTGCACCTTTTCCACATGTTCTGTTGCGATTTCGAAGTCCACCTTTCCAGGATCGTTCACAAAGACACCGTATTTTCTGATGCTCACATAGAACGGGATGTTCTTGTAGGTCATATCGGAGATCGTTCCGGCGTCCTCGTTCCACATGACAACTCTCTGACCGTTTTTGACGAAAGGTGAGAACCTTTCTCCGAGACCGTAGATCATCTCTCCCACACTCAGGTGGAGTCTTTCAAGACAGAACCTCCCTTCTGGTGCCACGGCGTATCCCAGATCCGATTTCGTGAGGAAACGATCTTCGTAAAAGAATTCCACACCGAAGGGATTCTTCCTTATGATCGCTTTTGCCTTTCCTGAGGTGAAGATAAAACTTCCTTCTGTTTCTTTGATATCCGGTGTGAAGTTTTCGTCCTGGTAGATTTCGTAGTACGGGGGCTTTTCGAGTACTCCCTTGAAATGTCTGAACCGAATTCTTATTACGTTTTCAAACGGAGAGGAGATCTCGATCTCGAAGACCGGACCCTGAAGCGTCTGTCCCCGGTGCTCCACCCTCTGAAACGGCGATCGAAGGATCAATCTTTTTCCATCGCAGGAGTATTCGTACACCTGTTCTGGCCTGAACAACTGTACCCCCTCTCTCAATCTCCACAGCCCTTCCGTGAAACGCATTTTGACCCACCTCCTTTTGAACTAAGATTATCATGAAAGTGTTTTCACGCAGAGTTCGAATAATTCCTCTGAAACCAGATACCAGCGAATTATAGAAGATTAACGTCGAGTTTCTTTTCTGAAGGCTTTTTCAAATTAGGAAATACGATTTCAGATGAGAAAATTGACGGTAAAAATCGATATTTATCGATAGTTGTGAATAATTCCAGAAAATCGGATTTTTTCGTGTTTGGTTCTCTTTGTACAGCGGTGGTAGTATAATAACGAAGAAATTTCTTTAGAGGAAAAAAATAAAAACATTCATCAAAGGGGGTGTGTTCATGAGGAAAGTCTTTGTTTTTCTGCTCGTCTCACTGTTCATTGTGATTGGTCTTTCCTGGAGTGTCTACGCAACACCTGAAGACTACTACAAAGCCACGGGTAAAAGGATTGAAAAGTTCAACGAGGCACCTATGCTTGCGGAACTTGTGAAGCAAGGAAAGCTCCCACCGGTCGAGCAGAGACTTCCAAAGGAACCTCTTGTTGTAGTTCCTGAGGAGAGTGTAGGACAGTACGGTGGCACCTGGAGGAGAGTCTGGAAAGGACCTTCTGACAGGTGGGGTATTCCCAGAATCAACCAGGCGAGTCTTGTGTTCTGGGACAAGAACGGAGAGAAGTTTGTACCGGGAGTAGCGAAAAGCTGGGACATACTTGAAAATGGAAAAGTATATGTCTTTCATCTCAGAGAAGGCATGAAGTGGTCCGATGGTCATCCCTACACTTCCGAAGATATCCTTTTCTGGGTCGACGATATACTGGGGAATGATGAACTCACCCCTGCGAAACCCGCCTGGTACAGACTTCTCGACAGGGTGGAAGCTCCAGATCCCTACACGGTGAAATTCGTGTTCAAACAACCGTACGCTCTGTTTCTGCTTCAAGTGGCGAACAGAGGATTCACAGGCTCTCCAAAACATTTCTTGAAGCAATTCCACCCAAATTACACTCCTATGGAAGAGATCGAAAAGAAAATGGTTGAGGGTGTTCACAACACATGGGTAGATCTCTTCAATGACAAAAGTGATTTTCTCGAAAGTCTTGATCTGCCCGTTTTAACACCCTGGAAACCCGTCACAGATCCAACAGAACAGTTCTACATTCTCGAGAGGAACCCATACTTCTGGGCAGTTGACATCGAAGGGAATCAACTGCCTTACATTGACAGGATCAGACACGAATACGTTCAAAGTAGTGAAGTTATCATGTTGAAAGCAATCTCCGGAGAAATCGATATGCAGTGGAGGCACATCGGTCTTCTGGGACCCGGCCCGGGTGTTTTGCCGCTTCTTCTCGAAAACGCCAAGAGCGGTGGTTACAGGGTTTTGAGATGGAAAACCGACAATGGATCCGTGAGCATGGTGATGCTGAACATATCCGATCCGCCAGATCCTGTACTCGGAGAAGTTTTCAGGGATGTGAGATTCAGACAGGCGCTGTCACTTGCTATCAACAGAGAGGAGATCAACGAGATCCTCTTCAACGGACTGGCAGAACCAAGGCAAGCCTCGTTCGTGAGCGGATCTCCGTACTACGATCCTGAATGGGAGAAGGCGTATGCGGAGTATGACCCAGACAGAGCAAACAAGCTCCTCGACGAAATGGGACTGAAGTGGGACAGCAGGCACGAGTACAGACTCCTTCCCGATGGAAGACCTCTGAGATTCACCATACAGGTCACCGGTCAGACCCATGTTGATGTCTGGACAATGGTGAAAGAATACTGGAAACAGATAGGTGTTCGGGTCGAAATCGAGAACCTCGAAAGGTCACTCTACGATTCGAGGCTCAGTGCGCACGATTTCGATGCGCAGGCTTGGGTGATGGATAGGGCAAGCCAGCCTCTTGTGGATCCCCTATGGATCATTCCTGGAAGCACGGAGTACGCTTCTGCGTGGTACATTGGCTGGGCTGATTGGGCTGGTTCTTACCTTGAAGGAGAAGAATCTCTGAAGGAATATCTACAGCAGGAAGATGCGATCGTTCCACCCGAGGGTATAAAGGAGACTCTCGAAAAACTACTCGACGTATGGAAGGAGATTCAGAACACTTCCGATCCTGAAAAGATCAAGGAACTCATGAAAGAAGTAACGAAGATTCACAGAGAAAATCTCTGGATGATAGGAACGGTGGGCGAAGATATATCTCCTGCTATTGTCAAGAACAACTTCAAGAACGTACCGGAGGAACTGGTGACAGCAACGCCGTTCTTCAGCCCGTGGAACGCCATGCCGATACAGTTCTACATAGAACAGAAATGAGGAAGCCCCGGCGATCGCCGGGGTTTTTTGGAGGTGAACATGGGTGGTAAATCCGAAACTTCCTGTGATCTGGTACGGAGGAGACTACTACCCGGAACAGTGGGACGAGGAAACGTTCGAAAGAGATATTAGGATGTTCAAAGAAGCAGGTATCAACGTGGTCACCATCGGGGTTTTCTCATGGAGTCTTATCCAACCAGACGAGAACACCTACGATTTTTCGTTCTTTGAAAAAGTAATGGATCGCCTGTACAAAGAAGGTATCTACGTCTGTCTTGCAACTCCCACATCCGCTCCCCCTCACTGGATGACGCAGAAATACCCTGAAATCCTTTTCACAGACGTGAACGGTGTAAAGCGAGAAAAGGGAGGCAGACAGAACTTTTGCCCCAACAGTGAGAAGTACAGATATTTTGCAAGAAACATTGCAGAGAAACTCGCAGAACATTTCAAGGATCATCCTGCTCTCGTTCTCTGGCACGTGAACAACGAATACCTGAACTACTGCTACTGTGATATCTGCAGGGGGAAGTTTCAGAACTGGTTGAAGGAAAAGTACGGCACACTCGATGAATTGAACAGAAGATGGAACACACGGTTCTGGTCCCAGACCTTCACCGCCTGGGAAGAGATTCCTGTTCCAACAACGAGGAGTGTTCTCGTCTGGAGAAAGGACAGGTATCAATCTGTTCTTCCAGAACTTTATCTGGATTACAGACGCTTCATGACACAGAGTATGCTCGAGTGTTTCCTGGAGGAATACAGGGCAATAAAGAAACACACTCCCGACATACCCGTCACCACGAATCTGATTGCGGCAACTTTCAAGGAGTGGAACTATTTCGAATGGGCGAAGCATATGGACGTTGCAGCATGGGACAACTATCCCGGTTACAAAGAAGATTTCTCCGTGATTTCTTTGAGACACTCTCTGATACGCTGTTTGAAAGAAGGAAAACCCTTCGTCCTGATGGAACAGTCTCCTTCGCAGGCGTGCTGGAGATGGTACAACCCCCAGAAAAGACCAGGAGAGATGAGGCTCTGGAGTTATCACGCTCTCGCTCACGGTGCAGAGACTCTCATGTTCTTTCAGCTGAGACAATCAAAGGGAGGAGTAGAAAAATTCCACGGGGCTGTTATCACACATGTCGACAGTCCGAACACAAGGGTCTTTCGGGAAGTGAAAAGAGTGGGAGAAGAGATAAAGTCCTTATCGGATCTTCTCGACACAAGGGTTGTCTCACAGACTGCCCTTCTGTTCGACTGGGAAAGCTGGTGGGCGATGGAAGACACTCTCACACCGAACATAGACTTCAGATATCTGAACGAAGCAGAAAAGTATTTCAAGGCACTTGTGAAAACCGGTCTTGGAGTCGATGTTGTTGGGAAAGATCAGAATTTTGAAAGATACAGGGTCATCGTCGCTCCGGTGCTTTACATGGTGGGCGAAGAACTTGCACAGAAGCTGAAAGATTACGTCTCGAACGGAGGAATCTTGATCCTCACAACGATGAGCGGTATTGTCGATGAAGACGATCAGGTTGTTCTGGGAGGTTATCCAGGTTATCTTCGCGATCTTATGGGGGGCTATGTGGAAGAAATAGATGCTTTGCCACCTGAAGAGAAAAACGAAATCTTGATGTTTGGCAAAAGGTACGAGTGTAGTTTGGTGTTTGACTGCATAAAAACCACCACAGCGGAAGTGCTCGGAAGATTTGGAAGGGACTATTACATGAACGAACCTGCCGTGTTGAGAAACAGATACGGTGGTGGATGGGTTTACTACGTAGGTTCTTCCGCGTCTTTCGATCTTGTATGGGATCTTGTGAAGTTCATAGAGAGAGAACACGATCTCAGAGCAGAGATCACACCGCCAGATGGTGTAGAGGTGATAAAGAAAGTCAAGGGAGAGAAGACCTTCTACTTTCTCTTCAATCACTCTCATGAACCGCAGATCGTTGACTTGCCGGAAGGAACGTTCAGGGATCGGATCAAAGGAAATTTGTATGAAAAAAAGGCAAGGCTGCAACCGCTCGATGTCTTGATCCTTCTGAAAGAGTGAGAGTTTTACCAACAGAAGCGTGTTCAAGGGCGGATTTCCGCCCTTTTTTGTTCTGGTGTTAGAATTTGTACAAGCTTCGTATAGGGGAGGTGTGATGATGCTCTGGAAGGCTTTGATCTTTCTGGGTATCTACGCTGTTCTTCACTTTGGCTACGAACTCTCCGGCTGGGAATTCTTAAAGCCCATCTGTGGAGTTGACGAGTCTGTCTTTGAACATCTCAAGATCGGTTTCTGGGCGTACTTTTTCACGAACATCATCGAGTATTTCTTCGCGAAGAAAAAACACGGGTTCTGGTATCCTCGTATCCTATCAACAGTTCTTCTTCCCTGGTTCATAGTGCTCATCTGGTACATGCTCCCTGTGTTCTTTGGACATATCGAATCGCTTGCTGTGGATCTTTCCTGGGCTTTTGTGGTGACCTTCCTTGCTGCGATTCTGTCAGAGATTTTCGAGAGAAATCTGGAAAGAAATTCTCTCGGAACAGATTTCAAAATAGTGATAGTTGTACTTTTTATCGTCTCCATAATCTTCTACACCGTTTTTTCATTTGAAAAACCCTGGATCGATGTTTTCACCGAACATTGAAATGAAAACATTTTCAAACTATAATGTATTGGGAAGCCACATGAAAGAAGGTGAAGCCTTTGAGAAGAATCAGGTTGGGTGTTGTGGGGTGTGGAATCGCCGCTCGAGAGTTGCACCTTCCTGCCTTGAAGAATCTTTCCCATCTCTTTGAGATCACGGCTGTCACGAGTAGAACGAGGTCTCACGCTGAAGAGTTCGCGAAAATGGTCGGAAATCCTGTTGTTTTCGATAGATACGAGGAACTTTTGGATTCTGGTCTTGTTGACGCGGTCGACCTCACACTTCCCGTTGAATTGAACCTCTCGTTCATTGAAAAGGCCCTTCAAAAAGGAGTCCATGTGATCTGTGAAAAACCCATTTCAACGGACGTAGAAACGGGAAAGAAAGTTGTCGAGTTGTCAAAAAAGTCTGAAAAAACAGTCTACATCGCGGAAAATTTCAGACACGTTCCAGCGTTCTGGAAGGCAAAAGAACTGGTTGAGAGCGGGGCGATAGGTGATCCTGTTTTCATGGGTTGGCAGATCTGGGTGGGAATGGACGAAAACAACGAGTACGTTCACACCGACTGGAGAAAGAACCCAAAACACATCGGGGGTTTTCTCTCGGACGGAGGCGTACATCATGTGGCGGCGATGAGACTGATCTTTGGTGAGATAGCGTGGGTTTCTGCCATCGCAAAGGATATCTCCCCACTCCTTGGCGGAATGGATTTTCTTTCTTCGATTTTTGAGTTTGAAAGCGGTGTTGTTGGAAATTACACGGTTTCCTATTCTCTGAGAGGAGACGACAGGTTCGAGATCGTTGGAACGAAAGGAAGAATGGAAATATTCTGGGACAGAATAGTCCTGAACGGAGAAGAGATAGAAGTTCCCCATCAGGATAGTTATCAGAGAGAATTCGAGGATTTCTACCGTGTGATCATGGGAGAAAAGAGAAACGATCTGGGAGATCCTCTCGAGGCGCTGAAGGATCTTGCCTTCATAGAAGCATGTGTGAGATCTCAGGGAAACAGGGTGTCTGTTTCCAGTCTGCTGTGAGGAGGTGCTGTTTATGGAGTACAGGAAGGTTGGAAAATGGGGTATCAAGATCAGCGAACTCTCTCTTGGATCCTGGCTCACGTTTGGAAAACAGCTCGACCTCGATACTGCCACAGAAGTGGTGAAAAAGGCGTTCAACAGTGGAATAAACTTCTTCGACACGGCAGAGGCGTACGCGGGTGGAATAGCAGAGGCGATGCTTGGAAAAATACTCAAGAACTTCAGAAGAGAGGACCTCGTCGTTTCCACGAAGATCTTCTGGGGTGGAAGTGGCCCGAACGATCTGGGGCTTTCGAAGAAGCATCTTCTCGAGGGGACCTGGAACTCTTTGAAGAGGCTTCAGATGGACTATGTGGATATCCTCTACTGTCACAGACCCGATCCGAACGTTCCCATGGAAGAAGTTGTCTTCGCGATGGACTACATTTTGAGAGAAGGGCTTGCACTCTACTGGGGAACCTCTGAGTGGAGTGCAAAGGAGATAGAGGAAGCGCACAGGGTTTGTAAGGAACTAGGCGTCATGCCTCCCATCGTGGAGCAACCGCAGTACAACATGTTCGTGAGGGAGAGAGTGGAGAAAGAATACGCTCCTCTGTACGAAAAGTACGGTATGGGTCTCACCACGTATTCTCCTCTTGCCTCGGGCCTTCTTTCTGGAAAGTACAACAACGGTATCCCGGAAGGATCGAGGCTTGCCACGTTCCCGCAGGTGAGAAAGTGGCTCGAAGAAGGAGGACTGCTCAACGAAAAGACATTCGAAAAACTCAGAAAACTCCAGAAAATAGCGGATCAACTGGGAGCGAGTCTTCCACAGCTTGCCATCGCGTGGATCTTGAAAAACAAAAACGTCAGCAGTGTCATTCTCGGAGTGAGCAGACCAGAACAGCTCGAAGAGAACCTGAAAGCAGTCGAGATCAAAGAAAAACTCACAGATGAAGTAATGGAAGAGATAGAAAAGATCCTGAATGAATAAAAGGCGCCGGGCGGCGCCTTTTTTTAATCTTTCAATGACAACATCCATGACCACGTGACTTTCCCCGGTGCGCGTATTGTTCTGGATTATCTTTAAACTTTTCAGCACACTCTTGAGAACAGAAGTAGTACTCTTTCCCCATGTATTCCACCTTTTCCACCGCCTCTTCCTTTTCGATCTTCATTCCGCAGACGGGATCCTTCACTTTCATAAAATCCACCTCCTTACTGGAAAAATTCGACTTGAATTAGTCTCTCATAATGTGCTACAATTAGTGTAGCATAATTTGAGAGGAGGAATCAACGATGTGTCCTTTTTGTTTTTGGAGCTGGGGCTTCTGGCCCTGGAACTGGGGAGGAGTTATCATGATGATTTTCTGGGCAGTTATTCTGGTGGTTCTCTTTGCCTTTCTCTTCAGGTGGCTTGGAGGAGAAAGACATGAGAAAACGGAAGGAAGAACCAGTAACAAAAAGGCTCTTGAGATACTGAAGGAAAGGTTTGCCCGCGGTGAGATCACCGAAGAAGAGTACGAAAGAATGAAAAGGAGGATCCAGGATGAGTGAATTTGAACGCTGGAGAAAGGAATTCCCTGAAGTGAGTGGTGCCGTTGTAAGAATGAGAAACAAGGCTTTCGCTGACGGTTCTATCCCTGCAAAGTACAAAGTGCTGACGGCTTTAGCCATAGCGGTTGTGGAAAAGTGCAAACCCTGTGCTCAGGGATATTATCAGAAAGCGATCGAAATGGGTGCCACAAAGGATGAAATAAAAGAGATCCTCGAAGTTGCTGTCACCATGGGAGCGTGCATTGCAGAAACCTGGGCGAGGGAGGTGTGGCAAGATGGCCGATCAGAGGACAATGGAGGATCGTGCTGTGAAGAATGAAGGGATAAAGAAGACCTTCACCGTAACAGGAATGACGTGTGCCACATGTGCGAAAACCGTTGAAAAGGCCCTGAGAAAACTCGACGGGGTGAAATTCGCAGCGGTGAATCTGGCAACCTCCACGGGTTTCATCGTGGCAGAAAGAGAGTTATCCTTCGAGGAAATCAAAAAAGCGGTGGAAGAGGTAGGTTATGGAATCAGTACAGAATCACCAGAGGACGTGGAAAGAAAGCGTTACGAAGAATCGAAAAAGAATTTGATCCTTGCCTGGCTCGTCACGGCTCCTCTTGCCCTCCTTATGATTTATCACATGTTTGTTTCCAAGGTGCCGTATTTCACCTGGATAGAGGTCTTCGCAGGTGCGTTCGTTACGTTCTATGTGGGCAGAGGAACGATCAGAGGGGCATGGATAGCCCTCACACACAAACACACAAACATGGACACACTCATCTTCTTCGGTGCGGTGACTTCCTGGGTAACGGCTGTTCTCGACAGTATAGGACTTCCCGTGATGTCTTTCGGTGCCATAGGTGCCATGATCGTTGCGTTCCACATCACAGGACGTTTCATAGAATCTTATCTGCGTGACAGGGCCAGCAAAGAAATCAAAGCCCTTCTGAAACTTCAGGCGAAAGAAGCCCGTGTCATCACCGATGAAGGAGAAGTGATGATGCCGATAGAGGCGGTGAAAGAGGATTTCATCGTACTCGTGAAGCCCGGCGAAAGAATACCCGTGGATGGGGTGATCGTGGAAGGCCAGTCTTCAATCGATGAGTCCGTAGTGACGGGAGAATCCATACCGGTTTTGAAGAGAGAAAACGATGAAGTAATCGGTGGTTCTTTGAATGTATCGAGCCCTATCAAAATAAAAGTCGCAAAAGTAGGAGAAGACACCTTTTTGTCTCAAATGATCAAATTGATTCAGGAAGCGCAGGGTTCGAAGGTGCCGATTCAGGCTCTCGCCGATAGAATCACCATGTGGTTTGTCCCCACGATCATCGTCCTTGCGATAGCCAGTGCCCTGGTGTGGTACTTCAATTACGAACAATTCCTTCCCTTTGTAGAAAAAGCAAGAGAAATCTTTCCCTGGATCATACAAACCAGTGACCCGCTGACCTTTTCCATCTTCGTCTTTGTTGCCACGATCGTCATAGCGTGTCCATGTGCGCTTGGTCTTGCAACTCCCATGGCCCTTGTGACTGGAACGGGACTTGCGGCAAAGAAAGGTCTTCTCATAAGAAACGCCGAGGCGATTCAGACATCGAAGGACATTGGGGTGGTTCTCACAGACAAAACAGGAACGCTCACCGAGGGCAGTCCAAGGGTGGTGGATCACAACCTTTCCGACGAACTGGTGAGGATCGTAGCGAGCGTGGAGAGAAATTCGAACCATCCTCTTGCAAAAGCAATTTCGGAACTCTCTCAGGATGTGGTCGAGATAGAAAACGTGGAAGAGATCCCGGGAGAAGGGGTAAGGGCACTTTACAAGGGAGAAGAGTATTTTGTTGGAAAGCCCCAGGATTACTCAAGGTACGAGTCTCTTCTGGAAGAGGGAAAGACCGTGGTTGAGGTGAGAAGAAACGGTGAAGTTGTGGGATTTCTTGCGATAGAAGATCCTATCAGGGAAGACAGTCCCGAGGCCGTGAGAAGGCTCAAGGAGATGGGAATAGAACCTGTCATGATAACGGGAGACAACGAAAAGACAGCAAGAGCGGTTGCAAGGCGACTTGGGATAGAGAAGTTCCACGCGGGTGTGAAACCTTCTGAGAAACTGGACCTTGTGAGATATTACCAGGCCCAGGGAAAGAAAGTTGCGATGGTGGGAGACGGTATGAACGACGCCGCTGCTTTGAAAGGGGCAGATGTTGGAATAGCGATAGGTTCGGGAACAGACCTTGCCATCGACAGCGCAGACATCATCATAACAAAGGGCGGTATATCGAAAGTCGTCGATGCGATAGAAATATCAAGAAAGACTTTCAAAATCATAAAACAGAACCTGTTCTGGGCCTTCTTCTACAACGTGGTGGCCATTCCCATGGCGATGATGGGACTGCTTCATCCGGTGATCGCAGAACTCGCCATGGCTTTCAGTTCCATCACTGTGACTCTCAACTCTATGAGGGTGAGAGAGTGAACGATCAAAATCTGAGGAGGTGCTGCCATGAGGTACGTACTCAACGTTCCGGATATTTCCTGCAATCACTGCAAAATGAGAATTTCGAAGGCGCTGGAAGAACTGGGCGTTAAAAACTACGAAGTGAGCGTGGAAGAGAAGAAAGTGGTTGTTGAAACGGAAGATCTGGACAGTGTTTTGAAGAAACTCGAGGAGATCGACTATCCGGTGGAGAGTTACCATGAAGCCTGATTAACAAAGGTGTTGAGAACTTTCTTCAAAAAATCTCTAAAGACCTGATCCTTCAGGCCCTCACTGTGAGCAGATGTGAGGGCCAGTATTTTTCCGTTGTAATATCTTTTCATCCAGCCCGCGATGGAGGTACCGTCTTCTGATTCACTCCAGAGGAATATCTCCACATCGGAATACAGATCCACGAAATAGTGTTCATCTACGAGTTCAAATTCAACGTCCTTGCCGTAGTATCTCACTTTCTTCTGAGGTGGATGGTGGATGAACCTTCCTCCAACAAGCCTGTTGTAGCTCTCTGGAAAACGTGCAAGGCCGGAGTGCCAGACAAAGAGCATTCCTCCGGATCTCACGTAGTCTTCCAGAATCTTTGTTTCTTCCTCTTTGAACCACGGTGTTTCATCGTCGAGGAGGTTCCAGCGTCCTATGACAACAAGATCTGGGAATTTTCTGATCTCTGGGAAATCCTCAGGACGAAGATCATTGATCTCACAGTTTAAGGCATATTTCAAGGTTTCCAGAAAGAGATCGTGATCGTGGTATTTGTCGCCAAGAAAAGAAAAAACTCCCATCTCATCCCTCCTAATCAGTATACTATCACCACATTATGTAACAGAAATGTTAACCATTGACTTTCTATCCGATTGAGACATAAAATTTTTTTGCAAAGATATGGTTATAGTACCATAAGAAAAAAATATTTTTACCGAGGAGGTGTGGGTTAATGGGTAAAAAGCTTCTTTTGATGCTGATTTTAGGCGTGTTTTTAGTGTCGGCTGTGTTCGGTGCAAAGTACACACTGAGATTTGGACACGTTCTTGCTCCAGGTGAACCGTACCATCAGGCGTTTCTGAAATGGGCCAAGGCAGTTGAGGAGAGAACGAACGGCGATGTTAGAATTGAAGTCTTCCCGAGTTCACAGCTTGGTGTGGAAGAGGACATCATCGAGCAGATCAGAATGGGAGCGCCTGTGGGATGGAACACGGACTCTGCAAGGCTTGGAATGTACGTTAAAGACATCGGCGTCATGAACCTTGCATACTTCATCGATTTCATGGGCGCAAAAACTCCTGAAGAGGCGATGGAGGTTCTGAAGAAGATCAAGCAATCTCCAACAATGCAGAAGTGGTTGAAAGAGTTGGAACAGAAATTCGGTATAAAGGTTCTCTCCTTCTACTGGGTGCAGGGTTACAGACACTTTGTGACAAACAAACCCATCAGGGAACCGGAAGACCTGAATGGTTTGAGAATCAGAACTCCCGGTGCGCCTGCATGGCAGGAATCCATAAGAGCTCTTGGTGCCATCCCTGTTGCCGTCAACTTCGGAGAGATCTACACAGCGGTCCAGACGAAAGCGGTCGATGGAGCAGAACTCACTTACGCGAATGTTTACAACGGTGGTCTATACGAAGTTTTGAAGTACATGTCTGAAACGGGACACTTCCTTCTCATCAACTTCGAAATCGTCAGCGCAGACTGGTTCAACAGCCTGCCCAAGGAATATCAGAAGATTATTGAGGAAGAGATTGACAAAGCGGGAATCGAAGTTTCTCTCAAAATCATGAAAGAACTCGAAGAAGAATACAAACAGAAGTGTATTGAAAAGGGTATGACAGTGATACCAGCTTCTGAAATCGACAAGGAAGCCTTTATGGAAAGGGCAAAACAGGCTTACAAGAATCTCGGTCTTGAGGATGCTCTCAACCAGTTGATCAAGGAAGTGAAGGGAGAGTAATCATCAATTGCCCGGCCCTTTCTGGGTCGGGCTTTCACTCTGTTCAGACAGAGGTGAGAGACGTGAAAAAAGTGGACCAGATTCTTTTGAAGTTTGAAAAACACGCCGCCAAGATTCTCCTTATGGTTATGATTGTTCTCGTTTTTGCTTCAGGAGTTGCCAGATTTCTAAAGCATCCAATAAACTGGGCTGTTGATATGAGTAGCTTTTTCTTTGCCTGGGCCTGTTTCTTTGCGGTGGATGTGGCCTGGCGTGAAAACAAGATGATGTCTGTGGACATCCTTGTGAAGAAATTTTCCGAAAGGACTCAAAAGATCATCAGGGTAGTGAATTACATCATTATCCTTGCTTTCATTGTTTATCTTATCGTGTGGGGCTTTTATCTTTCCTATAAAACAAGATACAGAACCTTCGTGGGGATACCAAACTTCAGCTACACGTGGGTCACACTGAGTGTTCCTGTTGGTGCAATTTTGCTATTCAGAACAACTGTACTGAAGCTGATAGAAGAGTTCAGAGGCAACAAGAAGGAGGAAAGATGACATGATCATAGTGCTCATTGCCTTCGCTGTTTTTCTGATGCTTGGCATGCCTGTTGCCTTCGCTATAGGAATATCCGGATTCCTCTGGTTTCTTCAGCATCCAGAACTTCCCATCACTATTCCGATACAGAGACTGCTTTCTCAAACAGTGAATTTCACGCTGCTTGCTATTCCCATGTTCATTGTGGCTGGTAATGTGATGAATTCTGCCGGTGTGACGAGAAGACTCCTTGATTTTGCCTCTACCCTCGTTGGTCACATGAGAGGAGGACTCGGTCAGGTTTCAGCTGTTCTTTCCACGTTGATGGGAGGAGTTTCCGGATCCAGTATTGCGGACGCGGCGATGGAAACAAGGATGCTCGGTCCAGAGATGCTCAGACGAGGCTATCCAAGAGGATTCGCTGTTGCCGTGAACGTCTGGACGTCCCTGATCACTCCTATTATCCCTCCCGGTATCGCTTTCATCATTTACGGTACAATCGGTCAGGTCTCCATAGGAAGGCTCTTTGCGGCGGGAATAGGACCTGGTCTTCTTTTGATGGTGGTTTACATGATCACCATATGGTTTGTTGCTAAAAGATTGAACCTTGCACCTGAACGAGAGAAACGAGCACCGATAAACGAAGTTTTCAGATCTCTTGGAAAGAGTATCTGGGCTCTTATGTTTCCGGTTTTGCTGATTGTGGGTTTGAGAGGCGGTATCTTCACCCCTTCGGAGGTTGGTTCTTTCGCAGTTTTGTACGGAATGCTGGTGGGATTCATAATACACAGGGAGATGTCTTTCAAAACCTTTTATTGGGAAACCCTGGAGAATTCTCTTGGTGATATCGGTAGTGTGATGTTCATACTTTCAATGTCTACAATCTTTGGTTACGGTATGATATGGGAAAGGATACCGGAAAAGCTCGCGGAATTTCTCCTTGGAATATCTTCCAATCCAAACGTTCTGATGATAATGATCTCCTTGTTCCTGGTCTTCGCTGGTTTGTTTGTGGACGCAACGGCTTTGATTCTCATGCTTACAGCAATCCTGCTTCCTGTGGCAAGACAGGTGGGAATAGATCCCGTTCACTTCGGTTTGGTGTTCATTCTATCTGCTGCTATGGGTAATCAGACACCGCCTGTAGGTGCTTCCATGTATGCCGGTTGCTCTGTGCTCGGTGCAACCATAGAAGAATACATACAGGCATCCTGGCCTTTTCTGTTTGTGACGATACTGGCAATATTTCTGGTTATTTTCTTTCCGCAGATCGTACTGTTCATTCCGAATCTCATCTTTGGATAAGGAGGGAGCAAAGCTATGAATTTCCAAGGAAAAGTGGTTTTGATAACAGGAGCAGGTTCCGGCATCGGAAAGAAGGCAGCCATTATGTTCGCAGAAAGAGGAGCGAAGGTAGCAATTAACGATATCTCTGAGGAAAAAGGAAAAGAAACAGTGGAGCTGATAAAGGGTCGGGGAGGAGAAGCTGCGTTTATCTTCGGAGATGTGGCGAAAGATGCAGAACAGATAGTGAAGAAAACAGTGGAAACGTTCGGAAGGCTTGACATCCTGGTGAACAACGCTGGTATTGTGCCTTATGGGAACATAGAAGAGACTTCGGAGGAAGACTTTGACAAAACGATAGCCGTGAACGTCAAAGGGCCTTTCCTTCTTTCAAAATATGCTGTCGAGCAGATGAAAAAACAGGGCGGAGGAGTCATTGTGAACGTTTCCTCCGAAGCAGGACTCATAGGGATTCCAAGAAGGTGTGTCTACAGTGTTTCAAAAGCAGCACTCCTGGGACTCACACGATCTCTTGCCGTTGACTACGTCGATTACGGAATCAGGGTCAACGCGGTGTGTCCAGGCACCACTCAGTCTGAGGGGCTCATGGCGAGGGTGAAGGCTTCTCCGAATCCAGAAGAACTCCTGAAAAAGATGACCTCCAGGATCCCCATGAAGAGACTGGGGAAAGAAGAGGAAATTGCCTTCGCAATCCTCTTTGCGGCGTGTGACGAAGCCGGATTTATGACGGGCAGTATCATAAACATAGATGGAGGTTCTACCGCTGTGTAAGGAGGTCTTAGTGTGGATGTTATTCAGAGGATCAAGGAAAAATACGATGAGTTCACGAATGCAGAGAAAAAAATAGCTGATACCATCCTTTCTGATCCGAAGGGAATTATAGAGAGTTCCATCAGCGATCTCAGCGAAAAAGCAGGTGTGAAGAGTGAAGCTTCCGTCGTGAAGTTTTACAAAAAACTGGGATTGAACAGCTTTCAACAGTTCAAGGTGCTTTTGGCTCAGAGCATCTCCAGGGCACCGCTCGAGATCGTCTACGAAGATGTCTCGAGTGAGGACGATACGAAAACCATCACGGAGAAGATATTCAAAGCAACAGTGAGGGCCATCCTGGATACACTGAATTGGATGGATGTCGATTCCATCGAAAAGGCCGTCGATCTGTTTAAAAACGCTCAGAGGATCATATTCATCGGTTTCGCGGCCTCGGCAGCTGTTGCGTTTGATGCGTTTCACAAATTCACAAGAATAGGAAAGAACTGTCTGTTTTCTAACGATGAGCACATCATAGCAACCATTCTTGCTACAGCTTCACCAAACGATCTGCTGGTTGCCATTTCGCACACCGGAGAAACGATCTCTGTGGTGAACTTCGCTAAAAAAGCGAAAGAGATGAAAATGCCGGTTGTTGCTATCACAGGGAATAGAAAATCCACGCTTGCGAAGTACTCGAATGTTGTCCTTGCCACCAACACAAAAGAGACGAAAATAAGAACCGATGCGATGACTTCGAGAATAGTCCAGCTTGTGATTCTCGATACGATATACACGCTTTTAGCAGCAAGAGATCCAAGGGCAATAGAAATTCTCAACAGGAGTAGACTCGCGGTTTCAGAATTGAAGTACTGAATCTGGAGGGGGAAGATATGAAAAAAGTATTGATCGTGACACGAACCTTCGGAAAGTACTCCCAGGAACCTGTTGAATTCCTCAAAAAAGAAGGCTTCGAAATAATAAGATCCGACACTATAGATCCTGACATCCTGAAGGAAGTAGATGCTTTGATTGTGGGAACACACCCAGTAACAGCAGAAATGATAGAAAATTCCAGTCTTAAAGTCATAGCAAAGCACGGTGTGGGGGTGGACAACATAGATTTGGAAGCTGCCACGAAAAAAGGTATTCCCGTTACCATCACAGCCGGTGCAAATTCCCTTTCCGTCGCAGAGCTCACAATCGCTTTCATCTTCGCACTGATTAGAGGTCTTGTATGGGCTCACAACAAACTGTTTCTCGAAAGAAAATGGGAAGGAACGGTGGGACAGGAAGTTTCTGGAAAAACACTGGGTGTGGTGGGGTTTGGCTCGATAGGAAGAGAAGTGGTTAAAAAGGCTGTCTGCCTTGGAATGAACGTGCTGGTCTACGATCCTTATGTGAGTAAAGATAATGTTAGATTACTGGAGGCTACCCCTGTTGATGATCTGGATCAACTTCTAAAAGAGAGTGATTTCGTCTCACTCCATGTTCCGCTGAACGAAAGTACAAAGAACATGATAGGAGAAAGAGAACTCTCACTCATGAAGAAATCTGCTTTTTTGATCAACACCTCCCGCGGAGGACTGGTAGATGAAGAAGCACTCGTGAAAGCTTTGAAAGAGGGAAGAATAGCAGGTGCTGCCTTGGATGTCTTCTCTGAGGAACCTCCGAATCCCAATTCACCTCTTTTCAAATGTCCCAATCTCATCACCACAGCCCATATAGGTGCGCATACAAAGGAATCCATCCTCAGAATGAATATGATGGCTGCTCAATCTGTGGTGGACTTTTTCAAGGGTAATATTCCGAAATACGTGGTGAATAAAGAAGTAGCCCAGATTTTGAAAGAGAAGGGTTATCAAGAAGTATCTTGAACGGAAAAGGTTCGTGTGTTAAAATAACCACAGAAGCGAGCAGGCGTAGCTTCAAGCGGTGGAGCGCCGCCTTGGTAAGGCGGAGGGTGTGGGTTCGAGTCCCACCGCCTGCTCCATTTTCTATTTTCCTATCCCCAGGGGATGACATTGTGAAGAGAAGAAAATCAACAAGAACCAGTTCTTTTGGAGTAAAAGGCCGGGAAAGCCATGATTCATCTCCATTTTATAGTAGAGCGATCTATTCCAACTTTTCCCTTCCAAAACCTTCAGAGGAAGATCTCATCGAGAACCCACTTCCTGAAAATCTCTTAGACAAGGTCATTGAGGGGGATGCCAGAGAAGTTCTGAAAAAAATACCTGACTGTTCGATACATCTCATGGTGACTTCACCTCCGTACAATGTAGGGAAAGAATACGATGAAGATATGACTCTTGATGAATACCTTGAATTCATAGAAGAAATCATGAAAGAAGTGTACAGGGTTCTCGTCTGGGGTGGAAGAGCCTGTTTTAATGTAGCAAATCTTGGAAGAAAACCGTACATTCCTCTTCATGCGTATCTCATCCATTTGTTTGAAAAGATAGGCTTTTTGATACGTGGAGAGATCATTTGGGACAAAGGGGAAGCGGTGAGTGGTTCTTCGACTGCGTGGGGTTCGTGGATGTCTCCTGTAAATCCCGTGCTAAGAGATCAACACGAATATATAATTGTAATGAGTAAAGGAGATCTAAAGCGAAGAAAACCCAGTGATAGAGAAGCAAAATCAACAATAACAAGGGAAGAATTTTTAGAATTCACAAGGAGTGTGTGGAAATTTCCACCAGAGTCAGCTAAGAGAGTAGGACATCCTGCCCCCTTTCCTGAGGAACTTCCTTACCGTTGTATACAGCTCTACACCTTTAAAGGAGATGTCGTTCTCGATCCTTTTGCTGGTGTAGGAACAACTTGTGTGGCTGCCGTTAAAACAGGACGGCATTTTGTTGGAATAGAGATAAATCCCGAATACGTAAAAAAGGCCGAAGAAAGGGTAAAGGATATTCTCAGCAAACCTACTCTTTTTGAAGATCACTGTTGATATTTTTCTATCAACTCTTTTATGAGATCGTACCATCCTTTGAAATATTCTTCTTTTGCTTTGAGTATCAATTCAACGGGAAAAGGTTTGTAATCGATCTCTAAATAGTTTTCCTCTTTTTTTGAAAGCTCGATCAATCTTTTTACAGTAGAACTCTTCAATCCAAAACCACGCGGGTTTGTGTTGCTGCTCGGGAGTGAGTAGTACTCCTCCAACTTTGATTCATTTTTTTCTACTTCTCTCTGTAGGTCTCTCAATTTTTCTAAATCAATAACGCATAGTATTATTTTGTCTTTGTTTCTTGCAATGTAGAATATATCTGCCTGGAAGTTGAAAGTTAAAATTCTATCTTTGGTTGGGAATCCATCCCATGCTATTTTAACGTCGGAAAATCCTTCAGTTGTTTTTATACTGTACCTCTTTGTTGAGTCGTCTTGAAAAGTTATTTCAATATCCCAGTTTCTTTCTGTGTCTGGGGCTTGATTAACGGATTTTATGAAGTGTGAAAGTTCTTTTCTTATCATCTCAACTATGAAATTCTCACGCCTTTTACCTACATCGGGAGCTCTTCCTTCAAAATAAAAGATATCCCATGCTTTTCCAAGGATATCGATTCTCTCTTTGTTCTTTTTGAAAATATCAATGAGAGGATCCGTTTTTCTCATAAATCTTCTCCCCCTCCACGAACACCGCAACGGGATCATCCTCGAAAAGAAGTGTATTTCTCTCGTAAAGACAAAAGTCTGCTCTGTACCCTGCTTCTATCTTTCCTGTTTTTATTCCCACCTGACCTGCCCCCGCTTCCGTCATCAGGTAGAACGTTTCTTCTCTGGAGAATCCCATTTTGAGTGCGTGTTCTGCGATATATTTTGGGTCACACGGTGAAACGGGAGAATCCGAAGAGAAAGAGATGGAAATGCCCGCTTTGAACATTGTGTAGAACGGATAGTGAAGAGCGTTCACCTTGACTTTCTTCAAAAGGGGTTGATCTTCGAAGAAGAAGTGTGGCTGAACGGAAAAAGTGGTGTTTTTCACCCGTTGTAGATCCTTCTCCTGGACAAACTGAGCGTGAATGATTCTGTGACCACGGTGCCTTTCGAGAACATCGAGAACAAGGCTCACTGCCCTGTCTCCTATGGCGTGAACGTTCAAAATGAGATCGTGTTCGTCGCAGAAGCGAGACAGTTCTTCGAGTCTTTCTTCTGTGAGAAGTTGCACACCCTGTGTTCCGTCGTCGTATTCACCGGAGATGAGAGCCGTTTTTGCTCCAAGAGAGCCGTCCATGAAGACTTTGACACCTTTAACGTGTACTCTCTCGTTGAGATCTCCGAAGTGTTCGGGTTTTAGATCCTTTGGTTTCAGCTTCTCGAAGAGTCTGATTCTGGAGTGTTTTATAATGGAAAGAAGCCTTTCCACGCTCACACCGTAAAGATCGTCGCTCTGAACAAAAGTCACACCGTGTTTGAGAAATTCCTCTTCTCCAACCCTGTAGAATTCGGCCATTTTCTCTTTGAAGACGTACTCGTAGATCTTTTCCAAGTTCTCTACGAGATACCTTTCTTCGACTCCCAGAACCTCCATCGCTTTTTTGTTGAGAAACGCTTTGTGACCGCACCTTCTTATGAGAAAAACGGGCACTTCGATTCTGTCCAGTCTCTCAACAACCGATCCGTCTGGTTCTTCAAACCAGCCTCTTCCCACCACGACTTCACCGGTGAGGTCTCTTTCGAAGAGCTCGTCCCAATCGTTGAACTGGACACTGAGTTTCGAAAAGCCCGTTCCCACAACGTGTGCGTGTGAATCGACAAAGCCAGGAACGAGGAAGTATCCTTTCGCATCGATGACAGGTTCACTCGATTTTTCGACGAATTCTCCGTTTTCCACGAACAGATCTTTTTGAACGAACTCCTTTCCGCTCCACACCAGGGCACCTTTTATTATCATTTCAATCCCCTGCTTCCCGGTTTTTCTGCCGGGATTCCCTGTTTGCAGAGTGGACAGTCTTCAGGATCGTAAACCGGAAGGTCGAGCTTCAGAAGACTTTCGAACGGAACTCCAAAGTCCACTTTTCCGCCGGAGCGATCGATGATGGAACCCACACACACCACGTTTGCTCCATACTCTTTCAAGAGCTCTATCACTTCCTTCACAGAACCACCCGTGGTCACCACGTCTTCAACTACCGCTACTTTTTCTCCAGGTTTCACGAAAAAACCCCTTCTTAGTTTCATCACTCCGTTTTCTCTTTCCGCGAACAACGACCTCGCTTTCAGGTACCTTGCAACGACGTACGAGAGTATCACTCCCCCCATTGCGGGACCCACTACTGTTTCAACATCGTACTTCCTCAGAAGCTTTGCTAATTCTTCTCCCACGACGTCGCCGTACTCTGGAAACTCGAAAAGACGTGCGCACTGCACGTATCTTGAGGAGTGTTTCCCGGAAGAGAGAATGAAGTGCCCTTCCATCAAAGCACCGGTTTTCTCGAGGATTTCCTTTATCACAGTCTCATCTCCTTTATCCTTTTGATCTTTTCTCTGGGATTTTCGCTCAGGTAGATCTCTCTTCCGAGCACAGCAAAATTCGCTATTCCCTTCATCTCTTCGAGCGTTACGACGTCCTTTTGATCGTCTGCTTTCACTTCCATTCTGATGCCGGGAACGAGAATTTTGCCTTTTATCTTCTCTCTCAGAGCCTTTGCCCATGGACCGGGAAGCACGAAATCACACCCAAGCTTGTTCAGTTTTTCTATCCTGTCCATGTAATCCTCGAGGGATCCTTCCATGGAAGTGAGTTTCACCACAACGAACACGTGTTTGTCTGTTGCACTGAGAGCCCTCTCCACGCTTTCGTATCCAGCGCAGGAGTGAACTGTGAAACCTATGATCGCCGGGTGATCCCAGCTCTTTATGGAACGTTCCACCGTTGAAGGGATATCGCAGAACTTCAGGTCGAGGATTATCTTCAAATTTCTCTTTGCGAGCTCGTCGAAGATCTTTTTCCCGTGTATGGCGAGGTTGTGACCCACCTTCACCACTTCGAAACTGCCGTTTTCGTCGATGAATCTGATAGGATCTTCCATGTCCAGACTGAGAACAGGTATCATCTTTTCACCTCCAGCAGATATTTTCCAATTTCTTCCACAACACCAGGATCTTTGAAGAGAGCGCTTCCGACCCCTATCACGTCCGCTCCCACTTTTAAGAATTCTTCTGCGTCTTTCACGGAGTACACGCCACCACTTGCTATCACAAAGAGTTCTGGGAATCTTTTCTTCACTTCGTACACTGCCCTGAGGGCGATCGGTTTCAGCACGGGACCAGAAAGTCCTCCTAAGATCATCGTGTCTTTTTCAAAATGCAACCCCCTCACCGTGTTCACGAGCGTGATTCCGTCCCACCCTGTTTTCATCACAAACTCCGCGGCGTCTTCCACAAAGATACCCTCTACTCCCACTTTCGCTATCAGGAAGGAGTCGGGAAGTTCCTTTCTGAGTGTGTTCAGGAGTTTCTTCCACTCTTCCGCGTTTTTGACTATGGAGAGTCCTCCTTCTTTCACGTTCGGACAGGAGAAATTGAACTCCACCGCATGGAATCTGTCTGCTACTTTCTTGAACACACGGGCCACTTCCAGATACTCCTCGAAAGAATCACCGCCGAGACTTGCGATCATGGGAACAGGAAGTTCTGGAACGTTTTCAACGAACGCGTGTATTCCGGGATTTTCCAGTCCGATCCTGTTTATCACGTAGAAATCGCTGTCTGCCATTCTAGGAGTGGGGTTTCCTTCTTTCGGATGGAGCGTGACGGTTTTCAGCAAAACACCGCCCACGTATCTGTGATCCATGAGCTTCAGATACTCTCCAAAGCCGGCAGGACCGGAGAGAAGAACAAGGGGAGGTTTCAGCTCCAGCACAGTTCATCACCTCTGAATATGGGGCCATCGGTGCAGACGTGTTTCACACCCTCTTTTGTGAAGACGGCACAGGACTTACACGCTCCTATTCCGCATCCCATGTATTCTTCGAGCGAGAAGTAAACTTCTTTTCCTCTCAGGTGTTCCCAGCAGACTTTTTCCATTCCCCGAGAACCGGAGACGAGGTACCAGTCGTACTCTCCCGTGGAGGAGAGTTTTCTCAAAAACTCCTCATCACCAACGGCCGTTTCGTGTTCGAGCGGTATCTGGAAGGGAGTTCTGCTTCCCACGAGTACATCTACGTTCATCTTCTTTCGAAGCGCTTCGGCCATTGTGAGGCATGTGGGAGAGATGATGAGAAGGCCTTTTCCAGGCTTTTCGAAGCCGTTTCCAAGAGGACCGTGACCTTTTATCTTCTCTGCTTCTTCGACGATCCACTTCGTTCCCTTTCCCTTCACCTGAACGGAGATCGCCGTGTGATCTTCCCAGTATCCGAGAACGAAAGGCTTTCTGACGAGTTTCGGTGTCTCCAGCATGACGAACTGTCCTGGAGAGAAATCAATCCGTTCCTCGAAGAGAACGATCCAGGTATCCTCGTTCACTCTAATCGTTTTCTTTTTGGTCAGCAATAACCTCTCCATCTATCATCACCCATCTTCCTTTGAGTTTAAGAGCGACCACTTTTCCCTTCAGTCTGACACCGTCGAACATGGAATTCTTCCCTTTGCTTTTGAATTTTTTTGCATCCACGATGAACTCCGCCTTCGGATCGATGAACACAAGAGTATCTTCTGTGAGACGAGCTTCAACACCAAGCACTTCGAGGGGCTTTTTCGTGAGTTTTTCTACGACGAGTTCGAGATCACCTAGGGCTGTGTAATAGGCAGGAAAGGCGATTTCTATGGATGTTGAGCCGTAAGGAGCGGTGAGAAAATCGTCTGGTTTTTCGTGGTGTGGCGCGTGATCTGTCGCTAAAACATCGATCACATCTTTCTTCACGGCTTCGATGAGAGCTTTTCTGTCTTCTGGAGATCCGAGAGGAGGGTTGATCTTGAAGTTCGTGTTTTTGATGTCTTCGTAGCAGAAAAACAGATGGTGTGGTGTTACTTCACAGCTGACCTTTGCTAGATTCTTCAAAAACGATATCACTTCTACGGAGTACTTCGTTGTTACGTGCTGGATGTGGAATCTTTCGAATCCGTACTCAAGGCCCGTCAAAACGGTTCGTGTTATGGCTATCGCTTCGTTCGATCTCGGTCTTTTCTGAAACGGCAAAGGAGCCCCCTCGTAGAAGATTCCATCCACCTCGTACATCTGGCTGTGGTCGAACCAGAGGGCTTTCTTTTTCTTTTTCATTGTTTCAATGAGTGTAGGGTAGTCGCACTCTATGCCGTCCGTTGAAAAGCCCACCACTCTTTCTCCTTCAGCTTCGATCGATCCGAAGGGAGAAACGGCAAAGAGAAACTCGACCGCTCTGTTTCTGGAGAGATCCAGATGTCTTTCCAGAACTTCTTTGCTTTCTATGGGCGGCTTTGTGTTGGGCTGTACCACCACTTTAAAAAAGCCTCCCACAAGGGAGGCTTCTTCTAAGGAGCTGTAATCTTCTCCACCGTTGAGACGAACATGAACGTGAAGATCGACAAAGGGAAACGTGGCAACCAATCCTTTCGAGGGAAAGGGTGTTTCTATTTCTTCTTCTATCCATTTCTTTCTAAACGGATCGTAGATCCTCACGCTTTTCCCTCCGAATTCCTTTCCTGTTATTTTACCATCCACCTGGCGATCTCATCTATTACTCTTTTGTCAACGTGACCTTTCTTCATGTATTCAACCGGCGTTGATTTTCCTTCTCCTGAAATCATCAGGTGATTGAGATCGTCGAAGACGAGTATTTTCACATTTTCCCTGCCTGAAAGTTCCTTCAACCAGATTTCTCGGTCCTTTTCAGTCACCTGGTAGTCTCTGCCGCCGAAGATCAAAAGCATGGGGATGGTTAGTCTCTTCGCAATTGAAACAGGATCTCTTTCTCTCAAGTCGTAGAAGTACTTCGCGGGAGCTCCAAGGACGAATTCATCTGGAGGAATCTCTTTTCTTTTGAGTTTTTCCAGAATGTTCAGAGTTTCTTCTACGTTGCTTGCAAGACCCAGAGACTGAAGATATTTCAACTGATCTTCCATGACTTCTTCGAGCGGTCTTGCGGGCGGTGCTATCATGACAACACCGTCTGCCTTCGATCTTTCCGCTATCTCCGGTGTGAGCATCGCACCGAGGCTGTGTCCCAGCATATAAACTCGGGAGACGTCTTTTCTCTCTTTGAGTATCTTCACCGCTTCCAGTGCGTCTTCTATGACTTCTTTTTCGACGGTCAAGGTGGTGGGGTCCACTTTCTCGACGAACGTTCTTTTGTGGTATCTGAGAACGATGATACCCTTCGAAGACAGACCGTACGCGATGTCCTTGAATATCTTGTTTGGACCGATGGTTTCGTCCATGTCGTTCGGTCCAGAGCCGTGCACGAGGACAACAGCTGGGAACGGTCCGTTTCCTTTTGGGATCGTGATCTTCCCGGGAAGGCCGTTCACGGTGATATCCTTCTCCTCGAAGCTCTCCGGGTCCACGTAGTCTGGAAGTTCGTACTCTGTCTTTGTAGCCTGTTTGAAGAAGAGTCCGGCGACTTTTCCTTCTCTGTCCATGGTGACAAGTGCTGAGATTTCTCCTCTTTCGAACCTCAGAGTGAAGTTGTAGATCTCGTATTCACCCTGGGTGATTTTTTCGTATCCAGTGATTTCTCTGAAGTCACCGAGCTGTGCTTTCAGAGAGTTCCAGATGTTCAAAAGGCTCTGGACACTGAGCTGTGCTTTTACCTGATTGGAACACATATTCAAAGCCGATTCGAAGTTTTCAGCGGTGAGATGCTGAACGAAGAGAAACGCTTCCTGATCGAAGGCACCAAACACCATCACACCAAGAAAGATCAAAAGGAAGACAGTGAGTCTCATCTCTTTTCCCTCCCCTTCTTTTTGAACAGCACGTTCTCCTTCATCTTGTTTCTCACCTTCAGCGATCTTTCGACGTGGACCTTTTCACCTGTGAAGGGATCCACACCAGAGTAGTACATCGCGGTGCTCACCGTTCCGGGAGTAGGTGTGAAGATCTGGATCTGCTGGGGAAAGTACCCGAGGTGTTTGAGTATGAAGTCTCTCAAGTAATTGTTCTCCCTCCAGCCTTCTCCCGGGTGTCCCACTATGAAGTAGCCGATCACATACTTTCTCTTTCCCATCTTCTTTGCGAGTGTTTCGAAGCGTTTTTTGAACTCGAGAAACAGTTCCACAGGCGGTTTTCTCATCAGAGATAGCACCTTTGGATGAGCGTGTTCGGGGGCGAGTTTCAGCTGTCCCGGGGTGTACTTCACGAGTTCCCTTATGAAGACATCTGGGTCTTTTTCGGCAAAGACAAAGTCGTGTCTGATTCCTGAAGAGACAAAGACGTTTCTGACACCTGGAATTTGCCTGATCGACTCGAGAAGAGAGATGAATTCGTCGTGGTTCGGTCGGACAACCTTGCACACGATGGGATACAAACAGAACTTCTGGCACTGTCCTTTCGTTTCTCTGATGGAACAGCCCGAACCGTAGAGGTTCGCAGTCGGTCCTCCAACGTCTGTGATGGTGCCTTTGAAGTCCTTTTTCTTCGTGAGGATCCTCACTTCTTCGAGAATGGAATCTTTGCTGCGGTAGGAGACGTGAGTTGTCTGATGCTGTGTGAGGGCGCAGAAAGAACAGTTTCCGAAACAACCTCTCACAGCCGTTATCGAGAACTTCACCGTCTCTATCGCTTTCACTTTTCCCATCTTTGCGTAAAACGGATGAACTTCTCTTTCGAAAGGGAGAAGGTAGAGCCGGTCGAGTTCTTCCTGGCTGAGCGGTGGCTGGGGTGGATTCTGCACCACGTACCTCGTGTCTTGCCTCTGGTAGATCGGAATGTTCTTGTATGGATCAGTGTACCAGGTCTGAAGTTTCAATGCTTCGGCGTATTTTTCGGGATTCTCTGAGATTTCATCGTAAGAGGGCAGTTCGATGCCTTCTTCGGGTTTTTGAGAGGCCCACCAGACGACTCCACGAATACTTTTGCACTTTTCTATATCACCCGTTCTGGAAAGGATCTGTGCGATCCCAAGAACTGCCTTTTCACCCATTCCATAGACGAGGAGATCTGCCTTTGAATCGACGAGAACAGACTTTCTCACTCTATCGCTCCACCAGTCGTAGTGTGCGAACCTTCTGAGGCTCGCTTCCAATCCACCAAGGACAACGGGAACTTCCGGGAAGAATCTCTTGATGAGATTCGTATAGACGATGGTTGCCCTGTCGGGTCTTTTTCCACCGATTCCACCCGGTGTGTAGTCGTCCGTTTTTCTTTTTTTCTTCGAGGCCGTGTAATTCGCCACCATCGAGTCAACGTTTCCAGCGGTGACACCGAAGAAAAGACGAGGCCTTCCAAGGCGTGTGATGTCTTTCTCTGTTCTCCAGTCTGGCTGAGCGATGATCCCCACTTTGAAGCCATGAGAGACGAGATAATGACCGATGAAGGCAACACCGAAGGAGGGATGATCCACATAAGCGTCGCCTGTGACAAGGATGATATCGAGCTCTTTCCAGCCTAATTTTCTCATTTCCTCACGTGTTGTGGGAAGAAACACAGTATCACCCTATGTATTTTAAAACAAAAAAAGCCTCGTTTCGAGGCCTGGTTAAAAAATGGGGACGCAGGGGTACGGCACTTACTTTTTGTTATTCTTCTTTCTGTTTTCCTGTGTTTTTCCACCAAAAATCTCTATGACCACATCCAGCGGTATCAGTTCTAACATCTTCTTCACCTCCTTTCAGATATCATCATCCTTCGCCTGTAAATGTAGCATCGGAATATTAAGCACAAAATAAGAATTAATAATTATCTGTTCCTTTTCTGTCCTATCTTCTCGCTGTGAATGGCTATCAACACATCTACCGGTATCAACACAAACATTTTCCTCACCTCCTTTTTGAGAATTACTCTCATTTTTCATGTGTAAGTGTATCATCGGGAGATTAAGAGTCAAATAAGGTAACGCTAATTATATGTAAAGAAAGACTCATTTCACGGTGAAGAAGGGAGCAATAAGAATCCTCACAGAAAAATTTTTGGGGACTTGACAAAATATTTGGTGATAGTCTAAAATATTTTGCAGGAGGTGACAAAATATGTTGCCCAAGTGTCCGGTCTGCGGAAAAGAAATGATAGTTACAGAGCTTCACTGCAAAAGAGACGATGTCACTGTGCGGGGACATTTCAAAGCGAGCCCGTTCGATTTTCTCGACAAAGATGAACTCGAGTTCGTGATTCTATTCTTCAAGGCGCGTGGGAATTTGAAGGAGATAGAGCGTTACACAGGACAGGGCTATTTCGCCTTGAGGGGGAAGCTGGAGAGAATCCTGGAGAAGATGAATCTCCAACCCCTTGGAGAAGTGGAGGAAGAAGCTGCAGAAGAGGATCTCTTCAAGCAGGTGAAAGAAGGGAAGATCAGCGTTGAGGAAGCTTTGGAAATTCTGAAGAAGAGGAAAAAAGGAGGAGAGAGCGATGTCTGAGGAGATCAGAAAGATCCTGGAAGCTGTGGCAAGGGGAGAAATCAGTCCAGAAGAAGGGGAGATGCTGATAAAGGCGGTACAGGAAAAGGAAAGAGAAGAAATCGGGCCAAAAGGTGATTTTTCTGAACGGGAGGGCGACTACATCCTCGGCGAAAACGAGATAGTGGAAGAAGATCTCGTCCTTTCTAAAAAGAAAGCGATCATAAGGGGAAAAATCAAAGGAGATCTTGCGCTCATCAACTGTGAAACGTTCTTTTCCGGAGAGGTGGAAGGTGATCTTGCCGTCATCGGCGGAAAGATCGAATTCGATGGAGGAACGGTGAAGGGAGATCTCGCTCTCATCGGCGTCAAAGAATCAGGGAAAACACCGGTGGTGGAAGGTGATATCGCGAGGATATCGAACTTCTTCGTCAGCGGTATTTTGAAAATGGTCTCTCCTTTCATCAGTAACATCTCTGTTTCTTCCAAGAAGAAGGTCGAAGGAAAAGAATGATCTTCCATGAAGGTGTATCTGATGGTTTCGACGATTCTTGTGGTGATGTTGTTTTCTTTGATATGGCTGTATGTGCTGTTTTTTTCTACTGTAGAGACAGCTCCATCTTCACCGGCGGTTTGGGAACTGGGTGTCACAGAAACATCCAGTGCAATGGTACCTGGAAGTCTTCAGGATCGATGAGGAGGGAGTACTGTGAATGAGCTCTTACACTGGAAGAGGAACTTCTTCCTTCTTGCCCTCGGAAGGTTCGTATCGATTCTTGGAAGTTCCATTCAGGCGGTTGCGATTCCTCTTTTTGTACTGGATCTGACACACTCTGGATCTGCTGTTGCCCTGATGACCGTAGCCTACATGGTTCCGAGGATCCTTTTCACACCCATAGCCGGGATCGTGGGAGACAGGGGAGATAGAAAGTTTCTCATGGTCTCGATGGATTTTCTGAGGGGATTTCTCATCTGTTTTCTGGCCCTTCTTGCGTTCAGAAACTCCGTCACCCTTCCCGTTCTCTACGTTTCTCAGATAGCGATGGCTGTCATGGACAATCTCTTCGACATACCGACAGGTGCGATGTTTCCCGATATCGTTCCTCAGGATTTTCTCATGAGAGCCAACTCCATCATGGGTATGGTGAGGATCTTTCCACAGATCCTGGGCCCCGCACTGGGAGGAGTGATCTACGGATTCTACGGTATAGCGATCGTTTTTCTTGTGAATGGGGTGTCTTTTGTCCTCTCTGCTATCAGTGAGATCTTCATCGTTTACAGCCGAAAGGTGGAGAAAAAGCCAGCAAAATTCTCTCAGATCCTTGAAGATCTCAAAGAAGGATTTCTCTTCATCTGGAACCACGAGCTCATACGAACCATTCTGATCTTCGCACTTTTTCTGAATCTGCTCATCTCTCCGCTGTTCATGGTGGTGTATCCTTACACGATCAGGGAAGTGATGAAATTTTCGGCTCAGGAATTTGGTTTCCTGGAGACTTCCTTCACCTTAGGGGCGCTTCTTGGGAACTTTCTGATCGCATCGTACCTGTCAAAGAAGAACATGTGGAAGGCCATGAAGATTTCTATCTTTCTTTTTGAACTTCCCATCGTCTTCCTTGGCTTTCTCGTCATGCCTGATTTTTCCTTGAACAGACTGGTTCTTTTCTCGCTGTTTTTCATCACGTTCCTGATAATGGGTTTTTTGAATCCCATCATCAACGTTCCTCTGGACACGGCGTTTCAAAAGATGACACCTTCTCACATCAGAGCGAGGGCCTTTTCTTTCCTCATTCTCGTAGCAAACGGAGTCACTCCGCTCGGATCGGTTCTCTACGGATACCTCGTTGATAGAGTGCCGGTCCATTTTCTTTACTATATTGTCGGAGCGCTTTCTTTTCTGGTCGCTGTGCTGCTTCTGGTAGCTTTGAGGGGAAAAGAGCTTCCCACTTGATTTTTCCAGCGTTGTTTGTTAGAATAGTAACCAAACAGGGGTGAAAGGTTATGCGATGTGGAAGAATAATATGTCTCAAATCGATTGAACACAATTATTATTACTTTTGGTTTAACAGGGGCACCTGTCCGTGAGTGCGACCGCTCCGGGCAGGTGCCTCTTTCGGTATCTGCCCGGAGCGATAGAAAACACTGAAGGGCTCCGGGCAGCGGAGCCCTTTTTTTATTACCAAAATCCCGTAGGAGGTGGTAGATCTATGATAGTCGTTTTGAAACCCGGTTCCACAGAAGAAGATATAAGGAAGGTGGTGAAGTTGGCTGAGAGTTACAACTTGAAGTGTCACATTTCCAAAGGTCAGGAAAGAACGGTTATTGGGATCATCGGGGACGACAGGTACGTGGTGGCGGACAAGTTCGAGTCGCTGGATTGCGTGGAAAGCGTTGTGAGGGTGCTCAAACCTTACAAACTCGTTTCTCGTGAGTTCCATCCGGAGGACACGGTGATCGACCTCGGAGATGTGAAGATAGGAAACGGCTACTTCACCATCATAGCGGGACCGTGCTCAGTTGAAGGCAGGGAAATGCTCATGGAAACCGCGCACTTTTTGAGCGAACTCGGTGTTAAAGTTTTGAGGGGAGGGGCCTACAAGCCTCGAACATCTCCTTACTCTTTCCAAGGACTCGGAGAAAAGGGGCTGGAATACCTGAGAGAGGCTGCCGACAAGTACGGTATGTACGTGGTGACGGAGGCTCTCGGAGAAGACGATCTTCCAAAAGTGGCCGAGTACGCTGATATCATTCAGATAGGAGCGAGAAACGCTCAGAACTTCAGATTGCTCTCTAAAGCGGGAAGCTACAACAAACCCGTTCTTCTGAAAAGGGGTTTCATGAACACCATCGAAGAGTTCCTTCTCTCCGCTGAATACATTGCAAACTCTGGAAACACGAAGATCATACTGTGTGAAAGGGGAATCAGAACGTTCGAAAAGGCCACGAGGAACACACTCGATATATCCGCTGTTCCTATAATCAGAAAGGAATCCCATCTTCCCATTCTGGTGGATCCGAGCCACTCTGGGGGAAGAAGAGACCTCGTCATTCCACTCTCCCGAGCCGCTATAGCGGTTGGAGCCCATGGAATCATTGTGGAGGTTCATCCGGAGCCCGAGAAGGCACTTTCGGATGGAAAACAGAGTCTTGACTTCGAGCTCTTCAAGGAACTGGTTCAGGAAATGAAGAAACTCGCTGATGCCCTGGGGGTGAAGGTGAATTGAAAATTTCTGTGCTCGGAGCGGGATGCATCGGTGGATCGATCGCACTGAAATTGAAAGAAAAGCATCATGTCACAGCCTTCGACAGAGATGAAGAAACGATGAAAGCATTGGAAGAAAACGGAATAGAAACTGTTTCAAAGGAAAGCGATCTCTACGATACAGACCTTCTCGTTCTTGCGCTTCCCATGAGCGTCGAGGAGAGATTCCTGAAAGAGACGGACTTTTCAGGCAAGATTCTCGATGTAGCGAGTGTGAAGACACCTTTCATGGAAATAGCCAGAGAGAGGGAATTGAACTTTACAGGAGGACACCCCATGGCCGGAAACGAACGAAAGGGAAAATCGGGTTGGGATCGGGAAATGTTCGGCGGAAAGATCTTCTTTCTCTGCTCTCTCGACGGAAAAGAAGATGGGATGATTGAAAACATCGTGAAAGATCTTGGTGCCAGACCTTTGTGGATAGACTACAGGATCCACGACGAGATCGTCGCTGCGGTGAGTCACGTTCAGTATCTGATCTCGCTGAGCGCGCGGTACGTGGGGAAACCCTTCGAAGAATACGCGGGACCTGGTTATCTTTCCAACACGAGACTTTCTAAACAGAACATGGAGATGGCGCTGGATATGATCAGATATAATAAAGAAAACATCCTCAAATACTTGGAGAACGCAAGAAACTTTCTGAATGTTTTCTATCATCTCATAGAGAAAGAAGATTTCGAAAACCTGAAAAAAGCGATAAAGGAAGTGATATCTTGAAGGTGTTTCCGGCGAAGAAGGTCGAAGGAGTGCTGAGCGTTCCTCCGGACAAATCCATAACTCACAGGGCTCTCATTCTGTCCGCTCTGGCGGAAACGGAGAGCACCCTGTACAACCTTTTGAGGTGTCTCGACACAGAGAGGACCCACGACATTCTCGAAAAACTCGGTACACGTTTTGAAGGCAACTGGGAAAAGATGAAGGTCTTTCCGAAGCCCTTCGCTGAACCGATAGAACCTCTCTTCTGTGGAAACTCCGGAACGACCACAAGGTTGATGAGCGGGGTTCTCGCTTCATACGAGATGTTCACAGTGCTTTATGGGGATCCTTCTCTCTCCAGAAGGCCGATGAGAAGAGTGATCGAACCTCTGGAGATGATGGGAGCGCGTTTCATGGCGAGGCAGAACAACTACCTTCCCATGGCTATCAAGGGAAATCACCTTTCCGGTATCAGCTACAAAACACCGGTGGCGAGCGCTCAAGTGAAGAGCGCTGTTCTTCTGGCGGGGCTCAGAGCCAGCGGACGAACGATCGTTATCGAACCAGCAAAAAGCAGAGATCACACGGAAAGGATGCTCAAAAACCTCGGTGTTCCCGTCGAAGTGGAAGGAACACGTGTAGTTCTGGAGCCTGCTACCTTCAGGGGCTTCACGATGAAAGTCCCCGGTGATATCTCGTCGGCTGCTTTCTTCGTGGTTCTCGGTGCTATTCACCCCAACGCTCGAATCACAGTAACGGACGTTGGCCTGAATCCCACCCGAACGGGACTCCTTGAAGTTATGAAACTCATGGGAGCCAACCTGGAGTGGGAGATCACGGAAGAAAATCTCGAGCCGATAGGAACTGTGAGGGTGGAGACCTCTCCAAATCTGAAGGGAGTGGTTGTTCCCGAACATCTCATACCTCTCATGATAGATGAACTGCCTCTTGTGGCGCTTCTTGGTGTCTTCGCAGAGGGAGAAACGGTCGTGAGGAACGCGGAGGAGTTGAGAAAGAAGGAATCCGACAGGATAAGGGTTCTGGTGGAAAACTTCAAACGGCTCGGTGTCGAAATAGAAGAGTTCAAAGATGGTTTCAAGATCGTTGGAAAGCAGAGCATAAAAGGTGGATCGGTAGATCCAGAAGGCGACCACAGAATGGCCATGCTCTTTTCCATAGCAGGGCTCGTGAGTGAAGAGGGTGTTGAAGTGAAAGATCACGAGTGCGTGGCGGTGTCATTCCCGAACTTTTACGAACTGCTGGAGAGAGTGGTGATATCATGAAATTCTGCATCATAGGGTATCCGGTGAGACACAGTATATCACCACGGCTTTACAACGAGTATTTCAAAAGGGCGGGGATAAGCCACTCGTACGGTATGGAAGAGATACCACCTGAATCTTTCGACACGGAGATAAGAAGGATTCTCGAAGAATACGATGGTTTCAACGCGACAATTCCTCACAAAGAAAGAGTGATGCAGTACGTCGAACCATCGGAAGATGCGCAGAGAATAAAAGCCGTGAACTGTGTCTTTCGGGGAAAGGGATACAACACCGACTGGGTTGGCGTTGTGAAGTCGCTCGAGGGTGTAGAGGTGAAGGAGCCCGTTGTCGTTGTGGGAGCGGGCGGAGCCGCACGTGCCGTGATCTACGCTCTCCTCCAGATGGGCGTGAAAGACATCTGGGTGGTGAACAGAACGATCGAAAGGGCGAAGGCTCTCGATTTTCCTGTGAAAATTTTCTCTCTCGATCAGCTCGATGAAGTTTTGAAAAAGGCGAAGAGTCTCTTCAACACCACTTCCGTTGGAATGAAGGGAGAGAAACTGCCCGTTTCCGAAGCTTCTTTGAAAGGTCTGTCTCTTGTTTACGACGTGGTGTACTTTGAGACTCCTCTCGTTTCTGATGCGAAGAGATTGGGAGTGGAACACGTTGTAAAGGGAAACCTCATGTTTTACTATCAGGCGATGGAAAACCTCAAAATATGGGGAATCTACGATGAAAGATCGTTCAAAGAAGTGTTCGGGGAGGTACTGAGATGAAGCTCACAATAGCGGGAGATTCCCACGGAAAGTACATGATAGCGGTTTTGGAAGGGATTCCTGCGGGTTTGAAGATCGATGAAGAGATCATAAGAAGAGAACTTTTCAGGAGAAGAAATTGCTACGGTAGAGGAAAAAGGATGAGCATAGAAGAAGATGCCTTCGAGATCGTCTCCGGAGTGTGGAGAGGTATCACAACGGGAGCACCGCTGACGATTCTCGTTCCAAACAAAGCGGGCAACCCGGTGAAAGACGTTCGGAGCGTGCCGAGACCGGGTCACATAGATTACGCTGCTTTTGTGAAGTACAAACTGCCGGATCTGAACGTCTACGTGGAACGATCCAGTGCCAGATGGACGGTGGCTCTCACGGCGGCGGGTGCTCTTCTGAAGAGTCTTCTCAGAGAGTTCAACATAGATGTTCTTGGGTTCGTCACGAGACTTGGAAACGTGGAAGCGAAGAATATCCCAGACGATTTTGAGGAGTTGAGAAGAAAGAGGGACGAATCGGCCGTTTTCTGTCCGGATCCAGAGGCAACGGAGGGGATGATCTCCGAGATCGACAGGGCGAAAGAAGAGGGAAACACCCTCGGCGGCAAGGTGAGGATCATTGCAAGAGGTGTCCCGGCAGGCATCGGGAGCTACTCCGATCTTTTCAAAAAGCTCGACTCGAAGATAGGTTCTCTCTTTTTTGCCATTCCCGCTGTGAAGGGAGTGGTGATTGGAAGTGAAGAAATGTGGTACGGCTTCGACTATCTGGATGAATTCGAACTGGAAGACGGCAAGATAAAGAGAAAAACGAACAATCTGGGAGGAATAGAAGGGGGCATCACCAACGGAGAAGACGTGTGGGTGAACGTCTCTGTGAAGCCTATTCCCACCACGGGAAAGCCGTTGAAATCCGTTGATCTGAGAACGATGGAACCAGCGAAGACACCGTACGTGAGATCTGACGTGACGGCCGTTCCTCCTGCTTCTGTCGTGTGTGAAGCCGCGCTCGCTGTGGTGATCTCGGACGCTTTGCTCGAACATCTGGGCGATGGAAACATCGACGACCTGAAAAGGAGGTTCGAGAATGAGAATCTTCCTCGTTGGAATGATGGGTTCTGGAAAGAGCACTATCGGTAAAAGGATTTCCGAGGTGCTCGACCTTCAGTTCATAGATATGGATGAAGAGATAGAAAGAAGAGAGGGAAGAAGCGTTCGAAGGATTTTCGAAGAAGACGGTGAGGAGTACTTCCGCCTGAAAGAAAAAGAACTTCTTAAAGAACTTGTGGAAAGAGACAACGTGGTTGTGGCAACGGGTGGAGGTGTTGTGGTCGATCCAGAGAACAGAGAGCTTTTGAAGAAGGAAAAGACTCTCTTTCTCTACGCTCCCCCTGAAGTGTTGATGGAAAGAGTAACAACAGAGAACAGACCTCTTCTGAGCGAAGGAAAAGAGAGAATACGGGAGATCTGGGAAAAGAGAAAACAGTTCTACGCGGAGTTCAGAAGGATCGACACCTCCAGGTTGAACGAGTGGGAAACAACCGCACTCGTTGTGCTGGAGGCTCTGGACGAGAAAGAAATCTCAACGATAGAAAAACCACACCTGGTGAAGATCATCCTCGGTGGCTTCAAGAGGGTGAGAAACGAAGAGCTGGTTTTCACCACGGAGAGGGTGGAGAAGATATACGGAAGGTACCTCCCGGAGAATCGGCTTCTTTTTCCGGATGGAGAGGAAGTGAAGACGCTGGAGCATGTCTCCAGAGCGTACTACGAACTCATCCGAATGGACTTTCCCAGGGGAAAGACCATAGCGGGTGTCGGGGGAGGTGCTCTCACCGACTTCACCGGCTTTGTAGCGAGCACGTTTAAAAGAGGAGTGGGACTTTCTTTCTATCCAACAACACTTCTGGCTCAGGTGGACGCTTCCGTTGGTGGAAAGAATGCCATCGATTTCGCTGGAGTGAAAAACGTCGTTGGGACTTTCAGAATGCCAGACTACGTGATCATAGATCCCACCGTCACGCTTTCGATGGATGAGGGCAGGTTCGAAGAGGGAGTCGTGGAAGCCTTCAAGATGACGATTCTTTCGGGTCGCGGGGTAGAACTCTTCGATGAGCCGGAGAAGATTGAGAAGAGAAATCTCAGAGTTCTCAGCGAGATGGTAAAAATCTCCGTCGAAGAGAAAGCGAGGATAGTAATGGAAGATCCCTACGACATGGGTTTGAGACACGCCCTGAATCTGGGACACACACTCGGTCATGTGTACGAGATGCTGGAAGGGGTACCTCACGGTATAGCGGTAGCATGGGGCATCGAAAAAGAGACGATGTACCTGTACAGAAAAGGAATAGTGCCTAAGGAAACCATGAGATGGATCGTAGAAAAGGTCAAACAGATCGTTCCAATTCCTGTTCCATCCGTCGATGTTGAGAAAGCCAGAAATCTTATTCTGAACGACAAGAAGATCCTGAAAGGTTCCAGAGTCAGGCTTCCTTACGTGAAAGAAATCGGAAAGATCGAATTCTTGGAGGTCGATCCGCTCGAGCTTCTGGAGGTGGTAGATTGAAAGTACTCGTGGTGAACGGACCCAACTTGAACATGCTCGGAAAAAGAGACAAAAACATCTATGGAAACTTTTCTCATGAGGATCTTGTGAAGATGATAGAAGATTGGGGAAGGAAAAACGGTGTGGAAGTGGAGGTCTTTCAGTCGAACCACGAGGGAGAAATTTTGGATAGACTGCACAGGCTCGATTTCGATGGTCTTGTGATAAACCCGGGGGCTTTCACCCACTACAGCTACGCCATAAGGGATGCCCTGGAGATCGTGAAGGTGCCGAAGGTGGAGGTTCACATATCGAACATACACAGGAGAGAAGAGTTCAGAAGAAGGAGCGTCACGGCTGAGGTGTGCGACGGTCAGATAAGCGGACTTGGTGTGTACGGTTACCTTCTGGCTCTGGAGTACATAAAGAAGAAACTGGAAGAACTCACCTGAGAGAGTCAAGCACGAAGAAAAGGCCAAAACCGATGAGGAACAGACCGGTCACGGCCATCACTATTTTGTAGATCAGTGAGGATTTCAATATGGTGTTTCCAAAGACACCTATCAGAGAGTACCAGAGAATGTCTGAGAGAATGTGGCCGAAGTAGAAGGCAGTAACCCCAGCCAGAAACGATGTCTGCGCTTTGACAAGGAAAGCGCTGCCGACGGACATCCACCAAAGAAGAAAGTACGGGTTGGACAGTGAAACGAGAGCTCCTGTGATGGGAAGGGGGATTTTCAGATCGTTTTTTTCTACCTGTGAGATCTCACCTTTGATGGCTGTTAGCTGAGAAATCCCCATGAAAGCAAGGAAAGATCCTCCAAGAAGACCTATCACTTTTGTCACAAGCGGAGATTTCAGGACCCATTGAAAGCCAAGAACCAGCAGGAGAACAAGAAAAGCTTCCAGAACAACGTGGCCGGATATCAGTTTTATAGAGTTTTTCCAACCTTTTGCACTCTGGGATATGGCTATCATCATTAGAGGGCCCGGTGCGACCGCACCGGAAAGCCCCACAAGGAAACTCCCGAAGAATATGGAAATCATCATCTTCCTCCCCAAGAATTTTGAAAAATTTTACCACTCTGTTCTTTGCTTTTGTGTTAGTGTGAAATATATTTGTTTTAACATATTATGTTTTATGCATACAAACCAGGTTAGTTCCAATCATTCACAAAGTAGGTGATGCGTGTATCTGGCACTGGAAGAACGATACAGAGTATGCAATTACCGGTAACGAAAAATTTCATGCAGGTTTGTGGTACCGGAAGCTATGCGTTAAAAAGGGAATAATGGATGATATTAAGAGACAATATGAAGAGAATTTGTGGTAATCGATGACGTGTAAGTGCTTTGAATTCGAGAAATTAGTAGTTAACTTCTAACACACTGAGGAATACCTTCTTTCATCTATTTGTGAAACATGGAACTAATCGATTTTTACCAGAAACACCTCAAAACACCCTGACGTAGGTTGATATAATTTATCTTCTGTTTTTTGCTTGTGTTCTTTCGTTGTTGGACTATGCAATTATTCCATTTTTCCAAACAGTACTTGAAGGTGCTCTTTTGTGTGTTAGAATGGTTTATGGAAAGGGAGGATATGGAAGGTCAAAAAACATCTTGCTTTCAGAGTGTGTTTGTGGTATAATTTCTCTTGAACTCAACGGGTTTCAATAGTTCCTTAGAGGTATGGAAACGATGGAACATAGACGAGTGCTCCTCTAGAAATCCCCGTTTCAATAGTTCCTTAGAGGTATGGAAACCACAGAGAGAGCCGTCATCATTGTAGATGAGACCGGTTTCAATAGTTCCTTAGAGGTATGGAAACTCCATTTCGACATCGATTTCACTTTTCACTACTCTTTGTTTCAATAGTTCCTTAGAGGTATGGAAACGGATGAAGGTGACGGTGAAGGAGAAAAAGGGAGAGAAGTTTCAATAGTTCCTTAGAGGTATGGAAACGCGTAGTAGATCAACTGGATTCTTCTCATGGTTTGGTTTCAATAGTTCCTTAGAGGTATGGAAACACTTTTCTGCTCCTGACTTATACAGGGATGGCTTCTGCGTTTCAATAGTTCCTTAGAGGTATGGAAACTATGTTCGTCGTACGTCTCAGCCAACCATTTAGAAAGTTTCAATAGTTCCTTAGAGGTATGGAAACATCCTGTGAGCACTGCGTCGACATGAGCACGTTTTGTTTCAATAGTTCCTTAGAGGTATGGAAACTTTCCATATATCTTTAACATTAGTGGTGGATTTGAGTTTCAATAGTTCCTTAGAGGTATGGAAACCTTTCTGCATAAGCTATAGCAAGAATTATTTCGGGGTTTCAATAGTTCCTTAGAGGTATGGAAACATATTACTCCTACAATAGCAAGTTTAGCTTTGCGAAGTTTCAATAGTTCCTTAGAGGTATGGAAACATCTAACTGAAATAACAAACGCAGATACTCTTGATGGGTTTCAATAGTTCCTTAGAGGTATGGAAACAGAAAATTGCTGACGAGCTTGTTGCGATGCTTGAAGGTTTCAATAGTTCCTTAGAGGTATGGAAACCTCTGTGTGACGATAAGGAAGGACGATGTCCCCTTCGAGTTTCAATAGTTCCTTAGAGGTATGGAAACCCATCGATGTAATACTCAACTTTTTTGTACACATGGTTTCAATAGTTCCTTAGAGGTATGGAAACTCGGTTTCTGGATTCATTGCCGCAGCAACCCATGTACGTTTCAATAGTTCCTTAGAGGTATGGAAACTTCCCATGTTGGTTACTACCACTAAACTCTTATCGCTGTTTCAATAGTTCCTTAGAGGTATGGAAACACTATTCACCCGAAAATCCTGACGAATGGTCTCAACGTTTCAATAATTCCTTAGAGGTATGGAAACGCTGTTTTGTAGAATGCCCGGTATAGACATCTTAAGTTTCAATACTTCCTTAGAGGCATGGAAATCTGATACAAAACAAAAAATGCCCCTTTCGGGGCAAATGTTTGTTTTTGTGTTTCCGCTATCCGGTTAAATTACTCGTACCTCAGGGCTTCTATTGGACTCAGTCTGGAGGCTCTGTATGCGGGATAGAACCCAAAGAACAATCCAACGCTTGCCGAAACTCCAAATGCAACAATCACAGAGAGCGGATCTATCACGGCTTTCAATCCGTACTGACTGCCAAAGGTGTTAACTATCGTGTTCGAACCTAAGATACCCAGAGCAACACCTATGGCACCAGCAACGAATGTGATCACAACGCTTTCCACAAGAAACTCCAAAAGAATTCTGAGTCTTGATGCTCCTATAGCCATCTTTATACCTATTTCCCTGGTTCTTTCAACAACAGAGACGAGCATGATGTTCATGATACCGATACCACCAACGATCAGCGACACAGCGGCGATTGCAACGAGAACAAGGTTGATGATAGACACACTCTCAGAGACCACGTTCAAGATGGCTTGCTGACTGATGATGTTGTAGTAACTTTCTTCCTCGTGAAACTTTGTGTAGAGCAGGTGATCTATCTCCATGACTGCCCTTTGAGCAACATCCGCGGATTTACTTGTTGCGAGTATCATGGAAACCTTCCCGTGTGTCTGGAAGACCCTGAATTTTCCCGTTTCATAGGGGATCAGAATCATGTTGTCTGGGTTGAACATGAGAATGCTACCGGTTCTTTCGAAGATTCCAATGATTTCAAAGACGAGTTTTCTATTTCCCTGAACGAGGTAAATCTTTTTGCCCAGAGGATTTTCGTTTCCGAACAGGTTGTACGCCACTTCTTGTCCGATGATCGCGACGTTGGCAGTGTTGTCCTCCTGGGAGAAGGTCCTTCCAGAAGAGACTTTCAGATTCAAAATGTGGAAAATATCAGCTGGTGCAGAGTACACGTTAGATCTGGTGTTTGTCTCTCTGTACTGAACAAGGAAACTTCCATTCACAAGACCGATCGCTTTGTCAACACTCGGGCACATCTTCAGGATATCTTCTACATCGTCTTCCTCGAGCGATTCCACCGATTGAGCGATCGTACCTCCTCTTCCTCCAGTGAATCCAGGTGTGATCATGATGATGTTCGATCCAAGCGAAGTGAGCCTCTCTGTCACGCTTTCTTTCATACCTGCCCCAAGAGACATCACCATGATAACGGCGGTCACTCCGATCACAATACCGAGCATCGATAGAAACGTTCTCATCTTGTTGGCAAGAAGTGATCTCAGAACCTCTTTAAGTATCTCCATACACAACACCTCGACGTTCTACACCTTCGATTTTTCCATCTCTGATTCTCACGATGCACGTTCCTTCGTCCACCATCTCGAGGTTGTGAGTCACAACAACCAGCGTTTTTCCCATCTCGTGGAGTTTTCTGAACAGCTCCAGTATCTCTTCGCCAGTTTTTGTGTCCAGATTTCCCGTTGGTTCGTCTGCGAGGATGAAGACAGGATCGTTTGCCAGAGCCCTCGCTATCGCAACTCTTTGTTGCTGACCTCCTGAAAGCTGATTCGGCCGGTGATGGAGTCTGTCTCCCAGACCGACCAATTCCAGAAGCTCTTTTGCCCTCCTTTTTCTCTCCTTCGCCGGTACACCCGCGTAGATCATTGGAAGCTCCACATTTTCCAAAGCGGTGAGACGGGGAAGAAGGTTGTAACTCTGAAAGACAAAGCCTATTTTCCTGTTTCTAACCTGCGCGAGCCTTCGATCACCCATCCTCGAAACCTCTTCTCCTTCTATGAGTACCTTTCCCTTTGTAGGACGATCGAGACATCCAAGAATGTGAAGGAGTGTAGACTTTCCGCTTCCAGATGGTCCTATTATGATCACGTATTCTCCTTCGAACACCTCGAAAGAAACACCACGAAGAGCCTCGACCTTCACCTCACCCAGGTCATATATTTTCCACACATCGACAAGCTCCATCACCTTTTTCATCTTGCTCGTCCCCCTCCGGGGCCGAACATTGGAAGACCTTGTCTTGTTCGAAGTCTCTGGATTTCCTGCTGTGACGGGATGAGAAGCAAAACGTCTCCTTCGGAAACACCCTTTTTGATTTCTATCTTATCGTTCAGCTCTTCACCCACCTCAACATACACCTTTTGAGGTCCTTGGGGTGTTTGTTTCATCACGTAGTAACCGTTTTGATCCTGACTGACCGCTTCTTTTGGTACAAAGAAAGAACTTGTAGCTTCTTTGATGATTATTTCCACGTCGCACGTGAGACCAGGTATCACTAAGCTGGGAGGTATCTGATCGAAAGAAAACTCCACCGGTATCACGGTAACTCCACCGGACGTTTCCGCAACAGGACTGATTCTTTTCACCTTTCCGGTCAGGGTGAGGCCAAGCTGTTCGAAGGTGAAAACAGCCTTCATTCCTTCTTTGACGTTCTTGAGGTCGTATTCACTGATGGAACCTTCTACTCTGAGGGTATCTGTTTCCACTATAGTGACTATGCTGGTACCAACCGACACACTGTCTCCCACATCCACATTGACCGATTGAACTACTCCATTCACAGGCGAAACCACCGTTGTGTTCTCCAGGTTCTCTTTTGCTTTCTCCAGATTCAAACGGTTGATCTCGGTGGGAGAAGTTTTGTAGCTGTTGAGAGCGGAAAGATAACTGATTTGATAATCTGTGTCGTCTATCTTTGCTATTTTCTGACCTACCTGAACCACATCTCCCTCTTCCACGTAAATTTCCAGAACGTCTCCAGATACTTTGGAAGTGACTTTCTTCGTATCGGCGGTGACCTGACCCACTATTTCTACAGTTTCATTCTCTTTCGTCACAGTGTAGGTGAGATAGACAGGAGCCTGTGTTGAAGTGGCGTCTTTTTCAGAAACGGTCTGGGCACTGGCTCTGTTCAAAAAGATCACAACGATCACCAGGACCACCAGTACTGCTATGATCAGCAGGGTTATCCACTTTTTCAATTCTGATCACCTTCCTTGAGGAATTTCTCAAGATCGTATCCTAAGATGCTTATGTATTTCAGTTTTTCCAGAATCAATGAATTTTCCAGATTTTCTTTCTCGAGAGTTCCTTCCACGTAGTCGAGTTTCGAGAGAGTGTAGTCTTCTTCACTCAGGAAGCCTTTCCTGAAAAGCTGATCGTTTGTTTTGGAGCTTTCCTCCAGATCTTCCAGTTCGATTTCTTTTTGTCTCAGCTGAGACTCGAGATTGGCAATGTTGACAAGCTCTTGGCTCAACGAGTTTTCTATGTTTCGCACCTTTTCCTGATATTCCAGAGAAACCAGCTGGGATTTTCTTTTCTCTGCTTCCAGTTTTCTTTCTCCAAAGTCCCAGAGCGTCATCTGAAATCCTATTCCGATCGACCACTCGCTATCTTCGAAGTCGTAGTTGAACGAGAACGTCAGTTCCGGAAGATACGGAAGAAACCATGTTTTCTTTTCTATCTCTTCGGCTTTCTTTTGAAGCTCCAGAGCTTTCAGGTCTTCTCTGTACTCCAGAGTGGTGGCCGGCAGAGTGACCCCCTCGAGAAACTTTCTTGTTTTCTGATACACTTCTTCGTCGATGTTCTTTGTTTGAATCGTCTGAAGACTGTATTCTGCACTTCTCAGGGTTTGTTCAGTGGAGAGTATCTGCTTTTCCAGAGCTTTCTTTTCGTCGTCATCTTTTGCCTTGCTGAGTTTTTCGTTCAACACCTGAAGTCTCTGCGAGAGTATTTCGATCTTCTTTGTGTAGTAGTACCAGTCGAATATGTCCTGGACGGTCTGGATGAAAATGCTGTTCTTTGTGGATTTCAAAGAATACTTGCTGGAAAGGTAGTTTGCCTCTGTCTTCAACTTGTCCACTGTGTATTCCGTTTTGAGATTTCTGGACACACTGAGCTGTGTTCCTTCGAAGTTAAAAGACCAGTCGTCAGTGTTCACGGAGATCGGAAAGGAAAGTCCGAGCTCGAATCCGTAGATGTTTACAAAGTTGACAATTGGAGATATTGAGAAATCAGAGATACCATCCTCTGTTATGGTGATACCTGTCTTTCCCAATGAAACGGATATCTCAGGATTCCAGAAGTTTGTGTAACGTTTGTAGTTGAGCTGTGCTTCTTTGAACTTTTTCACACTCGACCAGTAACCGGACGAATTTTTCAGGTTCTCCTCGAACAGATCGAAGACGTTCCCCACGAGGAAAACCGGAACAAGGAGAAAAACCAGAAAAAATCGTTTCATTTCTTACCACCTTCTTCAAAAGGAGACTTCTTTTCCAGCGTCTATCAGGAAGTTCACGATCGAAGTGTAGTAGCTGCGTAGCGAATTGAAGTAGTTCTTTTTGGTGTTGAGAAGATTGATCTTCTGGGTGTTCAGTTCTTTCTTTGAGATCAGTCCCTTTTCGTATCTTTCCTGGTAATCTTTGAGGATGTTCTCGTTGAGGTCAACCTTTTCTTTCAGTACTTTCAAATTCAAGAAGGCGATTTCCAGAGAATCGAGGGTGCTCTTATAGCTGTCTTTTGCTTCTTTCAAAGCTTCGTCGTAGTTCATCTTTGATTTCTTGTAATTCAGCTCTGCCTTTTTCTGTTCGTACTTCGAAGCGGAAGCGGAGAGGTTGTTGAGATCGTATTCAGCGATCTTCATGTTCAGCTCCGCGATCTTGACGGAAGAAAGATTGTCGAGGTATTCGTCTTCACTCACAAGGTTCTGATAATCGATGAGAGGAAGCTCTATTTCACTCACTTCCACGCTGAAGATCTCCTCATAATCTTTTTGGGCTTCTTCAAGGTCTTTTTGGGCGGAAAGGAGGTTGTTGCTGGCTTCTTCGAGGGTGAGCTCTGAATCTTTCAGGTCGTTCTCGGAAATGAGATTCTTCTTGAAAAGCTCCTGACTGGTTTTGTAGTCTTCCTGGGCGTTTTCGAAGTTCAGCTGTGCGATTTCGTAGGAAAGGTCAGCGGTCAGGAGATTGAAAATCCTTCCCAGAACATCTTGATAAGCGGATTTCAGCGAGTTTCTGTAGCTTTGAAGGTTGTTGTAGTAGCTGAGTTCTGCGGAGAGTTCTGATCTCTTGTTCGTTGCTTCGAGTTTTGCTTTTTCGTAGTCCATCGTCGCGGATTCTAAGTTGATCTGCGCGATTTGATAATCTGTACTGCTCGCAAGAGCGGTTTGAAGAACATCATTCAGAGAAACAGAAAAGCTCAGCACAGAAACGAGAGACAACAGCACCACGAAGAGATTTTTCATACGAATACCTCCTTTTTCGATTGTTTGACGATAAAATTCTATGCCTTTTTTTGTGAAAAAAACGTGAATTTCTCACAAGTAAAATGAGAAACTCCTTCTTTCAAACGAGTTCGGGCCTGGAGTAAGATTAAAACTGTGGTTGCTCAGAAAACCGGGAGGTGTTTCTCGTGATCACACTCGAGGATATAAAAGAAGCCCAAAGAACGCTGAAGAATGTGGTGCACAGGACCGCTCTTGCTTACAGCTCTGTTCTGAGCGAAGTGACAGGTGGAGAGATCTACCTGAAGATGGAAAATCTCCAGAAGACCGGTTCGTTCAAAATAAGGGGAGCGTACAATAAAATAGCCCACCTGAGCGAAGAGGAAAGAAAGAGAGGAGTCGTTGCCGCGTCCGCTGGAAACCACGCGCAGGGAGTGGCACTTGCTGCTCAAATCTTCGGTATTCCCGCTACCATCGTGATGCCGAAGTACGCTCCTCTTTCTAAAATCACCAAAACGAGGAATCTTGGAGCTCAGGTGATTCTTGAGGGGAACATTTTTGACGAGGCCTACGAAGCAGCTCTCAGAATACAGGAGAAAACAGGTGCGGTTTTCGTGCATCCTTTCAACGATCCTCATGTCATCGCTGGGCAGGGAACCATAGGGTTGGAAATAATGGAAGATCTTCCGGATGTGGAAGTGGTGGTAGTGCCCGTTGGTGGAGGTGGTTTGATTTCGGGAGTATCCGTTGCGATCAAATCGATGAATCCTGAGGTTAAAGTAATAGGCGTTCAAACGGAGAACATGCCTTCCATGATCGCTTCACTGAGAAGGGGCAGGGCAGAGCGGGTCGAGGGTAAACCCACGCTTGCCGATGGAATAGCCGTGAAAAAGCCCGGTGACCTGACCTTCGAGCTGGTGAAGAAGTACGTCGATGAGATGGTCACGGTGAACGAAGAAGAAATAGCGGATGCCATCCTTTTCCTTCTTGAGCAAGCAAAGGTGGTTGCTGAAGGTGCAGGAGCAGTGGGGGTGGCCGCTGTTTTGAACAAACTGGATGTGAAGGGAAAGAAGGTAGCTATCGTGATAAGCGGCGGCAACATAGATGTGAACATGATAGACAGAATCATAAACAAAGGGCTCGTGAAGAGCGGAAGGAAAGTGTTCATAGAAACGTTTGTGATGGACAGACCCGGTACCCTGAAAGAGCTTCTCGGGATAGTGGCGGAACTCGGCGCAAACGTCCTTTCCGTTTTTCACAATCGCTCCGCGAAGGAAGTTCCCATTGGTTTTGCCAAAATAGAGCTCGAGCTTGAGACGGTCGATGAAAAACACGTTGAAGAGATAGAGAGGGTGTTGATCGCAAAGGGATACGAGGTGAGAATAGTCGTGTGAGAAAATTTTCACAAATGTAATTGTTATGAAATTCACAATGAAGAAAGTCCGGGTACAATGAAAATCAGGAGGTGATAGATTATGTGGTCCAAAGAGATTAACATCAAAAATGTAATTGAAATAAGAACAAAAACGACTTGTTACTTTGGGGCGGGTGCATTAGCTAAAATCGAGGATATACTGGATTTTCTGAAGGAAAGAGGTATAAAGTCTGTGGTAGTTGTTAGTGACAAAGTTGCGTACAAAGTTACAGGTGCATGGGATAAAGTGAAGCCTGCTTTGGAAAAGAGAGGTATAGAATACGTAGTTTATGATGATGTGACACCAAATCCCACAACCGAACAGATAAACGAGGCTACAAAAAAAGCGCTTGAAATAAACGCTCAAGCCGTGATAGGAATAGGCGGAGGAAGCCCCATCGACACTGCAAAAAGTGTCGCAATATTACTTGAGTATCCTGAAAAAACAGCTGAAGAATTGTATGAACAAAAGTTCATACCCGAAAAAGCAAAACCCATAATTGCCATAAACACAACACATGGTACAGGAACAGAAGTCGATAGATTTGCAGTGGCATCTATTCTGGAAAAAGAATACAAACCACCAATAGCCTATGATTGCATTTATCCAACCTTCTCTATCGATGATCCAGAGCTAACTAAAAGTCTTCCAGAAAAACAAAGTATTTATACCTCTCTTGATGCACTGAATCATATCACAGAAGCAGCTACAACTTCTTTAGGAAATCCATTTTCAATAAATCTTGCAAGAAATACTGTGGAATTGATATCTGAATACTTACCCGAGGTTCTCAAAAAACCTGATAACTTAGAAGCGCGTTACTTCCTGATGTATGCTTCTGCAATAGCAGGTATCTCTTTCGATAATGGTATGCTACATCTCACGCATGCTCTTGAACATCCGCTGAGTGCTATCAAACCCGATCTTCCTCATGGTTTGGGACTTGCTATGCTGCTTCCAGCTGTTTTTAAATACACATATAAAGCGAAACCACAAATACTTGCTTACGTATATCAGCCTATAATTCCTGATTTAAAAGGAAGACCGAATGAAGCGGAAGAAGCTGCTTCAAAACTTGAACAGTGGATTTTTAACTTGGGTGTCAAAGAGAAACTGGCGGATGTTGGATTTTCTGAAAAAGACATCCCTAAACTTGTAAGGCTTGCTTTTGAAACTCCTGCATTAGATCTTCTGCTGAATTTGGCACCAATGAAAGTAGATGAGAATCTGGTGGAAGCAATCTATAAAGAATCCTTGAAGCCTTATTGAGTAAAGGAATCAGAAACACTAAAGAAGGGCAGGGATTTCCTGCCCTTTTTTTGGTAGAATATCCCCTGCGGAGGTGAGACTTTGAGATTTGTATCGGATTTTCTGTTCTTTGCCGGTTTTGGACTTTTGTTCATCGCGATAGTGTTTTTCGATCTTGGAACACGTGCTATAAAGAAGAAGCAGAATCAAAAGAAAAAGTTCTACGATAAAAAAGGATGGCAGTTTCTCTCTGTGAGTCTTGGAGCCTTTGCTGTATCTATTCTGCTTGCTCTGATCGGAAGGGGATGAACATGGTATTCCTGATCTACAATCCCGCTGCGGGTGGAGGAAGAGCTGGAAAAATCTGGGACAGGGTCGAAGATCTTCTGAAGAAACACGGGATAGATCACAAGGTTGCCTTCACAAAAAGGCCAGGTCGCGCGATGGAAATTTCAAAGAAGGCTTTCAAAGAGGGATACAGAAGAATAGCAGCGTTCGGTGGAGATGGAACGGTAAACGAGGTGGTAAACGGGATCTTCTTGAACGGATACGATTTAAGAGAAGTTGTCTTCGGGTGGATACCGTTCGGAAGCGGCAAAGACTGGGCGAGAACGATCGGCGTTTCTCTTGAGATCGAAGAAGCGATCAAAACATTGAAAGATGGAAAAGAATTCGTTCAGGATCTGGGAGTAGGTGAATACGAAAAAGCGAGCGGAGAGATAGAAAAGCGCGCGTTCGTGAATGTTGCAGGCCTTTTCTTCGACGGATTTGTGACCTACAGGACCAACCTTCTCAAGAGGAAGAACCGCGTTTCTTACTTCTCGAGGATTTTCTCCTCTATCATCGAATACGATCCCCCTACTGCCAGGATCCAGATCGATGAAAAGGTGTGGGAGAAGAGGGTTTTTTCCATGAACGTTGGGATCTGTAAATACAATGGAGGAGGCATGAACCAACTTCCCCACGCTGTGCCAGACGACGGCCTTCTTGCTGTGACAGTGATAAACGACATAGGAAAGTTGAGAATCCTGGCTAACCTGCACAGGGTGTTCAACGGAAAGCTGTTGGAACATCCCGGGGTGGAGGGTTATCAGGCGAAAAAGGTGGTGGTGGAGTTTCAAAGAGATGAACCGGTGGAATTCGATGGTGAATCTTTCTGGGCCAAGAAGATTTTCTTTTCAATAATCCCCGGGGTTATAAGGGTGCTGGTGAAAAAATGAGGAGGCTACCCCCTCATTTGGTGATGGTCTTTGCAAGATCCAGGAATTCCTGAGCGATCTTGTCACCGCCGTACTTTTCCACAAAAACCCTCACTTCTTTCTTGATATCCTCGACCTGCTCTCTGTCCAGCATCAAAAGCTCGAGCTTGTGAACCAGATCGTGAATATTTCTGTACTTCACGATGGGGCCGAATCCGTACGCGTCGGTCTCTATGGTTTCAACGAATCTACTGTCTCTTATGACGATGGGGGTTTCACTCGCTATGATCTGATACAGGGTAGAAGACACAACAACGTTCGGAGTGTTTCCTTTTGGTAGAAGGTGTACGTTCGATCCCTTCAGATAACTGTAGAGTTTTTCGACGGTTGGTCTTTTCTGCCACTGAGTGATCCACTCAGCCTCGTAATCCACCCTTCCATCTGACCTGATGATCCAGTAGTGAACGTTGTCGAATCTCTTTCTGAGTTTTTTCAGGGCGTTGAGGAAGTCACAGTATTCTTCGACGGGTTGTCTTCCAAACGAAAAGAACAGGAACTTGTCTTCACTGACGGGTCTTTCTGGTTCCACATCGTAGGGTTTCATAACCGGGTAGCTGATCACTTCGACCTTTTCCCGGGGGATCTCGTAAAACTCCAGAATCTCATCGTAAAACCTTCTATCGAAAACCACGATTTTATCGCAGGGCAGTTTCACCACTTCTCTTGCTTTGAAGATGTTTGCTTCATGGAAAACGGAAATAACCGGAATCTTCAGCTTTTCTATGAGCCTGGTGAGTGGTTTTACCGGAACTCTCCAGAAGGTTTCTATTATGAGCAGGTCCAGGTTTTCCTTTAAAATCTCTTCTTCTTTCACCCAGCCCTCCTCTGTTACGTTGTCCACTTCCGTGTAGATCTCTCTCTTCACGAACTCCGGATCCTGGGCTTCCGTTCTTTTGTAGTATTTAACTTCCTTGCTGGCACTCTCTTCTGTTGGTGCAAAGACCACAACTTCGTGTCCCATTCTGATGAACTCTCTTGCAAGTATCTCTGCGTGCATCCCCACACCGCACGTGGCACCCCATCTGCTGAGGAATCCGATTTTCATACTCTCACCTCCTTTTTGTGATGCAAATTTTAAGAACTTCCTATAATATATTATAGAATTCATCGAATTTAGGAGCGTGATGAAATTGAAAGAAATTTTGAGCATGGAAACAAAAGAGCTGATTCTAAAAGCAAATAGAATGACAGAACCCCAACCACTTACTATCCCCCTTCAGGGGGATAGGTTTGTTGTGGTGTTAATTATCTTATGATATAATTGAATGTGGTGATAGGTATGCATATCAAGAAGACAAGGTGGAGTCATTATAATCTGAACTATCATTTTGTGTGGATACCTAAATACCGCAGAAAAATCCTGGTCGGCTCCATAGCTGAAGAACTTGAACGAATACTCCGCAACACAGCAAAACAACACGGAATAGAAATACTGGCCCTCTCTATTCAGCCTGATCATGTTCATTTGTTTGTATCGGCGCCTCCGAGATTTTCACCGGCTGAGATAGCAAACCTATTCAAGGGTGTTTCAGCGAGGAAACTGCTGGAGAAATTTCCAGAGCTTAGAACCAAAGAGGGCCTTTGGGCTCGAAGTTACTACGTTGGAACAGCTGGTAATGCCTCTGAAGAAACTATCAGGAGGTACATCGAGGAATGTCAAGACGTGTGATACGAACCTACAAACTCGCCGTACCAGGACACCTGAGTCAAACATGCGAAGAACTCAACCGCACAGCAGCAAGAATCTACAACAAAACGATGTCTCTCGTGCAAAAGATACACCAAAAGAAAGGCTTCTGGCTGTCCTGGCCTGCCGCAGACAAATACATCCTCCGCTGGGCAGAAAACATCAAAATCCACGTCCATTCAAAGCAGACATTTGTTCAGCTCTACTTTCAAGCCCTCAAAGGGTACTTCAAAGCAGCCAAAAAGAATCAAGATGCAAAACCTCCCCACAAGAAAAAACGCTATCTGCCGTTCATATGGAAAGAAAGCGCTGTAAAACTTCTGCCAGACGGTACCCTAAGACTGTCTTTGGGCAAAGAACGAGAATCATTTGTTGTACAAACACCTCTCAAACCTCCCCTTCGCATCAAACAGGCAAGACTTGTCTTTGAAGATGGATACTATCTCCACCTTGCGATAGAGGTGGAGATTGAAGAGAAGAATGCTGGCTCTGGTGTTATGGCGGTCGACCTTGGAGTGCTCCGTCCCATCACGTGCTTTGATGGAAAAGAAGTCATCAGCTACCACGGAGGAGTCCTCAGCAGTGTTCTTCGCTATCGAAACAAACGCCTTGCAAGTTTTCAGTCTGCCATAGCAGAGTGCAAGAAGGGATCAAGAAGGTACAACAAGCTTGTTCGTGCAAAGAAAAGAGTCCTGAGACGGCTCAGAAACCAGATCAACGACATCATGCACAAGATCACAAGTAACTTCATCGGACTGTGCCTCAGAAAACAAATCAGAACCATCGTGATAGGAGACGTCACAGGGATCAGAGAAAGAGCGGACTACAGCGACAACGCGAACCAGAAGATCCACCAGTGGCAGTTCAGAAAACTCATCGAGATGATAAGGTACAAAGCAGAGCAGTTCGGAATCGAAGTGGAACTCATTTCAGAAGCGAACACGAGCAAGACGTGCCCTGTCTGTGGTGCAAAGAACAAGCCGAATGGAAGAAGATACCACTGCAAAGCCTGTGGTTTTGAGTATCACAGGGACGGAGTTGGAGCAATCAACATCTGGAAAAGGTATCCTGGCACAGGCCAGGTAGTAGCGGGCTTGGCCCCCGTCAGAGGTGTGAGGTTTCATCCACACCTCTGTGGCCATGGAGCATCTTTGGCTCCATGGAAGGTGGCCTGAGAGCCACCAAAAGTCCCATCCCCTTCAGGGGATTGGGAGGAGGTCAAGGGATGGTAGAAAGACTTCTTGAAATCATCGAAAGAAGTTTGAGGAAGTGCCCCTGGTTAGAGAAACAGAGCATTGAAACTCTGCTTGAAGCACTCGCTTCTGAAATAGAAGAAGTCGCTGAAGCTGTGAAGAAAAACGACCTCGCAAATCTCGAGGAAGAGATAGGAGATCTCATCTACGACGCTCTTCTCGTGGCAGCAGTGGCACAGAGAGATTACGGAATAGACCTTGAAAGTGCTATTCAGAAGGTGGTGGAAAAGATCTCACACAGGAAACCCTGGCTGTTCTGGGAAGAAAAGATCTCCTTAGAAGAAGCGGAAAAAATATGGAAAGAGCGCAAAAAGAAAATTTAATCTTTCTTCTCCAAAGGAACCTCTCCAAAAAGCTTTGCAGGTATGAAATAAAGAGGTGATTTGAGTTTCCTGTTGAATTTCTCTACCTCAAAGTTGTAGTCTTCCCTGGCTTTTTCGAGGAGCTTCAGTATTTTTTCGTATTTTTCTTTGACAAAGTCATTTCCTGAGACGACTTCTCTTCTGAAGAGCTTCTCTCTTTCTTCTAACTCCAAAATCTCTCTTTCTATGTACGAGATGATCTTTCTGTGACGAACAAGAAACGCCCAGGTGTAAAATGAATATAGAGTGAAACTGAGAACAACAAGCGCAGTGATCCACACGATGTCACCCCCATGCACCGTTTCATTATATCACCGGGAAAGGGGTAAGAAGCATGATAAAAATAGGAGCTCACATGCCCATCTCGAAAGGATTTGACAGGGTACCACAAGACACAGTAAACATAGGGGGGAACTCCTTCCAGATATTTCCTCACAACGCTCGCTCCTGGAGTGCAAAACTCCCTTCTGACGAGGCCGCCACGAAATTCAAAAGGGAGATGAAAAAACACGGTATCGACTGGGAAAACGCGTTTTGTCACAGTGGATACCTCATAAATCTCGCCAGTCCAAAGGATGACATTTGGCAGAAATCTGTTGAACTTTTGAAAAAAGAAGTGGAAATTTGCAGAAAGCTGGGTATAAGGTATCTGAACATTCACCCCGGAAGCCACCTCGGAACTGGAGAGGAAGAGGGAATAGACAGAATAGTAAGAGGTCTGAACGAAGTGCTGAACAACACCGAAGGTGTGGTGATTCTTCTTGAAAACGTTTCACAAAAAGGAGGAAATATCGGATACAAATTGGAACAGCTGAAAAAAATCAGAGATCTCGTCGATCAAAAAGACCGTGTGGCCATCACCTACGATACGTGTCACGGGTTCGACTCTGGATACGACATCACAAAAAAGGAAGGGGTCGAAGCCTTGCTAAACGAAATAGAAACCCTGTTTGGTCTGGAAAGACTCAAGATGATACACCTGAACGATTCCAAATACCCCCTCGGTGCGGCAAAAGACAGACACGAAAGAATAGGAAGCGGATTCATAGGTGAAGAAGGTTTTGCCGTATTTTTCTCCTTCAAAGAGATCCAGGAAGTTCCATGGATCCTGGAAACCCCTGGTGGAAACGAAGAGCATGCGGAGGATATAAAGAAAGTGTTTGAGATCATAGAAAAATTCGGCATAGAGGTCGATTGATATGCCCTTCGATGGGTTGCTTTTGCACAAAGCAGTCAGAGAGTTAAAGGAACTCGAAGGAGAACACTTGAGGCAGATTTATCAACCAACGACGGTTGATTATTATTTTCTTTTCAGAAGTGCGACCGTTCGAGTGTGTTTGAGACCCGACGTTTCCCATGTAGCGATTGCCGAAAAAGAAGAGGCATCGGAGAAGATGCCCTCTTCGTTCACGATGCTTCTGAGAAAGGAACTGAAAGGTGCGAAACTTCTAAAGGTAGAACAAATTGGGATGGACAGAACACTGCGGTTTTCCTTCGAGAAATTCGATGAGATAGAGGGAATCGTTCAAAAAGATCTCTACATCGAAATAATGGGAATCCACTCGAACATGATACTGGTCAGAGATGGGAGGATCATCGACGCACACAGACGCATTGTAACGAAAAAGAGAGAAATCCTCCCCGGCAGGGAGTTCGTGATTTTTCCCTCCGGAAAGGTTTCCATTTTTGAATTGAGAGAGCTTCCACCAGAGAGTGAAAAAACGATCCGAAACGTTCTCCTTTCACTTCTCGAAGGCTTCTCTCCCGTCTCCGTGGAAGAGCTGATCCACAGAACCGGCTACGAACTGGATACTCCGTGGAAGGCTGTGGATCAAAGGAAGATACTCGAAGTTCTTGAGGAGATAAAAAAGGAGCTAGAACTCCCGGGGGTGTTTGTCTACTACGAAGCTTCACACCCTGTGGAAGTTTCCGCCTTCAGGTTCACCATGCTGAGCCTCAAAGAAAGGTACTTTGAAAAACCCTCCGAGGGTATCAACGAATTTGTGAGATGGAAAGAAGAAAAATCCACCTTTGAAAACACCAAAAATCGTTTTATCAAAGTGGTTGTGAGCAGAATTGAAGATCTGGAGGATCTTGAAGAAAAACTCTCGAGGGAACTTTCCGAAGCGGAGAAAGCCGAAAGATACAAAAAACTCGGCGATCTCATCGTTCAGAACCTCTGGAGTATAAAGGGAAAATCCGGAGAGGTCGAACTCACGGATTGGGAGACAAACGAAAAGATCGTTGTGGATGTGGGAAAAGATCCTGCCCAGACGGCCCAGAAGTTCTACAATACCTACAAAAAACTGCAGAGAAAGAAAGAACAGGTAGAAAAACGGCTCGAAGAGATACAGCGGGAAAAAGAGTATCTCTATCAGCTGTGGGAGACGATCGAAGACGCGGAAGATCTGGAAACACTCGAAGAGATAGAAGAAGAAATGAGAGAATTTGGACTCCTGAAAGAGAGGAAAACGAAAAAACAAAAAGCAAAGAAAACCCGTTTCAGAGAGGTGTACTACGGCGGATTCAAAATTCTCATAGGAAGAAACAACAAACAGAACGATGAACTCGTGAGAACTTCCTCGAAGGAGGACCTGTGGTTCCACGCTCACGAGATGCCGGGAGCCCACGTTGTGGTGAAGACAGAAGGAAAGGAGGTGCCTCAGGAAGTCGTGGAGTACGCGGCGAGTCTCGCGGCCGGTTACTCGAAGGGAAAAAACTCCGGGAAAGTGCCGGTCGATTACACATTCATAAAATATGTAAGAAAACCTAAGGGGTTCAAACCCGGTATGGTGATATACACGAACTACAAAACCATTCTTGTTGAGCCAAGGAGGATAGAGGAATGATAGGCTATCAGATCTACGTGAGATCTTTCAGGGATGGAAACCTCGACGGTGTGGGAGATTTCAGGGGATTGAAAAACGCTGTTTCCTACCTGAAAGAACTGGGGATTGACTTTGTCTGGCTCATGCCTGTTTTTTCCTCCATATCTTTTCACGGGTACGACGTGGTGGATTTTTATTCTTTCAAAGCTGAGTACGGTAGCGTGAGAGAGTTCAAAGAGATGCTCGAAGCGTTCCACGACAGCGGAATAAAAGTCGTTCTTGACCTTCCCATCCATCACACAGGCTTTCTCCACACGTGGTTCCAGAAGGCGCTGAAAGGAGATCCACACTACAGAGATTACTACGTATGGGCAAACAAAGAGACGGATCTGGACGAGAGAAGAGAGTGGGATGGAGAAAAGATCTGGCATCCCCTGGAAGATGGGAGGTTCTACAGAGGGCTCTTTGGACCTTTCTCACCCGACTTGAACTACGACAACCCGCAGGTATTCGATGAAATGAAAAGACTGGTTCTCCACCTTCTCGATATGGGAGTGGATGGTTTCAGGTTCGATGCAGCAAAGCACATGAGAGATACGATCGAACAGAATGTTCGCTTCTGGAAGTACTTTCTTTCCGATTTGAAGGGCATCTTCCTCGCAGAGATATGGGCAGAGGCCAGAATGGTGGATGAACACGGCAGAATATTTGGCTACATGCTCAACTTTGACACATCCCACTGTATAAAGGAAGCTGTATGGAAAGAGAACACAAGAGTTCTGATAGAGTCGATCGAAAGGGCCGTTGTCGGCAAAGACTACCTCCCGGTGAATTTTACTTCGAATCACGACATGTCGAGGCTTGCAAGCTTTGAAGGAGGCTTCAGCAAAGAAAAGATCAAACTTTCGATTTCCATTCTTTTCACTCTCCCGGGAGTTCCTCTCGTGTTCTATGGGGACGAGCTTGGAATGAAAGGAATTTACCAGAAACCGAACACAGAAGTCGTTCTGGATCCGTTTCCGTGGAATGAGAGTATGTGCGTTGAGGGACAGACCTTCTGGAAGTGGCCCGCGTACAACGGGCCTTTCTCTGGTGTCTCTGTGGAATACCAGAAGAAAGATCCCGATTCGATTCTTTCGCACACGCTGGGATGGACGAGATTCAGAAAGGAAAACCAGTGGATCGATCGGGCAAAGCTCGAATTTTTGTGCAAAGAGGACAAGTTCCTTGTGTACAGACTCTACGATGATCAGCATTCTTTGAAGGTGTTTCACAATCTTTCAGGGGAAGAGGTTGTCTTTGAGGGAGTTAAAATGAAGCCTTACAAAACGGAGGTGGTTTGATGAAAATGGAAAGGAAAAACGTCTGGCACCACAGGAAGAAGGAGGAGATAGAAGCCTTTTCGAAAGAGTACATAGAATTCATGAGCAAAGCAAAAACCGAAAGGATGACGGTGAAAGAAATCAAGAGAATCCTCGACGAATCGGGATTCGTTCCTCTTGAAGACTTCGCGGGGGATCCCATGAACATGACAGTTTACGCTGTGAACCGGGGAAAAGCCATCGCCGCCTTTCGTGTGGTGGATGACCTGAAAAGAGGCCTGAACCTTGTGGTTGCGCACATAGATTCTCCGAGGCTGGATTTCAAACCCAATCCGTTGATAGAAGACGAACAAATAGCCCTGTTCAAAACACACTACTACGGAGGAATAAAGAAGTATCACTGGCTGAGCATTCCTCTTGAAATACACGGTGTTCTCTTCAAAAACGATGGAACGGAGATAGAGATTCACATAGGGGATAAACCGGAGGATCCCGTCTTCACGATTCCAGATCTTCTTCCGCATCTCGACAAGGAAGACGCGAAGATCTCTGAGAAGTTCAAAGGAGAAAACCTCATGCTCATAGCCGGAACGATCCCCCTCAGTGGAGAAGAAAAAGAAGCGGTGAAGACGAACGTTCTCAAGATTTTGAACGAGATGTACGGTATCACCGAAGAGGACTTTGTGAGCGGTGAGATAGAAGTGGTTCCTGCTTTCTCACCGAGAGAGGTAGGAATAGACAGAAGTCTCATAGGAGCGTATGGACAGGACGACAGGATATGTGCCTACACAGCTCTTCGAGCGCTTCTGTCTGCAAATTCCGAAAAATCGATAGGTGTGATCTTCTTCGACAAGGAAGAAATAGGAAGCGACGGAAACACGGGAGCAAAAGCCAGATTCTACTTGAAAGCCCTCAGACAAATTCTGAAAATGCAGGGTGCGAAAGATTCGGAGTTCGTGCTCGATGAAGTTCTTGAGAATACCTCCGTCATCTCCGGAGATGTGTGCGCTGCCGTGAATCCTCCTTACAAAGATGTCCACGATCTTCACAACGCTCCGAAACTGGGATACGGAGTTGCTCTTGTGAAGTACACGGGTGCAAGGGGAAAATACTCCACGAACGACGCGCACGCTGAATTCGTAGCTCGTGTGAGAAAAGTGCTGAACGAACAGGGAGTCATCTGGCAGGTGGCCACCCTCGGGAAGGTGGACCAGGGCGGAGGAGGAACAATTGCCAAGTTCTTTGCTGAGAGAGGATCCGATGTGATCGATATGGGACCCGCTCTTCTGGGGATGCACTCTCCTTTTGAAATCTCCTCGAAGGCGGACCTCTTCGAAACCTACGTTGCTTACAGGAGTCTCATGGAAAAACTGTGAGGTGGTACTTTGATAGAAGAGCTGGCAAGAGAAATCGTGAAGCGATTTCCAAGGAACCACAAAGAAACGGATCCATTCAGAGTTCTCATCTCCACTGTCCTGAGCCAGAGAACGCGCGACGAGAACACAGAGAAAGCGTCGAAGAAGCTCTTCGAAGTTTACAGAACACCGCAGGAACTCGCAAAGGCAAAACCAGAGGATCTCTACAATTTGATAAAGGAGTCCGGGATGTACAGGCAAAAAGCCGCGAGAATCGTGGAGATATCCAGGATCCTCGTGGAAAAGTACGGCGGAAGAGTTCCCGATTCGCTGGAAGAACTGCTCAAACTTCCCGGTGTGGGAAGAAAAACAGCGAACATAGTGCTGTGGGTGGGTTTCAGAAAACCTGCCCTCGCGGTTGATACGCATGTTCACAGAATCAGCAACAGACTGGGTTGGGTGAAGACAAGAACACCGGAAGAAACAGAAGAAGCCCTCAAGAAATTGCTCCCGGAAGATCTCTGGGGGCCGATCAACGGTTCTATGGTCGAATTCGGAAGAAGAATCTGCAAACCGCAGAATCCTCTGTGTGAAGAGTGCTTTCTGAAGAATCACTGTGAGTTTTACAGAAGGAGGGGAAAGGGTGAAGTACGAAATCGTACTGAAAGGTAGCTACGCTCTTTTGAAGGTGTTTCTTTCGATTGGGGAGAGTGTTGTGGTAGAACCGGGTGCGATGGTTTACATGAAAGGACCCATCGAAGTTAACACTTCAGCAACGGGAGGTGTCTGGAAAGCCCTCAAAAGAGCCATTTTGGGCGGGGAGAACTTTTTCATGAACACGTACATCTCCCGCGGAGAAAGTGAAGTCGGTCTGGCTCCTCAGCTTCCGGGAGATATAGACGTGATACCTCTGAAAGACATCCTCTACGTTCAATCGACTTCTTTCCTGGCATGTGATCCTTCGGTGGAAATGGACGTTTCATTCGGTGGTTTGAAATCATTCTTCTCTGGTGAAGGAATATTTCTCTTGAAATTCGTTGGTCACGGTGATGTGGCCGTTTCTTCTTTTGGAGGAATAAAATCTATAGAACTCCAGTCGGGAGAGGAGTTTACCGTTGACACAGGACATGTCGTGGCGTTCGATGGAACGGTGAAATGGAACGTTAGAACATTTGGTGGGCTGAAATCCACACTCTTCGGTGGAGAAGGTCTGGTGTGTACCTTCACAGGCCCAGGAAGAATTTATGTCCAGACGAGAAATTATCCCGCTTTTGTCGAGTGGATAAAGTCTCTTGTTCCTAGGCAGACGGGTAGCAGATGATTTGATAGGTACATGATAAGTTGTTGGATTTTTTGTTTGCTATTCTTTTGATGTTTGATGTTTTTCGTCATTGTGATAAAATAATTCACATACCGAACTAATTGCTGGAGGGTTGAAGGATGCTCTTTCTCACCAACGTTCTTCGCTCTATGGGCACCATGAGTTTCAATCTTCTGATACAGCTTCGCATGAAAGAAATAGGAGCAACTCTCTTTCTAATAGGGCTCCTTTCCAGTTTGCAAGGGGCAATGAACACCTTTTCTAACGTTTTCTGGGGAAGAATTTCAGACAAAATCGGGAAAAGAAAAGTATTCATCATATTGAGCCTCGTTCTAGCATCTGCTTTTTATCCTCTGTACGCGGTCATAGACGTTCCTTCTGCCATTCTGATCGTTTCCATGATCATAGCGTTCTTCAACGGAATGTATCCTCCCGCTGCCATGGCGCTCAGCAGCACTGCAAAGAGAATGTCACTTGGATTTTCACTTTACAACTCTTCAAATTCACTTGGGATGCTTCTGAGCAGGATTTCCATAGGTTTTCTGCTGATGTTCATGGATCTGAAACTCGCTTTTGTTTTCTTTTCGATAGTCGTGGCAGTATCCGTGATTCCTGCTCTCGGGTTGAAAGAAGAGAAGATCCAAAAGAAGAAAGAGGAAGACTTTCATTTTGGAAGGAAGGTAATGGAGCATGGAATCTGGGCACTGTACCTGGGGAGTCTCTTGAGGCAGATGGGAACTTCCGGCTCCATGTCACTGATAGCTGTCTATCTAAACGAAAGATTTCATTATAGTGCTTCAACGATAGGTTTCGTCACGGCTGTGAATCCACTCATCCAGATACCATCACATTTTTTCTTTGGAAAACTCGTTGAAAAAACAGATCCGAAATTCATAAGTGTTCTAGGCATTTTCATGTCTTCACTGGTTCCCTTTCTCATGATGATACCTGAGAACTGGGCACCAGTGCTGGCTTATGCCTTTTTGGGAGCGAGTTTTGGAGCTTTCATCAACGGATCGAACAATTTTCTTGGAAGAAGATTCCACTACCTTCAGAGGGGAAGAGCACTTGGTCTTTTGAGCTCTGCCAGATTTCTTGGAGCAACCATCGGACCTTTCCTGGCGGGATTGCTCGCAGAAAAGTCTTACTCTCTTATGTTTTCGACACTGGGTCTTGCTGTGCTTTCAGGAGGAATAGTGGTTCTTCTGTTCACAAAAGACGGGGATTGATTCCCCGCCTCACAGTTTCTGAATCACACTTTCAAGTTTCTGTTTGATTTCTTCGAGCTCTTTCTTGACTTCCTGGAGCTTTTCGTCACTACCAGTAGTAGTAGTGACTACCTTGATACCCTCACCTATCAATCCTTCCACACTCAACTTTCCTTCCTTCAGAAGTTCATAAGTTTCGTTCACCAGCTTTCCGGCTTTGGTTTCTCCCTTGACGTGTTCTCTGATTGTTGCTTCTGTCCTTCCGAGTTCCTCTGCTATTTCGGAAGCTGTCATTCCTGCCTTTGCCCTTGCGAGGGCACCGGCGGCCACCGCCAGGCTGTCAACCCAGGTGAGCCTCTCAGCAGAATTTCTGATCTCCTCGAGCACTTCCTTTCTGAAAAGTGTACCAACGAGCAAAGCGATCTCGAGCTGGTGAATCTCCTCTTTGGTCACGGGATTGAAGTTGAGTTTCATTTTTCTTCACCCCCCTCCGAAGGATGTATGACGATTCCTTTATCGGTTATTTCGAACGGATGCCTCCTCATCGAGTGAGACGTTCCTCTCATCTTCCAGACGATCAAACTTCTTTTGAGCTCTCCATCGATTTCATCAAGATCCAGTCTGATGATACCGTCCACTCCGTGTTCAACACCAGGACCTCCGAATCCCTTCTCAGTGACTGACACCTGACTCACAAAGAGCGATGTACATCCAAGACCGGAGAGTATTCTCTTGAGCTGGAAGATAATACTTCTTGCCATTGCGGGTTTCGTGATATAGAGAGTGGTTACAGAATCGATCACAACTCTTTTTGCCTGTGTTTCCTTCACCGCTCTCTTCAGCACTTCGGCGAGCTCTCTGACATCGTCTATGTCTTTTACGACGTATTTTTCTTTCTCGGCATATTCACCGATTCCACCAGTGAACGCGTCCACTATGGCGAACTTTCCTTCCTTCTCAAAAGGATCAACGTTCCAGCCGAAAACTTCCATGTTTTTCTTCACCTGAACGGGGTGTTCCTCGAGTGCAACATAGATGCCGGGTTCCCCCATCTGAAGTCCGTTCCATATGAACTGCTGAGAGAAGATCGTCTTTCCGGTACCGGGTCCTCCAGAGATGAGCACGATGTTTCTCTCAGGAATTCCGCCGTGAAGGATTTCGTCCATCCCCGGAATTCCCGTCTTGACCTTCTTGATCATATTCCCACCCCCCACAATTATCTTAGCAATCATTTTTTTCGTTTGATAAACCAATACGTTACTTTTTTGATAACAACATCATAAAAATTGAATTTTCTGTTCATATTTTTCATATTTATGCTATATATATAGTTGTATGCTTTCAAAAATGTTCTTCGGAGGTGTTTTCAATTGAAAATTTCAAAGAAGAGAAGACAGGAACTGATAAGGAAGATTATACATGAGAAAAAAATAAGTAATCAATTCCAGATCGTAGAAGAACTGAAAAAATATGGAATAAAAGCTGTTCAACCGACCGTCGCTCGAGATCTGAAAGAGATAGGTGCCGTGAAGATCATGGACGAGAGCGGAAACTACGTGTACAAACTTCTCGATGAAACCCCTGTGATCGATCCATGGAAAGAGCTGAAAAGAAACTTCAAATCCTTCGTTGAGAGTATAGACAGGGCAGGGAATCTCATCGTCATAAAGACGATACCAGGTACCGCAAGCGGTATCGCTCGGGTTATAGACAGACTCGACATAGACGAGATAGTGGGCACTCTCGCAGGAGACGATACCATATTCGTTGCTGTGCGCGATCCAGAAAGCTGTGAGAAGATAGTTGAGAAGCTCTCATCTATACTCTGACTTTTCTTCTGATCGCAGTGTAGATCACAGGGATCACAAACAAAGTGAACAGCATGGATATAAGCATTCCAAAGATCACCACCCACGATATTGGAGACTCTATTTCCGATCCTTCTGCGTGGCTAAGTGCAGTTGGTAGAAGCGCAACGATCGTGGTGAAGGTGGTCATCAGGATGGGTCTCAACCTGCTCTGAGCACCTTCAAGTGTGGCCTCTAAGAGACCTTTTTCCTGTCTTATCTGTTCTATTCTTGTCAGCATCACGATGGCGTTGTTCACAACCGTTCCCGAAAGGGTGAGAAGACCAACAAGAACGGGTACATTCAGTGAGTATCCGTTCACGAAAACCGCGAAGGCAACCCCAACGACAGCGAAGGGTATGGTGAAGAATATAATGAAAGGCAGTGTGAAAGACTCGAACTGCGCAGCGAGAATCATGTATACGAGTGCGATCGCTATGTAAACAACATACTGAAGCTCCGAAAACGCTTCGTCCATGAAACTTTTCTGTCCGGTGATTTCCACTTTTACACCAGAAAGATCAATTTCATTTAGAAGATTTTCTACTTTCTTTGCAACTTCGCCGATCGAACCTTCTATACTCACCAGATCTACGTAAACAACACGTTCTCCATCGGAGTGTTCCACTATAGAAGGAAGTGTTTCCCTCGATATGTTTGAAACTGCACCAAGAGAGACATCCCCTTTGAGACCAGTAAGCGAAATCTTCGATAAGTCTTCGGGAGATAGAGATTTTGCCTTTTTCAAAACGATGGGAAGTGTTCCTTCTTCCGTTCTCAGTGTTCCGATTTTCTTCCCGAGAAGGTAGGTCTGGAGATCCAAAAAGACCTGGCCTGTCACCACACCGTTCATGAGGGCTTTGTTCCGGTCTATTTTCACATGAAGGACTTCCTTTTCAAAGGAATTTCTTATCTGAATCTTTTTGACTTCCTGCAGTTCCCTTAAACGCTCGAAGATTTCTTTTGCTTTTTCCTGTATCAGAGAAAGATCATCTCCTCTCACTTCGATCGTCACAGGATAGCCCAGAATTTCGTATATCTGCTGTGATTGCTCAAGAACTTCTATTTTCGCTTCTGGAATATTCAGCTGGGAGATGGCATTCTTCAGTTTCTCTCTGTTTTTCGCGAATTCCCTCCTGCTTCCTCCGAGGTTCACCATTATTCTTGCTTCGTTCTGTCCCCTTCCCATTATTTGAGAGTAGATATTCGTTATTCCAACTTCCGAGTAGAAAGAAGAGATTTTGTACTCGTTTCTGTGTTTGTTCAGGTAATCTTCTATTTGCTCTACAGCTTCGGTGGTTTTTTCATAAGACGACTGAGAGGGAAGTTTCACATCTATCACCATGAGATTCGTCTGGAAAGACGGGAGAAAACCCAGAGGTTTCGAAAGAAGGTAAATCACGGAGATTGCAACCAGAGCAAAAGAAATCACCAGGACCAGTTTCTTTCTCTTCAAACACCATTCCAATGCCTTCCGATAATGCTTTTGCAGTGCTTCGGTGAGTTTTCCCCTTCTTGGCTTTATCCACCTTGTACCCGCTGGAACGACGACTGTAGATACGAACAGCGAAGAAGAAAGTGCGAAGACGAACGCAATGGCGAAATACTTGAACAGTCTCACTACAAAACCTGTGAAGAACACTATGGGAAGAAAAACAGAAACGGTTGTGAGTGTGGAAGCAAGAATCGCCAGCCACACCTCTCCCGCACCTTTTCTCGCAGCGTCCGGTATTGGATCACCGAGGGAGCGATGGCGGTATATGTTCTCAAACACGACTATGGAATTGTCCACCAGCATTCCCAGTGCCATGATGAGACCGCCCAGCGTGAGCGTGTCGAGGTTCAAGCCGAAGGCGTAAAGAAGAACAAAGGTGATCGTGAGGGACAGCGGAATGGAAAACGAAGTGACGATGGTTGACGTGAAATCCTTCAAAAAGATCAAAACCACCACGAAAGCCGCGATGAAGCCGTAGAGAAGATTCTTGAGAAGATTGTCGATCGCTCTTTCAGTGTAATAAGCCTGGTTCATGGCCTCTATGTAATTTATTTTGGAATCTCTCAGTATCCTCTTTATTTCACGGACAGTTTTGACGGTGTTCGCACCGCTTCTTTTGTAGATAGCGATGAGAGAAGCCTTCTTTCCGTTGACCCTGACTTCTCCCTGAACGCTTTCGTTCGTTATATTAACCTCGGCTATGTTTCTCAATCTCACGGGAACGAGTATGTTCGGTACCTTACCCTGCAGAAGGGACTGGTATTTCACTCCCCTGAAACCAACGATTGTGTTTTTGAGATCTTCTATGTTCTCAAACCGGCCATCGACGGAAACGGGGTAAATGTTTCCTTCAGAATCGCTCACATAGCCGAACGGGTAAACGAGATTCCCTGAAAGGATGGTCTCTATCAACGAAGGATCAACATCGAACCGTTTTATTTTCTCCTGATCAAGTATAACCTCGACGATTTTTTCTGGTTTTCCCATCAATTCTACACTGGCGACTTCCGGCAGTCTTTTGATTTTCGACACGACATCTTCGTAGTCATCTTCCGTTGAGAAAGCATACACGGGAAGTAAGGAAGGATCGAACTCTACGACCACAGGATTCGCACCCTCTGGCAGGTCGCGAGTGGCAAGATCTACGTACCTTGAGAGTCTTCCAACGGCTTCGGAGGTTTTCACATTCCAGTCGAACTCGACGAGGATGAAAGAAACGGAATCCATCGACATGGAGGTGAACCTTCTAACACCCGGAGTTGAGGAAATGTACCCTTCAAGAGGTTTGGTTACGAGTTCTTCGACTTCTTCCGTGCCCGCTCCCATGTACGTGGTTATAACAACAGCGTAAGGGTACTCTATCTGAGGAAGAAGATCCAGCTTGAGATGCTGAAACGAAATGAAACCAAGGAAGACAACAGCTGTCAACAGCATAAAGATGGCTATGGGTCTTCTCGAAGAGATTTCCGCGATCTTCACTTCGATCCCTCCCCGACAGAACAAATTATAGCTCACTTTCGATCTGAATTGTTATTATCATTCAAAAGTTTCATTTGCTATACGATATTGTTTCTAAAAAATTATATATTCGATTTCCATCATTATGAGACGAATATATGTTTGTACAAATTCTCATACGACCCCTTGACATCCCATTCTGTGCCTCACTATAATTTCTCATGGATGAGAAAAGGTTCTGAGGAGGTGGCACAATGGCAGAAAAGAAAGAATTCGTTGTGGGAATAGACCTTGGAACGACAAATTCTGTTATAGCTTGGATGAAACCGGACGGTACAGTTGAAGTGATACCGAACGCTGAAGGAAGCAGGGTCACACCATCCGTGGTTGCGTTCACAAAGAGTGGAGAGATACTCGTAGGAGAACCCGCCAAGAGACAGATGATACTCAATCCTGAACGAACGATAAAATCCATAAAGAGAAAAATGGGAACTGATTACAAAGTGAGAATAGACGATAAAGAATACACTCCTCAGGAGATCAGCGCGTTCATTCTCAAGAAGCTGAAGAACGACGCGGAAGCGTACCTCGGTGGTGAAATAAAGAAAGCCGTCATCACCTGTCCCGCTTACTTCAACGATGCCCAAAGACAGGCAACGAAAGAGGCTGGAATCATAGCAGGTCTTGAGGTCTTGAGGATCATCAACGAACCAACCGCAGCGGCCCTCGCTTACGGACTCGATAAAGCTGGAAAAGAAGAGAAAGTGCTGGTTTACGACCTCGGTGGTGGAACGTTCGATGTCTCCATACTCGAGATAGGAGAAGGTGTGATCGAGGTCATCGCGACAGCTGGTAACAACCACCTCGGTGGAGACGACTTCGATCAGAGACTCATCGACTGGATGGCAGAGGAATTCAAAAAACAGCACGGAATAGATCTCAGAGAAGACAGACAGGCGCTTCAGAGATTGAGAGACGCTGCCGAAAAGGCCAAGATAGAGCTTTCAACGAAGATGGAAACCGATGTGAGTTTGCCGTTCATCGCTGTTTCTCCGAGCGGACAGCCTCTGCACCTTGAAATGAGAATCACCAGAAGTCTCTTCGAATCGCTCACAAGAGATCTCGTTGAAATGACAAGAGGCCCAATCGAACAGGCACTGAACGATGCAAAGCTCTCACCACAGGATATCGACGAAATCATACTCGTCGGCGGTATGACCAGAGTTCCAATGGTGCAGAGGTTCATAAAGGAGTTCTTCGGAAAAGAACCCAACAAGAGCGTCAACCCGGACGAAGCAGTTGCTATCGGAGCGGCGATCCAGGCGGCGATACTTGCGGGCACCGAAGGAGCAAAGGGAAGAGATATCGTTCTCGTCGATGTAACACCACTAACACTCGGAATAGAAGTCAAAGGCGGACTCTTCGAACCGATAATCCCAAGAAATACCAAGATACCCGTGAGGAAGAGCAAGATCTTCACAACGGTTGAAGACGGTCAGACCGAAGTAGAAATCAGAGTCTATCAGGGTGAAAGGCCGATTGCGAGGGAAAACATCTTCCTTGGAAGCTTCAAACTCGTTGGAATTCCACCGGCACCGAGGGGTGTTCCTCAGATAGAGGTCACGTTCGACATAGACAGCGACGGAATAGTCCACGTTTCCGCAAAAGATCTCGGTTCTGGAAAAGAACAGTCCATGGTAGTCACAGGAAGACACAAGCTCTCCGAAGACGAAATAAAGAGAATGATAGAAGATGCGAAAAGATACGAAGAACAGGACAAACGTCTCAAAGAAGAAATCGAACTCAAGAACAGAGCAGACGATCTCGCATACAGCGTAGAAAAGACTCTGAAAGAACACGGAGATAAGATACCAGCGGATCTCAAGTCCAGACTTGAAGACATGATCAGAGAACTCAGAGACGCGATAAACAGAAACGACATACCAAAAGTGAAGATGCTCTTCGATGATCTCCAGAAGGAAAGTATGAAGATAGGAGAATACCTCTACAAATCTGCAACTGGTGGAGAAACATCGAACCAGTGAAAAGGGGGTGACACGATGCTCCTTGGAAGAAGAGAAGACATCTTCAGGCCGTTCAGGGAACTCCAGAGGGAGATCGACAGGCTCTTCGATGACTTCTTCAGGACGGAGGTCAGACCCGCTAAGGAGTTCTTTGCACCAGACATGGATGTGTACGAAACAGACGATGAAGTAGTGATAGAAGTAGAAATCCCAGGCATAGACAGAAAAGACGTCAAAATAACGGTTGAAGAGAACATTTTGAAGATCTCTGGTGAAAAGAAACTCGAAAGAGAACAGAAAGGCAAAAACTATTACTACGTTGAAAGAAGCGCTGGAAAATTCGAAAGGGCAATCAGACTCCCAGACTACGTTGACGTAGAAAAGATCAAAGCAGAGTACAAGAACGGTGTTCTCACGATAAGGGTACCAAAGAAAGAAGAAAGGAAGAAGAAAGTGATCGAGGTGGAAGTTCAAGAGTAAGGGGAGCGAACGCTCCCCTTTTTATTTTTTTAGAACTCCACGATATAAACGAAGTCCCCGGTGTTGAGCATCGCTGCGTTCGCTTCATCTGTGTCCACGTGGAATTCCAGTGCGAAGTCTTCCCTCACTCTTATGAGAACATCATCGAAGATCAGTTTTCTGTCTCCGCTTTCAACGATCACCTTCACAAGATCTTTGTCTTTAACTCCATAGTGTTCGGCATCCTTTGGGTGCATGTGTATGTGTCTTTTTGCTATGATGACTCCCTTCTCTTTAACCAGAATGCCGTTTGGACCTATGATGACTATTCCCGGTGTTCCCTCGAGATCTCCCGAGTCTCTAACAGGGGGTCTGAGTCCGAGTTTGAAGGCATCCGTTCTGGAGATCTCGACCTGTGTTTCTCTTCTGACAGGTCCCAGTACGCGAACGTTCTCTATCGCGCCTTTCGGTCCTACTATGGTCACTGTCTCTTTCGCTGCGTACTGACCGGGCTGTCTGAGATCTTTTATGGGGGTGAGTTCGTAGCCTTTGCCGAAGAGAATCTCCAGGTCCTCTTTTGAGAGATGGACATGCCTGTTGCTTACACCAACGATTATTCCAGGTTCTTTCTTTGTCACTGGTACACCTCCCTCACTTTATGCATTATTCCATCTTCTATCATGGCACACTTCTATTTCTTTTTGATTGAAAGTTAATTAAAAAACGTATCTTATTCCAACCACGATTACTGCTGTAAAGACGATCCATCTCACCCAATTTGCACCTTTTTTGATGGAGAAAGTGGCAGCGAGCCACGCACCAGTCATATTCCCAAGAGCGAGAATGAAACCGTAGAGGAAGTTCACCTTTCCGTTCAGAATGAAGATCACAAGTGAGATTATATTGTAAGAAGCCACGATGAAGACTTTTACAGCGTTTGTTTTGACCAGTTCGTATCCAAGAAGAAGAGCGATCGCAGGCATGAGAAGAAAACCGACCCCCGCTTGAATGAACCCACCGTAGATACCGATCAGAAAAAAGACGATGTATATGAGAACCCAGTTTCTTTTGACGAATCTATCCTCAAGCCAGATTCTGGGTTTCCAGACAAGAGAAACGGCCATAACGAGGAAGATAACACCTACGATTTTCTGAAGCATCTCTTTTTCTATCTGAACCGCTATGGAGCTTCCCAGAATCGCTCCCACTATGGCCGGCAAAGCAACAAGAATCGCTTCTTTTATTTTCAAAACCTTCTTGGCTTTGAACCTTTCAATTGCCACAAGATTTTGAAGTATTATGGCGATCCTGTTTGTTCCGTTTGCAACATCTATTCCGAGTCCCAGAGCAGTTAAGATAGGAAGTGTGATCATTGAGCCACCACCTGCAAGAACATTTAAAAAGCCCGCGAGGATACCCCCAAGGAACACAAGAACGATCACCTCAGAACACCTCCAAAAAAGTTTTGAAAAATTTTACCACTCTGTTCTTTGCTTTTGTGTTAGTGTGAAATATATTTGTCTTAACATATTATATTTTATGCATACAAACCAGGTTAGTTCCAATCATTCACAAAGTAGGTGATGTGTGTATCTGGCACTGGAAGATAGATATAGAGTATGCAATTACCGGTAACGAAAAATTTCATGCGCCTTTCTGGTACCGGAAGCTATGCGTTAAAAAGGGAATAATGAATGATATGAAGAGACAATACGAAGAGAATTTGTGATAATCGATGACGTGTAAGTGCTTTGAATTCGAGAAATTAGTAGTTAACTTCTAACACACTGAGGAATACCTTCTTTCATCTATTTGTGAAACATGGAACTAATCGATTTTTACCAGAAACACCCCAAAATGCCCTGACGTAGGTTGATATAATTTATCTTCTGTTTTTTGCTTGTGTTCTTTTCTTGTTTGACTATGCAATTATTCCATTTTTCCAAACAGTACTTGAAGATGCTCTCTTGTGTGTTAGAATGGTTTATGGAAAGGGAGGATATGGAAGTTCAAAAAACATCTTGCTTTCAGAGTGTGTTTGTGGTATAATTTCTCTTGAACTCAACGGGTTTCAATAGTTCCTTAGAGGTATGGAAACCCGCAAAGCTATTTTCTCATGCCAAAGAAAAGGTTGGTTTCAATAGTTCCTTAGAGGTATGGAAACATGCAGAGGTTCAAAGATTTGTGAAAAGTGAGGTTGATTTAGGTTTCAATAGTTCCTTAGAGGTATGGAAACTAAGATTTTCGATACGAACATGGTTAGCTGTGATTGTTTCAATAGTTCCTTAGAGGTATGGAAACATGATTGTTCCAAAGTCGCGTGCAAGCTCCTCGTATGGTTTCAATAGTTCCTTAGAGGTATGGAAACATGGGATTGGAACGGAAACTGGGTTGGTACAACAGAGTTTCAATAGTTCCTTAGAGGTATGGAAACCTGTATTTCCTAACAATCTCCCTTGCCTGCTCCGGGGGTTTCAATAGTTCCTTAGAGGTATGGAAACAGTAAAAGTAGAAAAATATCGTGCTTATTCAAAGTCGTTTCAATAGTTCCTTAGAGGTATGGAAACCATATCCAAAAAACCTTCCGAAAACGATAAATTCTAGTTTCAATAGTTCCTTAGAGGTATGGAAACTTTTTTTCGAGAATCTTGCTCGAATGACATGGGAGCGTTTCAATAGTTCCTTAGAGGTATGGAAACTTGCGTGTATCAGCTTCGAAACGAGCGCCCTTCACGAGTTTCAATAGTTCCTTAGAGGTATGGAAACTTTTAATATGTCTCGTATCATAAAATCAACCTGTCGAGTTTCAATAGTTCCTTAGAGGTATGGAAACTCAGGATTCGAAACGAAGGAGAAAACAGAGAAAGAAGTTTCAATAGTTCCTTAGAGGTATGGAAACATCTCTACTGTTCTCCCTTCAATCTCAACCAAAATGTTTCAATAGTTCCTTAGAGGTATGGAAACTTGCAAAGTAACAGTTCGATGAATTTCATATAGTTCTGTTTCAATAGTTCCTTAGAGGTATGGAAACAAATAGAACAAAAACGAAAGTGGATATATGTCTGGAGTTTCAATAGTTCCTTAGAGGTATGGAAACAGTTCTCTGCAAAATAAAGATTTCTTACTACGTCTCGTTTCAATAGTTCCTTAGAGGTATGGAAACTGAGCGCATCCTTCACGGCGCTGATTCCTGCATCCGGGTTTCAATAGTTCCTTAGAGGTATGGAAACCTTCTGCAACGTAAAGAAACTCCTCTTCCTCGTCCTGTTTCAATAGTTCCTTAGAGGTATGGAAACTTTGCTGTTGCGATCCACACCAGGATGGCATGCCTTCTGGTTTCAATAGTTCCTTAGAGGTATGGAAACAATGGGAGACGGTTTCGGAAACGCTCTTCTGATCAGGTTTCAATAGTTCCTTAGAGGTATGGAAACGGTGTAAGAATACCTTTCGACAATGAAACTTCCAGGTTTCAATAGTTCCTTAGAGGTATGGAAACGGCTAACGGAAGGTATTTTGCTGGATCCCTGAGTAGTTTCAATACTTCCTTAGAGGTACGGAAACTTGTCTTGTATCGATGATCTCCGCTAAGCTCAACAAATTTCAATGCATCCTTTAAACAAAAGTGCCCGTGAGGGGCGCTTTTTTGTTTCAATGTATGGTAGTATTACATTCAAAGGGGGGATTTTTTCTGGAGATTTTGAAAGTCGTTGATCTGAAGAAACACTACGGTGACGTGAAGGCCGTGGACGGGATAAGTTTCACCGTGGAGCGTGGAACTGTTTTCTCCTTCCTTGGACCCAACGGTGCGGGAAAAACCACGACCGTTGAGATACTCGAAAGTCTCAGAAAGAAAGACTCCGGGGAGATCTACTATTTCGGTGAGAGAAAGGATGTCTTAGATAGAGAAACGAAGAGAAAAATTGGTGTGTGTCTCCAGAAAAGTGCCTTTTTTGAAAACCTCACCGTTTGGGAAACCCTCAAATTGTTCCGCGGGCTGTACGGAACGGGATTGGATCTCAAAGAAGTGATGGGATTGTTTTCTCTTGAAAACATAGAGAAAAAAATGGTGAAAACACTCTCTGGGGGCCAGCTTCAGAGACTCGCAGTGGCTGTGGCGTTCATCAACGATCCGGAGATTGTTTTCCTCGACGAACCAACGACAGGTCTTGACCCACAGGCGAGAAGGCAGATATGGGACACCATAGAACACTTCAAAAATCTTGGAAAGACCATCTTTCTCACCACCCATTACATGGAAGAGGCAGAGAGACTATCTGACCACGTCTGCATCATAGACCACGGGAAGATCATAGCAGAAGGGACTCCTTCCTCTCTCATAAGCTCTTCCGGGCTGAAAACCGTCGTCGAGTTTGACTGTGATCAGGACGTGAACGTGAGATACTTGGAGAAAAAAGAGAACCACTACGTTGTGGAAACTGATGCCCCAGAAGAACTCATAAAAGATCTCCTGAAAAATTGGAACGTTTCAAACATCGTGATAAGAAAACCGAATCTTGAAGATGTTTTCCTGAAGCTCACAGGCAGGGATCTCAGAGAATGAGGCATCTTGTTGTTTCCATTCTGAAAAACGATTACTTCAGAACTAAGAGCGTTCTTTTTTGGAATTTCCTTTTTCCAATACTCCTCTATCTCATTCTCGTATCCATCTTCGGAGATATGTCTTCTAACATGAACCTGAGGATAGGACTTGTGGGAGAGAGTAGTTTGGTAGAGAGTGTGTTCAGCCATCTCCCATCCGGTATCGAGATCATCAGAACACAGAACCCTGAAAGAGACCTCAAATACGGAAAGATCGATGTTTGTGTGATTCTACCGGAGAACTTCGACAATCTCTTCACAAAAGCTATCATCTTTTCCAAAACGAAGATCTCTGTTCCTGTGGAGATCACCATTCTCTACGCTCCGGAGAGGCAGGAATCCATTGTCCTTGCGAACGTTGTTTCTAACATACTCGAGTCGCTCGACCTTCAACTAAGAAAGGTAAAGGAGGTAGAAGTGGAGTACAGAAAAAAAGAAAGGCAGGCTATCAATTACTCTCACTACATTCTTCCTGCCGTTCTTCTTGTGGGTGTGATGTCCGTCGGCCTCTTCACTGTTCCGTATCAGCTCGCTCTCTACAGAGAGCAGGGAATTTTGAAAAGAATTCTTGCTTCTCCACTGAGAGGTCATCACTACTTTTTCTCCATAGTCGTCTGCGGACTTTTTGCCATGTCCATCACTTCCGCTTCTGTGACGCTCTTTGCACGTTTTGTGTACGGAGTAGAGTTCCCCATCAATGTATCCTTCTTAGGCGGTGTGCTTCTTTCCTTTCTTACGTTTCTGAGTGTGTCTCTGCTCATGGTGTCTCTGTTCAAAACCTTCTCCGCTTTGAGAGCAGCTTCGCAGGTGTTCAACCAGGTGTTCATGTTCCTCGGAGGTTTTTACTTCGATGTCTCCGGAATTCCTTGGCCGATCAAAGCGGTTGTTCTTGGAAATCCTGCAACCTACTTGGTGGATTATCTGAGGGGATCTTTCGGATACAGAACGATTTACTCGAATCACTTTTTAGTGCCGATCGTGTGGATAGTACTCTCTTTCGTTCTCTTTTTTTTTGAACTGGAGGAGGGTGATGATGGTTGAGTGAGTTTTTGGCTCTGTTCTCTGCTATGTGGAAAGAATCGTGGAGGGATAAAATTTCCACTTTTTTCAGCATTGCTTTTCCCGTCATGTTTCTTCTGATTTTTGGTTTTCTTTTTGGCGGTTCCGGCAATTCTGTGAAAACAGCAGTTGTGACCGTCGATTACGATCTTTCGGATTTTGGAGATGTTTACACCTCGCTCGAGGAGTTGAAGGGCTACTACCACGAAGTGGCGGTGGTGGAGAAAGAAAGAATCATCTTTATAAGAAACACAACGGACGAATACTATCAATCGCTTCTCGACTCCTGGGAGATCTCCCTCAAAAACAAGGTCACAAGGCTCCTCAACGGTCTGAATCCCGTCATCATGGTGAAAAAAGAAGTTCTGAAAGCCGCAAGAGAGCTCACATCTTTCGATTACACCCTCACGGGTGTGATCGCCGTATCTCTACTCTCGATCGGGCTCTTTGGAACCGTGGACGTGTTCTCCCGCTATCGTGAAAGAGGCTTTTTGAAGAGGCTCAAAGCAACTCCCGTTGGAAACTTTTCCTTTGTCTTTGGTCTCATCTCAGCGAGGATGTTCTACGGAATTTTGAGCACCGCTCTCATAATGCTGCTGGGAACTTTGATCTTTAAAGCAAGCTACGAACTGAACGTGTTCCTCTTTTTGATATCCGTCGTCAGTTCTGTTCTATCCTTCATCGTGCTTGGAGCTTTGATATCAATTCTGTTCAAGAAATCCGATGTGGCAACGAATGTTGCTGTGATTCTCTTCACCATTATGATGTTTCTAACAGGTGTTTATTTTCCGGTCTCGTTCCTTCCGGATTATCTGAAAGTTGTCTCACTCTTTCTTCCAGTGAAGTACGGTGTGGAACTCATCAGGTACTCACTGGGCTTTGAGATATTTCCGTTTAGCAGGTACATCGTCACCGCAGTGATTATGTTCATAGCTGGTCTTCTGTTTGTGTTTTACACAGCGTCACTCGTTCTGAGAAAAGAGGACTAAAGGTTCCATCTGAGGATCTCAGAGAGCTCTTTTCTCACCCTTTCTGAGCGTTCCAGCTCCCTGTGTTTCTCGGAAAGCTCATTTTCGTCTCCCAGGTATCCCACGGCGATCAGGGTTATCAGCACGTGATCTTCTGGGAGTTTCAGGATCTCTTTGACCTTCACAGGATCGTAGCCCGCAACGGGATGAGCCACAAGGCCCATTTGTGTTGCTTGAACAAGAAGGTTTCCCACAGCGAGTCCTGTGTCGAACAGGAAGTAATCTCTGTTGTCTGGGAGTGCACAATCGAAATCTTTCTTCGAATGAACCGCTATCAAAACAGGTGCGTTCTTCATCCAGTAGTTTCCACCGGGGAGCGCTTCGTGTATCTTTCTGAGGAGTTCCTCTTCATCCACTACCACGAATCTCCAGGGCTGGGTGTTCATGCACGAGGGAGCAAGGTGAGCCGCCTTTATGAGGAGTTCTATCTCTTCTCTCGGTACTCTGTCTTTTTTCAACGCCCTCCTTGCCCTTCTCCACTCTATGTGCTTGTTCAGTGAAAGGTCTTCCTTTAACAACTGAGAGAGTGCTTCTTTCACTTCTTGGACATGTCCTTCGACCTTCACTCTTCTCCACTCTTTCCTCACAAAGCCCCACCTGTCTATCAAGAAGGTGGATCGAACTGTTTTTCCGTTTTCCAGAACGTTGAAAAATTCGTGGAGAATTCCTTCCGGATCTGAAAGGAGAGTCACTTTGAGATCGTTCCTTTCCTTGAATCTCTTCAATGCTTCAACACTGTCTCTGGAGATCCCCACTACCTGAGCTTTCTCGAAGTTTTCCCTGGAGAATTCGACGGCTTCTCTCGTGCAACCGCTCGTTCCTGCTTTAGGAAAAAAGAAGAGGATGGTGTACTTCCCGTAAAGATCAACGTGAGTGAATGTTTTCCCTTCGTCTGTAAGGAGTTCAAAATGCTTCACCCTCATGAAACTCACCTCCAAAAAGTTGAAACTAATTCTCAATAACAATTGTACCATAAAAAACCCCCGCGTTGTGCGGGGGCTGATCACTTTCTGATTGTCAGCGAATCGTAGAACTGTCTTCTGGGATACTCTATTTCTCTTCTTTCTTTGTTGAAAGCGGAAACCGGAACGAGATACCCTACGATTCTCATGTATTCATCTACTTTGGCTTTTCCGCAGGCCGGGCATCTCTCCCCGTAGAACGCGTGTCCATCCTCACACACGCTGATCTTCGTGTTGAACGCAAAGTACATTACACCCATGTCCGCGATCATTTTCACCATGTTGAAGGATTCTTCCTCCGTCTTGAAAGATTCTCCGAGGTTGATATGCAGAATCGCTCCTCCACTCACCTTTTTGTCCCATTTTCCGGAGTAGCGGATTCTGTTGAGAACATCCGTGTTCGCCATGAGAGGCACCCACTGGTTGGAGTAGATCTCGAACGGCTGTTTCTCACCGAAGAGAAATCTGTCTTTCTGAGCAAGAGTCACAGCCGCTTTCTCTGCGGGTACCTGTTCTATGTTGAAGGTGAAGCCGTACTCATGGTATCCCTTTTCCGCTTCTTCTCGGATGGTGTCCAAAACGTTGTCTACGAACACTTCTCCTTCTTCTGTGTACTTCAGACCGTCGATGTCTTCCGTGGTCAATCCCATGATCGAGGCGCTCTCCCAGACACCAGTGACACCGATGGTTCCGTACTGTCTGTTCAAAAGCATTAGACCGTTTTCGTAGAGAGGAAGAAGTCCTTCGGATATTCTCTCTTTTATGATCTCCCTGACTGCGGCGAGGGCTTTTTTGATGAGCTGAACGCGGTGCCTGAGAATCTGAAGATACTTTTCTCTGTCTCCGCCGCTTTCAAGAGCGATTCTTGGAAGGTTCATCGTGATCACTTTGAAGGATCCGATGTTCAGGTCCGATCCACCGATAGAGTTCATCCTTCCTTTCAGTTTTTCTTCTTCTTCGCTCGAGAGTGAGAACTTCTTCAGAGTTTGAGTAGACGATGTGAGCCTGCAGCAGGACGCCACAGCGTCTATTGAGTCGGAGATGTACCAGTTCGTGTCCTGCCACTTCATGTTGATTTTGTTTATGAAGCGAGCGCTGTCCTCGTCGAGGAACTTGCCGTCTCTATAGAGAAGGCTTGCTGTGAGTACAGGGAAAGTGAACATCTGGCGCTCTCTTTCCTTTGACACCCACTCCCAGTAGTGTTTCTGCAGAGCGATGATGTCTTCCACGTGGTCTGTGATCAAAGAACCATCTGGGTATCTTTCCCCTTCGAAAATCGCTTTTATGTAGTTTCTGTCGAGGTACGTGAAGTTCGTGTACGGAGACTGCGTTGTTCTGATGGGCTGGTTCAGCGAGTAGGTGAGTATCTGGAAATGCTGTTCTATGTACCAGTCGAGTTTGTCGCGAGGAATAATTCCTTCCTCGAGGTCTTTCTTGACGAAGTACCACATCCAGACGAAAAAGTCAGGAAGTCCAACCGCACCAGAGCTTTGGTTGGACGCGAACATCACGAACTGAATGACATGCTGAATGAATGTGGACAGGTGCTTTGCGGGCTCGGATTTTATGGTTTTTATGAACGGAAGCCCCTTCTCCACTATGGGCTGCAGGGTGTAGGCGAAACAGTAAGGCATGAGAGCTGCGTGGTGTCTGTCGTGAAGATAGACGGCACCGTTTATCTGCGCTTCAACAAACTCGTCTGCGACCTCTTTTCCGAACATCTCCTTCATCTTTTGCCAGATCCTGTACAGCGAGTAGAGGTACGTGTGCGGCTTAGATATCTCGATGAAGTAAGTACTGATGTTTGTGACCCTGACGTTCGCGTTTGCGTCGATCGTGGACTCGATGATTCCCCGTCTCACGAAGTCTTCTGTGAACTTTACCACATCGAGCTGGTCGCCGAGGCCGTCCATCTGGAACATCTCATAACCGTACTTGGAAAGAAGATCACTCATCAGTTCTTCAAATTCTCTTTCGAACGAATACTGAACCTTCATGGTGTTCCCTCCTCAACATTGCTTCTATCATTCTCTCAAAAGTTCTCCTGTCAATATGAATCTGGTTTTTAGAAGCTGGAAATCCATCTTGACGATAAGCGTGGAGGTACCTTCCCATGACAAACTCATCCACGTATTGAACGTACTTGAGAAGGTTCTCTTTTACGATGTCCTTCGGAAGCCTCCAGGTGAACAGCAATACCGTCAAGCGTTCTCCGTACTTTTCCTTGAACATCTTCGAAAGAGAAAGCGTCTCTTCTCTGTTGTACGGTGCGAGGGGTTCTCCCCCGAGAAAGACGAGGGTGACCTTTGGAAAGTATTTCAAAAGGCTTGAGAGTTTTTCATCGATGATCTTTGTCACAACCTCTGCGGGTCTTTTGTATTCTTCTGAAAGATGCCATGTTTCTGGATTGTGGCACATGTAGCACTTTGGTTTCGCATCGCACCCCTGGAAGTAAACCGACACCCCATAGAGATCTGGATGATCCCGGAAAGTTCCTATTCGGTTCACATACAAGGGAAGGACCCCCTTCCGGTGAGATCTGCTAAGATTTTACCACAATATATTGTGGTTTGTTTAGTTACATCTCAAAAAATTGTTGGTGGAGATTCTAAAAAGATGGATCTGTTTGTTAATGTTTTTCACCATTTTTCGTAATGGATCCTTTCGGGCTTGAACCTGTCCACCTGGGCAGGTTGCTCTGCGGGGTATCCCACAGGAACAATGGCGAAAGGAACGACATGTTCGGGTATTCCAAGAAGCTCTCTGAAGGCTTTCACTCTTTCCTCTCTTGGATGAACTCCACACCACACGGCTCCAAGACCGAGTTCTGTCGCTCTCAGAAGAAGGTTCTCCACGGCGGCAGAGCAGTCTTGGACCCAGTAGCCTTTGCATTTTTCAAGTGTGGGATCTCCACAGACAAGGATTACAACGGGCGCCTCTGCAGACATTTGTGCATGAGGGTGGATCTCCGCGATTTTCTTTTTTGTTTCTTCGTTTCTGATAACAACGAAATGCCACGGTTGTTGATTGCACGCAGAAGGAGCGTGCATGGCGGCACGGATGATCTCTTTCACCAGCTCGTCCGGAACATCCTTTTTCTGATACTTTCTGATACTCCTTCTCCTGTAGATGATGCTCATCTGGTTCACCCCCCGTATAATTTTAAGTATGAGACTGACAGAACTCTACAGAAAGTTACTGGAAATACACGGATCGGTTGGGAAATGGTGGCCCGGAACACCTGAGGAAATCGCAATAACTGCCATCCTCACCCAGAACACGAACTGGAAGAACGTTGAACGTGTCATGGAAAACATCAAAAACGCAGTCAAAGGAAACAACCTGCTGAAAGAACTGGATTCTCTTCCCGAGGAGAAAGTAGCAGAGCTCATAAGACCAGCGGGGTTCTTCAACATCAAAACAAAGCGCCTCAAGGCACTGTTGAAATTTCTCAAAGAATACAACTACAATCTATCTCGTCTGAGAGATCTTCCAACACATATTTTACGAGAAAGACTCCTCAAAATAAAAGGCATCGGCAAAGAAACCGCCGATGCCATTCTGCTCTACGCCTTGGAAAAACCGATTTTCGTCGTTGACAGCTACACAAGAAGACTTTTGAAGAGAATCTTCAACATCGAACTGAACGACTACGACGAAGTGCAAAGGCTTTTCATGACTCACTATCCAGAGGATGTTCGTCTTTACCAGGAGTTTCACGGGCTTATCGTGGAACACGCGAAAAAATTTTGCAGCAAAACTCCGAAGTGCGGTGTCTGCCCTTTAAAGAAAGAGTGCTGCCATGTATCACAGATGAATGGGTTTTCCTGAGACCCCTTCAAGAGCCCCGAGGATGGTTTCTGTCAGCGTTGGATGCGGGTGAATGGCTTTCTCCAGATCTTCCGCTTTCATTCTGAACTTCACGGCTATGACACCTTCCATGATCATATCGGTAGCCGATGGTGAAACGATGCTCATGCCGAGAACTGTTCTATCCTTCTTGTCCGCTATGACCTTGGCAAACCCTATGTTTTCAAGCATCGTTCTTGCCCTTCCGTTTGCAGAAACCGGGAACTTGGAGATCACAACTTCTTCGGGGTTCACGTCTTTTTCTCTCACACCGACAGATGCCACTTCCGGAGAGGAGAAGATGATACTCGGAACGGCCGAGTAATCCATTTCTTCCTCTTCTCCCGCGATGTTCTTTGCAGCGACTATTCCCTCGTACATGGCCACATGAGCGAGCATGATTCCACTTCTGATATCTCCTATCGCGTAAACGTTTTCCACGTTCGTTCTCATCCTGCTATCAGTGACGACTCCTTTTTCTATCTTCACTCCGAGAGCCTTCACGTCCTCCGGTATGTTGGGCTTTCTTCCTGCGGCGAGCAGGACCTTTTCTGCCTTCAGGGTTTCTCCATTTTCGAGTGCGACTTCAAAGCCGTCATCGACTTTGCTCAGGGAGGAAACTTTTGTTTTTTCCAGGATCTTAACACCTTTCCTTTTGAGGGCCTTTTTCACTTCTTCTGCCACATCCGAATCTTCGTAAGGGAGGATGTGTTCTGCGATCTCCACGATCGTCACATCCACACCGAAAGAACCGAAGAACGTTGCGAATTCAACACCTATGACACCACCGCCTATTATCACAAGCGACTTTGGAAATTCTTTCAAATTGAACACGTCATCACTCGTCCAGACTCCGTCGATATCGAAGGGAGAAAAAACGGAGGGAACGGATCCGTGTGCGAGGACAAGATTCTTTGCTTCCAGTTTCTCTCCCGTTTCTTGGACGACAACCGTGTTCTTGTTTTCCACGACGGCCGTTCCTTTGAAGACTTCAACTCCGTTCTTGTTCAACAGATACTCTATTCCCTTTCTTGACATCATCACACTCTTTTGAACGTGTTTCATTATGGTATCAACGTCGTATTCGACTCCTGAGACTTTCAAGCCGTACTTTGAAGCTTTCTCTTTCATTTCATCCATGAGATGAGAGACTGTGAGCATCGCCTTCGTTGGAATGCATCCCCTGTTGGTACAGGTTCCCCCGAGGGCATCTTTTTCGACAAGTGCGACCTTCTTTCCAAGCTGTACAAGTTTTATGGCGCAGACGTAACCTCCGGGTCCTCCTCCTATGATTACCGCATCGTACATCCTCTTTCCCTCCTGAGAAAACCCCTCCCAAAGGGAGGGGTTATTTCATTTTCCGAGGAATTCGAGGGCGATTTCGTATGCCTTCAAACCATACATGAGTGCAGGACCACCGCCCATACAGACTGCCACTTTGATTGTGTCGAGGATCTCTTCTTCTGTCGCTCCCGCTTTCACTGCGGCTCCCGTATGCCAGACGATACACGGTTCACATCTCACTGCCACAGCTATTCCAAGAGATATGAGTTCCTTCGTTTTTGTGTCGAGTGCTTTTGTGCTTTCAGCCATGTGAACGTATTCTGCGAACTTTCCGATCTCAGGTGCCTTTCCGATGATCTCCTGAAGTTGCTTCTGAATCTGTTCCAGTTTTTCTTTCGCTGTCATGAGCAACACCTCCATATGAGAAATTTATAATACCATTTCAGCCGCTTTCGCCAATGGATACACCGTTGGAGCGGATGTGAGAAGTGGATGGGTCCCGATCTGCATGGTGAACAGATCGTTGGCTGTGATGCCCTTCTGTATGCCGAGACTTATGAGGTTCACTATCTCTCCGACGCTCTTTCCACCACAAACCTGCGCACCGAGCAGGATCTTGCTGTCTTCCGAGAAGATGAGTTTCACCACGAGTTTTGAGGTATCTTCGAACTTTCCGGGGTGTCTGTCTGGTGCCTCTGCCTTTCCAACGACAACCTCGAATCCTTCTTCCTTCGCTATTCTCTCTGTTATTCCCACAGAGCCGAAGGCCTTGCTTCCTATGACGGTCGAGTACGCGTTCAGAGAACCCTTGTTCGTTCTGATCACCTTCAAACCGTACAGGTTGGACGCTGCGATTCTGGCATCGAAAACGGCAGCGGAAGCAAGCATGAGTCTGGAGGGTTTTCCGGTGAGGAAGTCTTTGTGCTGTACGCAGTCGCCCGCAGCGAAGATATCAGGTTTTGAAGTTCTCATGTACTCATCCGTTTCTATGAAACCGAGTTCTGTCACCTTGAGCCCGAGTTTTCTGGCGAGTTCAGAATTTGGTTTGTAACCTGTTGCGAGCACAACCACATCGGCCGGAATCGTTTCTCCGCTGTCCAGCTTTACTCCCTCCACTTTTTCCGTTCCGAGGATCTCTGTTACTTTTCTTCCTGTGAGGACTTTGACGTTGTCAGATTCGAGTTCCTTTCTCGCGAGTTCTCCAAAATCCGGGTCGAAAGATACGGGAAGAAGACTGTCCATTATTTCCACGAGGGTGACGTTCTTTCCGGACTTTTTGATCTCGTCAGCCACTTCAACACCTATGAAACCGCCCCCGATGATGACCACATCGTTAGCATCCTTCACCTTCTCATGCAGCAGTTTGAGATAGTCAGCCTCTTTTGGAACGGTGAACACACCTTTTAGATCCACACCAGGGATCTTTGGTGTGTTCGGTGAAGATCCAGTTGCGATGATGAGCTTGTCGTAGAAAACCTCTTTTCCGCTCTTCGTGAAAAGCTTCTTTTCATCGGGGTTTCCATCGACAACTTCGTCTATCAGAAGATCTATGCCTGCGCTTTTGAAGCGGTCTTCAATTCCCATGTAGTCGTTTTCCACACTGCCGAGAGTGTGAAAGATGTACGGTATTCCACAAGGTACCATTTCTTTCTCGGTCTTCTTGACGACGAGAATTTTTTTGTCTCCAAAGAATCTTTTTGTGGTGAATGCCGCCACAAGACCGGCAGGTCCACCTCCAACAACGACAACATCGTATTTCATGTTTTCCCCTCCAAAAGAGAAATTTTTCACGATCTTCCATTCACAATTTTACTACTTTTCGAATTAAATTTCAACTACAAAGGTAGAAAAAATTATGGTGTCTAATCAGCTCGCCCAGAATTCGTCTTTCAAGCTTCTTCTCATGAGATCTCTCATCGACTGGAGGGGTGATTTTCTTTCGTAAATGACTCGGTAGACCTCTTCAGAGATGGGCATATCTATTTTATTTTCTTTGGCCATTTTCATCACGGCTTTCACAGTGAAGGCACCTTCTACAACCTGGTGTGAGCTTTCAAGAAGTTTCAGCGGATCGAATCCCCGCGCTATCAATTCTCCGAAACGTCTATTTCTACTGTAACGACTGTTGCAGGTAACTATGAGGTCTCCTATTCCAGCAAGACCCATGAAGGTCTTTTGATCCGCTCCAAAAAACATTCCAAATCTCGCTATTTCGTATATACCGCGAGTTTCGAGTGATGCTTTTGCGTTGTCCCAACCACCGAGTCCATCGAGGATCCCTGCGGCGATAGCGATGACGTTTTTCAATGCTCCTGCGATTTCCACTCCTGCCACATCTTCACAGGTGTACACCCTGAAGTACTCGGTGGAGATCCTCTTTTGAAGTTCTTTCGAATTTTCTCCAGCGAGCGTGACGGCAGTTGGAAGTTTCTTTGCGACCTCTTCGGCATGTGAAGGCCCGGAGAGAACAGCGTAAGGACAACCCAGTATCTCTTCAACGATCTCAGACACCCTTTTACCTGTCTTGATCTCTATTCCCTTTGAAAGATTCAGCACCATGGAAGGCTTCACAGGCAGTCTCAGAAGGTGCTTCCTTATGTATTGAACGGGAATCGCTATAACGAGAACGTCTTCTTTTTTGATTTCTTCAAGATCGTTTGTGGCTCTTACGGTGATCTTCGATTCCTCCACATAAGGGCTCGTGTGTGAAACGTTTATGAGATCGACGATCTCTTTCCTCCTTGCCCAGAGAACAACTTCTTCTCCGTTTTCATACAGCATCTGTGCAAAAACCGTCCCCCAGCTCCCTGCACCGAGAACAAAAAATCTCATCTCCATTCCTCCTCAAAAACAGAGTTCCTCAAGAATTTTAACAAAAAACAAAAAGCAGGGTTTTCCCCTGCTTCATAAAATGGTTCTCTCATATCTCACGGAATCGGGTGTTTCCATACCTTTAAGGAAGTATTGAAACGGGCGATGTAATTCCCTCGATGCTTCGAAAGTACGAGTTTCCATACCTCTAAGGAATTATTGAAACTAGTGTTGCTTCCATTTTGATGAGTTTTCCTGCTTGTGTTTCCATACCTCTAAGGAATTATTGAAACACAACTTCTCGCAAACGAATTCTTGTGATGCTTCTGTTTCCATACCTCTAAGGAATTATTGAAACTATTCTCGTTGATAAAAACCTCTAAACCAATCGTAAGTTTCCATACCTCTAAGGAATTATTGAAACTTATTCTGACATAGAGGAAGTATTGGACATTGTTGCGTTTCCATACCTCTAAGGAATTATTGAAACAGAACAACGCCAACGAGATCTCTGACGGTCTTCTTGGTTTCCATACCTCTAAGGAATTATTGAAACTAGGTACATAGTCGGTGAGTCGTATTATGAACCATTGTTTCCATACCTCTAAGGAATTATTGAAACTAGTTGTAACTTCAACTGGGACAATCCAAATAGTCAAGTTTCCATACCTCTAAGGAATTATTGAAACTAGAAAAGAATGCACATGTTCTCCATTTTCGAACAGTTTCCATACCTCTAAGGAATTATTGAAACAAAACGAAAATAGGCATCTTGCCTCTTACCGTGTTTAGTTTCCATACCTCTAAGGAATTATTGAAACTAGAGCAGGTACAGGAAATCATCTACCACGGAGAGCGTTTCCATACCTCTAAGGAATTATTGAAACCCGTTGAGTTCAAGAGAAATTATACCACAAACACACTCTGAAAGCAAGATGTTTTTTGAACTTCCATATTCTCTTTCTCCATAAACCATTCTAACACACAAGAGAGCACCTTCAAGTACTGTTTGGAAAAATGGAATAATTGCATAGTCCAACAACGAAAGAACACAAGCAAAAAACAGAAGATAAATTATATCAACCTACGTCAGGGCATTTTGGGGTGTTTCTGGTAAAAATCGATTAGTTCTATGTTTCACAAATAGATGAAAGAAGGTATTCCTCAATGTGTTAGAAATTAACTGTTAACTTCCTGAATTCAAAGCACTTACACGTCATCGATTACCACAAATTCTCTTCATATTGTCTCTTCATATCATCCATTATTCCCTTTTTAACGCATAGCTTCCGGTACCAGAAAGGCGCATGAAATTTTTCGTTACCGGTAATTGCATACTCTGTATCGATCTTCCAGTGCCATGTACACGCATCACCTACTTTGTGAATGATTGGAACTAATCTGGTTTGTATGAATAAAACAATATTGTTCAAAACTACCTTTATTTTCGCTAACTCGAAAAAACCTCTTGAAACATTTCCATCCTGTGGTATGATTAATTGTGTATTAATTCAAGTTACGAATAAATTCGGGAGGGATCACCGTGGATGTTGTGTTGAGAGAGCGAAACATAGAGGAGTACCGCACCATAATCGGAAACGAGGTGGACGAGATAAAAAAACTTGCAGAACCTCTTAAAGGAAAAAAGGTTCTTCACGTCAATGCGACTGCCTACGGTGGAGGAGTTGCCGAAATCCTCCACAATCTCGTTCCGCTTATGAGATCGGTTGGTCTGGATGCCAGGTGGAGGGTCATAGAGGCACCCGATGAGTTCTTCAACGTCACAAAAAAGTTTCACAACACGCTTCAAGGTGCGGATATAGAGATTTCAGAAGAAGAGTGGAACCTTTACGAAGAGGTCTGTGGAAAAAACGCAGAACTGATCCAGGACGAAGAGTTATTCGTGATCCACGATCCCCAACCAGCAGCTCTGAGAAAATTCGTGAATTTGAACGACAGAAAGTGGATCTGGAGATGTCATATAGATCTATCCACTCCAAACATGAAGGTCTGGCAGAGATTTTCCCAGTATTTGGAGGGATACGACAGACTTGTTTTCCATCTTGAGGAGTATTTCCCGCAGGGATGGGAAGAAAGGAGCATAGCTTTCCCACCGAGTATAGATCCCCTGAGTGAAAAGAATCGAGATCTTGATGAAGACACAATAAGAAAAACTCTCGAAAGACTCGAAATAGACCCGGAAAGGCCTCTGATAACTGTTGTGGCTCGATTTGATCCATGGAAAGATCTCTTCAGTGCCATCGACGTCTATAGACTGGTGAAGAAAGAGATCCCGGAGGTTCAGCTTGCCGTAGTTTCCGCCATGGCAACAGACGATCCGGAGGGATGGTTCTTCTTTGAAAAGGTCCTCAGATACGCTGGAACGGACGAAGATATAAAATTCTGCACGAACCTGAAAGGTGTTGGAAACAAGGAAGTGAACGCTATTCAGAGGGCCACGACTGTCGCTCTGCACACGGCAACAAGAGAAGGCTTCGGTCTCGTCATAAGTGAAGCACTTTACAAGAGAGTTCCGGTCGTAGCAAGGCCAGTTGGTGGTGTTAAGATACAGGTGAAACATGGAGAAAATGGTTATTTGGCATGGGAAAGAGAGGACCTTGCAGGATACGTGGTAAAACTCATAAAGGATGAAGAACTCAGAAGAAAAATGGGAGAAAAAGGAAGGCAAACTGTGGTGGAGAATTTCATTATCACGGTGCATCTGAAGAACTATCTGAAACTCTTCTTAGATCTGTTGAGGTGAGAGAGTGCCTTCACCGCTTCTTCGAAGAGAGAACAAGATAAAGATTTTGAGGTACATACTGAGAAATGGAAAAACTACCAGAAACCAGCTTGCCAGCAATTTGAACCTCGCACACAGCACTCTGAGCTACATAATCGACGAGTTGCTCGATGAAGGTTTCCTCGTCTTTGAAGAGATCAGGAAGAGGAGAGGAAGACCATATCAGATTTTGAAAGTCAATCCAGAAAAATTCACCGCGATCGGGGTGAAGGTGGGTCGCGAAGAGGTACGGGGTGTACTCTTTGACGCAAGCATGAATCCTTTGAAAGAACACAGAGTGCAGATTCTGTCCGGTATGAGAAACAACGACGGTTATACTCGTGCTCTCAGAGAAACCATCGAACAACTTCACAGTGAAAATCTTCTCGGAGTGGGTATTTGCTCTTCTGGAATCGTGAAAGAAGGAAAAGTGATCGTTTCCCATGTGATGAACGTGAAAGACTGGGATCCAAGGAAAGTCCTGAAAGATCTTGAAAGGATCCTCGTCATGAACGATTCGGATGCTCTCTGCCGGGAAATTTCCCAGAGAGTGAACGCAGACTTTCTTCTGGTGAGCTACGGCATCGGCATAGGTGCGAGTCTCTGGAAAGATAAGAGGATTCATCACTTAGAAATGGGACACATGCTGGCTTCTTCAGAAGGAAAGTGCTACTGTGGACAGACAGGTTGTCTGGAGTATCATTCTTCAGAGTACGCTGTTTTGAAGTCTTGCCTTGGAAAAGAGATTGATTTCGAAGATTTCATCACAAGCGAAGAAGAAAAGTACAGGCAGACAATCGAAGAATTGAGAGAAAAAGCCAGAAAGGATTTTGATTCTGTGAAAGTGCACTACGAAAAGGCATTCAAAACCTTTTCTGTGGTCTTGGGGAACGTTATCATGGGTTCGGGTGTTTCTCGGGTGTTCTTCGCGGGAGAGGGTGTGGTCAACGAAGAAATGATCAAGATCTTGGAAGAGATGGTTAGAGCTCGATTCAATCGCGATTTTGTGGGAGAAGTGCAATTTCAGGTGGCCAATGCGAACTGGATGCTCGGCGCGGCTCGGGCGGTTGTTGACAAATACCTTCCTTATATTGTGAAATAAGCTCCCGGAATCCCGGGAGCTCTTTTTTAATACGCATACAATCTTCCGTACGGTCTGTGTGTGTAGGGTTTGAGGATGATGAATTCTCCGTTCAGAATCTCCTCTGAGTCGTAGTCAAAGAGTCTGCAGAACTCTTCAACATAAGGCTTGATCCTGTTGATATCCTCTTCGGTGGGCTGGAAGATTTTCACTTCTTTTCCGAGTTTGTGCTCTTCTACGGTTCCTCTGAGAAAGATCTCCCCACCGTGCATTCCTGTTCCAACGTAGTTTCCTGCGATGTTTCCATCTTCATCTTTTTCCAGTCCCAGCACTATGAGAAGTCCTCCTGCCATGTATTCTCCGAGGAAGTCTCTCGCAAAGCCTCCTATGACGACAACGGGGTAATTTTCTTTGTAGGCCTTCATGTGTATTCCCACTCGATATCCAGCATTTCTTTTTATGTAGATGTGTCCACCCCTCATGGCGTATCCTATGATGTCGCCCGCGTGCCCGTGAACCACGATTTTTCCTGCGTTCATGGTGTTTCCTACACCGTCTTGTGCGTTTCCGTTCACGATGATTTCAGGACCGTCCATGAAAACACCAAGATCGTTCCCCGGAACGCCGTTTATTTCTATTTTTACTTTCTTTCTGATTCCGGCTCCGATGTATCTCTGACCGCAAACGTTGTCCAGAACTATTTCTTCTTCTCCGTTTTCTATCGCTTCCCAGATCAAGTCGTTCAGTTTTTTGTAGTGGAGGCCTTTCGCGTCTATTCTAACCATATCTTGATTTCCCCCTCCAGCATCTTCTTTCTGAACTCTTTTGGAAGGTAAACGAGGCCGAAGTTCTCGTCGAGTAGTCTGTCTTTGAAAGAAGACACGTCGAGTTTTTGAAGGATGAGGCCTGTGTAGATTCCGGCCCTGTCTATGTCGTTCACAAGGATGGCACCTATGAGTCTGTTGTCCTTCAACACCATTTTTTTGTAGGTGTTTCCTTCTTCGAAGGTGAGGATTTCATACCCATCGTCTTCCACGTTCGAGTGCCCGACCGATATGGTTGGAATACCGGCGAGTTCAACGGAGTTCATCGGGATACCGCCGGGATACCTCACGTTTCTCCCAGCCATGTTGTAGCCAGCCACTCTTCCCTGCGCAACAGCCACAGGCCAGATGGCGATCGTTTTTCTCTGACCATCTATCAGATCGTAGAATTCAGTGCAGTCTCCCGCAGCGTAAACACCTTCCACGTTTGTTTCCATCTTTTCGTTCACCACAATACCGCGGTTTATTTCTATCCCGGAGTCTTTGAGGAATTCCACATTCGGTCTCACACCAATTGCGATGACGAGAAGCTTTGTTGGGATCTCCTTTCCGCTTTTTAGAACAACGGAGGAAACCGTGTCGTCACCGTTCACTTTCACCACTGTGTCGTTCGTTATAACGCTGCATCCTTCTTTTTTCAAAGCTTCGGTGATGATCTCAGATGCCTTTCTGTCGAAGGTAACGGAGAGTATCCTGTCTGCCAGTTCAACGATGGTGACCTTCACTCCGAGTTCCATCAGCGCTTCCGTTGTTTTAAGACCGATCAGACCTCCACCGAGCACCACGGCTTCTTTCACATCGTTTTCTTCTATGTACTTTTCTACCTTCTCTTCGTCTTCCCACGTGGTGAATGTGAACACACCTTTCTTTCCAGTGAGTCCTTCTATGTTTGGAACAAACGGCTTTCCACCGGTGGCAATCAGGAGTTTGTCGTAGCGAATTTCTTCTCCGCTGTCTGTTACTACTGTTTTCTCCTCTGGTATCACCTTTTCGACTCTTGTAGCGGGTTTTATATCGACCCTCATTTCTCTCAGATAGTCTTCCGTTCTGTAATACATCTTCTCCTCTGTGACCTTTCTTCCAAGCAAGTAGGTGATCAAAGGTCTTGAGTATCCCACGTATTTCTCTGCCGTGATCAGAAGGATTTCTCCTTCTTTGTCAACTTCTCTGATCGCTTCTATCGCGTTCAAACCGGCTGGTCCGGATCCAACTATCACGTACCTCATTCTCTCACCTCAACCAGAACGAGCGCTTCGTTTGGACAGCCTTCGACACAGCCAGGAGTTCCTCTATCGGCACAGAGATCACACTTTGAGGCAACTTTCTTTTCTTTCGTGTTCCTTCTTATCACACCGAAGGGACAGGCCATCACACACATCCAGCATCCTACACACTTTTCTTGATTCACTCTGATGGCTCCTGTTTTTGGATCTCTGTGCATCGCGCCCGTCATACAGGCCTTCAGACAGGATGGATCATCACAGTTTCTGCACTGAAGTGCGAAAGTGACGTAATCGTGCTCTTCCACTATCACGTTTGGTTCGGGAAGTTCCGGGACGTATCTGTACACCTTTATGAGGTTTCCCGTTTCCACCTGCGCGGCGACACAGTTTATCTCACACAGCTTACATCCCATGCAGTACTCTTCCCTGATAAGTATTCTTCTCACCGCTATCACCACGCCTCTCCTGCGGGTTTAATACCAAGGAGTTTCAACTCGTATTCGTGGAGTCCCACACCCCTGAGGACTTCCCTGTTGCCTCTCAGTGACTCTATGGCGTTGATACCCATTCCACCGAGGATTTCTTTTATCTCATGAGCCCAGGCTCTCAGAAGGTTCGCGGCTCTTCTTGCGCCTATCTCTGGATTCAGTCTCTTTGTGAGTTTTGGATCCTGGGTGGCGATTCCCCAGTTACACTTTCCAAGGTAACACGTCTGACAGAGATGACAGCCGAGTGAAATGAGAGCGGCCGTTCCTATGTAAACCGCGTCCGCTCCGAGTGCGATCGCTTTGATCACATCGGCACTGTTTCTGATTCCACCCGCAACCACGATAGAGGCCATGTGCCTTATGCCTTCCTCTCTGAGCCTCTGATCAACAACGGCTACAGCGAATTCTATGGGAATTCCGACGTGATCTCTTGTTATCTTGGGAGCGGCTCCTGTACCACCCCTTATACCGTCTATCACTATGTAGTCCGCACCGGCTCTGACTGCACCGGCAGCGATTGGAGCCACGTTGTGGACTGCAGCGATCTTGACACCAACTGGTTTTTCGTATCTTGTGGCTTCCTTTATGGCGTAGATGAGCTGTCTCAGGTCTTCTATGGAGTAGATGTCGTGGTGCGGTGCGGGAGAGAGAGCATCGGTTCCAACGGGAATCATTCTGGTTTCCGATATGGGCTCGGTGACCTTTTCTCCCGGAAGGTGTCCACCGATACCCGGCTTTGCACCCTGCCCTATCTTTATCTCAACCGCAGATCCAGCGTTCAGATAATCTGCACTCACACCGAAGCGTCCGGATGCAACCTGAACGATCATGTTGTCCTTGAACTCTCTCAGTTCTTTCGGGAGTCCTCCTTCACCTGTGTTGAAGAAGGTTCCCACGGTCCTTGCAGCTCTTGCGAGTGAAAGGATTGCGTTCAAACTGATCGAACCGTAGGACATGGCGGTGAACATGACTGGAACTTCCAGTTTGAGCTGAGGAGCGATCTCTGTTTTGAGTTTCACTGTTCCATCCTCGTCTTCTTCAATTTCCAGTTTTTCTTCTTTTCTTCCGATGTACGTTCTGATTTCCATGGGTTCTCTGAGGGGGTCTATCGAAGGATTCGTCACCTGACTCGCGTTGAGCACTATGCGGTCGAAATAGCTGAAATAAGGTCGGTCGTTGCCCATGCTGGTGAGAAGAACTCCTCCGGTTTCTGCCTGCTTCATGATGCCTATGAGATGCTCTGGAGTCCAGTGGGCAAGAGGTCTGATGTCGAAATCGTTCTTTCGAACCGTGATGGCCTCTGTTGGACAGATAGCCTCACAGAAGTGACATCCAACACACTTGGTGTTTTCTGTGTACACTCTGTTGGCGTTTTCATCGTAGAAATTCGCACCGTAGGAACAAACCCTCACACAGGCGAGACACCTTATACATTTATAATCATCGCGTTCCACAACAAATTCGGGGGGTACTTTTCTCTTAGCCATTTTCTCCCTCCAGTACCACCTGAGTTTTCCTGGCGGATTTCAGCACTCCAACGACGGGATCACCGGCTTTTGGAGCCCAGACCTCATCAGGTTCCGGACAAACAACTCTTATAGCGGACTCCTCGGAAGCGATGTATAGAAAGTCGTCTTTTGTAGCGGCGACGAGTGGTCTGAGCTTTATTCTGTCGTTCAGCCCCATCATCATGTTGTTGTTCGCAACGATAATGGCAAACGGTCCGTTCAAAAGTGCTCCTCCGTAGTTCATTCTCAAAGCGGTGTAGAGTTTTCTTTCCTCTTCTGGCATGAGGTCTATATCTTTCCAGAGAGGCGCTGCGAGGATCTTTGCCGTGAGCTGAGGACTGTAGCCGAACCGTCTCATGAAGAGATCCACCAGGTACGCCACCACTTCAGTGTCCGTCATGAGTGTACATTTGTAGCCGTACGCTTCCAAAAACCTTCTGTTTATACCGTAGGAAGATATTTCTCCGTTGTGAACGACCGTCCAGTCGAGAATACCGAACGGATGTGCTCCTCCCCACCATCCGACGGTGTTCGTGGGGAACCTGTTGTGCGCGGTCCAGATGTAACCCTTGTACTCGTCTATTCTGTAGAAATCAGCGATGTCTTCCGGGAATCCCACTCCTTTGAAAACACCCATGTTCTTTCCACTGGACATGACGAAGGCTCCGTTAATTTTTTCGTTTATGAACATGACAGTGCTGACGACAAAGTCCTCTTCGCTCATGTCTTCAGGAATGAATTTTGGCTTCAAAAAGTATCGCCAGAGGATGTGGACTTCCTTGATGTGGGGATTTTTCCTGGTGGGGATGGGTTCACTTTCGATGATTTCGTAGTGATCTTTTATGTATTCTTCGGCATTTTTCTTATCGAGATCGCTGTCGTAGAGCATGTGGAAACAGTAAAGATCTTTCAACTCCGGATATATTCCATACGCAGCGTATCCAGCCCCAAGCCCGTTTCCTCTTTCTCTCATGAGCGCCATGCTTTCCACGATCATGTTTCCACTGAATCTCTTTCCAGAGGTGTTCATTATCCCGGAGACTCCACAGGCGGATGGGACTTTGAAATCTTTATCTGGTATCAGACGGGGAAGGTCATAGGACAAGGCATTCACCTCCTGAAGGAGAAGAGCATGAATATAAAATCTTGTGTATAACATTTATACCATATGTGTTCTCTCAATCAAAGGACTGTATCAGTATTGTTTCGTTTGAGAAAAGTAAAAGTCTGTTATGAAACATCCGTGTAATTATTCCAGTTATGGCATAAAAATTAATTTAGTCTGTGGATAAAGAAAAAGGGGATGCATTGCATCCCCTTTCTGGCTGGGAGGGGAGGACTCGAACCTCCACCAGCGGATCCAGAGTCCGCCGTCCTACCGTTAGACGACCTCCCAACGGCCTTTCAAATTATACATCAAGAACAGGGATAGTTCAAGGGGTGGTGTTTCACGTTTTTTTCACGTTCAAACTGATAGAATTTGATCAAGGTCAAAAATCGGGGTGATGAACGTGAGAGTTCTTGTGGTAGAAGACGAAAGAGATCTCGCCGATCTGATAGCCGAGGCTTTAAAGAAAGAAATGTTCACCGTCGATGTTTGTTACGATGGAGAAGAGGGTATGTACATGGCTCTGAACGAACCTTTCGATGTTGTGATTCTTGATATAATGCTTCCCGTCCACGATGGGTGGGAGATCCTGAAGTCTATGAGGGAAAACGGAGTGAACACTCCTGTTTTGATGCTCACAGCTCTTTCAGATGTAGAGTACCGTGTGAAGGGTCTCAACATGGGGGCGGACGATTACCTTCCCAAACCTTTCGATCTCAGAGAGCTCATAGCCAGGGTGAGAGCTCTCATCAGAAGAAAAAGCGAAAGCAAAAGCACAAAACTCGTGTGCGGTGACTTGATTTTGGATACAGCCACTAAAAAGGCATACAGGGGCGGTAAAGAAATAGATTTGACAAAGAAGGAGTACCAAATTTTGGAATACCTTGTGATGAACAAAAACAGAGTTGTCACAAAGGAGGAGCTCCAGGAACACCTGTGGAGCTTCGATGATGAAGTTTTCTCCGATGTTTTGAGAAGTCATATAAAGAATTTGAGGAAGAAAGTGGACAAAGGGTTTAAAAGGAAAATAATTCACACGGTGAGAGGTATCGGTTATGTTGCCCGTGACGAATGAGAAGAAGGCCTTCAGAAAAACACAGCTCATCTGGACGGCCGTGTTCACACTCTCTATAGTTCTCATAGTGGCCATCACGGTGGGCGCTGTTTTTATTGTAGAAAAGAGAAGAATAACCACCCAATTCGATGGTGAGCTGAGGAGAACAGCGGATCTCATCGAAAGAAGACTGAGAGCGCCTGGAATGATGGGCATGCTCCGTACGTTTAGAGGAGTGGATCCTCTCTTTGTTCCACGTGGTGAAGCGTTCCAGTTCCTGTTTCCCTCGGGAGAGGTCTTTCTGGAGGTGGGAGAACAGATAGGAACTCCCGAAACTCCCGTGGAAGAGGGGTTTTCCACGGAAGGGAACTACAGGATTTTCACCAAAAAGATAGATCTGGGAGACACCACAATATTCCTGAGGGTGGGAAAGGACATCTCCGATCTCATAGAGCGAAGCAGAAGACTTCTTTCCATGTATTTGCTCGTGATTCTGTTTTCTGCGGGGGGAGCCGCTGTATTCGGATATTTCGTGTCCAGCCTGGCTCTGCTTCCCGTGAGGAATGCCTACAACAGCCTGAAAAGATTCTCGATGGACGCCTCCCATGAACTGAAAACGCCTCTCTCTGTTCTGAGAACAAGTCTCGATGTTTTGAAGTATCGAGAAGATTTACCAGATGATGTGAAAAACAAACTTGGCATAATGGAAAAGAACGTCGAGAAGATGAGTAAACAAATAAATCAGCTGCTTCTTCTCGTGAAAAGCGAAAGTTCTTTCAACGGTGTTGTGAAAGAGAGAATAAACCTCAAGGAGTTTCTCCAGCAGATCGCGGATGAATTCAAACCAAAGGCAGAATCGAAGGGTTTAGTGCTGGAAATAGATTGCCCAGAAGATCTATTTTTAGAAACCGAGAAAGATACCTTGAGGGTGATACTGGAGAATCTGATCGACAACGCTGTGAAGTTCACAGAGAAAGGGGAAGTGGTCGTCGGTGCAAGAAAAGAAGGAAGATTAACCATCTACGTTCAGGACACAGGACCTGGAATTCCGAAAAAAGAACAGAAGAGAATCTTTGAGAGATTCTACAGAATATCCAGAAACACAGAGGGTTCTGGACTTGGTCTTTCCATAGTCAAAGAACTCGCTTCCAGATTGAAAGCGAAGGTAATTCTTGAAAGCAAAGAAGGAAAGGGTAGCACCTTCAAACTTGTTTTTTGAGGGTTTTGTAACAATCCCTGCAGACCGCGATGTATTTCTCCTGTCCTCCAACGTCTATTTCTTCTTCGCCTCCTGCCACCTTCAGTGTGAGGGTAGCGTTGTACTCACCGCATCTGTGACAGACTGCCTTCTTCTTGATCACGGTGTCAGCGAGACTGAGAAGCAGAGCGGTTGTCTCAAAGGGATTTTGCTTGTGAGTGAGATCGAGCCCCGCACAAAAGACGTCTACCCCTCTATTGAGGAGATCTTTCACCACTTCAAACAAACTCGAATTGAAGAACTGCACCTCATCTATGAAAACTCCCCGGGTGTCTTCTTCGATGTACTTTCGCATTTCTTCAGGACGTTCTATCACGTGTGCTTCAACACCGTTTCCAGAATGAGAGACGATCATGGTGGAGTGATATCTGCTGTCGATTTTTGGTTTAAAAACAGCGACTTTTTTCTTTCCCAGTTTGTATATCTCCACAAAGGAGAGAAGCTCGGTTGTCTTTCCGGAGTACATGGGACCCGTGATTACGGTCAATTTTCCCGACATGTCGATCCCTCCCCGACGATTATACAACCCGGAGTGTTAACAATCTTCCCAGTCAAACTGAAACATTCTCATAATTGACAGCGGTTTTTTGAATTGATAGTATTGAGACATATAAAATCCTCCAGAAATTTATTCCCGGAAATTAGTAATAAATATCCAATCCAACATGGGGTTTGTACCCTCAAGAAAACGAACCCCATGGTGTTTGTTTTTTGTTTTTCAAGAATATTGTTTATTTGTATCATATTGATAGAGAATTAATCTTAAAAGAGTCAACAAACATATTTACCAAAAGGAGGTGTTTTTATGCGAAAGAGAGTTTTTTCCTTGTTGCTAGTTCTTGCTTTTCTTTCTGTGGGTTTCGCCCAGAACGGTGTCACAGATGTCGGCTGGTCACTCGACATGGTCTGGATCCTCATTTCCGCAGCGCTGGTCTTCTTCATGCAGGCGGGTTTTGCCATGGTAGAGTCCGGTTTCACCCGCGCAAAGAACACGGTGAATGTGCTCATGAAAAACCTCATGGATTTTGCGATCGGATCTGTGGTCTTCTTCATCTTCGGTTACTGGATTATGTTCGGGAAACATCCTCTCACCTTTGATCCCTCCACAAAAGAAGGTCTCTGGGATTTTGCCATGTGGATGTTTCAGATGGCTTTCGCAGGTACGGCCGCGACGATTGTGTCCGGAGCGATGGCAGAGCGCACTAAGTTTTCCGCGTACCTCGCTTACACAGGTTTCATAACAGGAATCATCTATTCGGTTGTTGGAAGGTGGATCTGGGGAGGAGGATGGCTTGCACAGAAAGGTTTTATCGATTTTGCAGGTTCCACAGTTGTTCATTCTGTTGGTGGATGGGCTGCCATGATAGGTGCTGCTCTTCTTGGTCCGAGGTTTGGAAAGTACGATAGTCGGGGTAATCCCAAACCAATTCCCGGGCACAACATTCCTCTTGCTGCTCTCGGAACCTTCATCCTCTGGTTTGGATGGTTCGGGTTCAATGGAGGGAGTACCCTTGCCGGAACGAACGGTGCGATAGGGATGATCATATTGAACACCAACCTCGCTGCCGCCACTGGAGCACTTGCCGCGATGTTCACCGTATGGGCAAAATATGGAAAGCCGGATGCGAGTATGACGATGAACGGTGCTCTTGCTGGCCTTGTTGCCATCACCGCACCGTGTGCTGTGGTGTCTCCTGTGAGTTCTTTGATCATAGGAGCGATCGGAGGGGTGCTCGTAGTGTTTGCGGTTGAGTTCTTCGACAAAGTTTTGAAAATCGACGATCCCGTTGGGGCCATATCCGTTCACGGTGTCAACGGTGCTTGGGGGACTCTCGCCGTGGGGCTCTTTGCGGAGAGCAAGTACGCTCTTGCAAGCGGGATGGGGGATGTGAACGGACTCTTCTTCGGAGGAGGAGTGCATCAACTTGGAGTTCAGTTTCTGGGGGTGGTCAGTGTGTTTGCCTGGACAGTAGTGACCAGTTTCCTTGTTTTCTGGTTCATCAAAAAGACAATTGGTTTGAGGGTGGACAGAGACATAGAGTTGAAGGGGCTGGATATAGAGGAGCACGGCATGGAAGGATACGCTGATTTTGAAATCTTCACCACAAGATGAAGGAGGTGACAGTATGAAACTGATCATAGCTGTTATACAACCCCACAAGTTACCGGATGTGAAAAAGGCACTTTTCGATGCTCAGATTTACAAGATGACTGTCATGAACGTTCTTGGATGTGGTCAACAGAAGGGATACACAGAAACGTATCGAGGTGAAGTAGAAGAGGTGAATCTTCTCAAAAAGGTGATGCTTCTCATAGCGGTCAATGAAGAATTCGTTGAACCAACTATCGAGGCGATTCAAAAAGGAGCAAGGACAGGAAACATAGGAGATGGGAAAATTTTTGTGCTGGATCTGCTGGATTGCATTAGGATCAGAACGGGAGAAAGAGGACGGGAGGCCATAGGATAAGGTTTCCTTTCGGGAGGAGAAACCTCCTCCCCTTTTTTCGGCCTCCCTTGAAACGACGTCTGGGATTGAAATTATACTACAGAAGGCGAGGGCACGTAAAGCCCTCGCTTTTGTTTGTGATACAATCTCATAAGGGTGAGTTTGTGAAAGACAGGCTGGAGGAATACCTGAACAATCTGAAAATAGAGAAGAAACCGGATAGTAGAGAATCCTGGGACTCCTACTTCATGAGGATTGCCAGGATGGTTAGTGAGCGATCGACCTGTGTTCACAGAAAAGTGGGAGCTGTGATTGTGAAAGATCACAGAATCCTCGCCACCGGATACAACCAGCCTCCCTCGAAATTTCCCCACTGCAACGAAATCGGATGTATCCGCGATGACCTTGAAATAAATTCTGGAGAACACCAGGAGATATGCTACGCGCTACACGCGGAGCAGAACGCATTGATGCAAGCGGCAAAGTTCGGTATAGCGGTCAACGGTGCTACCATATATGTCACGCACAAACCGTGTTCAATCTGTGCAAGACTCATAGTTAACGCTGGAATAAAGAGAGTCGTTTACGAGAAGGATTATCCTGATCCTCTGACAGATTTCTTCTTCAAGTTCACGGGAGTGGAAAGTGTTCGCTTTGTAGGTGATGAGATGTGAAGACGGAAAGACTCATTTCTTACCTCAGGCCGGGCAGGTGGCCGAGCGTCTGGTGCCCGGGTTGTGGGAACGGAATAGTCCTGAAAGCGTTCCTGGAAGCCGTGGATGACCTCGCACTTCCAAAAGAAAAAGTGGCTGTGGTGTCTGGAATCGGTTGTTCCTCGAGGGCTACAGGGTACCTCGATTTCAACACGTTGCACACCCTTCATGGAAGGGCAATCGCCTTCGCAACGGGAGTGAAGCTGGCAAAGCCGGATTTCGAAGTGGTTGTGATGGGAGGAGACGGAGACATTCTCTCGATAGGTGGGAACCATTTCATACACGCGTGTAGGAGGAACATAGATATAACCGTTGTCATTTTCAACAACATGATATACGGCATGACAGGTGGCCAGGTTTCTTCAACGACTCCTCAGTATTATCAGACTTCGACAACTCCTCTTGGGGCCTTTGAAAAACCGTTCGACGCGGTGGAGATAGCTCTCTCCGCTGGAGCCACTTTCGTTGCGAGAAGTACCGTTTATCACTACGATCACCTGGTGAGAGTCCTAAAAAAGGCCCTTCAGCACCGGGGAATTTCTGTTGTTGACGTTCTAACGAACTGTCACACCTACTTTGGACGGTACAACGGCATGCCCGAACCTCATCAGATGATGGAATACTTCAAGAACAACACGTGTTTTCTGGAACGACCCGAAGAAGGTAAAATAAAGATAGGAATCTTCCGTGAGGAAGAAAAAGAAGACTTTCTGACTGTTTACAGGCGTTTGACCAGAAAAGAAGGTGCGATGGAATGACAGAGCCTGTTTCCATACGAATAGCGGGTATCAGCGGACAGGGAAACATACTGGCGGGTTTGATACTCGCGAAGGCTCTCGTTTATGAAGGTAAATGGGTTGTCCAAACGCAGTCTTACAGCGCTCAGGTGAGAGGAGATGTCAGTTACTGCGACGTGCTTTACGACGACTCACCGATAGACTATCCAGAGAGTGAATATTTCGACATTGTGTGTATTCTTCATCAGAAAGCGATGGACGAGCTTTACAAGTCGGTGAAAGTAAACGGTGTGGTCATTCTCGATCAAACTTTTGTGAAGAACGTTCCTGACTTCGTAAAGAGAATAACCCGAAAGATTCTGTTTGTACCCGCTACAGAAAGGGCCATTTCAGAATTCAAGACGGCTATGGTTTCTAACGTCATAATGGTGGGGGTACTTGCCAAAGTTTGTAACATAGTGAAGCTCGATTCTTTGAAAAGAGCACTGAAAGATCACGTGAGGAGGCCTCTGTGGGACATAAACCTGAAGGCTTTGGAGTTCGGCTACAACATGTTCGAAAAACAGTTCAAGATAAAAACAGAGAGGGTGTGGAAGAGGCTTGCAGCGGGATTCGAATAATATTTTGAAATCCTTCAAAAACGCCTTTGAAGGAATAGAAAATGCCTTAAAACTGGAAAGAAATCTCAAAATACATTTCTTCATAGGGATCGTTGTGGCTATTTTTTCTCTCTTTTTGCCGTTGAGTGCGAATGATCTTTTGTGGATATACTTTGCCATATTCTCTGTCATTGGAGCGGAGCTTCTCAACACGGTGGTGGAAAAATTTCTCGATCTTTTCTTCAAGGAGTACAGTGAATCGGTAAAGCTCGTGAAAGATATAGCGGCCGGTGTGGTTCTCTGGTATTCACTTTTTTCAGTGGTTGTGGGTATTTTGATACTGGGAAAAGCTCTTTTCTCCTGGGAACCTTCGTTTGCCAAGTTCTTCGTTTCTGGTGTTTTGATATTCTTTCCTGTAATCTCTTTTTCCATGAGGAGGTACAGAAATGACAGACAGGGTGATAAGAGTACTGGTGGTAGATGACTCGGCGTTCATGAGGATGGTACTCAAAGATATCATAGATTCTCAGCCAGACATGAAGGTAGTGGGATTCGCTAAAGACGGTTTGGAAGCCGTTGAAAAGGCTGTAGAACTCAAACCAGACGTCATAACCATGGACATCGAAATGCCGAATCTGAACGGAATTGAAGCGCTGAAACTCATCATGAAAAAAGTCCCCACACGAGTCATCATGGTGAGCAGTTTGACGGAAGAAGGCGCGGCGATCACAATAGAAGCTCTCAGAAACGGTGCGGTGGATTTCATCACCAAGCCGCACGGTTCGGTTTCTCTCACTTTCAGACAAGTTGCCCCGGAACTTCTGGAAAAGATCAGACAGGCGATGAACGTGGATCCACGCACTCTCCTCTTTAAGCCGAAGGTTTCACGGCTCACCATAACCAAACCAGCTGTAAGTGGGAAAATCGTGGTTATAGGTTCCTCAACCGGAGGGCCCAGATCGCTCGATATGATCATCCCAAACCTTCCGAAAAACTTCCCAGCTCCAATAGTTGTGGTCCAGCACATGCCTCCTGGTTTCACAAAATCGCTCGCAATGAGGCTGGATAGCACCTCTGAACTCACCGTGAAAGAGGCCGAAGATGGAGAAGAGGTCAAGCCCGGTTTTGTTTATATCGCTCCCGGGGACTTTCACCTTGGTTTGAAGGCCCAGAACGGCAAGGTTTTTTTCTTCCTGGACAAGTCTGATAAAATAAACAACGTGAGGCCAGCGGTGGATTTCACCCTCGACAAAGCAGCGGAGATATACAAATCCAAAACGATAGCTGTGATTCTCACGGGTATGGGCAAAGATGGCACCAAGGGAGCATTCAAGGTCAAGTTTTACGGTGGAACGGTAATAGCCGAGGACAAAGAAACATGTGTCGTCTTTGGAATGCCCAAATCGGTGATCGAGGAAGGTTACGCTGATTACGTCCTTCCGGCCTATAAAATACCTGAGAAGCTGATAGAACTCGTATGAAAGGATGAGGAGGATGAAGAGAGGCTTCTTTTTGCTTTTTCTGGTTGTCTTTTTCGTGTACGGATTTTCATCCTACTTCCTGATTCATTACAAGGTCCAGAAGAACGACACCCTTTACAGTATTTCCCTCAACTTTGGGATTTCCCCCTCTCTCCTTCTTGACTGGAATCCCGGACTCGATCCTCACAGCCTCAGAGTGGGGCAGGAGATCGTAATTCCTCAGCCGCCTGGCTACCTTTACACAGTGAAAAAAGGAGATACCCTCGATGCTATTGCAAAAAGGTTCTTCACAACCGCTACTTTCATAAAGGAAGCGAATCAGCTTAAGTCTTACACCATATATGCGGGACAGAAGCTGTTCATACCTGAAAGTATCATTGGAAAGGCGTTCAACGACGAGAAATTTTTCATCTGGCCTGTTTATGGTGTCATTTCCTCCGGTTTTGGCTGGAGGATTCACCCCATAACCGGGAAATATTCCTTTCACTCAGGAGTTGATATATCGGCACCGGAGGGTACACCCATATTCGCCGCCGAAAGCGGAGTGGTGGAGTTTGCCGGGAAAAACGGTGGGTACGGCCTCATGATAAAAATAAAATCCGCTTCTTACGAACACATATACGGGCATCTTTCCCAAATAGATGTCTACGAGGGTCAGTACGTAAAGAAAGGTCAGATAATAGGAAGGGTGGGAAACACCGGCTTGAGTACAGGGCCTCACCTTCATTTCGAGGTTAGAGTGAATGAGAAAGCCGTGAATCCGATCAATTACCTGCCAAACCAGATCTGGGTGTTGAAAAAAGAGCTCATAGGAACTGGTGGAGAATGAAGATCCTGGTAAGCGCGTGTCTTCTGGGACTTCCCACAAGATACGACGGGCGTTCGGTGGCAGATGAAAGAGTTCTTTCGCTGCTGAAAAGGCACGATCTGATACCTGTTTGTCCCGAGCAACTTGGTGGTCTTCCAACCCCAAGGCCCCGGTGTGAGATTTATGGAGGCTGTGGATGGACCGGGAAGGAAAGAGTTCTCGATGAGTTTGGAAGCGACAGAACTGAGAATTTTTTGAAAGGCGCGGAAACCACCCTCAAGGTTGCTCGCCTTCTGAAAGTAGACCTCGCCATTCTGAAATCTAAAAGTCCCTCCTGTGGAAAAAAATTCGTCTACGATGGAAGTTTTTCCGGAAGATTGGTTCCGGGAAAGGGAGTTACCGCTTTCGTTCTGGAAAGAAACGGTGTGGAGGTACTGGACGAAACAGAAATACCAGGTGATTTGTAGAACTGGGATTTGTCAAAGAAATTGGAGTAGATAAACTCCATGGACAGATTCGCTGATGAGTATGCGGACTCCCTCAACCTTCTGAGAAAGCGTCTGATTCTTGCAGCAGACAACAACAAGACTAAAAAAAGAAGAAAGGTCAAGTGAGGTTTTTTCTCATCCTTCCGTACCTGTCTGCTGCTTTTAGGGCGAAAAACACATCCTTTGATGTCACAGGTTGGGGTTCGTTGTGTATTGTTTCATTCTTGTCACAGGCTTTCTCAGCCACTTTCATCAGATCCTCGTCCGAAACACCATCAAGTCCTATCTCTGCCAGAGTAGTGGGTAATCCCACTTCTTCACAGAAGGAGTAGACCTCTTCGATCATCTTTCTGGGTTTGTCAGTCAAAAACAGTGATGCGAGAACTCCTATGGCCACTTTTTCCCCGTGTAAATACTTGTGGGTATTTTCCAGAACGGTGAGACCGTTGTGAATAGCATGTGCAGCTGCCAGTCCTCCACTTTCGAATCCCAGACCACTTAAAAGGGTGTTCGCCTCAACGATTTTTTCAAGGGCAGGTGTGACAGACTTTTCCTCCACCGACCTTTTCGCAAGTACACCGTATTCTAGAAGTGTCTCATAGCAAAGTCTTGCGAGCGCGTAGGCTGTCATCGAACCAAGTCTTCCCGTCATATTTGGAGCGTATTTCTGTTTACAAGATTCTGCCTCAAACCACGTGGCAAGGGCATCTCCCATTCCGGCAACAAGAAACCTCGCGGGGGCTTTCGCCACAATCTCCGTGTCTACCAGAACGACATCTGGATTCCTTGGCAAAAACAGGTATCTTTTGAATTCCCCGTTTGGTGTGTAAATCACGGAAAGGGCGCTGCATGGAGCATCTGTAGAGGCAATAGTTGGAACAATCACAACAGGCTTTTTCAACTTATAGGCGACCGCTTTAGCGGTATCGAGTGTTTTTCCGCCACCTATGCCCACCACCACGTCTGTTTCTTCTTCAACAAGACCTGAAAGTCGCTCTATCTCTTCGTCTGAACACTCTCCACCAAAGATCTGTTTGTTTACCCTGACTTTTGTGAAAGAGCTGAAGAAATTTTCTCCTAGCACGTTTTTGTCCACAAAATCATCGATCACCACAAATGCCCTTTCTCCAAAACGAGAAAGTTCTTCTTCTAGAATGTTGATAGCACCTGCCCCCTGAACATATCTACCTGGAAATATGGTGGTTGTTATCATGATTATCACCTCCTACCATTATTATCAACCTTAATTGTTAAATTTTTCACGAAGTATAGAAAAATTTTTATTAAGACTTGCAAAGAGGACTCCATCTTCTACAAGGTGCTTTAATGTTAGAGAATGGACGTGAACCGCATGTGGAGCGCATCACGATAGAAACAGGAACCGTCCGAGTTCATGCCCGTGGACCGTGCTCTGGCGGCGGCTCCCGAAAAGGGTCTACGATCTATCACGGGTCGAAGCGGAGAGCCTTGCCTTCTATGGAGCAGGGTAGTTCACAATATCAACCAAATATACTCTCTAGGATGACAGCCCAGACAGGAAGAGTAAAGATGGCAAAGAAAGTGGTGAGAGTAACACCATAACTCACTGTTTCACTATCGCCACCGAGGGCGGAGGTGAGAACCACTGCGTTCACAGCAGCAGGCATCGCGGTTTCCAGCACGAAAACCTTGGCTGTGAGTCCTTCAAGACCGTAAATCAGAGCGAAAACCAGTGCAATGAGGGGGGCAAGGAAGAGCTTATTCACAACGATGATCCCGCCAATCTTTGAAAGATGTCTTCCCAGTTTCAGTTTGGAAACAGACAATCCCACGTAAATAAGAAGGTACGGTATGGCAGATTGCTTCAACATCAAAATAGCATTTACAAGCCATTCGGGAAGTTCCCGAAAACTCCAGCCCAATTTTCCAGTTAGAAATCCAGCAACCAGAGCGTATACGTAGGGAAGTTTGAACAGATTTTTGACATTCACCTTCTCGCCAAGGAACATAGGGAGAACGGCGGAGAACATGATGATGTTCAGGGTGGCGTAAACAACTCCGAGAGAAAGTGCTTCTTCTCCCCACAAAGAAAGAAGGATAGGATATCCCAAATAGCCAACGTTTGCGGTAACTGCGGTGACGTGAATCACTTCTTTTTTCTCCTTGAAGAGTCTGGAATAAAGATAGAAGATAACAAAAATAATAGCCACTCCAAGTCCGAATTCTCCAAGAGTTGAAAAACTGGGAGTGTACTCGTTTATGAAGGTAAACGTTACCGTTGGAACCATGACCCAGATTGCAACTTTTGAAGCAAGACCCATTGTTTCTTCAGAAAAGATTTTCCCCACTGTGTAGCCGATGAGTATGATGAGAAAAGACGGGATTATCGCCGAGAACGTCGTGTAGAGCATTCTTTTTCCTCCTTCAGATCAGAACGATCTGCCCTGTATCTGCTGAAAGTCTTGCTTTTAATGCGATCTCGGTGGTGAGAATGGAGTCTTCCGGTGTTACCATACACTTTCCTTGACCACGAATTTCCCTCAAGAAATCTTCGAAAATCTGCCCTTTTTCAACGAGTGGTACTTCTCTGTGTCCTTTCTCGTCAGTGAGAAACACTCTTTCATTAATGACCTCTACGATTCCTCTGGTTCCCACTATTCTCATTCTGTCGTCGTCGTGGGTAGGGGCACCCTGGGGTCTGAGATAATCTATGGAAAGAGAGGCGAAAACCTCGTTTTCCAATGTGAAGTGGCAGAGTGCTGTCGTTTCGAGTTCTCCATGGCCTGAATTGTGAAGACGTGAGTGAGTAGCATAAACGGAGAGAAATTTTTTTCCGGTGATCCAGTGGATCCAGTCAATCGCGTGTATTCCAACCCAGGGAATGGTCCCTCCGTATGTTTCCCTCTTTTTGTAAAAATCTGGTCTTTGTCCGAGTTTGTATGACTTCTGTGTGTTCACAAGTCTGATTTCACCCACAGCACCTTCACTGACAAGTTTTTTGGCGGTGAGAAAATGTGGCCGGTATCTAATACCAAACATGGCTGTGAAGAAAACCTCGTTCCTCACCTTCTGATAGACAGACCTGATCTTTTCCAGATCTTCAAAGGTGGTAGCTATAGGTTTCTCTACGAAGGCGTGGATTTTCCTCTCTAAAGCTTCTAGCAGGATCTTTCCGTTCAGAGAAAAAACGGTATTTATAACCAGAATATCGGGTTTTTCTTTTTCTAACATTTCCCACCAGTTGTTGTATTTCTTCGGTTTTATGTTCATTTCAGATATAGCTTTTTCCAGCTTTGACAAATCTTCTTCTGGTACCCCTGGTGCGATCCCGGTAATGGAACACTCCTCGTCGAGTCCTTCTAAAGCATATCTGAAATGACCAGAGGAGCCAATTACGCATATCTTCAGCATGTTATCTCCCCTTCGAGCCCCTCGAAGTTTTCAAGCTTTACTTCTTCACCACGCTTCGCCCACGGTAGATTCAGTTCAGAAAAGATTTTTTCCTCCTCGTAGGCTCTCTCCATGGCCTCTTTTAATCCTTCTACCCAAATCATAGGAGGTTCTCCCTCTACTCTTTTCAGTTCTGTTGGAAAATCCTGGATTTCTTTCATGGAAACGTGTGCTCCATTTATAGCAATTGTGTGGGCCATGGCCGATTCAAGGGTACAGATGAATTCCTTTCGCCCCCTCGCTGCATCTACCACAACCCAGAGTTTTCTCATACTACCATGATCTGTTGGACCGTAAATCTCTTTTCTACCATCTTCATAAACAACGAGAAGATTCTCTTCACTTTCAGGATATTCCGGGTAATTACATATGACCCGGGCCTTTTCAAATCTGTATTCAAAAACAGGTCCTTTACGTTCTTTTACAGCGTGTGTTGCGAAGAAAAGAACGGGTATCTTTCTCACAGTCATTTTCAAAGCACAAGTGTCGAAACTTTCTATGTCGTTGGCTCTGTAGAGTTCCGCAACCATACTTTCAGGATACGCACTTTCTTCCATTTTTTCGCCCAGCAAGAAAAGCATGTTGTGCAGAAAGTGTGCTGTAGCGTTTCCTGCCACACTGTCTAAAACCCATCGATTGTTCACCTTCAATTTTCCTGCCCAGGAGTTTCTTCTGTAATAAGCCGTATCTCTTGGCCAGAGGACAAGAGTTTTAAAAAGAACCGGCTTTCCAAATTTTCCAGCGAGAATATCCTCCTTGAGCTTGAGAACCGCAGGATTGTAGGACCACTGATAACCTATCGCTACGATCTTTCTGTATTTTTCTCTGCATTCGATCATCTTTTTTACTTCCTTTACAGTAGCCGCAGCGGGTTTTTCACAGAGCACGTGACTTCCGTTTCTGACTGCCGTGCAGGTTTGCTCGCAGTGATAATGGATAGGAGAAGAAATGATAGCAAGATCCGCTGTATGGTGAGAATAAAATTCTTCGAGTGTACTGTACATAGGAACATTTAACGAACGAAGTTCATCGTAGAACCTGCTATTCTGTGGATACGGATCCACTACACCAGATATTCGAACACCTTTTTCTCTTCCTTCTCTCAGTATGTACTCTACATATTTGTTGCCGTAACCTCCGATACCCACGAGAACCACAGAGATTTCTTTCATGAGTCGTTGCCTCCTTCTCATCTGAAAACTTCTCTCCTCATGAAGCTGTTCCATACCGTTTCGAACCAGGTATCTTCCCTTGGAATTTCCTTCACAGGATCCCAGAAAAATTCACACTTGTTTTCTTTGTAACGAACTCTCTGAATTTTCTTGTTGAAGGATTCGCCAGCCAGGCTGTATCTGAACATCTCTGGTAGATTCGGGACGGGAAGTTTTCCAGTTGAGTCGTGAACAATGTAAGAACCTCTACTCTTTCCACCCGATTCTATGTAATTTTCAACCGCTGAAAGATACACGTATTGTGCGAGAAGAACGTCGTAGAGTCTGAATGCGAAAGGAAGCTGTCTTATAGAGGAGAGTTCTACTTTTTCAATCAGATTATTGAAATCCCTGATGGCCTCGTTTTTACCTTTTCTCGCTTCTTCAAGGGATCTCACTATACCCATACTTCTCATGGAACGCTCGCTTATCTCTTTGAGAATGGATAACACATTGGATTTTCCAGTAATTCTTTTCACAAAACTTTCGCCTAGTTCAATTTTTTTGAGGATTTGATCTTTCGCCTCTTCCAGAATTTCCTCTTCACGCAGAGGATCACCGGAGTAGTTCTCTACTATGTACTGGGCGGCCCTTACTCCTCCAACCTGTCCAGAGTTCAGAGCGCTACCCCCGGGTCTGTATACTCCATGGGATCCGTTCACTTCTCCCACTGGGAAGAAATGTTTCAGATTGCTTTCCCACCAGATGTTTCCGTGAAGACCTCCGTTGTTGTGCTGCGCACAGACTCCGATTTCTAAGTATTCTTTTCTCAGATCTATTCCGTGCTGTAAATAGACTTCTATCGCGGGTCTGTTCATTTTTTCAAGCCTGTCTATGGGTCGACCAAAGAGAGCACCTGAATTTTTCAGGTATTCGTACGCTTCTTTTCCAAGAAGGGAGAAGTCCAGTTCTCCGTTTTTACTTCCCCAACCTGGGTTTTTCGTGAAATCCAACCAGACTCTTCTACCTTTGATCACTGTCTCGTAGAACACAAGAATGTCTATCAAAGAGGAACCGTAGTTTTTTATCTTTCTCACATCGAACGGCCACTGATAACCTTTCAAGAAGATAGCGTTTAGCATCGTGGAAGGATCCGGGAAGTACTCTTCAAGGAACTCTCTTTCGTCGTTTCCATTTTCATCCGTAGAAACGTACCTCGGTATAACCTGTTGATAGGTACCAGACAAATTCCATCTGAACTTTTTGGAAGCGATTCCAAACTGCCATTCCGTCAGATTCTTTCCCATAACTCCCGCTTCGAAAGCGATACCCGTGGCTCCAAAATGAACAGGAGGATAAACCGAGTGGAAATAGAACATTCCCGCAGGTCCACCGGTTGCATAGATTATGTTTTTCACGTTGAAGAGAACGTATCTCTTTTCCGGATCATCGATATTGTTCAGATCGAGTGCGATGAGGCCAATTGTTTTCTCTCCGTTCCTGTCTGTTAATATACCAATCACTTGGTAACCTTCAAGGATCTTTATACCCTTTCTTCTAATCTCCTCCAGAAGTTTTTCGCACATGTAATAGGAAGTCAAAGGACCTGCAGAGGTAGCACGCTGTTTGGGATCATGATCTGTCTTGTATCCAACGTACTCACCGTACCTCGAGTGGGGAAACGGGACTCCAAGTTCCACGAGCCTGAAAAACGCCCGGGCCGAAAGAGCAGCTTCAACGAGCGCGATGTCACCATCCATACTTCCTCCATTGAACAATGTTTCAGCAAGCTCATAAACGGAATCAGGTACATTACCTGCAAACGTGAGCTTGTAGTATGTTTGCTTGTCAGAGCCAGTGTTTCTGGATGTTCCCCATTTTAGGTTGTCAGTTAAAAGTGCCACATCTTTCTGACCAAAGGAGAAAACCCTATCTACCGCATTCAAACCTGCAGCACCAGAACCTATCACGATCGTATTGAGAGAGAAAATTCTTAGGGTGTGTTCATTTAACTTAACAATCGACTCTCTCATGATTTCTTGTTCTCCTCCATCTTTCTGTATATGGGAAGGTACACTTCACTGTCTCTGACAACGCAACCACAGCTTTCTCCCGCGGCTTTCAGTTCTGCACATTTGTTACAGGTGATACAGACCTTCTTCGGATCGAGTTCCCCCTTTGTCAGTATGTCTTTTGGATAGTCTGGATAAGCGAATGTCATTCTTCCAAAACCCACAAGGTCGCACCAGCTGTTCTTCAGCATACCGGCTGCAACGTAGGGTGCGAACTGTCTGAACCAGGTGAAGCCGCTCGCAACAACGAGCGTTCTTGAAAGAGTTTCTTTGGCCAGTTTCGCCAGGTTCAGAAGTCTCATGGCTCCAACGATGGGATGCTCAGGGGGATTGTACTTTCCCATTTCATCATACGGTCTGTTTATATGAGGTTTCAGATACGGTGTGGAAGCGGTCACGTTGATTATTTTCACACCGAGTTCTTCCAGTTCTTTCAGAAGTCTTCCAGGTTCTGTGAAATCGAGTGTTCCTTCTTCTGTCGATCCCCATCCGTATGGGTAAGGAATGAAGTCAGAAAGGTTCAATCGCACGGTAATATCTATTTCGACTTCCTCTCTAACGAGTCTTACGATGTCTTTCAGAAGTTTTGTTCTGTTTTCGTAGGAACCCCCATATTTTCCCTCGCGTGTGTGTGCTGCAAGTAGTTCGGAAAGAAGGTATCTGTGACACGCTTTGATATCAACCGCATCGAATCCAGCTATTTTTGCGAATTTTGCAGCTCTCAGGTACTGTTCTTTCAAGCTGTCCAGTTCTTCATCGGACATGAGGGGGAAATCTTCTGTTATACCGTATTTTTCATCCAAGAATTTATCGTGGAAGAGAATCTTTCTGTTCTTTCCAAATCTTCCAGGATGGGTAAGCTGGGCTACAACGTACGGTTCAAAGTTGTTTGTTTTCAAGGAAGCACTTTTTATCTCTGCAACAAAGCTTCTGAAAGAGTTCACAGTTTCTTCTGTTAACATTAGTTGTCTGTCGTTTCCCCTCGCTTCCCTAGAAATGGCGATGGCTTCCACCCATATCACACCAGCTCCACCTTCGGCGAGTCTTCTGTAACGTCTCAGTGTGAGGGGACCAGGGGTTCCATCGAGCTGTGCGTCGTTTCCTTCCATGGGTTGATCAACGAACCTGTTCGGTATTGTCTTTAAACCAAGATCAACAGGATCTCTGAAAACATCGAAATCATCCAACAGTGGAAGATCCATTCCCAACGTAATAGCTTCCCAGCGCATCTCTTCGAGTGTTCTGTATTTGAACCTTTTTTTCACTCAGATTCACCTCACACTTTGAACTTCTGAACGAGTGCTGAGAGCTGTTCAGAAAGCTCAGACAGTCTTTCAGCGGCCTGAAAGACCTTGGCAGCAGATTCGGTCTGATCTTCTATGAGAGACTCCATTCTGTTTAGACTTTCCACAACTCCTTCGACTATCTTTGTGACGTTGTCCATAGCGCTTGCCATTTCTTCTGCAGCCGCTCCCTGCTCCTGCGCAGTGGCAGCTGTGTTCTCTATCATGCTGTTGATCTCTTCTATCCTTCCAAGGATCTCCCTGAACCTCTTTGTGACTTCTTCTCCCATCACCGCTATCTCGTCCACTCCTTCGAACATCTCTTTCGAGCCGTTCTCCACGTGTTCTATCGTTGCCCTCAAACTGCTCAACATCTTCGCTATGTCTTCTGTCGCCCTCTGGCTCTCTTCTGCAAGTTTCCTTATCTCGTCTGCCACAACCGCAAAGCCCCTTCCCGCTTCCCCAGCTCGAGCTGCTTCTATCGCTGCATTCAAGGCAAGTAGGTTCGTCTGCTCTGCTATCGAGCTGATCGTGTCCACTATCTCTCCTATCGTCTTGGCTGAGTCAACGAGTTCTCTCAGGTAGTCCCTCTGTCTTTCTGCTGACCCTTTGAGTTTGTTTATGACTCCTCCCACCGCTTCTACTCTCTCTGTTCCTTCTCTTGCCGCTTTCGTCACCGCTTCTGATCTTTCTGTCAGATCCTGGGTGATCTTTGAGATGTTCTGCGCACTCGCTGCCACTTCTTCTACCCCACTCGTCACTTCTGTCAGAGCACTGCTCATGTTGTTCGCCTCGTCCAGTATCTTCTTGGCTTCTTCGTGCAGGTTCTCTGACATCTTGTGGCTCTCTTCTGAGAGAACTTTTATCTCTTCTGATGCTCCGCTAAGCTCTTTCGAAGCTTCTATGATGCTCACTATCATCTCTTTGAGTGATAGTACCGCTTCTTTCAGGCTCTCTTCTATCTGGGTCAGTTCATCTTTCCCTTTCGCTTCGAACTCTACTGTCAGGTCCCCTTCTCCGAATCTCTTCACTTTCTCTACCTGCTGCCTCATTCTCTTCACTACCGGCATCATCGAAACAAACAACACCGCAAAGATCACTCCGCCAAACACTACATACGTCACTATCGTCCCAAAGGTCGCTTTCCTTCCTTCTGCAAGAAGTTCATCCAGGTACCCCGTCGAGAAGATGTAGAAGTCGTATCCGGGCACTTTTTCCCACACGGTGTATTTCTTCTCTCCGTTGTATTCGTACTCTACGTATTTCTCTCCACCTTTCTTTGCTTCCTCGAATGCTCTCTCAAAGTCTCCAAGCTCCTTCACGTCTTTCATGAAGTTTCCCATGTCTTTGTGAATCAGTACTTTCCCGTCGCTTGTGACAAGAAGCCCGTAGCCGCTCTTGCTCGCTTTCCCTTCTTCTACAACTGCCTTCCAGAGATCAGAGTTTTCGGAAAGATTTATTCCAAAACCCACAATCCCGGTACGGGTATTCATAGTTTCTATGGGAACCACTACGGTCAGGACGGGCGTTCCCTGAAAGGTTTCTGGTATCAAAACGTAATCTTTGTTTTCGACCAGTTTAACGTACCTCTCATATTTACTGTAATCTTCTCTCACCGTTCTTTCTTTGGTAACAGTGGCGGCACTTTTGTTCAGGGTAAGGACAGCAAAACCAAAAGCAAAAGTTCCCTGATCTTTCTCAACAGTTGGCTTCATCTGATTCGCTATCATGAATGCCTCAAAAAATTGCGAACCAAGATAGGTGGCAGCTGCTTTTGATATGTTTGTGATGTTCACGATTTTTTCGGAAATGAATTTTGAGAGAGCACTCGTTTGGTTTGATATGCTTTCTTTAACAGTGTTAATTATCGATGTAGAGACATTATTGTAGAGGAAACCAAAGCTTATGATCAATCCAGATGCGAGGACTAACATTATAATTAAGACTTTCAATCTCAAAGACATACTTTCTCCTCCCTTCCAGAGTTTTATTCAGTATTTCAATCCACCTGCCATTATACCTCTCATGAAGAATCTCTGGAAGAGGAGGAAAATAATCAAAGTAGGTATTATTGTCAAAGTTGAGAAGGCCAGAATCACGTTCCATGGAGTTCCGCCGTATTCTCCCTGTATAGTTGCGAGAGCAAGCTGGAGAGTGTAAAGACTTCTTTTGTTGACAACAAGGAGTGGAAGAACAAAATCGTTCCATCTCCAGGTGAAAGAGAAAATCGAAAGAGCAGCTACCAGTGGCTTCGAGAGCGGGAAGACTATTCTCCAGAAAATTTGCCATTCATTTGCTCCGTCGATTTTGGCACTTTCCAGTATTTCATCAGGAATTTCCTTCATGTATTGTATAGCGGTGAACATGCCAGTGGGGGTATAAACTGCTGGTATAATCAATCCCCAGAGACTGTTTATGAGTCCCAGGTTCTTAATCATGACAAAGAGGGGAACCATGATAACCTGTGCTGAGACAAACAGTGTCATTACAACAACTCTGTTGAGGACTATTTTTCCGAGAAAGGTACCCTTGGCGAGGCCGTATCCTCCCATTACACAAACTACGACAGTTATTACAGTTGCTACGATTGCGACGAATAGAGTATTTTTGAGATAGGTCAAAAGGTCTTGCCCTTGGATGGCTTCTTTATAAGCCTTCAAGGTGAATACCTTAGGAATTATGGTTGGGGGATAGGAATAGATCTCACCCAAACTTTTGAAAGATGAAATGATAGCATAGTACACAGGTAACATGTAAAGAATGAGGAGCGTTATGAGAAAAAACCATTTTATTATAGAAGATATTTTCATCTCTTCTCACCTCGATTCTCTAATTCTTAGAGATATCATAGCTATTACGAAGGATATAAGTAAGAAAACGACAGAAAGGGTGTATGCATAACCTATTCTGAACTGGGTGAAGGCAGTGAGATAAATGTAAAGAGGTGTGACAGTTGTGGCATAACCGGGACCTCCACCTGTCAAAACATATATAGTCGCAAAATCTCTGAATACATGCGCAATGGACGTGACAAGGACCAGAAGATTGGTATTTTTCAAAAGAGGAAACGTGATTTTCCAGAATATCTGCCATCGATTTGCACCATCTATCATGGCTGCCTCATAATATTCATTTGGAATGTTTTGCAGACCTGTTATAAACATCATCATAAGTAACCCCGTCATTCCCCAGGTTCTGACAAATACTATGGACATAGTAGCAGGTGTGGGAGACAAGAGCCAGGGTACAGGTTTCAATCCTACAATTCTGAGCAAATAGTTCAGCAATCCTGTGTCATAGGAAAGCAACCATTTCCACATGGTCGTTCCCGCCACAGCTGGCATCATGTAAGGCCAGTAAAAGAGTGCTCTTAACACCTTCGAAGATGTTGTCTCTCTGTGAAGAGCAAGTGCTAAAAAAAGTGGTATAAAGAATGTGAAAGGCACTGTGATGATCAGTAGTTTGAGTGATATAAGAATAGAATTCCAAAACATTTTGTCTTTGAACATCATCAGAAAGTTTTTGATGCCGGCAAACTGAGGGGGAGATAGTAAATCCCAATTGTAAAAACTCATAACAAAAACACTGACGATGGGTATCAGAACGAAAAGACTAAGGAAAACAAACGCGGGTATGACGAATATGAACCTGCTCTTTACCAGCTTATAGAACATCAAATTACCTCCTCAGTCTTTTGTGTTTTGTGAAAAAGGAGGGGGTATTCCCCCTCCGGGATTATTTCTTTCCAACTTCTGCTACTATTTTGTCGTATTCATTCCGAAGCACCTTTATAACATTGTCCACTGTCGTTTGTCCGGCTACCAGAGCAGACATCTGACTGACTATTGGAGACTGTAATCTGGACCAGACAACAGAATTTCTTATGGTGACAACCCATTCCGGTGTGTTGTCTATCATATCGCCACAGACTTTCTGAACCTGATCCATGATTGGATTTCCATATTCCACATGGTGATTTTTGTAGGCAGACATATGAAATGTAGTCTTCAAATAGATGTCATAGCCGAAACCTTTCCAGCCAGCCCACAGCGCGAATTTAGCAGCTGCTTCTTCTCTGGCTTTATCACCCGTTTTGAAAGCACCGAAGAACCTTCCACCTTCGATACTCAGCCAGTACATATCTTTTGGAAGATAAGCTGGCACAAAGTTTTTACCTTCGATTGAAAGAAGATCGGCTGTGCTCCAGCTTCCAGCCCACAGAACTGCTGTCAATCCTCCTCCAAATGCCATGTTTGGATCCTGAGCAGAGATCCATTCGGCGGGAACCATGAGACCTTCTTTAAACATGTTTACAAAATCCTGAAGCAGCTGTTTTGCTCTTGGATCCTTATCCAGTGTAAAATCGAGATTTTCATCAATTATTTTGACTCCTCTGATCGCCATGTATGCGAACAATCTTTCGGCAGTTCTCTGCATAGAGAGAGCGTAAGGAATACCGTTCGCTTCTTTCACTTTTTTCAAAGCCAAAATGAATTCTTCCCATGTCCAGGGTTCTTCTCTTCCTCCAAAAGGTGGATAGGGGACGCCTGCTTTTTCGAAATAATCTTTGTTTACCCAGAGACATTGTGCTGTGAAATGCAAAGGAACATATTTGATTTCTCCATCGTTTGTGGTTATACGATTTCTTACAACATTGTAGAGAGATTTTAGGAAATCATCAGGTGTGATTCCGAGATACTTTTGAATGTAAGGCCTCAGATCGAGCATGTATTGCATGTATCCAGGTGCATATGGATATGTAATCGTCACAAGGTCCGGGAGATCACCACTCAGTATTCCTAATCTTATTTTCTGCTCATAAGAACTGTAAGGAACATCCACAAGTTCGATCTCGACATCTGGATTCAATTTCTTGTATTCGGCAACTACTGCTTCAAGACCCTTTCTTTCGGTACCTCCTCCACACCATATGGTGAGTTTCACGGCATTGGCCAGTACCGGTAAAAGTATCAAAGAGATCAAAAGAACAAGCTTGAGTTTCCGCATAACTCTCCCCTCCTGACATAGGATTTGATGTCTGATACTTCAAAGGGATTTTATCACTGAGTTTTCACCTGTGTCAAGTTCAATTAACTTGAAACACAATCGATTATGAGAGGTTAGGAACAATTATGCCTAATTATTGTATATGTTCTTATGAAACCAAAATATTGACTCGAGTTGAAAAAATGTGGTAACATCACTGACGTGAAAATTTGAAACATCAGATATCTCAGTAGGGAGGGATGCTCATGAGGTTTTCTCGTGTGGTTTCTTTAGTATTGCTTCTTATTTTCACAGCTGTTCTAACTGGTGCTGTAAAAGCTTCTCTCAATGACAAACCTGTGGGATTTGCATCCGTGCCGACGGCGGATTTACCGGAGGGTACAGTTGGTGGACTAGGTGGTGAGATCGTTTTTGTCAGAACAGCGGAAGAACTGGAGAAATACACAACAGCAGAAGGAAAGTACATAATAGTCGTTGATGGAACGATCGTTTTTGAACCAAAGAGAGAAATTAAAGTTCTTTCAAACAAAACGATCGTGGGAATAAACGATGCAAAGATAGTCGGTGGTGGCCTTGTGATAAAGGATGCCCAGAATGTGATCATAAGAAATATTCATTTTGAGGGTTTTTACATGGAGGACGATCCTCAAGGTAAGAAGTATGATTTCGACTATATCAATGCAGAAAATTCTCATCATATTTGGATCGACCACTGTACCTTTGTCAATGGCAACGATGGTGCAGTGGATATTACAAAATACTCAAACTATATCACTGTTTCATGGTGTAAATTTGTGGATCACGACAAAGTCTCCCTCGTTGGTTCCTCCGACAAAGAAGATCCTGAACAGGCAGGGCAGGCTTACAAGGTCACGTACCACCATAACTACTTCAAGAACTGTATCCAGAGAATGCCCAGAATTAGATTTGGAATGGCACACGTGTTCAACAACTTCTACAGCATGGGTCTGAGAACAGGTGTCTCTGGAAACGTCTTTCCAATTTACGGTGTTGCCTCAGCGATGGGAGCGAAAGTCCATGTTGAAGGAAACTACTTCATGGGATACGGTGCTGTGATGGCAGAGGCGGGAATTGCGTTCCTTCCCACCAGAATCATGGGTCCCGTGGAAGGTTATCTGACGCTCGGTGAAGGAGATGCAAAGAATGAATTTTACTACTGTAAAGAACCTGAAGTGCGTCCTGTTGAGGAAGGAAAACCCGCTCTCGATCCACGCGAGTACTACGATTACACGCTTGATCCAGTTCAAGATGTTCCAAAAATCGTTGTAGATGGAGCAGGAGCAGGGAAACTGGTGTTTGAAGAACTAAATACGGCTCAGTAATTATCATCAACCAATCCGTTAACATTTGGAGGGGGGAGACCCCCTCTTTGTATTTGAACCATTACCCGGAATTTAGAGGAGGTGCACACATGCCTACC
>NZ_LNFZ01000004.1:0-139126 GCF_011057665.1 Thermotoga sp. 38H-to
GGGAGAAGAAGTCACAAAGAGATTCAGGGAGATCCTTGGAAGGATAGAAGAGATCAACAGCATGATAGAGAACACAGCTGCCACTGCGCAGGAGCAGGGGGCAGCTGCAGAAGAGATGGCAAGTGCCATGGACAACGTCACAAAGATCGTTGAAGGGGTTGTGGAAAGCCTGAACAGGATGGAGTCTCTCATAGAAAACCAGACCGAGTCTGCTGCCAGAGTCTCAGAGGCTGCCGAAAAACTCTCTTCCCTCTCTGAACAGCTCTCAACGCTCGTTCAAAAGTTCAAGGTGTGAGGTGAAAAAATGCAAGCACGATGGATAGGGAATATGATGTTTCATGTAAGAACGGACTCGAATCATGATGTTCTCATGGATGCAAAAGAAGAGGTCGGGGGAAAGGACGCTGCTCCCCGACCTCTTGAGCTCGTTCTCACCGGACTCATGGGATGTACTGGCATGGACGTGGTTTCAATTTTGAAAAAAATGAAAGTGATTGATCAGATGAAAGATTTCAGGATAGAAATTGAGTACGAACGCGCGGAAGAACATCCTCGCATATTCACCAGAGTGCACCTGAAGTACATCTTCAAGTTCGATGGAGAGCCCCCGAAGGACAAGGTTGAGAAAGCCGTTCAGCTCTCCCAGGAGAAATATTGCAGTGTCTCTGCCATTTTGAAGTGCTCTTCGAAGGTAACTTACGAGATCGTTTACGAGAATTGAGGTGGTATTCATGTGGGAATTCTACATGCCCACAGATGTCTTTTTTGGAGAAAAGATCCTCGAAAAAAAAGGAAGCATAATAGATATTCTTGGAAAAAGGGCCCTGGTGGTGACCGGTAAATCTTCTTCGAAGAAGAATGGATCCCTTGATGATCTGAGAAAGCTTCTCAACGAAACAGGAATATCCTACGAGATTTTCGATGAAGTCGAGGAGAATCCGTCTTTCGATAACGTCATGAAAGCTGTTGAGAGGTACAGAAACGATTCTTTCGATTTTGTCGTGGGACTCGGTGGAGGAAGTCCAATGGATTTCGCCAAAGCGGTGGCCGTGCTTTTGAAAGAAAAAGATCTTTCCGTTGAAGATCTGTACGATAGAGAAAAAGTGAAGCACTGGCTTCCAGTTGTGGAGATACCGACCACCGCCGGAACGGGTAGTGAGGTCACGCCGTATTCCATTCTCACCGATCCAGAAGGAAACAAAAGAGGTTGTACACTCATGTTCCCGGTGTACGCGTTTCTCGATCCCGGATACACCTATTTCATGTCTGATAAACTGGCTCTGTCAACTGGAGTTGATGCGCTTTCCCACGCGGTCGAGGGATTCCTCTCCAGAAAGAGCACACCGCCCTCTGATGCCCTCGCGATCGAAGCCATGAAGATAATACACAGGAATTTACCGAAGGCCATTGAAGGAAACAGAGAAGCCAGAAAGAAGATGTTCGTGGCCTCCTGCCTTGCTGGAATGGTGATTGCGCAAACTGGAACCACATTGGCGCACGCTCTGGGTTATCCTCTGACAGTGGAGAAGGGAATAAAACACGGAAAGGCGACAGGTATGGTGCTCCCGTTTGTCATGGAAGTAATGAAAGAAGAAATTCCAGAAAAAGTGACCACGGTGAACCACATATTCGGTGGCAGTCTTTTGAGATTTCTGAAAGAGCTTGGGCTTTATGAAAAAGTAACAGTCTCCTCTGAAGAACTGGAGAAGTGGGTCGAAAAGGGTTCCAAAGCGAAACACTTGACCAACACACCTGGTACTTTCACTCCCGAGAAGATCAGAAACATATACAGGGAGGCCCTCGGGGTGTGAGGAGTTTCTTTCTGTGTTTTTTGTTTGTTCTTGTGTTTATAGCGAATCTCTACAGATTGTTCCCGGATGATTATTACGATTTCATATCCAAAAATTCCAACGATCTCGATCCTCTTCTCATTCAAAGTATCATATGGGTGGAGAGTAGTTTTGATAAAAACGCGGTTTCTTCGCTTGGGGCCTTTGGTCTCATGCAGATCATGCCTTCAACGGCCGTCTGGTTGAAAAAGAAATTTTCTCTGGAGGAGGATTTCAAGGATCCAGAGGGAAACATAATCTACGGAATCGTTTATCTGAGATTTTTGAAAGATCTGTACGGGGATCTCGACAAAGCTATCATGGCTTACAACATAGGGCCAACTGCTCTGGACGAAGGAAGAAATCTGGACAGTGCGAGAAGATACTTGAAAAAAGTGAAGAGGACCTATCTCATATACCGTTTCCTCTACAATGAGAGGTGAGAAAGTGAGAGTGGCAACCGCTCAAGAGATGAAAGAGATCGACGAATTAACGATAAAAGAATACGGCGTGGATTCGAGAATCCTCATGGAACGAGCAGGGATTTCTGTTGTTCTCGCGATGGAAGAAGAACTTGGGAATCTTTCTGATTACAGATTCCTGGTTCTTTGCGGGGGAGGAAACAATGGAGGAGACGGCTTTGTCGTAGCCAGAAATCTCCTCGGTGTGGTAAAAGATGTCTTGGTTGTCTTTCTTGGAAAGAAAAAAACTCCCGATTGTGAATACAATTACGGTCTTTACAAAAAATTCGGAGGAAAAGTAGTAGATAAATTCGAACCCTTCCTTCTGAACGAATTCGATGTGGTGGTTGACGCCATTTTTGGAACGGGCCTGAGAGGGGAAATCACAGGAGAGTACGCTGAGATGATAGATCTCGTAAATAAATCGGGAAAAATAGTTGTTTCTGTTGACATCCCATCGGGAGTAGATTCGAACACAGGTAAGGTTCTTGGAGTAGCGGTGAAAGCGGATCTCACGGTTACCTTTGGAGTTCCAAAGATAGGTCACATTCTCTTTCCGGGAAGAGATCACACGGGAAAACTCAAAGTCGCCAACATAGGTCATCCTGTTTACCTGATGGATTCGATCAATCGATATGTGATAACGCGGGAAATGGTTCGCTCTCTTCTGCCAGAGCGTCCCAGAGATTCCCACAAGGGAACCTATGGAAAAGTGCTGATAATAGCAGGGTCCAGATTGTACTCCGGAGCTCCCGTGCTTTCTGGAATGGGGGCCTTGAAAGTGGGAACAGGTCTTGTGAAACTCGCAGTTCCTTTTCCACAGAATCTGATCGCTATTTCGAGATTTCCAGAACTCATTTCCATTCCTGTGGATACAGAAAAAGGTTTCTTCGGTCCACGGAATATTCAGGAATGTCTGGATCTATCAAAAGATGTGGATGTGGTAGCCATCGGACCGGGTCTTGGAAACAACGAGCACGTGAGAGAATTTGTCAACGAGTTTCTGAAGACACTCGAAAAACCGGTTGTCATCGATGCCGATGCCATTAACGTTCTGGATACCTCAGTTCTGAAGGAGAGAAAATCCCCTGCGGTACTAACCCCACATCCTGGGGAGATGGCAAGACTCGTGAAAAAAACTGTTGGGGACGTTAAGTACAATTACGAACTGGCCGAGGAGTTCTCAAAGGAGAACGGTTGCGTGTTGGTTTTGAAATCTGCTACCACCATTGTAACGGACGGTGTGAGAACTCTGTTCAATATAACGGGAAACACGGGCCTCTCAAAGGGGGGAAGTGGAGACGTTCTAACAGGGATGATAGCCGGCTTTATGGCACAGGGACTTTCTCCTCTCGAAGCTTCCGCGGTTTCTGTGTATCTCCACGGTTTTGCCGCAGAGCTTTTTGAGCAGGATGAGAGAGGTCTCACCGCTTCTGAACTGTTACACCTCATACCCGAGGCTATAAGGAGGTTGAGAGAATGAATGTTCTGGAAAAAATCGTGAGGGATCTCATCAGTGAGAAAAGAATCACCGAAGCAAGAAATTTGCTCTCCCTCTTTCCAGAAGAGTTTCCCCATCTTGAACTGGAAGTAGAGTATGCTGCCAGGAACTGGAAGGCTGTGAAAAGGCTCTATGAAAACTTGCCGGATGAATTCAGAGAGAAATACAAAGAGTACTACGAGTACGCAATGAACCAACTGAATATAGACTATTCGAAAGAAACAGAAGAAGCCCTCAAGGAGATGGAGCGAAAGAATTTTCAGGGAGCTGCCTCCATACTCGAATCGATCGTCAAAGACTATCCTGAACTCGTGGAAGTAATAGCTCTGAGATACAAGCTTGCTCTTCAGAGAAACGAAAAGAGGGCGATTGAAAAGTATCGAAAGCTTCTTTTGAGCCTTGACAGAACGCACCCCGCTCTGATCGAAACCAAAGTTTCCTCTCGGAGGATAGGTGTTTTCGAAGTGTTCACACTTTCTCTTTTGGTTGCACTACTTGTCACAACGATACTCGCTTTTTACATCCTTCCCTCACGCATAGAAGTGAATGTGCCATCCTCTGAGAGTGAGGTAAATATTAAACCTGTCGAACAGCGTATCGAAGATATCTTAGCGAACATCGTTGTTCTCACAGAAAATCTGGGAAAGATAAACGATTCCCTTGAAGAGAATTTCAGCGTCTTGCAAGAAAACATGAGCTCCATCTCTGAGAACATAGAATCTCTTAGAGAGGCTCTGACGAATCTGGAATCCAGACTCTCCAGGATCGAATCCGCTGTAGCAAAAACTTCGAGCGAAGAACCTTCAGTATCTGTTGTTTACGTTACCGCACGGGAAGATCGAATAGAAAGAGCGAAGGGTCTGTGGTTTCTGGGTTACATGTTCTATCTGAGAAGAGACTACGATGAAGCCATTAACAGGTTTGAAGTTGCCATAAAGGAAGTTGGGGAAGACGACGTCTATTTCAAAGATGATGTTTACTATTACAGGGCTTTGAGTTACTACTACAAAGGCGATACATCGACCGCTCGTTCGCTCTTTGAGGAATTCATAAAGCTTTTCCCAGATAGCGAGTACGCGGACGACGCGGAGTACTTTTTGAAGAGGCTGTGAAGAGTGAACTTTTCTACAGGAAACTTGAAAAGTGTGATCTCTGTCCCAGAAATTGTGGAGTGAACAGACTCAAGGGAGAAAAAGGAGCCTGTGGAGTAACAAGCTCTCCCGTTGTTTCTTCCTGGGGGCCTCATTTTGGAGAGGAAAGAATACTCGTTGGCCGTAATGGAAGTGGAACCGTCTTTTTCACCTACTGCAATCTCAAATGTGTCTACTGTCAGAACTATGAAATCAGTCAGCTGGGTATAGGAGAAGAAATAACAGTTGAAGATCTTTTGAAGATATTCATGAAACTTCAGGATATGGGTGTGGAAAATCTCAACCTGGTGACTCCCACTCACCAGGTACCTTTCATAATCGATGCCCTCGAGAGAATGGACAGAAAAATTCCCGTTGTTTACAACTGCGGGGGGTACGAATCCGTCGATACCATAGCTTCTCTTGAAGGGTTCGTCGATATCTACATGCCGGATTTCAAGTACAGTGATCCTGAACTTGGAGAAAAACTCTCTGGTGTGAAAGACTATCCAAGATTCGCTCTGGAAGCCCTGAAGGTTATGATCGATCAGGTGGGAGAACACGTGATGAGAAACGGTGTTATGAAAAAGGGAGTTCTTGTGAGACACCTTGTTCTTCCCGGTTTCCTTGAAAACAGCTTTGGTGTGATCGACCTGCTTTCAACACTGGAGCCAAAACCACTTGTGAACATCATGGCGCAGTTTCACCCGTCGTACAGAGCGAAAGAATATGGACTCAATAGATTCATCACCAGAAGCGAATATCTGAAAGTCGTGGAATATGCGAAAAAGAAAAAGCTCAATCTCATAGAAGTAGAGAGGTGGCTGATGTGGTTGTAACAGAATACGAACTGAAACCTCAAAACTTTCCCAGATTCCCTCTCGACTGGTCTGAAATATTCGGCAGGAAAGCGAAGATAGTGGTTGAGGTTGGTTTTGGAAACGGGGAATTCCTGACAGAACTTGCAAGAAGGCATCCGGAAAAAGACTTCGTTGGTTTTGAGCTATCCATCACTTCCTTCGTAAAAGCACAGAAAAAGTTCAAAAGGTACAATCTGAAAAATGTTCGACTTGTGAAGGTAGATGCCAGGTTTGGTCTGAGAGAACTGTTTCCCGACAGCAGTGTGGAAAAGGTCTACATCAACTTTCCATGTCCATGGCCAAAGAAAAGACACGAAGATCGAAGAATCACCAGCTATGACTTTCTCCAAACGCTCTCTGCTGTCCTGGAGATGGATGGCACGGTGGAGTTTGCAACCGATGAAGAATGGTACGCACGGGAAGTTTTAGACACTTTCGAGAGTTCAGAGTATTTTGTCGTAGATGTGTTCGAAGAGAACTTCAGAAGAGATGTAGAAACCCGCTACGAAAGAAAGTGGAAGTCTCAAGGGAAGAAGACCTATCTGATCGTCGCAAGAAAAGTGAAGAGTGGAATTGTAAAAAGACTGATGGAGGGTGAAAACAACATGGCTCACAGTGTGTTCGAAGGCAATGTCACCTGGGAAAAGCTGAAAGAACTGGAAGGAAAGGTGTTCAAAGATGAAAACAAGATCTTCGTCGTGAAAAAGGTGTACAGAGACAACGATTATCTTCTGAAGGTGATCTCCACTGACGAAGGAGGTTTCCAGCAAATGTACTATCTCAATCTTTCCGGAAGAGACGGCAAATGGGTTTTGAAGTTGGACGAAGGTTCTGATCCCTACAGAACACCTGCCCTGAAATGGTCCCTCAGGAGAATCATCGAGGAGTTAACCGCTCAGGGCTCTTTTTGAAATCTCTCCTATCACTTCATCGATCAGGCTCTTCAGTTGTTTGTTCCCTTTGAGGAGGGAATCTTTGACTCTTTTGACACTGTCTAAAACAACAGGGTGTGACCTGTTGAATTTCTCCGCTATCGTTCTCAGAGAACTATTCAGATGGTTCTTGGCCACGTACATACCAATTCGTCTGGCTGTGAGAGCCTTAACGTTTCTGTTGTTGGAAAGGATCTCTTCACGTGAAACACCAGTTACTTTTGCAACGATCTCTATGAGTTCATCTATTGGATCCATGGCTTTTACTCTGTTTGGCTTTATGAAGTCTTTCAGGAGCAAGATGGCTTCTCTCAGATCGACCTCTTTTCCCGTCGTTTCCTTGTAAACCAGAAGCTTTATAATGGCTCCTCTGAGTCTTCGCAGGTTATCGTCCACGTTCTCTGCGACAAAATTCAGAACTTCTTCAGGAAGTTCACCATGCTCGATTTCAAGCATCTTTTTCGCAATGCTCTTCCTCGTTTCCTCGTCGGGGGGCTCTAACTTCGCCACGAGCCCCATTTGAAATCTGGAAACCAGCCTATCCTGAAACTCACTCAATTTTTGAGGTTCTCTGTCTGAACAAATGACGATTTGTTTTCCGGAATCGTGCAGTTCGTTGAAGGTGTGGAACAGTTCCGTCTGAACCCCTGTCTTTCCTATGAGAAACTGGACATCGTCTATGAGAAGAATATCAACCTTTTTTCTGTATTTCTCCCTGAATTCATTCAGCTTTCCTTCCTTCATACTGTCAACAAGGTCGTTCAAGAATTTCTCACTGGTGATGTACATCACCCTCAGATCTGGTTCGTTCTGGACAACGTAGTTCCCTATCGACTGAAGAAGGTGCGTCTTCCCAAGTCCGACACCACCGTATATGAAGAGTGGATTGTATCTTCCTGGATGTTTTGCCACTTCGAGAGCGGCGTGATAAGCAAACGAATTTCCCGGACCAACGACGAAATTTTCGAAGGTGTAATCAGGATTCAGTGGTGTGAGAAGCACCGCTCTTTTCTTCACAAGAGGTTCGCTGTAAGAGGAGTGAGGTTCAAAGGCTTCGTAAGTGATTTCAAAAGTGGCGTCGTTTCCGAGCACAACTTTCACGGCTTTTGAGAGAACAGAATGATACTTCTTCTCCAGCCATTCTTTTATGAAAAGATTACCGACCGAGAAGACAACCTTGTTACCCTCTATCGATCTCACATCAAAAGAACTGAACCAGAGTTCCCAGCTTTTTCTGTTTACCCTGGTCTTTATTTCCTGGAGTATTCTCTCTTTCATAATGGAGGACCCCCAAACGAGGAGTGACTGGATTAATTATCCAACAGATACACTCGAAAAATCAACGGAGAAAAAGAAACAGATCTGAAAAATTTCTAAAGGGGTGGAACCCCACCCCTTACTTCACTCTTCCACGCTGATAGCTCCGGTTGGACAGCTGTCAGCGGCGTCCTTTGCGCAGGGAAGATCTGTTTCAGGCTGAAGGACCTTTGCCTTTCCATCGTCACTGAGCTGGAAAACGTCAGGACAGAGGTTCTCACAAACTCCACATCCAATGCAGGCATCTGCGTCAACTCTTACCTTCATGTTTCGTCCCTCCTTAAAAGGTTTTTGCACGATATTTATTATAACATCGAAACGAGTACCTCATACATCCTTTTCAATTTTTCCATAAAGTCTTTCACAAAAGATTCCATGTCAAAGTCTTCTCCGAAGAACTGATCGTATCCTATTCTCAATGTGAGAAAGGCCTGTTCCATAGGATTCTGCGCAGGTTGAATTCCCTTTTTCTTCCTCAAAACCACTCCCATTTCATGGAGCAGCGAGATGTGTTCTTTATCTACCCACTCTGGATCTTCAAGAAACACATCAATTCCCTCGTTTCTCAGGATGATCTTCAGCCGCGATTTTAAAAGTTTCATCATCTTTTCCAGATTTTCGTCAGATACCCTGTTTTGAAAGAGAAAGAACTCCATGTTCTTCACTTTTTCCTGAAGGAATATCTTCTGAAGCCAGCTTTCATTTCCGGTAGATCTCAAAACCTTCACCTTCAGTGGCATCCTGAATATTCCCGCGGAAATCGAATCCACCTTTTCGAACAGCTTTGTGTAGAAAGTGACCATGGATTCTGGTACATTTGTCTCCACCCTGTATATGCACGGTTCTCTATCGAAGGGATCTTCAACGGAGAGATTCAGCAGTCTTCTGTCGGACGAATCAACCATGAGAAACAGCGATGGAAACCGATGTCTCTTTATTCTGAGCACAAAAGCATGGAGATGCACGTTGTCAAGCTTACTCTCGTAGTCTTTAAGAGGGTTGTGTACCGATGTTTCCTTAAGAAGAAGTTCCAGTTCTTTTTTCATGAGAGGACCACCACCGCATCTTTTCCGTACATCTTTCTCGCTTCCTTGAGAAATTCTTCGTTGTGATACCTTGAAAGCACGAAAAGGATTCTTCTCCTTGCGATCGGAACGTCGGTGTGACCATCCGTGAAGACAACTGTTCCTTCCGACCTGAGGACCCTTTCTGAGTAATCGATCGCTGGTTGAAGATCGGTGCTTCCTCCTCCCACGATCTCCAGATCCTTCCACTTTCCGGATCTGTACTTCATAGCCGATGTGACGCTTCTGTCAACCTGAACGAGCCAGAGTTCTTCTCCTGCTATATTCGAGATCTTCTCGAGCTCGGAAATGAACTGGTTTAACTCATTCTCCACAATACTTCCGCTGGTGTCCACCACAGCAGCTATTCTTGGAAGGTACTCGCTTCTCCAGCCGGGAAGGTGATCGTACCTTCTGTTTGGCTTCAACGGAGTTGTGTAGCGATCCGCTTTTATCGAAACACCAAAGAACCTCCTGAGGAGCGTCTTCCAGTCCAGTTCTGGATTTTCAAGAGAGAGCGAAACTTCTCTTTTTACTCCGGAGGGAAGAGTATCTCCAAAGAGGTTGAAAGCTTTTTTGGTTCTGTCTTTTGTGAGATCGAGGATCATCTCAACTGGAACGTCTTCCTCGAACAGTCCCGAGTGGTCGTCGACGTTATCCCGAAACTCTGCCACCACTTCCACATCGTACCTTCCGAGTCTTTCCATCTCCTCCAGGATCCATTTGTGATAAGCTTCAGTGTTTTCAAACATCATCCACTCCGGTGGTATTACGAAGAGAGTATCGTTGTCCGTTGCGTGACCCTCTTTCACGAGTACGTCGAGCGGTATCCCAAAGGCTGCAAGCTCCGGGATGTATTGGTTTATAGCGGCATCCATGGAAAGATCCCATATCTTTCTGTCTCTTTCGTCCTTAGGCTTTATTCGAAAGTGCTGGAGAACGATGTGCATGACCTCGTGTATCAGAAGGGCTTGAACCATTCTCAGAGGCTTTTTTTCTATTGCCTCCGGATTGTAAAGCAACATCACGTCTCCGGTTGTAGAGAAAGAGAGCTTCAGATTTCTTATGTTCTTCGATGGCGCCAGCCTGACACCGAGAAGAACGTAATAATAGAACGGTGACTCTTTTCCTATGTTCAGCAAAGCCTTTTTGAGGATATCTTCACCCTTCATAGTTCGTTCACCATTTTTCTCATGTCTTCTCTTTCCAGCATCTTTTCAAGTATTTTATCGAAAATCCAGGACCTTTCTCCTTCTTTCTGGGCTTCATCGACCAGAAACCTTAAAACACCGTAAAAGGATTCCCTGGGCATGGTTTCAGAAAGTCTGACCAGATTCTTCGATACGTCGTCCAGGTGTCTTTCAAGAGTTCTCACGTCCGCTTTGCTGAAGAAATCGACTATCCTGAGAACAAGGGTGTTCGAAGCGTGTATATCTTCCAGATTTTCCATCCTTCCATCAAAGAGAACACTTTCCACAGAAGGAACTTTCGCTCTTTGAAAGAACGAATCATAAAAGGCCTTTGCAGCCTCTGGACCCACGATTCCCGCCGCAACAATGTAGCCGTACCTCTCCTTTTCCTCATCTGTCAAGGTTTTCAACACATTTGAGAGTTTATGCCAGCTTCTTGGAGAAGGTTTCAGAGAGGTTTTCAGAGAGAGACTTCTTTCGGAGAAGAGAAACTCAGGGTAGTTCCTTATGAAGTCTCTCACTTCTTTCGATAAGCTGTTCTTCTCAGCCCATTCCAACCACTCGGAAACGTCCGGGTTCACTTCCAGAATGAAGAAGCGAGATATGAACGCGGGATCTGTGATGAGATCGGCCTGGTCGTACTCTTCCTCTGGGGGATTCATAGCCGCCATGACCCACGTTCCTTCAGGCAATATATGGTTGTGAATTCTTCTATCCACGAGAAGCTGCATGATAGCATTTCTGACAGAACGATGGGCCCTGTTTATCTCATCAAGGAAAAGAATCGTATCACCGCCCTCTGGCCACCAGTCTGGTTTTAAAAAAACGGTTTTCTCTTCCGAGCGAGCAGGAAGCCCTATCAAATCACCTGGTTCCATCTGAGAAAGAACCAGGATGATCAATTCTCTTCCGGTCTCCTTGGCTATGTCTCTGGCGATATCCGTCTTCCCCACACCGAAATGCCCTACCAGAAGCGGTATCTCACCGGCCATCATGATCTTTTTTGCAAGGTACTTTGCCTCTTCTACACGCACCGTTTCACCTTCCTTTCTCCATTTTCAAATGATATCATGTATTTCTGGATGGGGTGGTAAGGTGAAGATACTTGGAATCGTACTTACGGCGATCGTTATTTTTATTGTTTTCATCTTGGATCTGGTTGAGAAAAGGAAAAAGGTCGATGTGGAAACCGTTTGCCGAACTGTAAAAAGATACTACGAAAGCAGAAGATATCAGATCTTCCATAAAACGGTGAACGGTTGTGAAGTGTTTCTGATCAAAAAAGGCCTCAGAAAGATCATCATCTGTGTAGGAGGCGTGAACTTCGATGTGGTAAAAGAAATCCTCTACATGGCGTACATGAACAGAGCACGTGACATCAGAGTGGTCTATTCTTCCATCACGAAGGAATCTCTGGAAGCGTTCGAAAGAATGAGGAGAAATTCGAAAATACACAAAACGAAGGTGAAAGTGAATGATTTACGTCATTTTGAGTCTGTTGTCTTTTAGCCTTCTTGTTTTCCTCGTGCTATGGAGAAGGAGGAGAAAAAAAGACCTCAGAGACCTTCTTGAGGTGGGTCTTAAGAATCCGTATCAGTTTGAAGAATTCGCTAAGGAATATCTGAAAGAGCACGGTTTCAGATCGGTGAGAACGACGCGAAAGAGCAAGGATTTCGGAGCGGATATCGTTGCGAAAAGGAAAGGAAGCACGGTGATTTTCCAGGTGAAAAAGAGAAATTCCACCGTGGAGAAGGAGGTCGTGAAGGAACTCGTAGCAGCGGCCTATATCTACGGTGCCACAGAGGTTGGCATCTTCACGAACAACGAGCTTTCCAATAGCTTGAAAGAAGAACTAGATGGACTGAAAAGATCAGGCGGATTCATAAAGAAGGTTCATGTTATAAAAAACATCAATCCTGAGGAGTTCTGAAACGAACGATCCATATATCCGGTTCGCTTCCTTTACTGTACACGGAAAAGGCTACGAGTTTTCCATCTTCAGAGAAAGCGGGATAGAATGTGTCGTAAGGGATGTTTTCGGTGAGGCACCACACCTTTCCAGAAACCAGATCCTTCGCATAGATTCTGAAAACCCCGTCTCTGTTAGAGGAAAAGATCAGATAGTTTTCAAACACGTCCGGATCGAATTCGTTGTAAGGACTGTCCTCGAGAACCGTCACCGTTCCATCGGGAAGCAATTCGTATATTCCGAAGTTTGACTCTTTGAGTCCCACGAACACGATACCCTGCTTCCCCTTGACCGGCGTGAAAACCCAGTCGAACGGAAGATAGTACGTCTTTTCCTTCATTGCTGTCAGGTCTTTTACAACCAAATGATTCGAAGTTGCATCTTCCTGAACGTAAACCACCATGCTGTTGTCGATCCAGTTCGGATTGTACGAAGCGTACCTGCCGCGTGAGATGAGTTGTATCTTCTTTGAGTAATCAGGTGAGAGCGGCATGTGGTAAATGTTCCAGTTTCCATGGAGTGAGCCCTGAAAAAGCAGGTATCTTTCGCCCGGTGATATTCTCGGAAAGTACTCACTGCTGTCGTAAATGGGCATCGGAATGAGTTCTCCGTTTTGCCTGTCGATCAAGAACAAATTCCTGTTGCCGGAGAGTCTTTCAGAAGAGAAAACCAAGTATCTGCTTGAAAAATCGCAGTACTCATCGAGTGCGGGATGATAGGTGAGCCTGAATACGTCTGGAAATTCGTTTTTGGAAAAGAGGTAGAAAGAGACTTTCTCCAGAGGAAAGGAAGCACATTCCATCAAGAAATCCCTGTAGTATTTGTAGCCTCTGGGATTGTACTCGTACCTTGCAACTTCACCCCCGTGTTTCCACTCTCCCACATAGAGGTTGCCCGTTGCGTCGTAAGAAAGGAAAAACGTCATCGAAAACGTTGCAGTCGAAGAGGTTGTGATCGTTGCCTCTTTCGGCAGAAGCTCCAGAATCTTCTTCTGAACATCTGCGAGAACGGAAGAAGCCTCTTCGGTGCTGAACATACTTAAATTGAGGGTTACAACAGAGAAAGAAAACAGGGGTATAATAGCAAAGATAAACAAAAACATCTTTTTCATTGATCTCTTACCTCCGGAGGAGATATTTTGTTCGAAGATGCCGTTGTTTCACTTCTGATCTTTATAATAGTATACCTCTTCATCATTCTGGAAAAACACCACAGAGCGGTCATCACCATGCTCGGAGGAAGTGCTGCCCTCTTTCTTGTGTTCAAAGATCCCATAGAAGCGCTGGTAAGGTATGTGGATTTCAACACGATATTTCTCTTGATTGGAATGATGATCTTCGTGTCCGTTACAAAAAGAAGTGGCCTGTTTCATTTTTTGGGACTGTACTCTATAAAACTTTCCAGAGGAAGCGTGTTTTTCTTCTTTGTTTCAATAAATTTCCTTGTGGCTCTTCTCTCCTCTTTTTTGGACAACGTAACAACGATTCTGGTGTTCGTCCCTGTAACTCTGGTAGTTTGCGATACGGTGGATTTGGATCCCGTTCCCTTTGTGATATCGGAGATCATATCTTCGAACATAGGTGGTACCGCTACGATGATAGGAGACCCTCCAAACATCATGATCGCTTCCGCGGCAAAACTTCATTTCCTCGATTTTGTGATCAACGTGGCGCCCGCTGCTGTTCTGACTCTCATCGTTACCCTGATCTTTCTTTCCGCTGTTTACAGAAGAGTTATATTCAGAAAAATACCGGTAGAAGTGGTCAAAGGCTTCGATCCCCGTAGGGCCATCGTTGACAAAAAGCTGTTTTATCTCTCCATAATACTGACTCTGATCGTTCTTGTTCTCTTCTCTTTTCAGAAACCGCTTGGACTTGAGAGTTTCGAGGTTGCTTTGCTCGCTGGTTTCCTCTCGCTTGCCTTCTTAAAGAAAAAAGATATAGAGGATGTGTTCAAAGAGATCGAATGGGGTGTTATCTTTTTCTTCATAGGTCTTTTCCTCGTTGTTGGTGCCCTTGAAGATGCCGGTGTTCTCGAAAGAATATCAGAATTCGTTATCAGGCTTTCAAAAGGAAAGATGGAAAGTACCTTGATATCTGTCCTGGGAATATCCGGGTTGAGCTCCGCTTTCGTTGACAACATACCGTTCACTGCCACCATGATTCCAGTGATAAGGAAACTCGCAGTTTTGGCTCCGGAGACGTTTTCTGATCTAAGACCCCTTTGGTGGGCTCTCTCTCTGGGAGCATGTTTCGGAGGAAACGGAACCCTGATCGGTGCGTCCGCGAACGTGGTAGGAACTTCTCTCATAGCAGACAGAAAGCATATAACTTTTTGGGAGTATTTCAAGATAGGTTTTCCTGTGCTCATACTCAGTCTTCTTGTGTCAGGAATCTACCTGCTGATCAGATATTGAGATGGGATCGTGAAGGTGAAAGACGTCTGTAATTGGATCCTGTGTACACTTACGTGGATACACCGTTGGAAAAAGCTCTGAAGTTGATGATCAACAACATACAGGAGATGCCGGTTTTTGATGAAAAGGGGGATAGCTGGAGATCTCAACTCTCTCGAAATTCTCCTTGCTTTATGAAAAGGGTGGGAAAAATGATCATAGGAAATTGTCTGATACTGAAGGATTTTTCTTCTGAACCTTTCTGGGGAGCTGTGGAGATCGAAAACGGCACGATAAAACGAGTGGTCCAGGGAGAACTGAAGGTCGATCTGGATCTCTCCGGCAAACTTGTCATGCCGGCTCTTTTCAACACGCACACTCACGCTCCGATGACTCTTCTGAGAGGAGTTGCAGAAGATCTCAGTTTCGAAGAGTGGCTCTTCTCTAAGGTGCTTCCCATAGAAGACAGATTGACAGAGAAGATGGCCTACTACGGTACGATCCTTGCCCAGATGGAAATGGCAAGACATGGTATCGCCGGCTTTGTCGATATGTACTTTCATGAGGAGTGGATTGCAAAGGCAGTCAGAGATTTTGGAATGAGAGCCCTCTTGACACGGGGACTTGTGGACAGTAATGGGGACGATGGAGGACGACTCGAGGAGAATTTGAAACTCTACAACGAGTGGAACGGTTTTGAGGGGAGGATTTTCGTTGGATTCGGTCCTCACTCACCTTACCTTTGTTCTGAAGAATACCTGAAGAGAGTCTTCGACACTGCGAAGTCTCTGAACGCTCCAGTGACGATTCATCTCTATGAAACCTCCAAAGAAGAGTATGATCTGGAGGACATTTTGAACATCGGGTTGAAAGAAGTGAAGACCATTGCGGCCCATTGTGTTCATCTTCCCGAGAGATATTTCGATGTCCTGAAAGATATTCCGTTTTTCGTTTCTCACAATCCTGCGAGCAATTTGAAACTCGGAAACGGAATAGCACCTGTTCAGAGAATGATAGAGCATGGGATGAAGGTCACCCTCGGCACGGATGGAGCGGCGAGCAACAACTCTCTGAATCTGTTCTTCGAAATGAGGCTCGCGAGTCTTCTTCAGAAAGCACAGAATCCGCGCAATCTGGATGTGAACACATGCTTGAAAATGGTGACGTACGATGGAGCCCAAGCGATGGGGTTCAAAAGCGGAAAGATTGAAGAAGGCTGGAACGCCGATCTTGTGGTAATAGACCTCGATCTCCCTGAAATGTTTCCAGTCCAGAACATAAAGAACCACCTCGTTCACGCTTTCAGCGGTGAAGTTTTCGCCACGATGGTTGCTGGAAAGTGGATCTACTTCGATGGAGAGTACCCGACCATAGATTCAGAAGAAGTGAAAAGAGAGCTGGCCCGTATAGAAAAAGAACTCTACTCTTCCTGAAGCACTCTCTTTATTCTTTCTTCGAGTGTCTCTATTCTTCTCTTCATGTCCTCCAGAGACCTCAATATCTCTCTGAGATAGAGTTTTCCCTGTGGGGTGATCCTGTAAATCTTTCTTGGGGGGCTGACCGTTGTATCCCATTCGGTGCTGAGAAACCCGCTCTCTTCGAGATCGGCGAGTACACGGTAAATGTTGCCCATGTGACCGATTCCAGGTATCTCAATACCAAACTCTGCGAGCCTCTCTGCGAGCTCGTATCCATGAGAAGGTTTCTCCGCTACGAGTAAAAGGATGGTACTGGCAAGCCACCAACCTCGGAATCCTCTCCCGCCTCTGTGTCTCATCCTGCGCTCACCTTCCTCGCAGCGCACCACAGTCTTCTACTGTAGCTGGTCAGAGGTGACTTGCTGAGGAGATCTTCATAAAAAGAAAACACAAAGCCCGTTTCACTCAGTGCAGACGCGATTTCTTTCACTCTGTAGCCTCTTTCTCTGTGTATCTCATCGAATCTTTCCCACAGCCCCTCTTCTTTTCTTTCGAAAACAGTCACATAGAAGGTGGCAATGGATTCCTCCAGATCGAACTCTATAGTTTGAACTTCGAAAATATCCTTTCCATCCTGCTGAATGTACACAGGCCCTTGGTGATTGGCCATCAAAAGCCCGTAAACGGTGTTCATATCGAAAAGAAACGTTCCACCTGTTTTCAAAGCTTCATGAACTCTCTCAAAAGTTTTCTTCAAATCTTTGTAATCCAGCAGATAGTTGAGGCTGTCAAACCAACAGGTGACGATATCGAATTCTTCGTGAAAATCGAGTTCTCTCATGTCTCTTTTCAAAAAAATTACAGGTACGCTTTCTTCCTTTGCCCTTTCTCTGGCAAACTTCAGCATCTCGGATGAAAGATCAACTCCCACCACTTTGAAGCCCTGCTTGGCGATTTCCACAGCGAACGTTCCTTCGCCACAGGCTACATCCAGTACTTTTTTTCCTCGAATGTGAAAGTTTTCCAGAAATTTGGTGAAATTTTTTGCTATTCTTCTCGAGAACGATGTATACGGCCCCTCGTGAAAAACTCGTGCGAATCGCTTGTAAATATTTCCCACCTCCCGTGTTTCTGTAAAATCATAACATATCTTCGCATGATAAAATCTTTCGGGAGGGTGAAACGATGCTGAATATATATCTGAAGTCCAAAATTCACATGGCTAAGATCACGAGAAAAGAAGTTTACTACGAAGGAAGCATAGAGATAGACGAAGAGCTGATGGAAAAAGCGGGTATTAGCGAGGGAGAACTTGTACTGGTGGTGAACGTCAACAACGCCGAGAGATTCGTAACATACGTCATAAAGGGAAAGAGGGGAAGCCGTGAAATAAACCTCTACGGTGCGGCCGCAAGACTCGGTGAAGAAGGTGACAGAGTGATCATCATGGCTTTCACCTTCAGTGACAAACCTGTGAAAGCGAAAACGATCGTTCTCAACGAGAAAAACGAAATCGTTCAGGAGAAATAAAAGTCATGAGAATGGAAGTCACCAGGGAGAATTTCTACAGAAGGCTGGACAAATTTCTGAGGAACCAGCTGAAAGACGTACCCCTTTCGGTGATATACAAACTCATCAGAAAGGGAAAGGTGTATGTCAACAGAAAACGCGTGAAGGATCCTTCTTTCGATCTGGAAGAAGGAGACGTGGTAGAGCTCCGGTATGTGAATCTGGAAAATCTTCCGAAGAGATCTGAGAAGAAAGACCTCACACCAGTTCCCATGAAACTCGACGTGCTCTACGAAGACGATCACTACCTTGTGCTGAACAAGCCACCGAACATAGCCATACATCCAGGAAAAGGTGTTCATGTTGCGACGTTGATAGAAGGACTCCTTTATTACGGTCAGGAAAAGGGGTTTTCACCGTTTCTCGTTCACAGACTCGACAAAGAAACCTCTGGGCTTCTCGTTGTTGCCAAAAACAGAGAGGCCGCGAGAATTCTCACGGAACTGTTCAAGGGCAGAAACATAGAGAAAGAATACGTCACGCTCGTAAGAGGAGTTCCAGAGAACAACATGAAAATCACCATTCCTCTCGATGGGCAGGAAGCGGTTTCTGAGATCGTTTCGGTGAAACCTCTGAAAGATGTTTCGCTTCTCCGCGTGAAGATACACACGGGTAGAAAGCATCAGATAAGAAGACACCTTTCGCAGATAGGTTTTCCCGTTGTGGGAGACGACACCTACGGTGACAGACATTTCAACAGAGAGTTTCGAAAGAGATACGGTTTAAAAAGACAGTTCCTCCACAGCTATAGAATGAAGTTCATCGATCCGTGGACTGAGGAGGAAAAGGACTTCAGGGCACCCCTTCCAGATGATCTTCTCAGCGTTCTGAACCTTTTAGAAGAGAGGAGTGATGAATGGTTAGAAGAATTTCTTTCCTGATTCTCATTCTCTCGTCTCTTCTTTTGTTTTCTAAGGAAGTGCTCTTCAACACTTACAACAACACCGGCATCGTTTCGTTAACGAACAGAACTTTCCCTTTTGAAACTTCACGCGACCTGGAACCCTTCAAAGCCTCTCTTGAGACAATTTACACTCCTCCGAAGGTTCGGGGTATCACCATTGATCTTCCAGACAGCACGACCCTTGTCCTGAGCAACGGTGTGACGATCGGAGTCGATGTGGGGGATATCCGAATTCCCGAGGATGTTTTCGCCGAGCTTCTTGAAAGCACAGATCTCACGTTCGTTTACGACGCATTTCCCGTTGAAGTCTTTTCACGCGACAGGGTCGTTGTAAAGGGATCTATTACAAAAGAGAAGCTCGAGTACTATCTTTCCTTCTTCTTCGAAAAATTCGAGGTTCCAAGGAGAATAGAGGGTACTATAGACGTCACCCCAGAGCCCCCTGAGGTGAGATATACAAAGGTGTGGCATCCTCTTATCGGAACGGTGGTCTTTCTGAATGTGACTGACGATTCTACCTTTGTCACACTCTGGAATGGAAAGGAAGGCAAATTGTGGTTCCATACTTTGGAAGCCACAAAACTCGAGGTAGAAGTGGTGGACTTTCTGGGACAATCCACCAGTCTCTCATTCGAAACTCTCCCTGTTTCTTTCGCGGAAAGATCGTACCAATCTTCTGTTGAGTTCGGTCGAAGCCTCATTCTACCACCTCTTGTGAACTGGTATCTTCCATCAATCGGAGAAAAACTCACCGTGTTTTCTCCAGAGTTTCCGGGTGTCTATCACCTCATCGGTTACGATGAATCTGGAAATTTTTTGAGAATGAAGGTTGATGTGAAAGACACCACTCCTCCACTCGTTCTATCTCCAGAGAAGATAGAAGACGCTTCTTCTTTTCGAGTTGAATACATCTGCGATGGAAGAGAAGCACAGAAAATACCCGACGGGCATCACGTTGTCTTTGTGAAAGCCACGGATATCTTCGGCAATACGAGCACCGCTTTCTTTGTGGTGAACAGACCGCACAGGGTGACCGTGAGAGAAAGGCCCGTTCCCGTGTATCTGGGACCAAAAAGGAAAATCCAGATCGGTGGACTTTCCCTGAAAGGGAGCTTGATCTTCGGCTGGACTCAGGAAGAAGTCGAGGTGATGGTGGGTGAAGAAGTTTACAAACTTGAAGAATAGTCTTTTTCTCATTTTTCTGGTAAGCTCTGTTGTGCTCATCGTGTTCTTTCTCCCAGAAAGATTCTCTTATGACAGGAAAGGGTTGGTGTTTTCTTTTCTGTTCGACGACATGATCGATGGAAAGTGGGTGGTTCTCTTTGACCTTTCAAGTAAAAAAGACTTGCCACCGGAAGCCAAGGTCGTGATTCTCAAAGGTGAACCCCTCTTCTGGGAACCTCAAGAATTGGCAGAAAAGTTGAAAGGAAAATGGGTTGGAATCGTAGAGTTCGATCCCTCTTACGATTTCGCCAGGAAAGTTGCTCTTTTGAAAAAAGACGGTCTTTTCTTTCGTGTCCACACGGTGAAACCCGAGGAGATAGAAAAGCTGAACCTGGACGAAGAAGCGCTGTTTCACAGGTACAAAAGAGCCGTTCTTGAACGAAGTGTGGAGGTTCTCTGGATAAGAAACATAAAAGAAAGAGAAATCCTCGTTCAAAGGCTTGCCAGTTATTTCAAGGGAAAAGTTGTACCGTTTCCGGCACTTCCAGAATCCGAACCGTTCTTTCCAAAGTGGATCTTCTTGATACCTCCCATTCTTCTGATAACCTCTCTGAATCCTCTGCTTCTCTCTGTAGTCTTCGTTTTGCCTTTTTCAAGGGAATGGTTCGTGTCTCTCCTTTTTGTTTCCGGTACACTGGCGGCGTATTTTGTGCCGAAAAAGAAATGGTTGAAAGTGTTGAGTTTTCTCCTTCTGTCGATCTCTCTGTCTCTGAGTCTCAGCGATCTGTACCACCTCAACGGTATCCTGGACTTCCGCGGAGTGAAACTTTCACTCGTACTTCTTCCCGGGCTTCTCTTTCTTTCAGGACTTTGGAAGAACAGAAGAAACTGGAAAAAGTACCTGCCGCTCCTTTTCCTTGCCATTCCTGTGGGTTTCTATTATCTTATGCGTTCGGGAAATTCGGGATGGGTGCTGGAAGTTGAAAGAAAGTTCAGAGACTGGCTGGAGAGTGTTTTGATGGTTCGGCCCCGTTTCAAGGAAATTGTGTGCTACCCGTTTTTCTGGTTGGAAGGATTCAGAGAATACGATTTTCTCAGAGAGAGTTTTGGCAGCGTTGCGCTCGTTTCGATGTTCAACACGTTCTGTCATGTTAAAACACCTCTGGTGGTTTCTATCTACAGAAGCACCCTTGGTCTCGCTATAGGATATACTGTGTTCTTTTTTTTGAAAGTATTTCTAAACCGCTTTTTAACTTCCAAATAATTTGCAATTCACAAGCGGCTGTTATATTTTACGCATAAAGATGCAAAAGAAAAAACCCCTCTGTCCCCGGGGACAGAAAGGATGGCTGTTTTTGTTTTTCACTGGCTTCACCGACTTTATTTCGTGTCTTGGGATATTAATTATACCACAATGATTTTTTGTGTTCAAGAGGAGGTGTTGCTATGACGATTGAAACTATCAAGAGAATCATCGAAGAGGAGAACGTTCGATTCATCAGGCTGCAATTCACTGACATCAACGGAATCTTGAAAAATTTGGAAATAACTCCCGAGATTTTCCTTGATTCCTGGAAAGACGGAATCATGTTCGACGGTTCCTCCATTGAAGGCTTTGTGAGAATCGAAGAGTCTGATATGTACCTCAAACCCGTCCTCGACACCTTTGCTGTTCTTCCATGGACAGTCGACGGTGCAAAGAGCGCAAGAGTCATCTGTGACGTTTACACTCCCGACGGCAAACCTTTCGAAGGTGACCCAAGGTACAGACTAAGAAGAATGATGGAAAAGACATCACAGCTGGGTTACACACCGTACGCAGGTCCTGAGATGGAATTTTTCATCCTTCCTACCAACGAAAAAGGAGAGCCTGTTCCGGAGTTCCTCGATCATGGTGGGTATTTCGATCTTCTCCCGTTGAGCAAAGCCGAAGAGATAAGAAGAGATATCGCCATCGCCCTCGAGAAAATGGGAATAATCGTTGAAGCTACACACCACGAAGTTGCTCCCTCCCAGCACGAAGTGGACTTCAAGTACGACACCTTCCTGAGAACAGCCGATAACGCCCAGACCGTGAAACTCGTTATCAAAACCATGGCGATCTTCCACGGCTACTATGCGACCTTCATGCCGAAACCCTTCTTCGGTGTAAACGGTTCCGGTATGCACGTTCACATGAGCCTCTTCAAAGGTGACCAGAACGCCTTCTACGATCCAAGTAAACCGCTCGAACTTTCCGATGATCTCAGGTACTTCGTCGGGGGAATTCTGAAGCATGCAAGAGCACTCGCTGCCGTTACAAATCCAACTGTTAACAGTTACAAGAGGCTCGTTCCTGGGTATGAGGCACCCGTTTACATCACCTGGTCAGTTGGAAACAGAAGCGCTCTCATCAGAATACCGAAAGCAAGAGGAAAAGCTACAAGACTGGAGTACAGGTCTCCTGATCCATCCTGTAACATCTATTTGGCATTCGCTGCCATTCTTGCAGCAGGTCTGGATGGTATAGTAAACAAAATCGAACCTCCAAAGCCTGTCGAGGAGAACATTTACCACATGACTCCGGAAAGAAGGGAAGAAATGGGTATAGGATCTCTTCCTGGCAGCCTGAAAGAAGCTGTTGAAGAACTCAAGAAAGACGATGTTATAATAGATGCGCTGGGAGAGCACATATTCGAAAAATTTGTGGAGGCAGCGGAGAAAGAGTGGATGGAGTACAGCACTTACGTTACAAACTGGGAACTGCAGCGCTACTTGTATCTCTAATCATCAGTGTTTTCGCGGGTATCCTCGAAACAAAGAGGATAACACTCAATATGAATCCTTTGAGGGGAACGATCAACGAGGGTGTCATCACCCTCGTTGATTCTTTGAAAAGAGAGGTCATTGCGGTGGACGCGCTTTCAAAGAGAGTAACAGCGCGTTTCACAGGCTTTTCCTATCCTGTTTGGGGTATGTACCTTGAAGGAAATTTCTACGTCACCGACATGTTCGAGGGAAAGTTCATTGAAATCACGCCTTCAGGGAAAAGAAAAAGGGAAATTCTTCTTGGTGGGGACCCCACCGTCTTTCTCTATTACAACGGTGTTTTTTACATTTCGTTGTTTTCCCAGAGAACGCTCGTGGGAGTGGATCAACGTTCCTTCAGAGTTGTAGAAAAGTACAGAACGGGTGTTCCAAGTACTTATTTCGTTCCAACTTCGAAAGGAATCGCCTACCTTTGTTACTGGAGAGGCGAAAACGATCCCGATGTAATTTATCTCAAGCGTGGTAGCATGACCTCTGTTTGTCTGGGACTTTCCCGTCCTTTGCGCTACGTGGAGGGTTCGAGCGGTGATTACGTTCTTGACTATCGAAACGGTTGGCTCGTGAAGCTGGTGAACGGGCAATTGGTGTGGCAGAAAAACCTTCCTGATTTTGCTTACGGTATTTCCTTCTATGGACCCGATCTTGCAGTTGCCAGTCTTGTTTCTCCTGTTATCTCTGTAGTTGACAGAGACGGCAGTGTAAGACAAATCAACGTGCCGCATCCTGTGCTCTACCTCGAGGAGATAGGAAACTACCTGGTGGCGCTTTCCATGGAAGCAGAGGAGATATATCTGATAAAAAACGACAGAGTCGTCCAAACGGTTAAAACAGGAAAGTACCCCCTGAAGATTTTTAAAATCTCAGAAAAAGAATTCTCCGTTCTCTGCACCGATTCTGGAGAACTCATCTTCTACACAGTCTACTGAGTCTTCGCCAGTGTTATCAGATTCACCCGAAGGTTGTAGGGAAACCACCTACCTTGTAGTAAACGCCACGTGCAATCCTTACGCTGAACCCAGAATATCATCCACGTACTCTCTTCGCTTTCCCATTTCACAGTTTTCAACGCCCTGAAAAACTCACACAGACACTTCCGATTTCTCGATGGTTATGGGAACGGGTTTTTCGAACTGTTCTATTTCTCCATGAACCACTTTTCTTAACAATCTTCGCTTCTTGAATTTTTCATAGGCACCCTTCCTGTTCAATTTTTTCTCAGAAAGTCCTGTTTCTTTTATGAAGCGAACTAGAATTTTTTCTTCAGACTCATCCAGGTTTCCATCATCTAAGAAATGATCCACCATCTTTTTCCAGGCTGTCACAAGAGCATTCTTCACATCTTTTTCCGTTCTGAAATGATTCCAGGCTATTTGAGAAGCTGGTTTCTGAGAGATTGAAAATTTCCTGCGAAAGACTTCTTAGCAAGGTCCAGCATCTTCTTCCATCCTTCTTGGTGGGTGATCTCACACGTCTTATGTCTGGTCCTCAAGAAAGCCGCGGGCTTTCCACAATATTTCACCCCGCTATTCCACTATCATTTTACTGCAAAGCTTCATCCTCAAACCATTGATTTCCAAAGTGACTCCCAAGAAATACGCTTGATGAAAACCTTCAGGTTTTTCAGGAGGTACCCCGATCAGCGAATCATCGGTTTCTTCCACGCCACGTCTGAGCCACACCGCCTTTCTGAAATCTCTGCTCTTCGATCTTGCAAACCACAGTTCCGCGTCTACAATTTCCGGAATCCTTTCAACGAATATTTTCCCGTCCCTGTAAAAGAATTCCACCTTCGGCAGTTTGGGGTACATCTTGAAGAACGAAGAGAGAGTCTCTATTATTTCTTTCACATTCTTCAGGTTGTGGGGATCGTTTGGAGAATAGAATAGAAAGGTTTCGCCCGGAAGATCATCCACGTAGAGGTTCGCCGAATCCACGGTCCAGTATTCGTCGTTGGTGCCGAGCACAAGGATCTTTGGAAGAGAGAGTCTCAATCTCATAGCGTAAGGATCGACAATTTCAAGAAGCCTTTTTCCCAGATCGTTTTCGAGAATCTCGAAGAGCCCTCTTTCCTGATAATCTCTCAACTTCTCGCTGTAGGTACCATAGTACTCTTTCTGATGCAAAAGCTGGGCTTCTATGTTCAGATTGTCGTACACCATCGGAGCGATGGCGAAAACGCGTGGGTCGAAGATCGCCGTAAGATACGTGGTCCACCCTCTTTTGGAGGCCCCCGATACCATGAAGCCTTTGATTTCCACGCCTTTTTTCTCAAGGAAATCTTGTGCCGTGTCCATGGCCTTTATCACACCGTACGTCATGGGAACAAGGAGGGGAAGAAACGGATCTGGGTTCTCGAGGAACATTTTGAACGTTTCTGCGATCAGGGCATCTTCTCTGAGCCCGAAAATCGGCTGATTTGGAACGTCCCCCACAACTATGAAAGGTGCTTCGAATTCCTTCGCCACCCACAGATTCTCTTTTACGTCTTCCAGAAACGAATCGTAATAGCGTTCGTTTTCTTCCTTTCTGCTTCCTCCCGTTATGAAGAAAAACGCCCTGTCTTTGTAATTCAAGTTCGACGGAAGGATTATGCCCACTCTGTGGAACCACTGGATGTTCTGCCAGTTCATGCCGTAGGATTTCAATATGTATATCTCGTCGCCGTCCTGGGTTGTGGTTGCAATGATCGTCTCGTAGACAGGATTTCCCCTTGCACGAACAAGAAGATCCAGAGGATGTATCGCAAGCACCATGACCGGAAGAATCAAAAGAATTGCCAGAAATCTTTTCATGTTATCTCCCCCCTCCAGTTATAAATCTTACACTGTTTTTTCATTTTTCTTTTACTACTGGACGTAGAATGCACAGGGAGGTGATAGAATGAAGGCGATCTTTCCTGTTATTCTCGCTCTTCTATTCCTTTCTGGATGCTTTCAGATGATATCAGTTCTGCCCCGCGAAAAAGTCTACGCCCTGGTAACAACCGGGGAAGGTCTAGAAGTGTTCGACGTCACAGCTACCCCCGTTAGTATTTCTTTTGTTTCTCTCGCAAACAGCGCTCTCGATGTTGAAGTTTCGGGACAGTATGCGTTCCTCGCAGATGGTCAGAGCGGAATCCACGTTCTCGATGTGAGCGATCCCGAAAATCCCGTTCAGTTGAATCAGCTGAACACCCACTACGCCTACGGGGTAGACCTATCCGGTGATTATCTCTACGTGGCGGACTGGACGAACGGTCTTCTGGTTTACAACGTAACCGATCCTTCTTCCCCTGTGCTGGTTGCAAGACTCGAAGAAGCGGACTGGGCGGAAAAGGTACACATTTCAGGAAACCGCGCTTACGTGGCCTGTTACAATGAAGGTTTGAAGGTGGTGGACGTTTCAAATCCGGCAAATCCTGTATTTCTCGAAAGAGTGAATTTTGGAACGGTGAGAAGTGTCTTCGTGTCAGATGAGAGGATCTACGCCGTTGTCTACGGTGAAGGGGTATCGATCATCGATGCGAACGATCTCTCTCAAATTCTGGGGACCTACGAATCGCAGACACCCTACGATGTGATCGTTTCAGATAGTGTGCTGTATCTTGCAGACTACGCGTTCGGTGTTCAAACGATTGACGTTTCAGATCCTGGAAACCCGTTCGTTCTCGATCACATACCAACGAGTGGAGGAAAGGCTCAGAGTCTGTGGCTTTATGAAGGATTTCTTTACATTGCAGACTTCAACGGATACCTGACTGTGGTGGATGTGAGTGATCCTTCTCACATGAATGAGGTTTTCAACGTCCTCACTCAGGGTTCGGCGAACGCTGTGTCCTTGCTGGTGCAATGATCTGCATGGGAAGGCCGTGTTCATCCAGTGGGGGATCTTCCGGTATCCTCTCAAGAGGAAATTGCTGAGCCAGTGCAAGAACGAGTGAATCGAGCACATCGTGGATATGTATTCTGTACTCTCTGCAAATTCTCTGCAGATTTTCCACATCGAAGACCAGATGTTCTCTCAAGATCTCGATTCTCTGGTTCAAACCCTCTCTGGTGTGTTTCGATTTCATCATTTTGCTTGATATCCTCAGAAAACACAGCTCGGGATGGGATTCTCTGATCTGATCGGAAAGATCTGGATAGCTTCTGAGAAAAACGTCAACCTCTCTCACTTTCTCCACTATGTGCCAGAACTGAACAGGAAATCCTTTCCCCTGGCACTCTCTGTTGACTCTCAGTGCATCCTCGTAGCTTTCTCGATAAACGGCCACTCTGCACGGGACCGTAAAGACACTTGCAGCTCTCTTTGAAAGGATCCTTCTGGTGAGTCTGTCGCACTCTCTCTCGCCTTTTTTCGGGAGACCGATGGGAATATCAACGAGTGTGGGAAAGTCCAGGAACATGAAGTGTTCCATGAATCCTATCTCGAGAACCCTGTCTCCCTCCACTATCGAATACACCCATCCTCTCCTCGTACCATCCACACCGGCTGTGATCATCGTGTACATTATACACAAGGAGGGGGTAATATGGCCTTCAATCCGGTACAAAGAGCCATGGAGATGGAATCGCTTGTCATGAAGGGTGAAAGGCGAAAATACTATAGATTCAGATACTCTCTTTACTACGGGGGAATCGTTACAGCGGATACTGTAGGATGTAAGTTTCTCTGTGCCTACTGCTGGAACTACTTCAGAAACCTCAGGCCCAAGCGTGCAGGGGATTTTCTCTCACCAGAGGAAGTAGCAGAAAGGCTTCTTGAGATCTCAAAGAAAAGAAAGTGTGATCTTTTCAGGATCAGCGGGGCAGAACCGATCCTTGGGAGAAGATCCGCCGAACACGTGAGAAAAGTTATAGAACTTGTGAACAACACCTTCATTCTGGAGACGAATGGTCTGATGTTTGGGTTCGATCCTTCTCTTGTGGATCTTTTTGTGAATCTCAACGTTTTAATCAGAGTGAGTGTGAAAGGCTGGGATGAAGAAAGTTTTGAGAAAATCACAGGAGCAAGCGGTGAGTACTTCCGCTACCAGCTGAAAGCACTGGAGCATCTCCACGGAAAGGTCCATTTCTGGGTCGCTGTTGTCTACGATCTTTTCAGAGAAAAAGGACTGAAAGAGCTTGAAAAAAGACTCCCCATTCCGTGCAGGATAGAGAAGGAGTATCTGGAAATGTATCCGTAGAAATATTATGCTCTTCTTTCTTTCACAGAATCTCTTATAACGATTTCCGTTGGAAGTATGTACTCTTTTTTTCTTATCTTCTTTCCAGAAATAAGTGCAAACAGAACTTTCCCGGCTTGTTTTCCCATTTCATAAAGATCCTGACGAACAGTAGTTAGAGAAGGTTTATAGTATTTGCTGAAAAACATATCGTCGAAGCCTGTTACACTGACGTCCTCTGGAACTACCAATCCTCTCTCTTTCAGAGCTTCTATCACACCAAAGGCCATAAGATCGTTTCCAGCTATTATTGCGTCCGGTATTTTTGACAATCTTTTGGTGAGTTTATAACCACTCTCAAACGTGAATTCTCCGTACAGAACCTGGTAATCCTTTATCTTGTACTTTTTCATACGATCGAGAAAACCTTCCAGACGTTCTTTCGCAGTTGAGGTCATATCTCCACAAAGGTAGGCAAATGACCTATGACCTGTTTCGACCAAATAATCAACCATCCTGGCAACTCCTCCAAAATTATCAACACCAATATAGGGAGCATCGATGCCGGGATACCTTCTATCCACGAAAACCAACTTGAGGTGATATCTCTCTATAAGTTCTTTTAGAGCTTTGTTTTCGTAGCCTGTACATGTTACTATAACACCGTCTACGTTGTGGAATATGAAAGATTCGAGAATCACTACTTCATCTTTCGATTTATGATCGGTTCCTCCTATGATAAATGAATAACCTTTTTTTCTCAGAAAATCCTCTGCTCCCTTAACTATAGTAAGAAAAGCGGGATTCGTTATATCAGGTACGATGAAGCCTATCATTTTGGAATCACCAGTTCTCAACCCCTGGGCTATCTTGTTGGGTTTGTATCCCAGTTTCTTTATGGCTTCTCTTATTCTCTCTCCTAACTTTTCACTGACCTGCGAGGGATCTTTCAAATATCTGGAAACAGTTGAAATCGAAACACCAGCTAATTTCGCCACATCATTTATTGTAGGGCGCCTTTTCATGCTAATTTCTCCTTTCTGTCGAGTACCTCCAATGAAATTTTATCACTGATGAGAAGTCTTACTCTTTTAACCCTCCCATTGCTGCTACTCCTTCAATGATTTTCTTGCTGAAAATCGCATAAATTATAAGAGTAGGAATGAGTGAAACAATCGCAGCACTTGCCATAGCAGGTATATTCATACCGTATCTTCCTTGAAATTGATACAATCCCAGTGTGATGACCCATTTTTTGGGGTTTGAGATAAGTGTTAATGCATATACGAACTCACTCCAAAACATAACGAACGAGAAAACTCCCATAGCAACAACAGCAGGGGAAGACATTGGCAGAATTATCCTCCAGTATATATACCATTCACTGCATCCCTCAATTCTTGCTGCTTCTATATAGTCCTTCGGTATTCCACGCATATAATTTGAAATCACCAATATACTTACAGGAAGTTGGCTTGCAGCTAAAGGAAGTACTAAACCAAATAAATTATCATACAATCCAATTTTTCGGGTCAAAACGAAAACAGGTATCAATGTTGTGTGAATCGGTATGCAAAGTCCCATTATAAATATTAAGAACAATCTTTGTAAGAAATTATATCTGTAAATTGCGAAAGAATAAGAAGCCAAAGTAGCGAAAAAAATCAAAATTAATAAGGAAAAAGAAGCAACTACACCACTGTTAAAAATATACTTTTGAAAACCGACATTAAACACTCTCGAAAAATTTCCAAGAGAAAAACTTTTAGGGGGTTGCCAAGGAAACGACATAAAATATTCATCTCGTGCTTTAAAGGAGTTTATTACTAACAAATAAAAAGGGAAAAACGTCCACAAGAGCCAAATAAAGGCTACAATATAAACAAGTACTTTCATTCCTATGCTCATACAGTATCACCTCTCCTATATACTCTGTACATAAGAATGGAAATCACCAATGATATTCCAAAAAGAAAGAAAGCATATGCACTAGCATATCCCATCCTTTGGTGTCGGAAAGCTAATTTGTACATGTATGTTGCAAGAAGTTCTGATGTGTTTCCAGGTCCTCCTTCTGTCAGTATATAGACCAGATCAAAATATTTCAATGATCCGGTTATGCCCAGTATAGCAGCTGTTATGATGGTTCTTTTTAGAAATGGAAGAGTTATATAAATAAACCTCTTAAAAGAAGTCGCTCCATCTATCATTGCCGCTTCATAAAGCTCTTTTGGTATCTCAGTCAAAGCAGCTGCAAATATTATCATGTAAAATGGTATCCACTGCCAGGAAGTGGCAGCGTATATTGCTTCTACAACTACTTCTGGATCACCTAACCATATTTTTGCTAATTTTTCTAATCCTAAAATTTTTAGAAAGTTATTTAAGAAACCAAGGTAAGGATCATAAATTATTTTCCAGATGATAGCAATAGTTGTTGAGGGAATAAGAAGAGGTATGAAAAATGCTATTCTCATAAAATTCGTGCCTTTAATCTTTGAAGAAATCAGCAAACCTAAACCTATCCCGATCGGAATCTGGATTAGAAGAGTATAGATAATGAACTTAAGGTTGTTTAGAAGTGCTCTCCAGGTAACTTCATTGGAAAAGAGATTGTACCAGTTACCGAACCCCACAAATTTGTCAGGTCTCAAGGAAAAACCTTCCCATCTGAAGAAACTGTAGAAGAAAGTCATAGGAATGGGAATTAAAAAGTAAAAAAGAAACAACGCTACAGCAGGCAGAGTAAACAGAAATGCTGTTATTTTTTTCTTTCTTTTATTGTACACCTTCATCCCTCCCAAAGGGGCAGGTGGTAAACCACCTGCCCTTGATAATATTACTGTCCATATTCTGAATGAGCCTTCTTGTATTCCTCAACAGTTTTATCCATTGTTTCAGCAAATTTCTCTGGGGTTATTTTAAGATCCATCAACTTTTGGAGGTTATCAAGATACACTTCAGCTATCTCTGGTGGTAAGTAAGTGTCCCAGCAGTGCATAACACTCGGTGCTTCCATAGCTGCTTTCACTATTTCGGACAAGAAAGGATCATTTTTAATTGCGGGCAATTCTTCTATTCCATAAACAGGTGGAAGTGTACCTCGTTTCTCTACTTTCATTCTTACAACCTCTGGGTGCAACAGATATTCTCTGAGGAATTTTTCAGCGAGTTCTTTGTTTGAAGAATTTGCTACTATTGAGTAGAACCAGTCTCCAACTATTCCTACCAACTCTCTTGGGTCTCCTTTACCATCTTCCACGATTGGGAATTTAGCCATTCCTAAGACAGGTATTAGATCTGGTCTCTCTTCTTTTATGACCTGATACATGAAACTGAGCTCACAAATCATGGCTGCCTTTCCTACATAGAACAAAGCACGATCTTCTCCTGTGTTAAAATCAAGAGCGTTTACTGCCTCAGGGAATGCTCCTACCTTTATTAATTCCACTAGTTTTTCCAGAGTTTTGAGCATGAGAGGATCCTTCCAACTTCTTTTTCCATTAAGTATCTCCTTTACTACCTCGTTACCACATACTCGTGCAGCGAGTGTGGCTAGGAAATGATCGGCAGGCCATCTTGCTTTATTGCCCATAGTTATCGGTATGTAACCCAGTTCCCTGAGCTTTTTACAAAGTGCTACAAATTCACTCCAGGTCTTCGGAGGCTGAAGCCCATGTTTTTCGAATATGTCCTTCCTGTACCACAGGAAATCACCAAGTATCGAGTTGTTAAATGGAACAGCCCAGTACTTACCTTTGTAGTAAACCTCTTCAAGAGCGCCTGGCCAGAATGTTTTCTTCATCCATTCAACTGTTTCGTCACTAAGAGGATGAATCTGACCAGAGTCAATGTAGGATCTCAACTGGCCTCCGCCCCAAGTGAAAAAGAGGTCTGGTAACTCACCGGAAGCCATGGCAACAGCCAGTTTGGTTTTGTAAGTATCCACAGAGTATGTTACTGTCTTAAACTCTACTTCAGGGAAGTCCTTCTTGAAAAGCTCAATCGCAAGGGCAATGTCGGGGTTGACTTCCGCTCCTTCAACTGCTGGTGAGAGGCTCCAAAGTTCAAGAGTGACTTTACCAAATACCGTTAAGCCGAGAATCGTAAGAACGCAGAGTACGGTGAGACTGACCAACTTTCTCATAAAAACACCCCCTTTGAGAGATTTAGAGGATTATCAAACTATCAATATCTCTTACTCTCTGAATTCTTAAAGCGACATACGATTTCCCCGGCAACCTTATCACAACTTGTCCCTGGAAGATCCCCAGACTATGTATCTCTGTTTCCCAGCAGTCAACTAAATCTACTCTGTACTTACCTTCTGGAAGCTTTAAGGTTCTTTTCACTGGTCTGTTGATATCAAAGTAGATCAGGTAATATTCTCCTTCTTTACCAATGCAATGAACGTCCCAGTCCATCATAGGATCAAGCTTGATAGGTTTAAGAAACGGTGGAGCTTCTTCTATAATCGTTCTCAGGAATGCGATTCTTTTTGGACTTTCACCTTTCAATCTTCCGCCTTTTGACCACCAGAGGACTTCGTCTTCAGAGTAGTAAGTTTCTCCATGTGTCACATAACCTCCAGAGGTAACACCTTCCCAAAAGCGATTCATCATCTCCTGTGGTGGCAGATTACCCCATCCGTACTCAATGTTCCCTTCGTAGCCACATTCATCGATGATAACTGGTTTTTTGTACATCTCGCGCCATTTTGGTATTAAATTTATGCCTATATCTATCTCAGGTTCTCCGCTCCACGATCTCAGTGACCCCTGCCACTGAATGCTGGCGTGTGTTATCCAGGGTTTTGTGTGATCATAAAACTTGAAACACTGATGCACTGATCTTAGATGGTTATAAGGGTCTTTCTCCACTATGAAATGAAAGTATCCATCCCAGTCTTTTTGTGGTTTGATAAGGTCGTATTCGTTCGCCATTGACCACCACACATTTCTGTAAGAAGAAATTCTCGCTATCAGATACCTCAAGTACGCTTTGTCCACTTCTTCCGGCATGCTGCAAAATCCCCATTTGTCATACGGATGGAACAGTATCACGTCCGCTTCTATCCCCATGTCCATAAGTTCCTTCACTAACCTCTCAAAGTGCTGGAAAAACTTCACATTGAACTCTACCTGATATCTCCCGTCTTCCTCTCTCCAGCTCATAGGAAGCATAGGAGGTTCTTCTCTATTGTAAGCGTAGTACTTCGGAAACACACACATCCTGACTTTGTTGAATGGAGAGTTCCTGAGTGATTCGAGTGTCTGCTGAATGAGTTCTTCTCTCTGGTGTACCCACGCATAGAGTGTTGTCCCAAACGGATGGTAAGGTGTCCCATCTTCATAGCAGAAATGATAAGTGTTGCACACTCGAACAGGTCCATGATTCCCTTCAGAAGGGTCAACACACAGAAACTCTCCTTTCATACCGTCAAGATCTTTGATGTCGCTTCTTACCTCGTACTTCCACAAACCAGTCCTGTTCGGCATGAACCTGATCTTGAAGGTATCTTCCCCATCATAAAAGCCTTCCACTTCAAAACTGTCACCAGCTTCGCTTGTAAACACTGCTTTGATTTCTACGTCTGTAAAAGGATTCCCCTCCGCTTTCCCTTTGAGTGTTATTTCGTATGTTCCCCATTTTTCAACATTGTTTTGAGTCATCGAGATCACCCTCCTTATTCATAGAGCATCCAGAACTGGTTTAATCTCTAAACTTCAGCGTTATGTTTATGAACTACTATCCCAAGATATTTTTCCAAAGCTTCTTTCACAGCATCTGCCACTCTCGAGAGATTTATCGCTACATGGTGTTCAAATCCGTTTTCACAGATGTATTTCATGAGTTCCTGGAGCTTCTCAATTCTTGCCACGCCCCTGCTTCCAAAGGTCTTTGGATTTTCATCCAGTATCTGCCCTTCTCCCACATATGCTTTCACTTTTCCTTCGTTATCATCTGTAGTGAGCCTCAGAAAAGTGAACGGTGAGGTCTTTATCTTCCCTGCACAAGCTCCATAGGCCCTTTCTTTACCCACAGTTGTTCCTATTACATCTGCATATTTGATTTCAGGTTTTTTTTCATAGATAGAAGCCGGGAAATTTCCACAGTGGAAGAGAATTGTTTCGTTTTCATCTCTGTAGTTATTGTTCCAGTCAACTATTGCAGATGGCTGTCCAGAAGCTAACTGGAGTACATACATAGAGAGAGCACCGGTGATATCAACCTCGCAGGCGGCAGGTTTTCCTTTTTCGCTGAGAAGGCTCATGATGGTACACGGAGTTATTCCCAAATTCCATTCAAGAGAGGTCCAACATTGAATTGCAAGAGCTTTTATATCGTTTTCCTCAATCCATTCGTCAATGACGGATCCAAACTTTGCCATCAAGAGAATTTTCTCTTCCGGTACAATCTGTAACCTGTAATTTTTCTTTATCTCCTCAAGTTTTCTCCTTACTCTCTCGTCGTCATCTTTGAGATTAGAAACTCTGTGAAGAATCTCCGAGAGGTCTACCGTTTCAACAGAAATGCTCATTCTTTCAAGGATCTTCTCAGAGAATCTCACCGTGTTGAAGGCACTGGGTCTCGCTCCTATTGCTCCAACTTTTATGTTTCTCATTCCCTTAACGATTCTGCACACGGCAGCAAACTTCTCTATGTCCCGTTTAAATACTTCACTTTCTGGATCCTCTGTATGAAGTGTCGTCAAGGAGAACTCTATCCCATATTGCTTCAGGTTGTTGCTTACAGATATTTTTCCACAGAAAGAATCCCTTCTATTCTGAAGGTCGAGCTTCTCCGGATCATCTGGAAACGCATGGACCAGCACAGGAACATTCAAACCACTCAATCTGATTGCCTGAGCTACTCCTTTCTCATCACCAAAATTTGGAAGAGTAACAATAATCCCGTCTATTTCCCCGGCTTTTTCCTTAAAAAGTTCCGCACACTTTTTAGCGTCTTTAGCTGTTTCCACAGCTCCGAGTTTCGTATCAGAGGGTGAAAGGGTTACCACCCTGTATCCCATGCCTTCTAAAACTTTTATTACCCTTTCTCTTCCTTCTTCTACCAGTCTGTCGGGGAAAAATTCCCTGTTTCCGACGATCAAACCAAAGGTCATCTTTTCCATTTCATTTTCCCTCCTTCACTCGGTGAGTAGTTTTCTGATAGCAGTTTTCCACCCTTCATAGTACATTTCCCGTAATTCATCACCCATCCGGGGTTCGTATTTTTCCCTGTAAGTTATCTTTTGCCTTATCTCTTCAAGATCGCTGAACGCTCCGAGATGAAGCAAAGCAACAAAAGCTACTCCTCTCGCTGATACTTCCTCTATGTTGCTTACTAAAACTGGTATGTTCAGAATATCCGCCTGAAACTGCATAAGAAATCTGTTTCTTGTGATTCCTCCATCTGCCCTGACCTCGGTGGGTTCCTTACTGGATATTCTGACCATCTCCTCGAAGATATCTCTCACTTGATAGGCTATGGACTCCAAAGCCGCTCGAACAACATGTTCTTTTCCATGATTCCTTTGAAGCCCCAGAATAGCCGCTTTCACATCACTTCGCCAGTACGGGGCCCCAAGCCCAACGAAGGCAGGAACCAAATAAACCCCTCCGTTGTTTTCAAGAGAGAGTGCTATTTTTTCTGTTTCAGAGGGATCGCTTATGATTCCGAGTTTTTCCTTTAACCAAACAATTGTGTCACCTGCTGAATGAATGTTACCCTCGAGTACATAACTGGAAGTCTCTTTTACGACCCATCCAACAGAGCACACAATGGGCGAATCTGATACATTTGGTTTTTCCCCTATGTTCAACATGGTGGAACTCCCTGTACCGTAGGTAACCTTTATATCCCCTGAATAGAATCCTCCCTGTCCAAAGAGAGCGGCAGAAGAATCTCCCATGACACCGACTATGGGAATTTTTTTCGGTAAAAATCCCAAATCGGTGTAACCGAAGACAGAATCTGAACTTTTCAGTTCAGGGAGGATTTCAGGTGGAATTTCAAAGATCTCCAGTACTTCTTCATCCCATCTCAGTTCATGAATGTTGAGAAGAAGTGTGCGGCTCGCATTTGAAAAGTCTGTTGCATGAACTTCCCCTTTAGTCAATTTCCAGATCAGCCAGCTGTCCACTGTTCCAAAAGCAATTTCTCCTTGCTTTGCCTTGTTTTTTACGCCTTCCACATTGTCCAGAATCCACCTGATTTTACTGGCAGAGAAATAAGGATCAACTACGAGTCCTGTTTTTTCTTTTATCTTCCCTTCCAATCCCCTTTTCTTTATCTCTTCACAGAGAGAAGCCCCTCTCTGACACTGCCAGACCACAGCGTTGTAGACTGGTTTCCCTGATTTCTTCTCCCACAAGATGGTTGTTTCTCTTTGGTTCGTAATAGCTAGAGCTTCTATCTCGAGCGGTTTTATACCCGATTCTTCAATGACTTTTCTGCATGCATCTAAGGTGTTTCGAAAGATCTCCTCAGGATCGTGTTCTACCCAGCCTGGTTTTGGATAGTACTGTTTGTGGTACACCGTTACCCTGTGAACAATTCCTCCTTTCTCATCGAATATAATAGCTTTCGTACCAGAGGTACTCTGATCTATTGCGAGAACGTACATTCTAATTTCCCTCCTTGAACCACTCTAAGACAGTTTTTGCAATCCCCTCTGGCGCAAGGCCGTAGTGTTTTAAAACTTCATCCTGCGTTCCTGTAACCGGATACTCATCGGGTATCCCAAGGATTTTCATAGGAGTAGGTAAATTTTGAGAAAGGAATTCTGCAACCGCTCCACCGAGACCTCCAAAAATGCTATGTTCCTCAACGGTTACTATTCTTCCTGTTTCTCGAGCAGCTCTGAAAACTGCTTCTTCATCCAGGGGTTTAACGGTAAACATATCAATCACCCTTGCACTTATTCCTTCCTTTTCAAGAATCTTTGCCGCTTCCAAAGCTCTCCACACGACTTCTCCTGTTGCTATTATTGTGATATCATTGCCCTCTTTCAATGTTATTGCTCTTCCTACCTCGAATTTTTCGTCTCGTGAATAGATCACAGGTACCGGATTCCTTCCCGTTCTCATGTATACGGGTTTCTCATCTTTCAGTAACTGTTCCAAGATGGCAGCTGCAAGAACAGCATCACTGGGAAGCAATACTTTCAGGTTGGGAATGGCTCTCATAACAGCTACGTCGTGGAGAGCATGGTGTGTACTTCCCAGAGGGCCATAGCTGACCCCTCCACTGACTGCCACGATTTTCACATTGGCATCCGAGTAGGCAATGTCGTTTTTTATCTGCTCTAAATTTCTTGCGGAATAGAAGCATGCAGGTCCAAAGACCCAGGCCTTCTTTCCGCAGAGGGCAAGACCGGCGGCTACTCCAGCTGCTGTCTGCTCAGCTATTCCGACTTCTATTGATCTTTCTGGAAATACTTTGAAAAAGTCCGCAATGGCCGCGGATCCCCGTGCATCAGAGGTTACAACCACGATCTTTTCATCCTGCTTCGCAAGTTCTAGCAATCTTTCACCTATTGCCTTTCTGAGAGCAACTTTCATACCATATCACCTTCTTCTAGCGTTTTCAGCTGTTCTTCTAACTCTTCGATGGCTTTCCTGTATTCTTCATCACTTGGAACCTTGTGGTGCCATTCTACTCTTCCTTCAATGAAGGAGATTCCTTTTCCTTTTATCGTGTTTGCGATTATCAAATGTGGTTTCCCAGTTTCTCTAGGTATGGAGACAAACGTTTTGTAAAGTGACTCAAAATCGTGACCATCAACTTCCAGCACGTTCCAGCCAAATGCTTCCCATCTTTTTGAGAGTGGTTCCAGTTTCAAGACTTCTTCTGTGTGGCCAGATATCTGAAGACGATTCCTATCAACTATGCCTATCAAATTATCAAGACTATAGTGGGACGCCACCTGTGCTGCTTCCCAGACGCTTCCTTCATCCAGCTCCCCGTCTCCCATCAAAACGTAAACCTTGTAGTCTTTACCATCCATTTTTCCTGCTAAAGCCATACCAACCCCGATGGCAAGACCATGACCAAGCGCACCGGTGTTCACCTCAACCCCTGGGACTTTTCTGGTGGGATGTCCTGTGAGCCTAGAACCGTACTTGCAGTACGTCTCGAGTTCTTCTTTCGGGAAAAATCCTTTATCAGCTAAGACTGCGTAATATGCTTCAACGCTGTGACCCTTGCTCAGAATAAACCTGTCTCTGTCTTCCCAGTTCGGATCTTCCGGTTTCACTCTGAGAATTTTGTAAAAGAGTGTTACCAGGATTTCCACGCTCGATAAGGAACCGCCGGTATGCCCTGACTTTGCCTTGTAGATCATATCGAGAATCATCTTTCTTATTTCGATAGCTTTTCTTTTCAGTTCAAGAACCTCGTGTCTGGTCAATGCACCCACTCTTTGATCACTCCTTTTCCCCTCTACCGAGTTTTTCTGCTATCACAGCAGCTATTATTATGAATCCCTTTGCAACCTGTTGCCAGAAAGGAGAAACACCAACGAGTACCAACCCATCGTTCAAAACACCAATTATCAATGCACCTACAACAGTTCCTATGAGAGTTCCTTTTCCACCTGAAAGAGAGGCTCCTCCAATAACTGTTGCGGCTATTGCATCTAGCTCGTACATCAAACCAGCATTTGGCTGGGCTGAATCTAAACGGGCGGTAACTATTAGACCTGCAACAGCCGAGAGGATACCCGATATCGCGTACACCCAGAGTTTCGTCAGTTTTGAATTCACACCAGAGAGAACTGCTGCTTTTTCATTACCTCCAACAGCATATACATATCTTCCAAACTGAGTTTTTCTGAGAATAAAAATGCCTACTCCTGTGGCTATAGCGGCTATCCAGACTGGCATTGGAATCCCTAAAAACCACCCAGAACCTATGAAGTCAAAACTATCACCCAATCGCGTTATAGGATGTCCTTTAGTCAGAAGCATGATGAATCCTCTAACTGCTGTCATTGTTCCCAGTGTGGCCACAAATGGGGGAATATTGAATCTTGTGATAATAAACCCATTGAACAATCCTATTGCAAAACCAGCCAAGACTCCAATTATTGATGCACCAAGAGGATTGAACTTGAGCACGACACCAAACGCACTTAGTATCAGACCATACTTCAAAAGTTTTGCGGTTACAGCCCCCGAGAATCCAAGGATAGAACCAACAGATAGATCTATTCCTCCCGTGAGAATGACAAACGTCATACCCACAGCTATACAGAGGTTAACAGCTGTTTGTCTGAGAATGATCCAGAAATTTTCAAGAGTGAGAAATCGATTGGACAGAAAACTGAACAAGACGATAAGACCAAGAAGTATGAAAATCGACTGATAGCGAGATATCCTTTGATACCACGAAATCTTCGCTCTGGATCTCTCGACCTGCATCTTTTACTCACTCCTCCCTTTGTGTTGTTTCTACCTTCACACTTCTGGGGATTGCTGCTTTCAGAAGATCTTCCTCGGTGACTTCTTCTCTGAGAAACTCAGCTGTTTTCCGCCCCTCAGACATAACAAGAATTCTGTCGGACATGGCAAGTATCTCTGGAAGTTCAGAGGAAACCATAACTACACCCATTCCTGAAACAGCCATTTCACTTATGAGTTTGTAAATCTCACTCTTTGCGTTTACATCAATTCCTCTGGTAGGTTCATCTAAGAGAAGTACCTTTGGTTTTATTGCAAGCCATTTTGCCAGAACTACTTTTTGCTGGTTTCCTCCACTGAGGTTCTCCACGATTTGATAGGGTGAAGGAGTTTTAATGTTTAATTTTTCTATAAACGAACGAACGATTTCTTTTTCGAGTTGACTATCTATTAATCCAAATTTTCTAACGATAAGTTTCATTACCACTGAAGGGAGGGTTATATTATGCAAAACAGACATTTGAAGAATCAGTCCTGCAGTTTTTCTATCCTCTGGGACTAATCCTATCCCATTCTTTACAGCGTCCCTAGGAGAGTGAATTTTTATTTCTTTTCCTCCAATGAATACCTTTCCTTCTGTACGACCTGGATGGGCGCCGAATATAGCCTCCAAAAGTTCTGTTCTTCCAGCGCCGACTAATCCATATATTCCCAATACTTCTCCCTTCCTGACGTAAAAACTCACATCATCAACTAAAAGTTTCTTTCTGTCCAAACTCCACAGTTTAATACCTTCCACTCTGAAAATTTCGTCTGTTATTGTCGCACGTTCTTTTATAAAAAACTGATCTATACTTCTTCCTACCATTAATCTAACAAGTTTATCATGATCAAATTCTTCTATGGGACCCTCTCCTACCTTTCTACCATCTCTCATCACAACAACCCTGTCAGCTATTTCGAATATTTCCTCTAATCGATGAGAAATGTAAATCACAGATTTTCCTTCATTTTTTAAAGATCTTATAATATTGAACAGTTGTTCAGTTTCACGTTTACCTATGGCAGAGGTTGGTTCGTCCATGATGATTATTTTGGCGTCAAGTGAAAGTGCTTTAGCAATAGCTACCATTTGTTGTTGACTAGTGCTCAGATCTTCCACTTTTGTTTTTGGATCGATATTAACTCCTAGCTTTGAAAATAATTTTGAAGCTTGTTCAAACATTTTCTGGTATTCAATCACACCAAACTCGTTGACCGGTTCTCTGGAGAGAAAGATATTTTCAGCTGAACTAAGATTAGGTACAAGATCTAGTTCTTGAGGAATTAAGGCGATTCCATTCTCCTGGGCTTCTCTTGGATTCCTGAATCGAACCTCTTTTCCTTCCAGAAAGATCTGTCCCTCGTAATCCGGATATACCCCGGCCAAAATCTTCATGAGAGTGGATTTGCCAGCTCCGTTTTCTCCAACCAGAGCGCAAACTTCCCCTTTATATATTTGAAGAGTTACATTATTGACAGCGATTACTCCCGGAAAAGTTTTGGTAATATTTCTGGCTTCCAGCAATACTTCCCTTTCTTTTTCTGTGTTGAGCATCATATCAAAAACCTCCCTGAATTTCCAGATAAAGCGGAATCGCTTCTATTGGATACTTAATTTCTTCATCTTTGAGTAGAGTAAAAACGGCTATGAATCTAACAAGAGAACCCACGCTGCCTGCTCCTTTCGAGAGTTGTTTTAAGAAAGAATTGACCACCTCTTCTTTCACTATTTTGTTCAGCTCCGTGGCAGTGAGGTTGAAATCAATGATTCTATCAAAATCTTCCATTTTTGCAATACCAGTAGCGTTGACTATTCCATTGCCAAAAATGTGATTACTTAGAAACAAATCTGGAACTTTGCGGTTTTCTCTGACTTTAACGAGTATTCCATCGTCTTTTATTTCAACAATTTCTCCTACACCCTGTATGATGTAATATCTGTAATTTGAAACGCCAACTACCTTAGCAAACTTTTGATGAGCAAGTTCAGGATTTTCGTCCAATGTATTTAAAACTTCCACCGCATCATAACCAAGTCCCTCGTTCATCATGTCTTGGAGCTTGAACCATAATTCTCTGGCGTATCTTTTGGGATCGAAGCCTTTCTCCATTTCTTCTATAGGAATGACATCACACGAAAGATAGATCAGAAGTAAGATAAAGAAGACAACAATCATGGAAATAACTTTTCTTTTAGTTAACTTCGATTTCAAATTCCATCCTCCTTTCTAAAAGGGGGCACCCGCTCATAGGTCGCGGGTCCCCCTGTCTAGATTAGCTCAGTGATTATTCTTCTTTTCTGCCGTAAGCAGTGTACTTATCGATGTTTTCTCTTGTCACCAGCTCAACAGTGACAGGTACAATCTCCGGGAAGCTTCTTTCACCTCTGAGGTACTGGTCAGCCCATTCAACTGCCAATCTTGCCATAAGTTTCGGGAATTGCATGATAGTTGCTACGATCTGCTTTCCTTCTTTGATGGCATTTATCACGTCTTCTGCTCCATCGAATCCAAAAATGTAGATATCGGTTCTTCCTGCAGCTTCACATGCTTTCATAGCACCGAGTGCCATAGCATCGTTTCCGCACCATATGGCTTTAATTTCAGGATGTGCCTGGAGAATCTGTTCTGTGACTTTGTAAGCTGTGTCTCTGTCAAATTCTGCGGATTGCTGTGCCACCATCTTGAACTCGGGATATTGATCTACAACGCTGTGGAATCCATTTGATCTATCCCAGGTGGGTTGTGCACTGAGTATTCCGAGAAGCTCCGCATATGGGATTTCTTTTGCATCTGGATATTTCTCTTTGAGGAACTTTACAAAGTATTCACCCATAAGCACACCACCATAGTAGTTATCTGAATAAATTTGTGCTACCGCCAGTCCTCTTGCGTTAATTCCCCTGTCTACACAGAAGACAGGTATGCCTGCTTCTTTCGCTCTCTTCACGTTTGCTATCGATCCATCCGCATCGGTGGGATTGAAGATGATGGCATCATATCCGGCAGCTATGATCGCATCGAAGTGAGCCGACTCCTTAGCTGTGTCATTCTGAGAATCAAAGATAGTAGCTTCATAGCCGAGTTGTTCTGCTCTTTGCTTCGCTGTTTCAGCGAGGACAACAAACCATGGATTGTTAAGTGTGGAGATCACAATAGCCATCTTTCCTTTTGGTTTCTGCTGTTCCTGTGCCAAACCTGTGAAGGAAACCAGTAACAATCCAACCAATACCAACACCACAAACAAGCTCTTCTTCATAAAACCCACCTCCCTAAGGAAATTTGAGGTAAAAACAGTATTTTCTTCTTTTCAAATTTAGAAGATAACCCCTCCCACAAGTATTACATTGGAATAAGGAATGTCCGCTCCTGTTCTGATAATCCCCTTCACGTTTTTCGACATTTCCTTAAACTCCTTATGAGGAACTGTAACGACTTCAACTGGTCCATTCATTTTCTCTATAAGTTTCAGAAGTTCCTGTTTAGTTTGTATACTCTTCTCATCCATCTCCTTTGCAAGGATTATTCTCTCCACCTTTAACTCCCGAAGAAGAATTTCTATAACTTCCATCAAGCCAGGCTTTCCTCTATCAACCACCAGATCTACTTTTTTTACTCCCTGCGGGATAGGAAATCCTAAGTCCACAACGGCTAATGTATCCATGTGTCCCATATCCGCTACAATCTTAGAAATTTCCGAATTCAAAATACCAACCTTTTTCATGATTCTGCCCCCTCATAAATTCTTCAAAAACGCCTCTACTTCTTCTCTCGCTGGAATAGAACTTTGAGCTCCCAACCTTGTTACCGATATGGCCGCTGCTGCCGTTCCAAAGATTACCGCCTCTTCGGGATTTTTTCCCTCAGACAGAGCAACGGCAAAAGCTCCATTGAACACGTCCCCCGCCGCTGTTGTGTCCACAGCCTTTACTTTGAAGGTCGGAAAGTGTTTCTTTTCATTTTTGTTCACAAGAAGTACTCCTTTGTCACCGAGCTTCACTATCACATTCTTGACGCCGAGTTCCAGAAACTTCTCAGCGGCTTTCTCAACCGTCAAAAACTCACCGAAGAAATCTTTCGACAGGGCTTCGATCTCTTTTTCATTCGGTGTGAGATAGTCCAGGTACTGAAAGATTTCTTCGTTTATTCCCTGCGCGGGTGCGGGGTCAAAGATCACAATTCCATTGAATCTTTTCGCACATTCCAAGGTGGTTTCAAAAGGAATTTCGTTTTGAAGGAGAAGGATATCACTTTCAGAGAGCGTATTCCAATCAATCAATTCTTTTTTCAGTTCGGCGTTCGCTCCAGGAAAGATGATGATCCTGTTTTGTCCTGTTTTATCGACTTCTATGAACGCTCTTCCTGTAGGAAGACTAACTCTTATATATCCAGTTATTCCGAGTTTTTCGTAATTCTCTATGAGCAGATCAGAGTAATCATCGTTTCCAATGCACGTTACAAAACGGCATCCTTTCTCTCCAATTTTTGCGACTGTTACAGCCTGATTCGCCCCTTTTCCACCCGGAAAAACGTTCATCTCTATCGCTTTCTGGGTTTCACCAGGTTTTGTGAAGTGATCAACCTTCAGAACGATATCTATGTTTGAACTCCCCACGACGGAAATCACTAGAAACATCCTCCCTTGTGTCTTGATGAAATCGTTTTCGAAATCGTTTTCACAAGAATGGTAACACGAAGGAAAATGAAAAGTCAACGAGAGAAAAACAAAGAATCTCGATCATAAAACCCAATAATTCTTATTAATCGATGATAAATGAATTTTTTGGATAATATCCATGAACGAGAATTTTCATAATATAGAATTTCATGGTAACATGAGTAAATGGAAGGAGGGATCCGAGTGAAAAGAGGTCTGATCGTACTGATAGTGATACTCGTACTGGTAGTTGTCATCATTGGAACAACTGTGGGATACTACAACTACCTTGTTTCCCTTGAGCAGGAAGTTCAGGAAAAGTACAGCCAGATCCAGAATCAACTTCAAAGAAGGGCAGATCTCATTCCAAATCTCGTTGAAACTGTAAAGGGCTACGCCGCGCATGAAAAAGAGATACTCGAAGAAATAGCGAACGCCAGAGCGAAGTTGATAGGTGCGAAAACTCCTCAGGAAAGTGCTCAGGCCGATGCAGAGCTTTCTTCGGCCCTTTCGAGACTACTTGCCATAGCCGAGAACTATCCAAATCTGAAGGCAGACGCAAACTTCCGACAGCTCATGGATGAGCTCGCCGGAACAGAGAACAGAATCGCCGTTGCAAGAAGAGACTACAACGAAGCGGTGAAGAAATACAACACCGCTATAAAAAAATTCCCCGGTGTGATCTTCGCGAAGATGTTCGGATTCGAAGAAAAGCAGTACTTTGAAGCGAAACCGGGAGCCGAGGAAGTTCCCGAGGTGAAGTTCTGATGAGAAAGATCTTTCTGTTGATTTTCATTGTTTCATCGGTTCTTTTGCTTTCAGTTGAATTTCCAAAGCCGACCCCGTACAAGTACGTGAACGACTACGTAGGTGTTCTCGATAAAACTACCGTGGAAAAGATCATCTCCGTTGGAAAAGAATTGGAAAACAAAACGACAGCCCAGGTGGTGGTTGTCGTTGTACCTTCCCTCTCCGGCCTCACGGTCGAAGAGTATGCGAATCGGCTTTTCAGAGAGTGGGGAATAGGACAAAAAGAGAAGAACAACGGTGTGCTGCTCCTCGTTGCCATGAACGACAGAAAGGTGAGAATAGAAGTTGGTTACGGTCTGGAAGGTGCCATTCCAGATGGAAAAGCGGGAAGGATCCTCGATGAATACGTGATTCCCTATTTCAAAAACGGAGAGTACTCGAAAGGGATCTATTACGGCTACCTTGCCATCGCGAACGAGGTGGCGAAAGAGTACGGAGTGGAACTCACCGGGACTTCTGATCTTCCTGAAAGAGGAACGGACATCAGCGGTATTTCGATCATTGTAATTGTCATCGCGTTCATCATCTTCTCTTCCATCATGGGAAGAGGAAGGCGCTGGTACAGAGGCCCAAGGTTTCCTGGTGGGTTCGGTGGTTCCAGAGGTGGATCAGGAGGTTTTGGGGGATTCGGTGAAGGATCTTCCGGTGGTGGAGGTGCTTCGAGGGGATGGTGAAAAGCCCTGGCATTGCCAGGGCTTCATTTTTCTATTTCTTCGATCTGTTTTGCCACAAAATCCACGATCTCTCTTATGTAATCCCTCGAGAATTTGAGCTCTATTCCCGCGGTTTTATAAACTTCGTCCACCGGCATCGAACATCCCACGGATAAAAATCTCTGATAGTCTTTCAGTGTTTTTTCTGGATCTTCTATGTAGTTCCTGTAAATTGCCAGGGCTCCTATCTGTGCTATGCCGTACTCGATGTAGTAGAAAGGTACTTCGAAGATGTGAAGCTGAAAGAGCCACCTCGTTTTCTTTTCTTCGTCCAGATCGCTCCAGTCCACTCCCGGGTTGAATCTGTCCATCAAATAAGCGAAGTACTCGTCCCTTTCTTTTGGTGTGTGATCTGGGTTGGTGTAGATCCAGTGCTGGAAGGCGTCCACGATCATGCACCACGGCAGAAAGTAGAGTGCACCTTCGAGTTCTTCGATCTTTGCCTTTTTCAGATCCTCGGGGTCGGTGTAGAACTCGTCCCAGTATTCCATGGAGATGAGTTCCAACGACATGGAGGCGAGCTCCGCAACTTCCATTCTATGCGGTCTGTAAAAGACCGGAAGGCTCAGCGTTTCAAACGAGTGCATCGAGTGTCCCAGTTCGTGAAAGATCGTCCTCACATCCCCCGGTTGTCCCACCGCGTTCATGAAGATGAAGGGAGCTCCCGTCTTTGGAAGCGTGTGGTTGTATCCACCAGGAGCTTTTCCTTTTCTGTTTTCAAGGTCAAGGAGATTCTTTTCCCTCATGAGGCGAAATCTTTCCGCGAAGGTGGGGTTCAACCTTTTGAGTGCTCTCTCGGTTTTTTCCATGAATTCTTCCACTGAGGAAAAAGGTTTCAAGACCTTTCCATCCACATCTACCGCTGTATCCCAGGGTCTGACGCTTTCGATTCCCAGCTTTCTCTGCCTGATTTTTGTTCTTTCCACCAGATAGGGAACGACTTCTTTTTCCACCGCTTCGTGGAAACGGTACAGGTCTTCCGGGGTGTATTCGAACCTGCTCTTAAGTCTGTGCATGTAATCTCTGTAGTTGGAAAAACCCGCGTTCAGGGCCTGCTGGTGCCTGATTTCTTTGAGTTCGTCGAAGAGTTTGTTGAGCTTGTCCCGTACTTCCCAGATTCCTTCGTACCTTTTCCTCCAGGCGAGTTCCCTTGTAGATCTGTCGGGATCTCTCAGGTATACAGAAAGCTGCTGGAGCGTCTTTTTCTCTCCTTTGAAATCGACTTCGATGTTTCCCACGATCGTGCCGTAATTTCTGGAGATGATGCTCTCTTTCACCTGAAGAGGAACGTTTTTCTCCCTGAACAGTTCCACATCGTTTTTGATCACCTTCATCATGTGTTCGTAACCTTGTGGAGCGAAGTGTTCGTTTTCTACGATTTTCTCTTTTATTTTCTGTTCGTAAGGCTTGAGTTTTGCCACGATTTCTTTTTGGAACTCCTCGTAAGCTTTTGCGAACTCTTCCTTGTCTGCGTTCACAGTCATTTTGATGTAGAGCCATCCGTGTTCTTCTCTTATCCAATCGAAGAAGTCCGTCACTTTGTTGATGAAAGTTCTGAACTCTTCGGAGGAACTGATCTGGAAATCCAAAAGTTCTCGAACAATCGGCTCAACTTCTTCCCAGCGCATTGTACATGCCCTCCTTGTTGGGTTCTCCATTATTATTTTGCGGCAAGGATGCTTCGAATCTTCCCAATTTAAATCAACCGTTACTTAGTTCGCATCAGGAATTAGTGTATACTTACTTAAAAAAGACACGGAGGTGCGAATACGATGAGGATACTATATCTCGATCCTTTCTCAGGGATATCTGGGGACATGTTCCTTGGCCTTTTGGTCGATCTTGGAGTGGATCCAGAAAAGATAAAATCCCGTCTTGAGAAGCTCAACGTCGAGTTCGATTTTGTGGTGAAAAAGGTAAACAAAAAAGGAGTAACCGCCACAAAAGTTGACGTTGTTTTCCCTAGAAAAGAGCACCACGAGGATCACATTGTGTCGGATCACGATCACCACCATGGAAGACATCTCTCCGAGATCGTTGAAGTACTCAGCAGACTCGAAGATCCTTTGAAAGAGAAAGCGATAAGGATGTTTGAAGCTCTCGCAGAAGCGGAAAGCAAGATCCACGGCCTCTCAAAAGAAAAGGTTCATTTCCACGAAGTTGGGGCCATGGACGCTGTGATAGAGATCGCGGGAGCTGTAGTTGGATTGGAGCTTCTCGAAATAGAGAAGGTTTTCTGTGGCACTGTCAACACGGGAAGCGGTTTTGTGATGACAGAACACGGCAGATACCCGGTTCCCGCTCCCGCCACCGCTGAGCTGCTGAAAGGCATTCCGATCTATATGGATCAGAAAGTGCGCGCGGAACTGGTCACGCCGACGGGAGCTTTGATCCTGAAGAGCTTAGTTGACGAGTTCAGGACACCGATCTTGAGAGTAGAAAAAGTGGGATACGGAGCTGGGACGATGGATCTTGAAATACCGAACGTTCTGAGGGGGTATCTCGGTTACATCGAACCCTTCGAAAGAACCGGAGATGTTCTCATAGAAACGAACGTGGACGATATGAATCCACAACTGTTCAGCCATCTCATGGAGAGACTGTTTGAAGCGGGGGCAAAGGATGTCTTTTTCACACCCATATACATGAAGAAGAACCGGCCGGCCGTCAAGGTCTCTGTTCTCTGTCACGAGTCGAAAAAAGATGAGATCCTGAAACTGCTTTTCAAAGAAAGCACCAGCATAGGTGCGAGGGTTTTCTACCCAGAAAAGGTAGAGGCGATCCGCACGGTGAAAACGGTGAAGACCGAATATGGAGAGATTCCAGTCAAGATAGCGAGCTTCGATTCGGAGATCGTGAACATTTCACCAGAGTACGAGGCTTGCAAGAAGGTTGCACAGGAGAAAGGAATTCCTCTCAAAGAAGTATACAAAGCGGTCTACAAGAGTGTTTCGGAGGTTCGAAACGATGTTTGAGGATGTACTGAGATCTCTTGCAAGTGGTGAGATAACTATTCAAGAAGCTGAAGAGAAAATTTTGAGTAAATTCTTTGAAAGAACAGACGAGTTGATGCTTGACATGGAAAGAGACAAAAGACAGGGATTTCCCGAAATTGTCTTCGCCCAGGGAAAAACCAAGGAGCAGACGATAGCTGCTGTGGAGAAGTTTTTGGAGAGGAAAAGAATCGCCTTTGTCTCCGGTCTGGACGAAGAGAAGAAGCAGGAGTTGAAAGATAGATTTTCCGGCTACATGATGAAAGAAGCTGGAAGACTCATGGTTTTAAAAAGAGAAGATGCTACTCTGGAAAAGTTGAACGGAAAAGTTGGAGTGATAACAGCTGGAACTTCTGATGTTCCTTTCGCCGAGGAGACTTCTCTCATACTCGAAGAACTCGGTGTCAACGTTCAGAAAGTTTACGACGCGGGAGTTGCGGGGATACACAGATCTTTCTACGCGCTCAGCAAGACAAAAGATTCGGATCTTCTCATAGTCTTCGCCGGAATGGAAGGGATTCTTCCTTCTCTCATAGCTTCTCTCACAGATCTTCCGGTGATAGCCGTTCCAACACCTGTTGGTTATGGATTCGGTGGAGAGGGATTGGGCGCACTCTCCACGATGCTTCAAACGTGTGTTCCAGGTCTTGTCGTGGTGAACATAGGAAACACCGTTGGAGCCGCAGCGGCCGCCGTGAGGATTTTAAGGAGGATAAGGAAAAATGGACAAGCTTCAGAGGATAAGTGAAGCTATTAAAAACAAGAAAAAACTCGTTGTCATGTTCTCCGGTGGGGTCGACAGCACCCTTCTGGTGAAACTGGCATATGAAGTGCTTGGAAATGATGCCGTGGCACTCACGATAGATTCTCCGGTGATTCCAAGAAAAGAAATAGAGGAAGCAAAGAACCTGGCAAATCTCATTGGAATAAGACACGAATTCATCGAACTGAACGAGCTCAAAAGCAGACACCTCATGGAAAATCCTCCAGACAGGTGTTACCTGTGCAGAAAACTGAGAGACAACATCGTAAAGAACTGGGCAAGAGAGCACGGTTTCGATGTGATAGCCGATGGGTTGAATTTTTCAGACCTTCAGGACTACAGGCCGGGTGTGAGGGCATCCACAGAAGACGGCATCTGGCATCCCTTCATAGATTTTGAAGTGACAAAGGAAGAGATAAGGGAGTACTCCAGGAAACTGGGACTTCCAACCTGGGACAAACCCGCCATGGCCTGTCTGTGTTCGAGATTTCCTTACGGATTTGGATTGAACGAAGAGCGTGTTCGAATGGTGGAAGAAGCAGAGAATTTTCTCAGAGATCTGGGATTCAGAGAAGTGAGGGTGAGATTCTTCCCGTACAAAACCGCTGTCATCGAAGTGGGAAAAGACGAGATGGAGCTCCTCATGGGCAAAAGAACAGAAATTGCACTGGCACTTCAAAAGATCGGTTTCTCCTTTGTGACGCTGGATCTGGAAGGCTTCACCAGCGGAAAATTGAACAGGACAATAGAGGGTGTGTCAAAGTAATGTTTTGGTAATGTGGAGGTAATATTAGTTCACAAAATCATATTGCACATAATCAAAAATATTGAAAAATGAAATTTAGAGTAAATTAAAGAACAAAGAACATATTGTTTAATATTAGCTTTGTTTATCAAATATTAACATCTTCTTTGTTTCAAAATCACTATCGTCATTTATTTCATTAAATAATTTTTGGAATCTCAATTCCTTCACTCGCTATCTTCAGGTATATAGAAGTGGTGGAGATGTTTGCGTGACCCAGAAGGGCCTGAATCTTGTTCAGGGGCACACCTCGTTCGATCAGCGCCACAGCGAAAGAGTGTCTGAATATGTGAGGAGTCACTTTTTTCTTTATACCCGCTTTTTTTGCGTATCTTTTGACGGCTCTCTGTATCGATCGAACGGAAGGTTTTTTCTCGAAAAAGCCAGAATTCATGAGTTCTTCTACCAGTTCTTTTGAGACGTTGATGATTCTTTCCTTGTTTCCTTTTCCCTTTATTCTTATCCTGGCTGTTTCGTTCACAGAAATGTCGTGAACTGACAGATTCACAATCTCCGATACTCGCATCCCGGTGTTGGCAAGCACTTTGAATATAGCCCTGTACAGAGGATTGTCACACGCTTCGATAATACGACGGACTTCATCGAGTTCAATGGCTTTTGGTAACACTGTGTGGCGAGGAGGCTCTGCTTCGTTCCAGAAACGTTCTTCCGTGTTCAGCAGCCCTCTATCCGCTTTCCAATTCAGATAGTTCTTCACAACGACGAGTTTGTTCCTCTGGGTAGCAGGAGCGTTCTTCGATATTGTGTTGAGATACTCTTTCCAGGTTTCTGGAGTGACGGGTTCGAACCTGGTGAATTCTTTCAGGATGGATCTGTACTGATACAGCGTCTTTTCATTTCTTTTCTTCACCACTTTGAGGTACTCCAGGTATTCGTCCACCGAAGATCACCTTCCCAATAATTTATACTATAAATCAAAAAACAAGCGGAGGGGTTCGATGTTTGAGGGAAAGCTGGTGAGGCTCAGGGCCTACAGAAAAGAAGACATAGAGAAAGCCCTGGAATTCGCCAACGATCCTGAAGTGAAGAAGTACCTTGTTCCGGGAATTCCTTTTCCATGGAGGAAAGAGGACGAGGAAAAATGGTACCAAAGTTTGAATCCCTTCAGCACGGATTCCTATTCATTCGCCATCGAGAAGTTGAGTGATGGAGAGTACATAGGAGGGTGTGGTATCAAAAAAATCGACTGGAAAAATTCCGTGGCAGAGGTCGGCATACTTCTGGGAAGGCCTTACTGGAACCAGGGATACGGAACAGACGCCATGAGGGTACTGGTGCGGTTCATTTTCAACGAAATGAATATAAACAAGATCAAACTCCATGTGTTCAGTTTCAACGAAAGGGCAAAGAGAGTCTACGAGAAAATAGGCTTCAGAGTGGAGGGTATCTTAAGGCAAGAACTTTTCAGAGAAGGAAAGTATCACGACGTCATCGTGATGGGTTTGCTGAAAAGCGAATGGAAGGATCTCACCGAAGCAGATCTTTGAGTTCAACCAGTTTCACTTCTTCGGTCTCTTTGAGTCCTTCGAAACCGCTTCTGGAAAAGAGACAGTAAACAACGGAGAGATTATCTACTTGAAGATCCTTTAGAAGGTACGAAACTTTGCTTTTCAATCGGTTCAAAACACGAACATCTATTTTCTTGTTTGACCACTTACATTCGCCAACGTAGAGGGTGTTCCCTTTCACTCCTACGATGTCTATCTCTACATCCTTACTCCACCACCTACCAATTTTTTCCACTCCTACTTTTCGGATCATATACTGTCGCGCTATTTTCTCAAAGGTGAACGAAACGTGCTGATCAAAAGTGGCACTTATTTTTTCCAGAGCCTCATTGATCAGACCACGGTATATGAGTTCTTTGTGAGGATGAATGTATCTAAAATAAAACCTGAGATATTCATCGGACAAATGATATCTTGGTTTTCTCTTTGGTTTTCTGCTCAGAGAAAATGGAACTTCCTTTTCAACGAATTTCAACTCCACCAGTCTCGAAAGATAAACGTTGATGCTTCTGATATCTATTCCAGAAACATCCGCTATTTCTGATGGCGAGGTCTTGCCCAATGCTATCGCTTGAAGAATCGAGTAATAGCTCGATGGATCATGAAATTCTTCCAGTGTCAGGAACCGTCCTTCTTCCACAAGATACTCTCCTGGAGTCAGGACTTTTTCAATGAGCGCTGTTTTAAAGTCTTTATATCCCGAAAATTCACGAAGATACAGAGGAACACCGTCTGTGACGCTGTATGTTTTCACATAATCTTCTTTATTTTCAAAATTCAGAAACTTTATAGAATCGAAGAAATCGAGAGGAAGGATCTGGTACTGTCCCGTTCTTCTTCCATAGAGAGGGCTGTTTTGAGCAAGAGCGATCTTTTCGATCATACCAATTTGAGAACCGCAAAGGATCATTTTAACTCCAATCTTAGAGAACACTTCATCCCACCATCTCTGAAGGATACTCATGAAACTTTCGTCTTTCATGGGAATGTATTGAAATTCATCGAAAACCACTACTTTCGAATCCTCTCGTGTTTCAAGGACGTTTTTTAGAAGGGAGAAAAACTCGTCCCATGTAGAGATCTTCAAAGTAGCCGGGAGATTCAAAATAGGCTTTATCTCGTCCAGAAATCGATTCATCAGCTGGATACTACTTGAAAGATCTGCCGTGAAGAACAGAGCTTTTTCAAGGCAATTCTGAAGAAGAAACGTCTTCCCCACTCGTCTCCTTCCATAGATGATCAAAAGTTCTGCTTTGCTGCTTGAAATCTTTCTTCTTAAAAACTCGCATTCTCTTTCTCTGTCAATCAGCATATTCCTTCCCCCTTGAGATTCCTCACAATAAAAATTATAAATGATGATTTGCTAAATGTGAATTTAGTAAATTCAGATTTATATTTTTGGAAAACGGGCTTCAATGTCGTAAAATGTCAATTTTACGACACTACGATTTGAAAAGTATCCACCACTTGGGTTCTGGGGTGAAAAAGCAGCTAGTATTCTGAAAGCCTTTCAAAAATCGGACGAAGAAATGAAGGAAAAACGTCCTGTTGTGATTAAAAAAAGAGGAGCCAAAGGCTCCCCGCATTGTGTGTTTTTCTGCAGATTCACAGCACCATGTCTTTGAAGTTTTCCTTTATCACCGAAAGCAGATTTATAGTTTCGTTCACGCTATCAAGAACAACTTTCAACTGGGAGAAGAAATTCTGTATCGAGGAACTTATTTCTTCTGCTGTTGCTGAGCTCTCTTCAGAAATTGCAAGCAGATTCTGGATGCTGTTTGTTATACCGTTGAGGTTGTCAACCTGTTGATTCAGGACATCTATGAGATCGCTGAGTTTTTGCGATATGGAAGATATAACTTCGCTGGATTCTTTGTTCCTCTCCGAACTCTCGAGGAGCTGATTCGATTGTTCCTTCATCTCTTCAAATTCAGCTTGTATGGTTTGAACGAGTTTGTCGATACCTGTGTTTATGGTCGATAGATACTCTGCTATCTTTGAAGAGGAGCTGCGACTCTCTTCGGCAAGCTTTCTGATTTCATCGGCAACCACCGCAAAACCTCTTCCGGCTTCTCCACTCCTTGCAGCTTCTATGGCGGCATTGAGTGCAAGAAGATTCGTTTGTTCAGCTATATTAGATACGGTTGCGGCAACTTGCATGATCATACCAGCCTGTTCCTGGAGATTTTTGGCCTCTTCAACAAGTTTGGAGAACCTCTGACTCATCTTCACTATACCGTCCGCTGATTGCTCAACGTTATTTGCTGATTGAACAATGAGTGACACGGCCTCATTGAGAGATTTTATGATTTGTGTTTGTTCGGAAATGATCGATGTGATGGTTTCCACGTTTGCTGTAACTGCACTCGATATCCTTTCCGTATCGTTACTTATCTGTACAGCTGTGGTGGCTATTTCACTCGAAAGAGAACTCATGGTTTCAAGCTGTTCCTTCATGGAATTTACTGCATCTACTACTCTCGACGAGTAGGCGTCTATTTCTTGAACGTCTCCCAGTATACCCACTATGATTTCTTTGATCTTTTCTACGGCACTGTTCAGTTCAGCGGAAAGATCAGAGAACTCTTTTAGCCCACTTACTGTAACTGGATTGTCAAAGTTCTTTCGAGAAACGAGTTTTAAAGCTTCTTTCAGAACATTCAATCCCTTTTTGAGGTCTTTCGTGTCAATCACCATTACAAGAGAAATGAGAAGGGCACTTAAAATAGACCTGATCAGGTTTCCGAATGGCAAAAATGTGAAGATGATAAAGATAAAAACGAAACTGAACAGTGGTATCATGAAAACATTTATCGGAACCAGAGATTTCACGAATCCTGCCCCAAGAACGATCAAACTCCTTAGTTTTTCGAATTTTCCGTACTCTTTTGTGGCTTCCACTTCGACTTCGAGGTAGTTTCTACCGTCGATGCTACCTTCTCCCACCACTTTATATTTGATCGGGTCATTAAAAAACTCAGAAGCCGCTTCCATGAGTCCAAGGAAATAATTTTTGAAATTTCGTTTCGATTCATACCTTATCAGCGCTTTACGTGATGAAAGGAGTTTGAAGAAGATTCTCGGAGGTTTCGCTCCTTTGATCCTTCTGGTAAGAACTCTGTGTACCATGTCCATAGCAGCCATGAAAGAAAGAAAACTCGTCTTTTTGAAGTATTCCGGGTAATGTTCGAAGAAGGTTTTCAGGTTTTCTTTACCTGTCTTGTACCAGAGTTCTTCGTAAGTGATCCCTTTTCTTGATGCCAGTTCCCGGGACATATTCACGGGGAGTTCATCGGGGACATCCTCGAGGGGATTGTAAAAAGTATCGGGAACATTGTACTTATTCTTCATTTCTTTTACAACGTCAGCTCCAAAAATACGTGACCAGGTTTGAAGCCAGATGTTGACAACAAAACCCTTCATGTTCCACCCTCCCGAAAATAAAGTTTAAATCATTTTTGACATCAAACTTATCATTTGAATTACTTCATCGACACGATCCTTGAACAGTTCTTCGAACACGTGCTTGAAGGATATCTCTTCTCGAAGGTCCAGGTTGTTTGCTATCTCCTTCAATTTCTGGACGATGAAACCGTCCAGTTTACCATTGATGGCTTCCTGTTCAATTATATCCAGTGCCTCGTGAATTTCCACAGGATCTCGATATGGTCTCTTTTCGGTCAGTGCGGAGAAAACATCACATATTTGTATCAATTTCTGAAGGAACGGCATTTGATCACCTTTCAAGCCAGTCGGGTAACCGCTGCCATCGAGCCTTTCGTGGTGCGCAGCACTGATCAAAGAGAAAAGCCTCAAACCAGCGCGTTCAAGCATGTAGTAGGTATCCACCACGTGTCTCTTCATTATTATCATTTCGCTGGCTTGAAGCCTGCCTTTCTTGTGCAAGATGCTCAGCGGTGTTTTTATCTTTCCTATATCGTGTAAAAGAGAAGCGGTGAAGGCCAGCGCGGCATCTGCTTCTCCTAAAATTTCCTCTGCCAGCAGCTTCGAAACCCTCGCAACAGCAAAAGAATGACTTCTCGTGTATGGACTTCGAAAGTCTAACAATGCGGAAAGTATCATCGCGTAGTGATTGTATTCTTCGAGGCTCAACATTTTTTCCGAGTGAAATTGCGGTTCTTCTTCCAGAAACAGATGATGCTTTGTGAAATCTTTTAACAGATATACAGCTGCTTTTTTCACCTCATCAATTATCCCTTGATCTTTCTGAATAGAAGATATTATTTCATCAATGGATTCTGCGTCCAGCTCTTTATCCGATCCTGTGTATTTTAGAAGTTTGAGTGAGATAACATCCGCCGTTTTTACACAATTGGAAAGGGTCACGATTGAGTCCTTTTCATTTATTTTCTGATAAGGGGTGTGATGATAAAGGATCGATTTTGAACAATCAGAACAGAGCGGTATCTGAGACACTACCATCCACGAAATCACAGAGTGATGATCGTTTTTGTCAAGCGTCAGAACGATCCTTTCCATATCGGGTATTTTTCCAAACATTTCAACGAAGAGTTCGTAGTTACCGATGGAAACTTTCAGGATCAGTCCAACATCGTGCAAAAGACTCGAAAGGTAAACTTCATCTTTTTCGAATGGTAACTTCAAGCGATCAGCTACCTCCGTAGCAATGTTGGCAACCTGGATCGAATGTTTCACAAAGTATCTGTATTCCAGAACTCCCATTTCTCGAAAAAGCTTAACGAAGGATTCAAGAGGAACCCTCATTGTTAGATTCATTTTTTATCCTCCTGACACAGGAGATATCAAACTAAGATTTTTCTGATCCGCCTGGGTTACAACAAAAAGTATTTCTGCAACTGTTAAAACAATTACTGGTACAATCATATACAGAAACGTGGATGATTTCACTAACGACACCTTCTAACGCTAATTTTAACAAATTCATCAACATCAGTCAAAAATAGAACAAAGAATAGGCTTTTTATGTTTGAAAAATATCTCACTGTTTTACTGAAAGTATTTCCAATCCTCGTTTTGGTTATGATGGGATATATTTTAAGGAGATTAAATTTTTTCAAGGAGAAAGAGACAGTAATAGTCTCTTTGAAAAAACTTGTCCTGAACATAGGACTACCTTCGTTTCTGTTCACAGCCTTTTCGACTGCGAATTTCAACCTGGAGTACTTTTCACTCTTTGCTTCAAGCTTTGGAATTTGTATTCTGCTGCTTTTCCTGGGAAAGTTCCTGAAAAAGCCTTTGAAGTTTGATTCTGAATATTTTTTGAAGCGGGGATGATAGGATACGCACTCTACGCGGCTACTTTTGGAGTAGAGAGACTGTACGAATTCGCCCTTCTGAATTTTGGGCTCGTTGCGTTCATATTCTCAGTGCTCGTTTCCTTAGTTTATCCTTCTATTTCCGATCCTTTTCAATTTTTAAGGAGATTACGGTTTCTTTATGTAGATTTTCATCACAGATCCGATCTGTTCAGTGGCCACTTCATAGCCTTCTCTCAGAGAAAAACTTGTGATCCTCTCTCCTGAAAGGGGATAATCACATACTATGATCAAGGTTTCTCCGGGCTGGAGTTTCTCCAGTTCCTTTCTAGTCGTGATCTCTGGAACAGGGCATATTTGTCCCCTCATATCGAGAAGTTTTTTCGATCCAGACGATTCTTCTATCGAGGTGATACTGGAAATCTTCTTTTTCCTTTCCCTTTCGTTCTCGTTGAGCAATTCCACCGCTGCCTCTAACATCCTGAACACCTGAACAGAAGAAAAATCGTACCTGTCACCCTCCGGTGCCTTTACGACTTTGAGAATTCCCACTTTAACCATCTGGTTCAAATGCCTGTAAGCGGTCGAGAGGTTGATATTCAACTTCCCTGCCACTTCCGAAGCGGTGAGACAACTGTCTCTCAAAAGCATTAAGATGTCGAGTCGTGTCTGATTCGATAAGGTTTTGAAAAGTATCGAAACGCTTCCATGCCGACCCACAGGTACCACCTTCTACAAAAGCCGCGGACGAGCCGCGGCCTGTTGTTGACTTAGTGTATTCTTATTTTAACACATCTAAATCTCCTCAGCCGATGAATTTCTCTTCACCCTCCAGAAGATCTATGAATCCGCTGTAAGTGATCAGTGGAACCTTCGAATCCTCTTCGGAATATCCCCTAGCGAGAAAGTCATCTTTGATTGCGTAGACTTTTGCTGGTGTTTCGAGTTCTTCCAGAGCCCAGAAGACACCGTTTTGTATGAGAACTATTTTATCTTCTGCCCTGGCAGATCTTATTTTGAGTTTCTCCACGGGATGATCCTTTCCGTACTTAACGAGCACGAGAGCCATCTCCTATCACCTCACATGAATATGACGTAGTCGAAACTGTGTAAGAACTCTGGAAGATCCGCTTCATCGATCACTTCAGCTCCGAAGTTCTCGTCCAGTTCCTTTACTCTGTATTTCTCAAGGTGCTGTTTGACTGCGTAAACTTTGGTACCGTATCTTTTGATGTATTTATGACAGATCGAAAGAGGAAGCAGTCCCAGCATCTCCGGCTTCGTATTTTTCGATAACGCAACAGAAGCCTCTTCGATTAAGAGAACACTTGGTTCTAGATCCTCTCCGTACATTCCAAAGGCCGTTCTGAACGCTTCGTTGACCCAGACACTTCCAACCGGTGATTGATAGGCTACAAACAGAAGTTTTTTCATGATCCCACCTCAAGCCATCAAATTTATGAATCTGTCGCAGGTAGCGAACAGATTCGCAAGTTCCGGTAGACCGCTGGGTTTTGAGCCATCTATTATCATGTCTGTGGTTATTCCTCTGTAGTCCATACATATTCCACATATATGAACCTCGAAGTTTCCTTTCTGCATCAATTCTACAAGTTTCTGTGGAATGTTTCTGTCGATTCTGATCGGTTTTATGTTCTTGTTGGTACATATGACGGAATCTGCAAAGAGAAAGAGTGTTACTTCGTGACCTTTTTCCATTGCGGCTTCGGCAATCTTTATCGCGGTGTCCAGGTCTTCATAAGTATAGGGCGGAACCATCACCTGTATTCCTATCTTCATGATTTTTCCCCCTTGTCATTTCTGTCTTCCAAACAGGAACCAGGCCATCGTCCAGTTTCCGAGAATAAAGAAGATAGATGCTACTATCGATGAAATGGCCAGTGTCGGGACACCGGTGAGGAAGTGACCTATATTACATCCTCCGGCTGTTACCGCACCGAATCCCATGAGGAATCCTCCCAGAAGAACCTGAGCGTAGGTTTTGGGATTCTTTGGCATTCTCAGTTTGAACTCTTTTCCTGCAATGGCAGATATAGCGGCTCCTATTATTATTCCGAGAATTTCAGCGCCTTCCCAGTTCAGAGAAGCATTGTTTGCGTAAACAGAAACCAGATTTATCCAGCCCCCTGTGATACCAAGACCGTAGTTTCTTCCTGTGCTCGCACTTGCCCACCAGGCTATGGGTGCGAGTATCGCTATGAGAACAGAAGCAGCGATCCAGTTCAATTTGGAAGGCCTCTGAGACTTATTCTTCACTCCGAAGGCATACCAGAGCATGAGCGCAAGGAAGATAATTGAGGCGATCCATGGACTGATACCGAGCACCGTTGCGATAGTTGGCCCAGTCTTTGGAGCGTAAACGGGACTCGTGTTCGAAACTGTCACCGTGTAGTTGTTCAGCCATTTGATCCATCCCGAGAACAATCCCTTACTTGTAGCATGAGCCGTCAAAGCGTAGGCCAGAGCTGCGAACCACGCTGTTGTCATTCCTTCACCAGTTCTGTAAGTCACTCCCGAAGCACATCCGCCAGCGAGGACCATTCCAATTCCAAAGATGAAGCCACCAACGATGTTTCCAATCCAGTTGAGGGGTTTAGGGTTGAGAGTTATGAGGCCGGCCTGAGCGAAGATAAGGAGCGTGATGGATTCGAGTCCAAGTGTCAACGCAGCGAGCCTCATCAGATAGTTGTCCTTGAAGATCAGAACGTCCCTGAAAGCAGAGTTAAAGCAGATCCTGCCACGCTGAAGGATTACACCGAACAATACTCCGATCAGTAGACCGGTCCAGATCATGATGTCTGCACCTCCTCATTTCACTTTGATGTAGATTTTCCATTCGCTTGGGCCCACTTCTTCGATTTCTAAGACTTCGTGGCCGAGTTTTTTGACAGTTTCCGGGATTCTTTCTTTCGACATTGGATAGTCAATCCATACCTCGAGGATTTCCCCTGGTTTCATGTTCTGTAGAGCCCTTTTGGTTTCGACATCGGGCACTGGACAAACCTCTCCTCTCACATCCAGAGTCTTGGTAACCTGATACTTCGCCATACTGCACACCTCCCCTTGAGTTTTTGTGAAAAAAATCCCGATCCTCGTGAAAATGATAACATTCTAATGTTACATAGACGTTGAATAATGTTACGATATGGTAAATTTACCAAATGATCACGTTTGAAAATCGAGCTTCTGCTTTTCTTTCGTTAAGTGGTATCATAGAATTAACATTTTAAAAATGTGAAAGAGGGGGATGGGTATGAAGAGATTGATTTTCTTAGTTTTTCTTCTGGCCGGTTTCAGTCTTTTTGGAGGATACGCCTATTTCTCCAGATATCCCACTCTACATCCAGATGAGGGGCTCTCTTTTGTGATCTCAGATCTGGAGGATGTCACCCTGAACGTGTGGAAGATAAATGAAGAAGACTTTTTGAAGGCAGTCTTTGACCCAGAAAACTTCAATTTTTCGCTGTTAGAGATAACACGCCCCACCTACAGTAAAAAGTTCTCCTCAGAGGAGTGGAAGGAATTCTCATTTCCACTGAAAAACAAAGGATTCTACTTTGCGACACTGGTTTCCAACGAAGGAACAGTTCTCAGAAGAGTGATGGACAAGGGTCTTTTCATCGTCACCGATCTGGAGGTGATCTACTTCTCCGACAGTGAAAAATTGAGACTCCACGTGTTCGACTCAAATGGTGATTTTGTAGAAGGAGCGGAGGTTTTTCTCTTTGAAGATTCGAAACTGATCGACAGAGTTTTCACCGGCAAAGATGGTGTTGTTTCTATCACGAAACACTTCGACACGTTCTACATCAGGTACGGGGATTCTCGATTTTTTGGAGAAGTGTACTTTTCTGGTGGAGGACTTGAAAAAGAGAAGCTCTTCTTCGTCACGGACAGACCGATCTACAAACCGTCAGACACGGTCCATTTCAGAGGGCAGATCTTCTCTTTTGAAGAGGGTCTCTACAGGGCCTTTGAAAAGACGAAGGTCACCGTTTCCATCTTCGACACGAAGAACAACGAAGTTTACAAATCGGAGCTTGAAACCGACGAACTCGGTGGATTCAACGGTTCCGTGGAACTTCCAGACACAGCCCCGGTTGGACTCTACAGAGTGAAGATCGAACATGGAGGAAGATACTACTACGAAAACTTTCTGGTGGAAGAGTACAGAAAACCGGAGTACAAAGTCGAAATCGAAACGGACAAAGACGTGTACATATCGGGTGAAGTTGTGAACTACCTCGTCAGGGTGAGGTACTTCAACGGCCAGCCCGTCGCGAAAGCGCAGGTTGCCTACTACGTTCGAGCCTTTCCCGAAGAGGGAAGTGGCTATCTTGTCTACAGGGGAACGGACTTCACGGACGAAGAGGGAAACCTCAGGTTCGGTGTGAAGACAGAAGAAGGATTTCAGGGCTTTTACCGGCTGGAAGTGATCGTAACGGATGAGAGCCAGCGTCAGATCGAGGAAGTCAAAACCGTGGATGTGTACGCCGACAACGTTCTGATATCTCCGCTGACTCGGTACGTTTTTACCTCGCCGGGCAGACTGGTGAGAGTGAAGGTGAAAGTGACGGATCTTTCAGGTAATCCCTTAGATGGTTTGCTCACCGTCTCTTCCAAAGATTCAACGAGTACGGTGGTCGTGGAAAACGGCGAAGCGATCGTTACTTTCACTCCAAAAGAACCAGAAAGTTACAGAATCGAACTCTCCTTTGGAAAGGCGAAAACTCGTCTCTACGTGTACGCTTACTACAGTGCAAGAATGAGTAACGAGTTCGTCATCAACCCGGCAACGAACACGGTGAAACCCGGAGATGAACTTTCGGTTCAGATCCTTGCACCTGGTAAGGTGATGGGAGTTCTGGGAATTGTCTCAAGCAGGGTTTACGACACCATTCCCGTTTCTTTCACCGGCTCTGTCAACTTGCGCGTCGGAATACCGGAAGATATCCCCGAGAAGAATCTCTTTCTCAGCTTTGTCGGACGCGACGACACGGGTCGGATCTACAGACTGGAAAGGCTGAACGTTCTGCTCGACACGAACTTCACCACCATGAAGATACTGTTCGACAAAGATCAGTACGAACCGGGGAAAATAGCACAGATCACGATCGAATCGAACGTGGACAGAGTCTGTCTTTTCCTGGTTGATGAAGCGATATACGCCATGGTTGGAACAGAACCACCAGTGCTCGAAAATTTCCTCTACCCTTACATGAACTATCCTCAAACAGAAGGAGGATTTCCACATTACTGGAAACTCTACGTTTCAAGGGATTCGTTCCGAAACAAACTCGCTTCCCTTCCAGAGGAGAAGACCTTCGCCGACTTCAAACAGAACGCTTTCCCATCCAGGCTGAACGTCAGGGAGTACTTCCCCGACACGGCCCTCTGGATCCCTTCGCTGGAGCTCCACAACGGAACGGCAAAGGTGAGCTTCAAGGTCCCGGACAGCATCACCTCCTTCAGGGCAACGGCCTACGGTTTCTCAAAGGATCGATTCTCCCAGGCAGAAAGTGGAATTGTTGTTTCCAAAAAGTTCTATCTGATGCCGCACCTTCCGTCTTTCCTGAGAGATGGAGATGTGATAAGAATATCCGCGACCGTTTTCAACAGGACTTCGAAAGCCCTGCCTGTTGACCTCATGATAGAACTTCCCGAAAACATAGAACTCCTCGAGGGGAGTTCCTCAAGACACTTTTTGATGGAGGCGAACTCATCACACACAGAGACCTGGACAGTAAGGGCTGTCTCTGCTTCTGAAGGAAGTTTCGTGAAGTTCGTTGCGATCGGAGGGGATTTGAACGACGCGGTTTCCATGAGGCTGCCCGTTGAAAGATTCGCTTTCGAAAGGGAATTCTACAGGATTTTGCTTTTGGACGGGAAAGAGACGCTGGAAATTCCGAAGGGGCGATTTGTTTCCTCGAGGATAAGGTTTCTGGAAAGCATCGTTCCGCTCATCGAGGATAGCTTGAAGAGACTGATAGACTTCCCGTACGGATGTGTTGAACAGACCATAAGCCGGTTCTTCCCGGCCGTGGTTGCAGCAAGCGTAGGAATAGAGGTGGAGAACCTGGAGGAGATCATCCAGAGTGGGCTGTTCAGACTCTACTACTACCAGCACAGCGATGGTGGCTGGGGATGGTTCAGATTCGACGAATCCAATGATTTCATGACCTGCTACGTGATGGAAGGATTGTATTTCACCATGAAGGCGGGATACGATGTCGCAGAAAGCGTTATTCAGAGGGGAATAGAGTATCTCAAGAAGCATCCGTCGGCCTACGGATCGTACGTTCTCGATCTGTACGGAGTGGACCACGAGCCGTTCAAGCCAGAAAGCGAAGCGGATCTGGTGTTTCTGAGTTTGAGCTCAAAAGAGGCTCTGAAACAGCTGATGAACCACGTTGTCCAGGACGAGCAGAAAGCCTATCTGAATGTATCTTCTGATAACCCACTCATCAGTGATATCCAGCTCAACAGTGTCTTCCTCAGGGCTCTTGCGAAGTGGAAGGAATTCCCGGAACTGGAAAGAAAACTGACAAATTACCTTCTTCTGAAAAAAGACAGCGCTTTCTGGACTTCCACAAAAGACACATCTTTTGCCATCCTGGCTCTCCTCGAGTCGATGCCGGAGTACACTTCAACCACACTGAAGGTAGTCAACTCCGAAAACACCTTCGAACTGAAGCCAGGTGAAGAAAGATCTCTCGTTCCCGGTTCACTGATCGTTTCTGGAAAAGGCATCGTGGAGGTGGAGATAACCTACGTCGAAGTTCCGAAAGAGTCTGTGAGTGAAGGCCTGGAGATAAAAAGAGAATTCTACAAAAGGTACGAACTTCTGATAGAGGAGAAAAGAATGATTGTGGATGCCTTCGTGCCGATCGGGAGAGGATACGTGCCGATCTCAATGCATTCTGTCGAAAGAGACCAGGAAGAGGAACTCTACATCCTGCCGTACGAGTACTGGAAGAAGAGAATTGAATACAAGGGAGTTCCCCTCGAGATAGACGGTGCAAAGGTGAAAATAGGTGATGAGACTTACACGTTCTCCAGGATCGAAACGTTCAACGGCCTGATTCTCGTTGTTCTCAAAGATGAAGTGCTCGTCTACGATACGGAGAAGAACACCATCACCAGGTATCTGGACGTGATGGACGCAGGTTTCATGAAGAGTGGTCTTGTCTTTCTCATGAAAGGATTCGTGCTGATCGGTGATGAAAAGATACCCGTTCCCGAAGACGTCACGGGGCTGTCCTGCACGATGGATGAGATCCTGCTGAGGGGAGAAAACAAAACCTACTGGTACAAGAACGGAGAGTTCGTGGAACTTCCGTTCGTTGCCAGAAGGGTCTTTTTCTGGGATGGGAAGAGGCTGGTGGCGGAGAGCATACGTTTCGCTGGCTCTTCGAAGACGCTCTGGGACAGAGTTTTCGAGGTGGTCTTCGACGTTGAAGACGTGAAGATAGAGTTGGGAGACATAATCAAAACGGTGGTGAGGGTTGAAGGAGACGGGAACTACCTCATAGTGGAGGATTTCATTCCGTCCTGCGCGCAGGTGCTCTCGAACTACAGAGAAAAAGGTATCGAAGAGAACAAGTTCTCGTACAGCTGGTACTTTTCATGGGACGCGTGGTACTCTGGAAGGGAGATTCGCACTGACAGGGTGGCGCTCTTTGCCCGATACCTTTACGGTGATAGTTTCGACTACGTCTGGAGAGCGACCGCAGAGGGGGTGTTTCATCTTCTTCCGGCGCGGGTTTATCCGATGTATTCTCGTGGTCTCTACGCTCATACAGATCCAGATGTGCTTTTCATCGGGACGAATCTTGTCGATGGAAGAGATGATCAACCTTGAGCTGGGAAGAGACTTTCTGGATCGCTTTGCGAAGGTATGCGAATTCTTGAGGGTCGAACCGAACCTGGACGTGGTGGTCTTCGAGTGCGGAAGTCTTGAAGAGTTCCGCAAAATTACGGGTATGCCGTATCACACGGGTGGAGTTTACCACGAAGGTGTCATCTACACCCAGCCGTTCGATGTGCTTCGAAGGAAAAACTCTCTCGAAGGGACGATTCTCCACGAGCTTCTACACCATGTGTTGGAGACGTATTTTGATCTACCGCGGTGGATGGAAGAGGGTGTGATCCTTGCCGTGCTCGGCGTGAAACCGGAAGAGGTCTATGGCTATCACAGGGACTGTCTTTTGAGATTCATGGAGAAGGTGCGTTATGAAGAGATACCTGATCTTGTTGATCGTTACAGGCGTTCTTCTGTGGAACGTCGTTGAGGTTTTGAGGTTCAGAGTGGAGTTTTCTGAGGGCACTTTCGTTTTGAAAGACGTCCAGGACGTTTTCGTTCCTCTTGAAGTCAGGGGAGCGAAGGTGGAGTGTTCTAAAAACTTCGTGCTCGAAGAAAACGGTGTTCTGATTAAACGGGTGAGGCCCGGCGAGACCGTAACTCTGCACTTTGAAAGCGGTGGTATCTTCAGGGTGGAGAAGGAACTGAAGATCGAAGCCAGAGCCAGCGAGGAAGACAGCGACGGCGACGGATACCCGGACTCTCTGGAGCTCGACAGTGAAGACAGCGAGAGGTTCAGAAACTGGTTCATCTGGATAGCACTTTCGGCATTCAAGAACGATCCCCCGCTCTGGCCGAAAGAGGAAAGAGACTGCTCGGGTTTTGTCAGATACTGCGCAAGAGAGGCACTGAAGAAACACACAGGAAGCTGGTTTTCTCTCTCAGGTTACGACGGCCCCCTCTGGGAAGACGTGGAGAAGTACAACTACCCGAATCTTCCACTGGTTGGAACGAAGATGTTCAGGATAGAGAAGGGGCCTTACAATGGAGTGGAGGACTTTTCGGGCTTTGCGGTTGCGAGGATTCTTGTGGAGTGCAGCATGGAGTTTGTCACAAAGAGTGTCTCGGAAGCGCTCCCGGGCGACATAGCGGTTTTCTTCCATCCAGAAGACGTCGAGATGCCGTACCACCTCATGATATTCGTCGGGAACCTGAACCTCGCTGATCACGAAGGGTGGTTCGTGTACCATACGGGTCCGATCGGAGAAAGCCCGGGAGAGCTCAGATTCGTCAGATACTCCGAACTTGTGAACTACGACCCCTCCTGGGCACCCCTTGAGATAAATCCGTACTTTCTCGGGTTTTACAGGTTCAGGTTTTTGGAGTGATAGTCAATCGCTTACTGGCTTAACTTATGGATTTCTTAACACCAAAAAATAACGAAGCTACTTCTCTTCCTCGATCTTAATATTCGCTTGATTTAGTGCTTCCAGTATTTTGTCTTCATATTCTGATTTACTGATCCTTCCATTGGTTGCTCTTATGGTAATCTTCACTTCACACTGCTCGAATTTTCCTCTCAAATAGTTTATGATTTTGACCACCGATGATATCTGACCAACCGGAACATCGAGTTTCAAGTACATTTCCGTACGTTCTTGTTCGAATATTTCATTTTCTCTTTCTTTTTCTCCTTCAGTGATTTCCTCGCCAGTATCTTCAACACCTGATCGTCCTCTATCAATTTTCTCTTCTACTTTTTCTTCTTCCCTGCAAAGTTCCGGCTTGGTGATAATTTCACCTTCATAGAGGTCGATTTCTACGTCTTCTCCTATGTATTTGCAAACGGGCGCATCATCTTCAAGATATCCGAACCCGAATAGTCCGTTTTTAACACCTTCTTTAATCCCATTTATAAATCCTTCTTTAGAAACTATTAACTCACCGGGGGTTTTCAAGAAGGATTCGTACAGTGTTTTGACTTCTATGAAATCTCTCTCAGAAAGGTATTTACTCTTGATTACCTTGGGAGATATCTTTTCCAGAATTTTCTCCTGATTCCTCAAATAGTTGTAAATTTCCTCATCAATTTTTGATTCATCAAAAGTTGGTAAACTTAGATCGAATTCTTTGAATCCATTTCTATCAGGAATGAACAATTTTCTGTAAAACTTTCTCAGCTCTTCATATTCTCTGTTTTCGTGGTTTTTTACCTTATTTTTCAACTCACTCTTTTGAGCATCTGATAAATTCAGCTTTTTGTCCTGCTCTATCTGCCTTAGAGTGATCAGCCTTCTCACATAAGAGTAAAAAGTTTCTTTTTGATTCTCGTCGGTACACAAGAATATCAGTGTGTTTCTGTATACCCTTGGACTTTCGCCACGACTTTCCAGAAACTCCCTATCCGGATAACTCGAATCGAGGATCACCAGTTTGAGATTTTCGTCGTCTGGTACATCCTTTGAAAACTTCGGATGAATGTACACCTTGAATTTTGTTTCCCGTGATATGTGTCTTTTTATCATTTCCTTCTCTTCCTCACGAACCTCTTCATCTGAGATGTTTTCCTCTCTTGAAACAATGATCTTGTTGAGATTCGGCTGATTGACGAAGAAAAGACCCTCATCTGAAAGGTAGAAAAGCTTTTCCTTGAGGTAGTTTATTACGGTATCTATAACGTTACTTGGGAAAGAAGGCTCAACAGTGCTCAATTTGATTTCTTTTATTCCCAGACCCCTTTCTCCTCTTCCTGAAAACGATGTCATGAATATAGTTCTGCTGACCACAGTTCCAAGTTTGTAAGATAAATAAGAAGATCCGATCATCTCATCTACCTTTCTTGCTCCGGAACCTTTGGAAGTTATATCCTGAGCGATGATGCTGTCCCACTCTTGACCGATATGTTTGATGAGTTCGCGTCTCAGTTCCTCGTTATCGAGGTTGAAATCCCCCAGGCGAATAAATGGAACGTTTTTATCGAGTAAATCGTGGACAACAATGGAAAGCAGTCTCAGAACTCCTCTCGTCCGCTGGAAAGTGGCAAATGAACCCCACCTTTTGTACAAAACATCGATAACCTCTGGCTTAAACGGATAGCTTTTGAGAAATCTTTCTTTGTACTCAGATATCTCTTCCTCAGAGAGAAGATTCTCTTTCCTCGCGTAATCCACAAAGTAATCAACAATCTTTTTTGCTTCTTTTTCATCAACTTCTCTGAACAATCTGGCTCTTATCACGTGTTCTATTTCATCATCTTTTACAGGCGCGTAGATCTTTTCTATCCTGCCAGTTATCTTCTGAAGCTGTTGAAACATTCTTTCAGCATTCTCATCATAATGTTCCAAAATACTTGAAGGTAGTGTGAGAACCAGAAGAGCGTTACCCACGGCTGAGACAGCACCTGTGAGTTCCTGAATGAACGCGAAGGTCTGTGCAGCAAGATTTGAGTCTCCAACCTTTATGCCAGCTGCCTTCGTTATGTACTCAAGAACCTCATCCATGAGAACGAGTACTGGAGAATTCTCAGATAGCAGCTTCAGTAGTACTTCTTTCCCTGGAGCAATTTCCCCTGCTGTGATCTCAATCTTACCTGTAAGTTGTTTTTCGAGTTCTTCCCAAAGCCTTATTTCCTTTGGATTGAGGGCAGTACCATCAAGAACAACGACCTTTGCATTCCATTTTTTCGCTTTGTGATAAAGGGCAATGAGCGTGTGGGTCTTACCTCCGCCGAAAGGTGTCTGGAGTTGAATTGTGGAGTCTCCAGTTTTTCCCTCAAGTCTATATTTTGCAATTTTCAGTATATTCCTCAAACCTTCTGTGATATAGGTTTTTTTGAAGAACAGATCGGAATCCTGATAATCTTCAGGAGCTCTTCCGTTTGCCACCTGCCATAAATCCGCAGCGAAGACGTCCATGGTCAGGCGTCCTTCAACTATATCTTCATGAGGGATCGCTATCTGGGTGAAAGGTTTCATTCAAACCACCTCCAGATTTTTCCTCAGTCAAAAGAGTTTCCCTTGACCGTTCAAGTTTCTCAGCTCATCTTTTATCCTGTCTTTCCCACTCAAAAAACCATCGAGGAGTTTCTTTTCTTTGCTTTCGGTCGGTAGAGTTTCAGAGATCGCTTGAGCTACCTTGTAGAACGCTTCTTTTGTTCCAAAGCCCGTTTCTTTCAATACTTCCTTTATTTCTTCCTTTCTGTTTTCTTTCCACAAAAGCAGAACTTTGTGGAGAACGTCTATCATCTCCCGGGATTCCTTGAGTTCATCGAGTTTTCTGTCCTGCGGACCGAGGATTCTTATGTATTCTTTTTCTTTCTTTATGAATCCTTTGTTCCACTCCTTTTCCAAGTCCACTCCGATTGATTGGGCAAGCTTTCTCGCGTCATCGAAATGGACTTTTGATTCTCCATAGGTCCATCTCCAGAGAAGGTAGAACCTTGTGAGTGGTGAAAGCTCAGCGGATATGCCGTTATGTAAGATCTGTTTCACAGCGTAATCGGTCACGACCTCACGAACATAGTTCAGGAGTTTTTCGGTACTCACCTCGTTCCCCTCGTAATCCATTATCTTCTTGTACTTCCCGAATATCTCAATGGCAGAGCCAATGGCAGAGATGAAATAGTCAGCACCACTCACACCTTCTTCCCAGAGCATTTCAAGCTTTTTTGTTATGTGGCTCTTTATTTCCTCCTTTACCTCGTTCAGCCAGCCTGTTTCCTTTCTTTCCACTTTGCGGCACACAAAATATATAGAAGAGGAAAGGGCAGCATTACCTTTTGCAAGTAATCTTGCCTTCATCTCCGTGTCAATAGGCCAGGAGGCAGTTGGAACAAGTCCAGAATCAAGTAGAGAATTAATAAGCGTCTCCCAGCCAGAGGTTGATTTATGGGTGTAAACAATGGTAGCAATGCCGCCCGGTTTTAGAACTCTGGAAATCTCTTTGAATGCCTGCTTTAACATCTCTTCAAAAAATTTCTTTGCATCATTTTTTGATTTAGCTCTTGCAGGATCAGCGACGATCTCTTTTGATTTTGGTGTGAGGAGTGTCATGAAGAGATCTGGATGGAGCTCCCCTATACTCCTTTTGAGCCAGACATAGAAGAAATCAGAGAGAACAGAGTAGTTGATATTGTCGTAATAAGGTGGATCAGTGAAAACAGCGTCGAAGTAGTTGTCGGGATAGGGTAGTTCTGTGGCAGAGGCTTGTTTAACGGTAGGAATAATCTGTTTGCCCTCGTCTTCTACAGGTGGAATTTGGGAGAGGTGGGAGAGGACATTGAGAATCCAATCCAAATTCTGTTCTACTCCTCCGGTAGCTCCACTAAAAGGATTTATATCTATAAAATCCCACATCATTGGGAGTGCTTGTCTTCCAAATACATTTGCTGGAGTTTCTCTCATAGGCTCCCATCGTGTTAAAATAGAATAGAAAGGAACAGAACGGCTTATCATAATTCCCAAATAACTCACCACCGCCTTTGCATACTCTTCCCCATACCCTTCCTCAATCATCTTCTTGTACGCCAGTTTAACCTTTTCAGTGAAAGTTATCAAAGCCAGCTTCTGGCGGGCGTTGAAGAGGTCGCCCCATTTGAGCATGCCGTACATTGGCATTCTGTCAACTTCGTGACACTTTTTCAAAATTTCCTCATCCGGCACAGGGTCAATTCCCCATTCCTCCATCAATTTTTGCCTCTTTTCTTCAAGATACCTTTCCGCTTCTTTAAATATCTCCAAATCCTTTTCTGTTGCCAGCCTGTATCTCTTTCCCTGTGTTCCTGGTTTGTGCAAAACCACAGCGACCATTCTTTCTCCTGCTTTCCCTTCTCTAAAGAGTTTTCTTGTTGTTTTGTCATCAACAACTGATCCGCAGACGGGGCAAGTTGCAACCGCATTTGAGATTGTTCCCTTTGATGGGTCAAATCCTTCTGGCATTTTTTCATACCCATCCCCGACGATTTTGAACTTAACTTCGTTTCCTTCGACGTATGGGTACAGCGCCACTTTCTTGTTACTCTTCTTCGCAAGCCAGAATTGACGCATCAGTGGAATTTCAGCACCACAGGCAGGATTCTGGCATGGAATTGTTCTCGCCCAGATATAACCAACCGGTATTGATCCATCCTCATCAGAAGGATAGAATTTACCAATCTCCTTCTTTGCTTCTTTCAGAATCCATTTTCCCCATTTCTTCACATCTTCAAGTAATGGATTGACTTCTATTTCTGCTTCCAATCCCATACCATTTTTTACATTTTTCCTCACAGGTTTTCCGTATTTTTGAGGATACTCAAGAGTACATTTCAAAATGAGGGTGGCTACCGGGTTGTATTCGACTGCGTGAACTTCGCAACCAAGTCTCAAGGCTTCAAGAGGTATGGATCCACCTCCTGCAAAAGGATCGAGCACTCTCGGTGGTTTTTCTCCGCTGGCTCTCAAAATATCTTCCCTTGCTTTTTGAATAATCTGGTGGTTTAAGCTGTTTTCCCACTTTGAAAGATCTATTATGAACTGCCGTTTCTTCTCCCATTCCACAGGATCATCTGTTGCGGGGATCAAGGCTGCATAATTCGTCGCCCTCGACGAGGCCAGAGGGCGGCGTGCCCACCAGATATGTAAAGTTGATATATGCCCGTGCCTTATGTTCTTTTCTTTTGCAGAGATTTCACCAACTTCTTTAATTGGAAAGCTTTCTTCGATGTATCTTTTATCAATCATACTGTCCTTCCCCTCGCTTTCGGATCTTTTTGACGATCTTTAAATATATGATAAACCGCTTTACTGGTTTTTCTGATTCTTCGGGTATGGTGATATGTGTAAAACACAATGTGTCAGCAAACGCGCAGAGAGTATTCAAAAATCTATCATTTCTGAATTATTCAAACTCACCTACTCTTTTATCCCTCTATTTTTCCACTCTTCAACAGGAATTATGAATCTCACAACCTCTACCTTCTCCTGTACCTTCAGATTCTCAACGGGATTCTGTACGATGTACAACTCAGGATTTGTCGCAGCGTTTACCACTATGTAAAGATAATACTGGTCCTTGAATCTTTTCGCTTTAAGCCACTCGTTCGGAGTCAAAGCAACATCTCCAACACCGGCTCGCGCTTTCACTTCTATGTATCTCACTTCTCCCTTTCCCTTCGAACGAATGTCGAATCCCAGATTTTCTGCGGAAACATCCTCTGGTTCTCTTCCATGCCTTTTTTCGTATTCCATCGCTATTTTCATACCTATCTTTTCGATCTCTTTGCTTTCGACCATGTCTAACTTCTCAGGGATTATCCGTATGACAGTGAAAAGTTCCGGAACAGTTGTGGTAAGACTTTGCTCTCGTTCTATTTCTTCTTCGAGTTCCTTTCTTGCTTCTTCGTACCTTTTCTTTCGTTCCTCTTTGTTTCTTATAGCAAGATCAACGTTCTCTCCCTTAGCTTGCCTCTCATAAAGTTCAACAAGCTCTTCATCAAGCTTTGCAATTAGATAATCAAGGGATCTTAGCCCGTACTTTTTCTTGATTTCAGCCTGTCTTTTTCTCTCTTTCAGGATTTCGTTCTTGTATTTTCCAACAAGATCAATGGCTACTTCCAATGCTCTCTCTTCATCAGAATCAGAAATACTCTCATTGATTTCCTGCTTACACGGAGAAAGATCCCACAGAATTGCAGGATTGACCTCTCTAAAATCCCTTCCGTCGTCGTATATGGCCAAAATTTTTCTTCCCGCCACTGTGCCTTTTCCATCCTTGACTTCTCCAACGTAGAACCAAATGAATCCATCAAGATTCCCTGAAGGATCCTTGAATACAGCTCCTTTCTTAGCATCATCTGCAAAATTCTTGATTATCCACTCAAGAAGAGCCTCGAATAACGGATGGCCAAACGAGATGAATTCGGCGTCAGGATTCTTGAAAGCAATTTCCTTGTCAAAGGCTGCTTTCGGATATCTTCTCATTATCACACCGTATCTGTTTTTGAACTCAACACTCTCTGCAATCTTTCTTATTTCATACGGGATAGAATCTATAGCAATGAGGCCTTCCTTCAAATTTCTTATTTGTCCACCGAGTTTCTGAAAAGCCTTCTTAAAGAATTCCTCCACAAACTCCGGAATCAATCGATATTCCCTTGCCCTTTCCGCCATCTCTTTTATTCTCGTGTAGTCTATGAACCTCGTTGCAAGGCTTTCTCCAAGTATTTCTTTTATCTTAGAGATATATTCTTCGTCAGGTTCTATATCCAGCTCCTTCAGAATTTCATCCATGCTTTTTGCATTTGTAATTGCGTCGATTATCAGCTGGTAGAGATTCTTACCTTCAAACACATCTCCGATAACATCAAAAACCCTGTCACTTCCAAGTTTGTTTCTAATCTCTTCAAGTTTTTCGAAGAGCTTTGCGAGAACTTTACCTTCCAGGGTGTCTTCCGCTACGAGGTTAAAAATATAAACATCTTTCTGTTGTCCGTATCTATGAATTCTTCCCATCCTCTGCTCAAGTCTGTTGGGATTCCATGGTATGTCGTAGTTTATCATTATATGACAAAACTGAAGATTTATGCCTTCTCCAGCGGCTTCGGTCGCAACCATGATCTCGGTTTCATCCCTGAAAATCTTTTCTGCCTTTATCCTCTCATCTATGTTCATGCCACCGTGGATGTAGTTTACCCTGTAACCCCATGATTTTATCTTCTCAACAAGATAATTGAGAGTATCTTTTGATTCAGTGAATATGAGTATTTTCTTGTTTCCTTTCATCTCTTCAATTTTCTCGAAGCCTTCTTTAATAGCTCTCCTTAATTCTTTAAGCTTGACTTCCTCTTCGCTGGTTATAACATCCTTTGCCATCTCAATAAGCCTCTCAAGCGTCTTTATCTCCCTTTTTAACTCATCCGGATCTTTTGCAATCGTCACAGTTTCCTATTCTTCTTCCTTTTTCCATCTTTCGCTTTCTTCCATATCATCCAGCTCTTCGAAATCATTGGAAATTACCATCTCTTTTGGCTTTTTGTTACCCTTTAAGATCCGTTCGAGTCTTTCCTTCCTTCTCTCAAGAGATTTCAAAAGAGCATACGTGCTGGATGCCATCCTCCTCTGGAGTATCATCAAAGCAAATGCGATGTTTCTACTTTTGTCAGATTGCATCGCTCTGTTGTATTGCTCGATTACATACCTTGACACTTCATTGTAGAGTTTTTTCTCAGACTCTGAGAGATGAAACTTTATGGTTACCGGGAATCTTCTTGTGAAAATTGGTTTTCCTTCGAAGTCTTTCAGATCTTCTTTCAATCTTCTTATGAACAGAGGATTGTCTTTATTTTTCAGAGATTCTTCCACCATTTCGTTTGTAGCGAAAAAACCGGGCATGAGAAGATCCAGAAACAATCTGAAGTTTTCTGGATCTCCTCTATGCGGAGTGGCAGTGAGGAAAATGAGATGATTTGACGTTCCAGATAGAACTTCTCCCAGCTTGTAACGTTGAGTTTTCTTGGTCTTATCTCCGTATCTATAAGCTGACATTTTGTGAGCTTCATCGACTATTGTGAGATCCCAATGAACTGAACTTAAACTCGCTACTATTTCATCTTGTTTCGCGAAATCAATGGAAGTTATAATCTGATCGTACTTTTCCCATGGATTTTCTCCGTAATGGGAATTGAAGGCACCTCTGTCAAGAACTACGAACTTCTCATCGAACTTCTCTTTTAATTCCCTTCTCCACTGGTCCTTCAAATGTCCTGGAACAACTATCAGAATCCTGTTTGCCAATCGTCTCAATTTCAGTTCTTTTATGACCAGTCCTGCCATGATTGTTTTTCCTGCACCCGGATCATCGGCAATCAAAAATCTTATATGCGGTTGTTTTAAGATGTAACCGTACACGGCCTCTATCTGAAATGGTAGTGGATCTATTTTTGAAACATTCATTGCAAGCAATGGATCAAATAATGAAGCGTATTTAAATCTTGTTGCTTCTATTACAAGAAATGTATCCTGTGGGTTAGCTGAGAAGTCAATCAATGCTTTCATGATTCGCAATTTACTTAAATCATCTCTTTCAAGTATATCGTTAACATACTTTTTTGAATAAATAGTTGATCCTTTAATATAAACACGATTCATTATTTCTTTTATTTCATCGACCTTAACTGGTTCATCCCAGAAAGGTCCTTCGATAATATTTCCTTTTTTGATCATACTTTTTCACCTCGGTAAAAAAGTCAATTCCCCATTTCTCTTTAATCGGATTATAGCATTCTCAGACCAGACAATTTAAGAGTTCATCAAAGACATTGCGTTGTATCAACATATTAATTTTAATCTTCATAACGAAGCTGTTTTTTCTGAGTCAATCATCCTTATTCAATTAGACTCTCAAACCCTTTCCGAATGATTTCTGCCATCCGGCGTCGGCGTTCCTCCAAAAATGTCCGGTAGTCCATGTTGTACCAGCCCTCGGGCAGTGCATGGTACCAGTACATTTCTTTGAGTTTGTCGGGTGGGAAACGACGTTCGTATTCAGGTGCGTAGTCTGAAGGAGGGCGATCTCCTATATCAACGTTGTCGTGCCATTCTACCAGAGCGAAATTGGCAACCTGGTTTATGTCGTGTTTATCTTTGATGCCCAGTTTTTCAAGGTGTTTGCGCGGAAAGAGATGGTGCCTTTCCAGCGCTGATTTGTGCGATTGTGATGTGGGATCGAGAAGGTCACGAACCTTCATAGAAGAGTAGAGTACCGGAGCGTCGAGCAAACAGAGAGCTGCAAAGAAAGCGTATTGTCCCGGATTGCGAGCGGAAGCTGTGGCCAGTTCGTTAGGGAGCGTGACAGTCCAGTAATCATTTGTCAGGACCGCCGATATTTCCTGTTCCAGTGTCCGAATGAACTCTTCTGAACTGGAACAGTTTCGTATCAATGCGAGATCCTGTTCCATACGAGTTTCAGGAGAAGAGGAGTAGCGACTGGTGAGCGAACTCATGAAGAACCATCGTGCCATCAGATTGCGGAGAGTGTGCTGGTCCAGGCCAAAGTCTTGCTTGCCAATGAGCCAGAGGGAGTAAGTGTAAACCAGCGCCATTTCAGAGGTAATAAGACTGGGATGGATATATCCGGCACGCTTTATCACTTTCAAAAAGTCGTGCCAGTTTTGTAAGCTGAGGACATCATCCTGTGCTTTTTCAGGAGAGCGAACTGGGCATCGCGACGTTCCGGTGAGAATTCACCAGTTTGAAGGTCCTTGCCCCGTAGAATGGAATACACGTGTTCCAGCCGGGCACGACGAAAAGCCAGTACCACATCGATTCTCAATAGTTGATCCGGCTGGGGTTTGAAGTATGGGTTGTAAGGTGAAGGACGATTATCCGAAGGAGGATGCTTGGCCTGCCGGCAGAACTCTTCCAGTTGTTTGCGCCCTTCATCCCAGAAAACTGACATCAACGTCAAGATGAAATCGGCCTGATTGAGTGTACGACCTCTGCTGTTTATACGAACAAATATCTCAGAAACCTGTTCTTCTGTGGCGCTGGCGGAAATTTCCAGAGCGGTCATCGGATAATTGACGAGGTTGACCAGCTTTTGAATGGATTGAGGAATTCGCTGTCGTTCCTCTTCGGTTAGACCACGCCGTTCTTCCAATCTCTTCATGAAACTGGAGATGAAATCGTACGGCGCGAAACCTTTCTGCCACAGGATGCTGATATCAGATATCCAGGTAGGATCGCGCTCAATGGATGTATTGGTGACCTCGAATTTTTCCTCCATCGGATTAAAGGCTATTCTCAAGCGCCGCTGTTGAAAGTTCTTATCTACGATGGGAACTCCCTTCATCACGGAGTAAAGGGCAGTGAGTCGCTGTTGACCATCCACAACGAGCAGGCGAGGCACTTTTTGCTTGGTACCTATCCCAATAGTACGGTGTTCACCTGGAAAACCATTTTCCCAGAAAAGAAGAGTTCCTATGGGATAACCACGGTACATAGAATCAAACAGATCACGCACACGGGTTGTATCCCAGACAAAGGGCCGTTGAATATCAGGAAGGCCTATTTCACCGCTATCGATGCTCTCCAGCAGTCCACCCACACTGTAATCTACTTTCTTAAACAAAAGATTGTTCACGATTTTTCCCCCAATCCCCTGAGAGTGATAGATTCTTCATTCCTGAACTGGTCAAAGCCTTTATTCCTGACTTTTCGAGTTCGAGGATATCTCACGATCTGTTAGAATTTTAGCACTTGAAAACTTGTCAAATCTATAACTCCCCCTGAGTTTTTCACAAGTACACCGGTTGGTGTCAAATTATATGACTGATACGATTTTCTTTCCGAATTTCGTTGAACTGTGGGGGGAGATATGTACATGAAACAAAAGACTCAGAAATTAATTGATGAAATAAGTGAAGAGTATGTAGAAAGGCCTTGAAAAATTCAGAAAAACTGGAGAAGAAAGTAAGGTCAAACTCGATTTTGGCTAAAAATGGACGAAAATTCTGTCGAATCTTTTGAAAGATTGGTACAGTGGAGAGTACAAAACTCCGTGGAGAGTAATAACAACGATAGTGTTCATTATCCTGTTATAGGATTAGCAGACGATGCCGCAGTTCTCAGTTTTGTGTGGAACAGACCCATCTCAAAAGACGTCAGGGATTACGCCGTATGGGAAGCGAAAAAGAGCATGAAAAAACTCTTCAAAGAGGAGGGGATGATACAAACAAAGCCGCCTGAGAAGGCGGCTTTATCTTAAACAGAGTTCTGTTTTAAGCCTGCTGAAGTACCTTTTTGACTTCATCCAAAGATGGAATTCTGCCAGAGATGACAACTTTTCCGTCCACCGCTACCGCAGGAGTTGCCACGACACCTCTTGAGATGATCTCGTCTATGTCCTGAACCTTTTCAACGACCGCATCGATTCCCAGTTCTTCGATTGCCATTCTCACGATTTTTTCTGTCTGTTTGCACCTCGGACACCCTTTCCCAAGTATCTCCACTTTCTTTGCCATACTATCCCTCCTTTTAAATCGCTCCGTATATCAGTCCAAACAGAGTCGAAAAGATGACCACAAGACCAAAGTAGGTGAAGGCCTTTTTCCTTCCAAGGAGTTTTGTGATAACGATCATGCTCGGAAGGCTGAGGGAATTACCGGCCATGAGAAGCGCAAGAGTCGGTCCCTTTGCCATTCCAAGTTCTCGCAGAGCTTGAACTATTGGAACCTCCGTAAGAGTGGCAAAGTACATGAGAGCACCTATGACGGACGCTACGAGATTGGATAAAAAGCCGTTGCTTCCAAGAAGCGCCGTTACCACCTGCTGTGGCAAAAGCCTGGTCAAAACACCCGCGAAAAACACACCGATGAAGAGATACGGCAGTATCTTCTTTGCAAAATCCCAGGTTTCGTACAGCCAGTTTTGAACGGTGTCCCTTTTGAAACCAAACAAAGCCATGAAGAGTGCAGAAAGCCCAAGTACTGTCATTAGGGAATATTTGAAGGTCTGGTTGATACCAAGAGAACTCGTTACCAGAAATCCAAGCTGTATCAAGAAGAATATTATTCCTCTTACACCGTACTGATCGTCATCGGAGGTGAACGCGAGTCCACCTTCTCCCCTTTCCTGATAGATCATTTCCATGATCAAACCTATGAGGACAGCCGCTGTTATCGTTGCGATGAGACGGGCAAGTCCCAAATCCCATCCGAGAACTCGTGCTGTCAGAAATATCGCTGCGATGTTTATGGCAGGCCCAGCAAACAAGAAAGTGGTTGCAGGGCCTATACCCGCACCTTTTCTGTAGATCCCTCCAAAGAGCGGAAGAATGGTGCAGGAACAGACGGCCAAAATACCACCGGAAATCGCAGCAACAGGATAAGAAATGATCCTTCTAGCGTTTGGGCCAAGGAGTTTCAAAACGGCGTCCTTTTTGAGCATCACCGATATCGTTCCCGCGATGAAGAACGCGGGAACAAGACACAGGAGAACATGTTCACGTGCGTATTCGTGGAGCAAATAGAACCCGTTCAGGATACTCTGATCAACAATTGGATGCCCGAACGGAACGAAATAGAAAGCCACAAAGATCAGTGCGATCAGGATGAAGGTCGCCAAATTTCTCACTCCTTATTTGATAGATTTGGTAAAGAACAGGAGTTAACGGTCTTAACATCATATTCCTTTCTCGCACGTTCGAGAATAGTGAAAAGGAACGGATATTCTTCGATGAATCTTTCATCGATCGAATAGTAAACGAAGGAATCTTCTCTGCGAGATTTGACAATGCCGTGGTTTCTGAGAACATGGAGATGCTGTGAAATGTTCGGCTGAGTTGTTCCTATATTTGCCAGTATCTGACAAACGCACATCTCTTCCTCCAGAAGAAGAGTTAAAATCTTCAGCCTGGTTTCGTTTGAAAGGATATGGAACAACTCATGAAGCTTCATATAATCACCTTCTTATATAATTTATCACTTATATACTATCAGAAAACATAAATTTCATCGTTTAAATTGGGCAACAAAGAGAAGACCTATGGGTTACAAAACGAGTGATTGAAAAAAGCGCAGGAGAACCTGCGCTTTTTCAGTCTTTCCAGTCGAGGAGCCTTTTTTCTCCTTCGAGTTCTTTTATCCTTGTGATGTCCTGCACCACTTCCAGTGTTCCCAAATAGTTTCCCTCTTTGTCCAGGACCGGGAAGTATCGTATGTGGATCTTTCTGTCACCCATGTTGATCCAGAACTCCGCAGGTTCTTTTCTTCCCTCTTTGAAAGCCTTGAGAATTTTGTTCACGATATGAACGCTCCTTGGGGGATGACAGAACTGGACCGGTCTTCCAAGAACGGTGGGAGCTCTGTGGAAGATCCTGTGACCTCCAGAGAAGAAACGTACTCTTCCGTGTTTATCCACAAAGGTTATATCGAACGGCAACGTTTTGAAAATAGCGTTCAGTTCTTCCAAAGACAGATAACCACTTTCTATTTCCATATCGTTGTCTCGAACCAACGAGTATTCGGTGTCTGGAGTGAGCATTCCGGCAACCCTTTTGATCTCATCGGGAAGTTTCTCGTAAGTTTCAGGGGAAACGGTTGGATCCATCTGGTGTGGAAGAACAGGCTCCGCTGAAGTTTCCCACTCGTCTGTCACTTCAATCTTGTAGTATCCTATGTCTTTCTCCAGCAGCTTTATCGCTTTCCACTCACCTTCAGAGAAAAGAACCTTCAGTGTCGGATAGAGTATGTTGTTTTCTCTGAAGACCATGTCTGAGAGCATCCTTGAAAGTTCCAGGGCTTCTTCTTTCAGCCGTTCATCAGATTCTTCTTTCTTCAAAAGATTGAGAAGGAGTCTTATCTTCAATCTGATCTCGTCGTGTTTGGACCAGAGGACTGTTGGAACGGCTGTGATACCTCTTCTCTCGATGTATGGGAATATCAGCATCTCTTCCCTCGTGTAATGGGTGAGACCTATTCTGTGAAGCCCTGAGACGTGCTGCACGAGTTTTTCGTAGAACTGTTTCCTGCGAGGATCGTCTTTTGGAAGAGAGAACGTGCTGGAAGCAAGCAAACTCAAAGCTTCCGCATCTTTTAGTATCTGTTTGTTCTCCTCGTAGAGCGTCCTTAGCGGGTGTCCATTCGGGAGCTTTTCTATTTCTCTGCCGGCTTCTGACACGGCTCCCCTGAAGAACTCAACATGAAGATCGCACATCTTGATGATGTCTCTTACGTCTATCTCACCGCTTTTTATCAATTCCTGCTCGATGACGGGTATCTCGAACGGTGGAATCTGCGAGAGCAGTTCTCCGAATTGTTTTTTCAAAGATTCCACGTTCTCACCTTCGTGGAGTTTTTTCAGCACTTCCTTAAAAAGTTCCACTTTTTCTCTTTCCATAGGAATCTCCCCTTTTTAATTATTCTCACCTAATTACCGACTCCGAGCATATTATAGCACAGAAGCACCATCATCTGCAATCAATAAAGGATCCTCGTGTGAGGTTCTTCCCTCAGATTCTTTGCATCCTGTGAAGGAGAAACACCGAAGAATCTTTTGTACTCTCTGCTGAACTGAGAGAGGCTCTCGTATCCCACCTGGTAGGCTGCGGTTGTGACATCGTTTCCTGCCATGAGAAGCTTCCTTGCCTCGCACAATCGAAGCTTTTTCTGGTACTGAAGAGGAGTGATGCCGGTGAGAATCTTGAAATTCTGATAAAAAGTCGACACGCTCATTCCGACGGTCTCGGCAAGCTTTTTCATGTTCACGGGTTCGCTGAAGTGTTCTTTCAGATAATTCAATGCTGCTATCACATCGTTCTTTCCAGAGAGCGCAATCTGGATGAGTTTTGATCCCTGTTCGCTCACAAGGAGCCTGTAGATGATCTCTTTTTTTATCACGGGAAGGAGTGCGGAAATGTGTTCCGGTTCATCGAGGAGATCCAGCATCCTTTTGAAAGCGTCTAAGAGCTGGTAAGTGACCTTCCCCAGCGATGTACCGCGGGATGACGCGGTGGGTCTTGTATTGAGCTTTTGCTCAACAACGATCTCCATGAGGATCTCCATGTCTATCTCCCAGGTTATTCCGATATAAGGTTTTTCCTTAGAAGCTTCTATCACCTGGGCAATCACGGGAATGTCGAAAGAGTTGAGAAGAAAATTCTCCACGTCATAAATGTAGTACTCTTCTCCAATGAGAACGCGCTTTGCACCCTGAACTGCGATGCATATCGATGGCGGAAGAATGTAAGTGGAAGGTTCTGTAGGAGACTCCCTCCTGCCCACAGTCAGACCCGGAAGTGGTCTCACCACGGGTTGTTTTTCTGTGAGATGTAAAATCCTTTCAATCAGCTTTCTCCGAGTGTGATCGAATTCATCCATGATTTTTTTCATCTCCTTTCTGTTAAGATTTTACCCTTTGATGGAAAATCAGGCAAATATTCGAGAATATCTTTCTAACGTTTCCGGAGCAGATAGCGGTATGTTTTAGAGCGAAAGGAGGGGAAAACATGGGCATTCCGAAGAGAAAACTTGGAGAGAGAGGACCTGAGGTTTCTGCCGTAGGACTCGGCTGTATGAGAATGAGCTTCGGCCAGAAGAATCTTCCAGACAGAAAAGAGATGATCAAACTCATCAGAACAGCCGTGGAGCTTGGTATCAACTTCTTCGATACTGCGGAAGTTTACGGTCCTTACACAAACGAGGAACTCGTAGGCGAAGCACTCGAGCCGTTCAAAGGTGAGGTCGTGATAGCAACGAAGTTTGGTTTCGAGCTGTACGAAAATGGAAGGCCAGGCTGGAAAGGTCTGAACAGTAGGCCGGAACACATTAAGAAAGCAGTGGAAGGTTCTCTAAGAAGGCTCAGGGTGGAAGCCATAGACATTCTTTACCAGCACAGGGTGGATCCGAACGTTCCAATAGAAGAAGTAGCTGGGACTGTAAAGGAACTCATAGAAGAGGGTAAGGTGAAGCATTTTGGACTTTGCGAAGCTTCCGCCGAAACGATAAGGAGAGCTCATAAAGTCTGTCCTGTTGATGTGGTGCAGTACGAGTACTCCATGTGGTGGAGAAAACCTGAAGAGGAAATACTTCCCACCTGTGAAGAACTGGGAATAGGCTTTGTGGCTTACAGTCCTCTGGGGAAAGGATTCTTTACAGGAACGATAAACGAAAACTCCAGGTTCGATGAGGAAGATATTCGAAGCAGGATTCCACGCTTTCAGAAAGAGAATTTGAAGGAAAATCTTGCACTCGTAGAACTCCTCAAAAAGATCGCTGAGCGGAAGGGTGCGACACCATCACAGATAGCTCTCGCATGGCTTCTTGCACAGAAACCCTGGATCGTTCCCATACCCGGCACAACAAAACTGAGACACCTTCTGGAAAACATCGGAGGGGCTTTTGTTGAACTCACACCGGAAGAGCTCCAGGAAATAAACGATGCTCTCTCAAGAATAGAAATAAAAGGTGGAAGATATCCTGAGGATATGGAAAAGATGACGTATCTATGAAACATTCTGTGCTGTTGGTGTCCGTTATTTTTGTACCTTCTTCGATCTTTTTCACGGTAGCGGGAAAGGTTGGTACGAGAACTTCAGAAGCATGAATTCATCGATGGGAGGTGTTACCATGCAGGTTCCAAAAGTCACTTTGAACAACGGTGTAGAAATGCCTATTCTGGGATACGGAGTTTTCCAGATACCACCAGAAAAGACTGAAGAATGTGTCTATGAGGCCATCAAGGTGGGTTACAGACTCATCGATACTGCAGCAGCCTACATGAACGAGGAAGCTGTGGGAATGGCCATCAAACGGGCTATCGAAGAAGGACTCACCTCGAGGGAAGAACTCTTCATCACCACCAAGCTCTGGATACAGGACGCAGGTTATGAGTCTGCAAAGAGGGCTTTTGAAAAGTCTCTGAAGAAGCTTCAGCTTGAGTACATCGATCTTTATCTCATTCACCAACCCTTTGGAGATATACACTGTGCCTGGAGGGCTATGGAAGAGCTGTACAGAGATGGTTTGGTAAGAGCCATAGGTGTGAGCAATTTCCATCCTGATCGACTGATGGACTTGATCGTTCATCATGAGGTGATCCCAGCGGTGAACCAGATCGAGATTCATCCGTTTTATCAGAGGCAAGAGGAGATCGAATTCATGAGAAATTACAACATCCAGCCTGAAGCCTGGGGTCCTTTCGCTGAGGGAAGAAAAAACATTTTCCAGAACGAAGTGCTCAGATCGATCGCGGAAAAGTACGGCAAAACGGTTGCGCAGGTCATTCTGAGATGGCTCACCCAGAAAGGAATCGTTGCCATTCCCAAAACTGTGAGAAGAGAGAGAATGATAGAAAACATCAGTATCTTCGATTTTGAACTCACGCAGGAAGACATGGAAAAGATCGCAACGCTCGATGAAGGGCAGAGTGCGTTCTTCTCCCACAGGGATCCCGAGATCGTCAAATGGATTTGTTCACGGAAAATATAGTTTTCTGGGATGATAAAAATGAGAAATATTTCGATGATTGTGCTGACCCTTCTTGTGTGGACTCTGGGCTTTGGAAGTGATAATGTGGCATCAGAAGTAATAAACATAAAGATTCCTCAGGAATTGAAAGAGATTCCAAACGAATATTTCAGACCATCATCTCAACCAGGAACATTGGTGGAATTATATTATGACACTTATGAATCTTTCTCCTATTCTGAAAAATCAAAGATCATTAAAAAACGTGCAATCGTATATCTTCCTTATGGCTATGATAAAAACCGAAAATACGATGTCTTTTATCTGATGCACGGTGGTTGGGGAGATGAAACCACCATGCTCGGCACTCCAGATAGACCCTCTCCGCTTAAGAATATCATTGATAATGCAATTGCTGCAGGAGAGATCAGGCCACTGATCATAGTATGTCCGACTTATAACAACACGAATGAAAATGGACTGGATTCTACCAGCTTTTCCCTGGCAATGCAGTTGACAAGGAACTACCATAATGAATTGGTGAACGATTTGATCCCTGCGGTGGAAGGGACCTACAGCACCTATGCTGCAAGCACGTCAAGAGAGTACCTAATCGCTTCCCGTGACCATCGTGGATTCGGAGGGTTTTCCATGGGTGCGGTTGCAACCTGGCGAACATTCCAATACGCCCTCGATTACTTCCGCTATTTCCTGCCGATGAGCTGCGGTACCACTCTGGATGATGAGGAGATCTTTGCCACAGCTCGTAGACATGATCTGAATGATTATTTTGTCTTCATTATTACAGGAACAAATGACTTTGCGTACAGCTACGATAAAGCCAGAGTAGAGCTTATGGAAATGTCCCCTTATTTTATCAATATCGATGAAAGACATGACGGTAATTTTGCGTTTCGTGTTAAGGAGGGGTATTCTCATGATATGAAGGCTGCAATGGAGTATATCTACAACGGGTTGAAAGCATTTTGGGGTGTTCAAAATAATATCAAAAAAGGTTTGTCGGAGGCTGAGACGAATTTGCAGAAGAGCCAATCTCAAGAGGATTTTACTGTAAATACAAAAATTGAAGAGGTAATTAAATATCCAGCTTTTAAGGATTTTGGTAGACTTCTTTTTCCAACAAACAAAAATTACTACAGTGGAGATACTCTTGGAGAACTTTCTCTCATGTGGTATAGCAATATCAACCCAAGTAAAACGGTAGAAATTGTTAATTATCTTAAAAAACGGGCTGATGCAGGGGAAACTATTTTCTATGATATCTACTCCGATGAAGAAAAATTAAAGGATCCAAGCAAAAAAGACACAGGGTTGTTTTTCTTTCGTGGTAATGAAGGTGCAAAGACAGCTATTATTGTTGCGGGTGGAGGATTCGTATATGTCGGAGCAATGCAAGACAGTTTTCCACATGCTCTTGAACTCAGCAAAAGAGGATACAACGCTTTTGCTTTAATTTATCGTCCAGATCCTCAAGCTGCTTGTGAAGATCTTGCAAGAGCAATTGCGTTTCTATATGAGAACGCCGATGAACTTGGAATAGACATGCAGGATTATTCATTGTGGGGAGGCTCTGCTGGAGCCCGTGTTGTAGCGTGGGTCGGAAGCCATGGTACTGAGAGTTTTGGAGAAAAGAGATATCCACGTCCGGCAGCTGTAATAATGCAATATACTGCTTTGACAGATGTTACTGGGAAAGAACCACCAACATTCGCAGTTGTAGGAACAAGCGATCCAATCGTACCTTACAGGGTTATGATGGACAGGATCAAAAGGATTAAGGCAAATGGAACTGATGCAGAAATAATTGTTTTTCCTGGGCTTTCACATGGTTTTGGGCTTGGAGAAGGTACCATTGCGGAAGGATGGATTGACAAAGCAATAGAATTCTGGGTGAAAAACATGAAAAACCACTAAGAGGAGGTACAACCATGGTGGATGATATCTTTGAAAAGGGTTCTAAAGGCTCGAGCGACTTCTTCACTGGGAACGTCTGGGTGAAGATGCTGGTTACTGACGAAAACGGAGTATTCAACACACAGGTATACAACGTGGTGTTCGAGCCAGGAGCGAGAACACACTAGCACAGCCATCCAGGAGGGCAGATCCTGATCGTGACCCAGGGAAGAGGCTTTTACCAGGAAAGAGGAAAACCCGCAAGAGTTTTGAAAAAAGGTGATGTGGTGGAGATACCACCGAACGTGGTTCACTGGCATGGCGCGGCCCCCAATGAAGAACTCGTACATATAGGTATCAGTACACAGGTTCATCTCGGTCCTGCAGAGTGGTTTGGACCTGTTACAGAAGAAGAGTACCGGAAAACCACGGAAGGAAAGTAGCGAATCTCTCCGTTTCATTCGCTCAAAATCTTCTCAAAAACCGGATCAACTATTCTGTATCCGTTCTGTGTTTTTTCTATGAAGGACATCTTTTCCAGAGTTTCGAGGAGAGAGTACAATCGGGAGTCACCGATGAAGTCGCCTTTTGCGCGAAAGATGTTTTTCAGAGCAGACCAGGTGTTTATACCTCTTGAGATCTGTCTCAATATGAACGGATACCTTTCGCTCCTTTTTCTGAGCTCTTCCATTTCCTTTTCAAAAAGGGCCTTCACGGCATGGAACACCTCTTTCAGCGCTTCATCTTTGTTCTTCTTTTCGAGGTACTTCACTCCAAACAGGACGAGATACCCCACTATGCCGTCTATTTCTCTCACGATTTCTTCCACGTCGAAGTTGACCTTCTCTCCCACCTCTCGAAAGCCTTCCATGAGGAAGTCCACGGATTGATCGAAGGTGAACGGTCTCACCGTGAGAAAACCTATTCCACGGCCGTGGAGGGGTGAGCTGTAGTCTTCGAGTTTCAAAAAATCGTGGAGAACGCCGACTTCTGAACCGCTGATGATGAAGCGTACGTTTTCGAAGTTGTCGTAGGAGTAGGCAAGGAGTGCCAGAAGATCGCTTCCGCCGCGAGAGCCGTAGTATCTTAGATACTGCGCCTCATCGAAGAAGATGACCATCTTTTTCTTTCGCCTCTTTGCCGTTTCGTTCAGCTTTTCGAGAAGATCAGAGAGACTGAACTCCTTTGGATTGAGTTCTATCGATGTTCCACTCACCGTGATCCCACGGACCCTCTTGAGAACGTTCATAAGTTTCTGAGATTTCGATATTCTGGACAGCTCTTCTCCGAGAAATCTTGTGAGATGATGGGATGAGATGTTACCTCCCGATGTTTCGTAGAGTCTTCTTCCGTCCACGGTTATGTGTAAGAGATCGCTTTCGTTCAGAAAGACTTTCACGAGGGAGGACTTTCCAACCCGTCTCAGACCGGTGATCACAACGATCGGGTAGGTTTGGAGCAGTTTTTCGAGGTCTTTCAGTTCTTTTTCTCTGTCGAAGAGATCTTCCTTTTTCGTCTTGGGAGTGAGGGAGAAGAGCAAGTCGATCACCTCCATCTTTATTATATCACTTCCGGGGTCGGAAGTTGCTTTCGGGGGCGGAAGTTACAAAAGTTTCTCTTTTTGACTTTCTGGAGTGATAACATAATGGTGAAAAGTATGATTTAGATGAAAAGCTGTCTGGGGAGATGAGAAGATGATAAGGCCCGAATATCTTCGCGTTCTTCGTAAAATATACGACCGACTGAAAAATGAGAAAGTGAACTGGGTAGTTACAGGTAGTCTCAGTTTTGCGCTGCAGGGAGTTCCTGTTGAAGTTCACGATATCGACATTCAAACTGATGAAGAAGGAGCTTATGAAATCGAACGCATTTTCTCTGAGTTCGTAAGCAAAAAGGTCAGGTTTTCTTCCACGGAAAAAATCTGTTCTCATTTCGGTGAATTAATTATCGATGGAATAAAAGTTGAAATTATGGGAGATATTCGAAAACGGCTCGAAGATGGAACCTGGGAAGATCCCGTAGATTTGAACAAATACAAAAGGTTTGTAGAAACACATGGAATGAAAATACCGGTTTTATCCCTGGAGTATGAATATCAGGCATATTTGAAACTGGGCAGGGTAGAGAAAGCCGAGACGTTGAGAAAGTGGTTAAACGAAAGGAAGGGGTGATACATTGATCAAGAGGTTGTTTTTTGCCGTCGTTCTTTTACTTGTTGCAGAACTCTTCTCCGGTGTTCTCCACTTCGAGCACGCGGATGTTGTTTATCCAGAAGGATACTTTGAAAACGCCGTTCTTGTTGGAAACATCTTCGAGGCGATCAGGCCGAAGGTGATAGAGCTCGTTGGAAACGACCCGGGACGGATAACTATTGTCCTCAAAGACAGGGGCACCATCTCGAATGGCTACACGATGCCTTTCTTTCATAAAACGATTGTGGTCTACCTGTGGCCCCCTGAAAGCTGGCTTTCCTTTCGCCTTTCTCTCGAGGACTGGTACGCTTACGTTCTCATTCACGAATTCTCCCACATGTGCCATCTCACCTATCAGGACGAAATAGGAAAGACGGTAACAAAACTCACGGGAATTCCTCTTTATCCCCAACTCTTCAGCGACCTGGTGGAGGGTGTTACCGTTTTCAACGAGAGCTCTTTCTCGATCTCATCTGGAAGACTAAACAATCCTTTTTTCTCGAATGGTCTGTTCTACTACTCACTTCCCAACTTTCCATCTCCTGGTTACATAAAAGTAGCACCCGATGACGACTACAGAGACGGGCTTCTGTACTACAACTTCACAGCCGGGTTTTACAGCTACCTTGTGGAGACGTACGGCCTTGAGAAAGTGAAGGAGTTTTTCAGGGAAACTTCCAAAACGTTCAGTACTTTTGCCTTTGAGGGTTTCAAGGACCCATACGAGAAGGTCTTTGGAAAAACGCGCGAAGAGATCTACACGGACTGGATCTATTCTCTCACAAAACACGAGTACCCTCAGGGAGATCTTGTATACAGCGCAAAAAACACCTGGCTTCACAAGATCGATTTGTACGGGGACCATCTGGTTGTCCTTTCGGAAGAGTACGGGCCCTCCACTTCGTACACGGGGATGAAAAAACAGATTTTGAAGATCCTTGACCTGGATGGGAAAGAAGTTCAGAAGATTCCCGTGAGAAACGTTCTGGACGTGAAGATCGATGGAGAGAAGATCTACGTGCTCACCAAAGAAAAATCTTTCAACCGTTACGAAAATGTCCTGTGGGATGTGAAGGGTGGAAGACAGATTTCAAAGGGGAACATAAGCGCTTTCGATGTGGAAAACGGAAAGGTTTACCTTGCCTTTTACGATACGAAGACAGGAAAAGCAACAATAGAAGGATCGGAGTTTCACACCACGCTCGACGAATTCATAAGGTACATGGACGTATCAGATCGTTTTGTGGCGCTCTTCACAGAGAAAAACGACATTATCGTTCTGAAAACAAACGGAGAAGTCATCCTTGAACTGAAAAACGAAACAATGAAAGGACCGTACGTGAAGTTCTGGAAAGATGGAATAATATTCGTTCAGGTGGAAGGAGAACACACCGTTCCCTGCTACTACGATCTTGAGAAGAAAGAACTCCACAGACTTTCATCGAAGAGCCTCGTGGAAGATTTTGTGATCCAGGGAAGTGAAATTTACTACATAAGTTACATCCCATACGGCCAGACAGGGGGAACGGGTGTTTACAGAAAAGATCTGAGTATGGAACCTGTGGTGGTCGAAGTGAAAAAGAGTGAACCTTTTGTGATAGAAGGCAAAAAGTTTTCCACTGGAAACGAGTTCGGCTTCAGACTGAGAAAGTTTTTCCAGCCTGCGATGTGGTTTCCAGTGTATTTTGACAACGCTTTCTCTCTTTTCCTCATGTTCTCGAACGTGGAAAACAACACCTTCCTGTTTTTGATGCCGTCTGTTGATTTGAAGGGAAATTTCAATCAATACACCGGCTTTGTGGCTTCCAGGGACAATTTCACAGCGTACGGTGAATACTCCTCTTCTGGGGATTACAGTTTCGGTTTGACGGGGGTTTTAGGTGATTTTCCTGTTTCCGCAAACACACGACTCGACGTTACCTTTGAAATGAACTTCAGTTCGACCCAAACATCTCTGAACAGTGAAGCAGGAGCCGCTAACAACATTGGAGTGGGTGTCGATCTCAGAACGTATCTGCTGGATATGCCTTCCTCTTTGAAGGTGTCCCTGAATCTTCTCAATGACGACCTCTCACACCTTTTCGATCTGAACAGTTTGTTCTGTTTCGCTGGCCTGACTTCAGCGCTTGGAAAAGACGGAAGTTTCTCCGCAAACATCAAGTTTCAGCTTTTAAACTCGGAGGATTTCTCCTACGACGTGTCTTTTGCCCAGACGCTTTTCAAAAACAGTGCAGAGCTTTTCGATGGTTTTATTCTTCTCAGAAACACGGGGAACACGTTGGGAATCGCTCGACTGAGATTTTCCAATGGAGAAGAGGAGCACGTTATCTATGATCACCTTTTCCAAGAGGTGTACATGGAAGGGCTCAAGTTCTATATCACAGTTGGCGGATTTTTGAACATGAACGATATTTCCTCCGGTAGTTTCTACGTGGGAATAAGTACCAGTCCGAATGGATTACCTTCTATTTCACTTTTCATAAGAAACTGAGTGGTAAAATATTAATGCGAGAAGACACATAGAAAAGGAGGTGGCATTAATGATTGTAACAAAAAGGCATGCGATCGTGCTGAAGAAGCTCTACGAGAAGGGAGAAGAGTTCAGCGTAAAGGAATGGGAGGACTTCGACAGAGAAACGCTGTGGCACCTTGAACTTGCTGACCTGGTCAAACCCGTCGGTGTTGAGATGTACGATCTGACCTTTTCTGGTAACATCCTTGGAGAACTCCTCACGGACATGATAAGAGAAGGTGTCTTGAAGAATCCTGAGGAATGGGACGACTCGTTCAGGTGGATCGGTTCCGAAGTCATTTCCATGATCAGATACTCCAAGCTGGCTCAGTCGAGGGTAAGAGGAGAAGTCGCTAAAGCGCTTGAAGAGAGAGGCTTTGCGAAGGAAGGAAACCTCACACCTCACGCTTACACTCTCGATGAGGTTTACCACGCTTCACATCCCAGACTGATCGTAAATTCGAAAGTTGCGAAGTACCTGAGAAAGATGGTGGAGGGCCCGGGGGAGTCCAGTACGCTTCCAGTAGAGGGAGATGAACTTCTCCAGCTCGAAGCGATGAGGATGATAGCCTTCTCTGTTCCGAAGTCCGACATTTACGCTCTCACAGGACTCGGACAGCAAATCAGAGCGGCGCTCAGAAAGGGTCTTGTTGTGACGGATGAACTGATCCTCGACGAACTCGTTCTGGACACCGTTGCGAAGGCTTACGAAGGTAACCGGTTGAGTGACTTTGAAAGGAACGTACTTCTTGAAAGGGGCCTCATCGACTGGACGGGAGAACTTCACCCAATGGCGGAGCATCTCTACCTCGCGTGGAAGATATACAAAAAGGGTCCTTACCTCATAACTCCCGCTTTCCAGATCTCGGAGGACGAAGCAAGACTCCTGGAAGTGATCGTCAAGCTCTGGAAGAGGCATGAAAAGGAAGAGGATGTCTTCCCAGAACCAAAGCAGATAGAAAAGGCAGTAGACTGGGAATGGAAGAGAAAGGACCTCACCGTGAAACTCGCACTCTACAATCTTGAAGGTTTCGGCCTTTTGAAGTCGAGAGAACACAGACACGGAGCAAGGAGAACACTTGTGTACGAGTTGACCAGCTATGGTGAAGAAGTGCTCGAAGATCAGAGAAAGAACCTCAGGAGTATCACAGCTGTCGGTGTGAAATCAATCACCATGACAAAGAAAGAGTTCGCAGCTCCAAACGTGGAGTGGTACGAACAGGCAAGAAAAGAAGGTCTCGTCAGCGATGCAGCTCCCACTTCTTCTGGTCGCCTCTACGCGAGGCTTTCTGTCGAAGTTGAGAGAAGGCCACTCATAACGAACGTGGAAATGAAGGTTCTCAGAAAGGTTCCGTACAAAGCGGGTGTCTTTATCGAAGATATGAATCTTTCAGAGGAGGAAAGAATTGCACTCGACAGTCTCGAAGCGAAGAATCTGGTGGAGATTTTGCCCACAAACGTTGTCACGCTCACAGAAGCAGGTCAACTCATGAAGAGAGCTCTCTCTGCTGTTTCCGACGACGTGGAAGCACCGGTGACACCCCTTGTGATCAGGCTTCTTCAGGCTATAAGAACACACGGTGGACTTCATATGAGGGAGAAGAGGATCAGGATAAACCCGGAGAGCTGGAAAGCTGTAGAAAGAGAACTCGGTGTTGATCCGGAAACCTTCGATGAGACTGTCAACCTCGCCAGGATATCCAAATTCATAGCAGAAAACGCACTGACAGAAGCGGGAGTGGCACTCCTTCAGGCGGTGGATGAGCTTGCAAGAAAAGAGTATCCATGGGTTGAAGTTTGATAAATACGAAGCCCCACCGACCGGTGGGGCTTTTTTCACGGATAGATACCTCTCTTCTTTGTGGCGTACGCAACACGATCGATCGCGAGAATGTAAGCAGCAGTTCGCATGTCGACGTTGTATTTCTTTTTTACCTTCATAACATCTTCAAATGCTCCTTTCATCATCTTTTCCAGAGCACTTCTTATCTGGTCAAGATCCCAAAAGAACTCCTGAAGGTCCTGAACCCATTCGAAGTAAGAAACCGTGACTCCCCCAGCGTTGGCGAGTATGTCTGGTACCACAAGAACACCCCTTTTCGACAGAATCTCATCAGCTTCAGGTGTTGTGGGACCGTTTGCTCCTTCCACCACAGCTTTTGCCTTTATTCTTTCCGCGTTTCCAGCATGGATAGCACCTTCCAGAGCAGCAGGGACGAGAACATCAACATCCAGTTCTAAAAGTTCTTCGTTGGTTATTCTTTCACCCTTTGGATATGTGACGATCGTTCCGTGTTCTTTTTTGTATCTGATCAGTTCTTCCACGTCGAATCCTTCGGGATTGTAGATACCTCCTTTACTGTCACTCACTGCAACTACCTTTGATCCGAGTTCCTGAGAAATCAGAAGGGCGGCGAACTGACCAACGTTTCCAAATCCCTGAACAGCAACAGTTGCCTTCCTGGGATCTATTCCAAGAACGTCCATTGCAAGTCCTGCGCACACTTTAACGCCACGTCCTGTAGCTTCTTCACGTCCCTTGGATCCTCCCAGTTCCACAGGTTTTCCCGTGACAATTCCCAGAACGGTGTGACCTACGTTCATACTGTACGTATCCATGTACCACGCCATCACATCTGCATTTGTGTTCACATCCGGTGCGGGTATGTCGTTGTACGGTCCTATTATCACCTGAATCTCTGAAAAGTACCTTCTTGATAGTCTTTCAAGTTCGCTTCTTGAAAGTTTTTTCGGATCTACTTTGACTCCTCCCTTCCCACCACCGAAGGGCAGATTCATCACAGCCGTCTTCCATGTCATCCAGAATGCGAGGGCTTTCACCTCATCGAGGGTGACATCCGGGTGGTACCTGATGCCACCTTTGGCTGGGCCCCTTGCGACGTTGTGTTGCACGCGATATCCGGTGAAGACTTCGACGTGGCCGTCATCCATTCTCACTGGAAATTCAACGATCAAAACTCGCTTTGGCCTCCTCAGAACCTCTGCAAGGTCCGGTTCCAGATCCATGAGCGATGCGGCACGGTTGAACTGTTCAACTGCCATTTCATAGAGGCTTTTTTCCGACATGTATTTCCCCCCTCGAATAGGAATATGCGATATAAACCATATCGTTACCTATTGTATCATTTTTGTCCATAATACAGAAACATTTTGTGCTCGTGGAATGTAACTTGGCTTCATTCGAAAGGGGGGAGTTTTAAGCGGGAACGGATTTTTTCAGGGAGTGTTTTTTAAAAAAACCAGTAGATGAGAATATTTACTACCGTTAGTGGAAGGCCAATTTTTGTGAATTCCCAGAAAGTGATTGTGTCTCCCGTTCTTTTTTCGGCGCTCTGTATGATTATGACGTTGCTGGCAGCACCAAGTATGAACAAATTTCCGGCCACTGTGCTACCAGCAGCAAGTGTAACGAGTTCTTTTACACCAGCACCAGCTTCAAGAAGTATTGGAAGATAGAGTGTAACCATGGGTACATTTGAGATGAATTGGCTCATGATAACACTCACCAGTAAGATCGCAGATACGGAAAGAACATCAAAATTCAGGCGTTCGAAGATAGATTGGAAAATTCCAGTTTCCCAGACACTTTGCATCAGAACAAACATAGAAGCAAAAAAGATAAGAGTATGCCAATCGATCTTTTTGATGATTTCATTTCTCTTCTTGCTGAAAATAAGAATGGGTAAGGCAGAGAGAAGTGTGATATGAACCAGTTCAATGTTCAAAGAAGACTTCAAAAAAGCAAGAATGATTTTGAGAATGATCAGGGAAAAAAGAAGAACAATCGAAATCTTGGAAATTTTTGCGAGTTCAACATCTTCAATTGAATCTTTGATATGGTTAATCGTTTCATTTACGAAATGTTTCCTGTAGAAAATTCTCACCATGAAGAACACTACCAGGAGATTAAGAACAGTTGGTAAGGCGAGATATCTAAAGAAGTCCAAGAAAGGATTCTTTATAACTCCCGCCGTGGCTATAATGAAATTCTGTGGATTACCGAGAGGGCTCATAACACTTCCAACAGTCACGGAAAAAGCAAGAGTGATCAAAAGAATCGACGGTTTTATGTTGTTTCTTCTCGCAAGGTGAAGAACAACGGGAGTACCAATGATTGCCGTAGTATCGTTCATAAGAAACGCTGACAAAATACCGAACACAAAAACGATTGAAAAGATCAGTTCTGTTTTGTTGCGAGTTCTTCTAAAGATGATGTAAGAAAGATGATGCAGGTATCCACTTTCTTCAAGAGCGGTCCCTATAATGAACATGCTGAACAAAAACAACATAACTTCAAGGTTTATCGACTTCAAAGCACTGGAGATAGAAATTTGTCCTGTTAATACGACACAAAGTGCCCCAAGAAGCATTATCTGCCACATTTGAATTTTTACTTTACCAAACTTTCTTACACTGATGAGAGCAAAAACTACTATCAGAACAATCGCAGGGATCAAGAGAAACCCTCCTTGGCGGATTCAGGTGTACGACTACTGTGCCATCATCTATTTTCCATTTCCAATGTTTCCTTCTGACTCTCTATTCTGGAAACTCTAAGTGAATCAGTTTTTAAATCTCAGACAACTGCTTTGCACTTTAAATCGCGTCTATTGCAAGGTAGGAGTATGGCTTTTGACCGGCCTGGAGTGGTTAAGGCTCGTAAGCTGAGCACACCGCATGAAGAATCCCACCCTCTTTAGGGGATTGGGGAGGAGATAAAGATTCCCACTGGGTATCTTCAGAACTCTTCGTGATAATTTCTCCAAATTTTTCTGAACCTGGTGTACTTTCAGGAGATTCAAAGAAGATATCAACTTACACATCTGGAAATTCAAGTCTTCAACTTCGAACATATCTTTTTCTTCAACGGGGACAACTATACCTTTTCTAAGTGTTGGGAACAATAGTAAATCGGGATGAGCAACACACAATTCATAGCTATCGGGTTCTCGCTCGAGAGAGACAATATACAATTTGTTCAGTCTAGAGAAAAACATGTAGATGAAAAATAGTTTCAAGATCTCCCTTAAATGTCGATTAGAAGCGTTTTCAAATTTCGTGAAGACGTCGGAAAGATTGTCATTGGCAGGAGTATCACATAACCAAGGGCCTATTTCTATTTTTCTCAAATTTTTCACTTCCTATTCTTGAGTGGAGGGAATATTTTTTTATTTCATCTAATTTGTAAATTTCTTCTAAGACTTCATTTAGAGTCATCTCCCCATACTTTTGCAGTACCTCATCTAATATTTCTTTTTCTTCATTTGAAAGGTTAATTTTTCCTGTTTCAAAGGGACCAGGTTCTATAATATGTTCCTCCGTGTGGATAAGACCTTCTACATACATTTTATTCAATACAAGCTCAAAATTCTTATCATATGGACCATAAAAATATTTCTTGTAATCTAAATCGGTTATTTGTTTCCCAATTTTTTTGATCGCATAATAATCAACAAGGAAAAGTAATTTCAATAGTTTTGTCTTCAGTATAGGTCCTGTCTTCCGAAGAATTGCGCGTATTACCTCGTAAGTTTTCCTCATCAATTCACCTCCTTCGCAAGTATTCTATTACAAGACTATATTTACTCCTTACGAACCGCCATTGCGATTATAGAAACGATTATCAATCCCATCCCTGCAATCTGTTGAATTTCCACCGTTTCGTTTCTGAAAACAACCCCAGCTATCACAGAAATCACCGTTGTGAAGTTGGAAAAGAGGGTGGTGAAGATGGGAGACATTTTCCCTATGGCGTAGTTGAGAAGGAAAAACGCGACGGTGGAAGAAAGAACACCGAGATACAGGGTACCGATTACCACATGGACGTTGAACACCGGTCTGAAATCTCCTGTTGAAAGACTCAAAAGTGTGAAGAAAACTGCTCCGGTCATCATCATGAAGAAAGTGATTTCAGCAGGTGTGAACTCTTTTGAAAACTTTCTCGAAAGCACACTGTACATCGCTCCGGAGAGAACAGCTAAGAGTAAGAAGGCTTTCCCAATGATGTTCCCAGGCGTGATGTTGAAACCAACTATCAACGAAACTCCAAGAAAACCCATTCCCACAAGAAAGTAGTGAAGAAGATCTCCCTTCTCTTTGAGTATGAAAGGAGCAAGAAGGTTGACAACGACCGGGATGAGGGCAATGATCATACCCGCTTCCGAGGAGTTCACCCTCTGAAGGCCGTACGTTTCGAAAAGAAAGTAAAGCACAGGCTGGAACAGGACGAGTTTCCAGAGCTTCCAGTAGGGTTTCTTTCCAAGCTTCACAACGCCGGTTATCAAAAGAAGAAGGTAAGTGAGAAAAGCAACGCTGAATCTGAAAGAAAGAAAAGTCAGGGGAGTCACATGATCGAGAGCGTTCTTCGTGAAAAGAAAAGAAAGTCCGAATATCGTGGAGTAGGAGAAACCCGAAAGGAGAACCTTCAGATCCATGCTGTACCTCCACTCTCTGGGAGTTCAAGAAGAAATATCTTTGGCCAGCTTCATCATGCTTTTCTGAAGTCTTTCCACGTCCCTTGTGAAGTAAAAAACCAGAACAAAGAGCAGCACCGCACAGATAAGCCAGAAATAAGCGGAGACTTTCAAGGCAGCTCCGAGAGATCCGAGGGCAACGGACATCACTCCTCCCGCGAATTTTCCAAATCCCGTTCCGAGCGAATCGGTGAGGTTGAATATGGAGAATATCCTTCCTCTTTCCTGTGGTTCGTTGACGTTCAGAAGCATGAACTTCACGTTCGGACCCGTGAGACTCGCGGTGAAAGAAGCGACGAAACCAAGTAACATGAGAACGAGAAGACTTCCCACGTAGTCCAGGGTCATAACGGTGAAGAAAGTTCCAAGAGCGGTTGTGATCGAGCAAAACAGCGGTAGAAATGGCCTGGATTTCGCGTAGATGCTCGCTCCCCACAGTCCTCCGAGGATGATTCCAGCGATGTTTCCAAGACCGAACACGAGGAAAACAAGGGTAGCCGTCTCCACCGAAAGACCTCTTTCTCTTCTGAAGAATTCCACAAGAAAGTAAGGAATGGCACCCCAGGGAATAGTCCCTGCTATACCCTGAAAGAACAAAAGAAGATTCGTTTTCACCTTCACAAGTTTTGCGTAATCAGAGAGTTTCGGCGCTTTCGGATACTCGTACCCGGATTGAACGAGTTCACCGATGCCTTTTTCAAAGGCACCTCTTTTCGGTTCTTTCAGAACGAAGATGGATAAAATCGCAAGGGCGATGTTTGGAACAGAAACCACGATGAAGGGAACTCTCCAACCGTATTTCGGTCCCAAAAAACCCCCAACGATCATCCCAAGAACGCTTCCTATGGAGATCGCAGAAGATATAAGAGCCACGACCTTTCCTCTCTTTACCTCGTCGAACATGTCTCCTATCATCGAGTAAACAATGGGAAAGGACGCTCCCACACCTATTCCGGTGAGGGCTCTCCAGAAAAAGAGTTCTCCGTAGGAGTGAGAAAACGCACTCATGAGACAGGGAATCTCACCAACGAGAATGGAGTAGATGAGAAGGTTCTTCCTGCTGTATCTGTCGGCAAGGTACCCCCACACAAGGCTCACAAGAGCCCCTATCACCGTGAAAGACGACGCAACGAGACCTATCTGAGCATCAGTGATGTTGAACTCCTGTTCTATCGCTCCTATGTTCGGAGACATCACCATCTGATCCGCGTTCAGGAGGACCATGAGAATCAGAATGAATATCACTGCCATCTTCATTCCCCCTTCAGCCATTCTATGACCGCCTTAGTGACATCTTCCTTCTCCACGTCGTTGCTCAGAACGTGACCGGATTTTTCAAAAACAAGAAGCTTCTTGTTTTCTGATCTGATGTTGTTGTATATGAACTCGGTTGCCTTCATGGGAACCATGTTGTCGTTCTTTGCCGCAACGACGAGAGTGTCCGATGTGATCTTCGAAACACTCTTTCTTGCCAGTCTCATGAGTTTGTAGAGCTCCGCTGCCTGCTTGGGCCAGTTGTAAGACCAGTACTCTTTTCTCAGGTATTCGATGCCCGGATCTTCGTACTTTTCTGTGCTTTTGCGGGGCATCTTCTTCGAAAAGAGCTTCAAAAGAGGCGTGAGGACTATCCTTTTGTCGAAAACATGTGTTGCCGCGGCAAGTGTGACCAGTTTTGGAGGATTCATCTGAGATGCGAGTATCAGGGCGATCACACCACCCATGGAAAGTCCAACCACATGGACTCTATCGCATATGGCTTTTAAATCGTAATATGCATCGAAGACGCATCTCAGCCAGTCTCGAGCGGTTGTCATCAGAAAATCTTCACCACAGGTTCCGTGTCCTGGAAGTCTCGGAACGGAAACGGTGAAACCCACTCTGTTCACCTCTTTTGCCATGTACTCGAAATCGTGGGGTGATCCCGTGTAACCGTGGATGAATAAAACACCTTCGTTTTCACCCTTGAGGAAGATCGGGAGCGACTTCTCCACAGTTTTACATCGTGGAAAATTCATAGGAGCACCCCCTGATGAGTTTTTGGGTGCAACAATATTTTAACATTTAGTTATAGGAAGTACGAAACGATGGTAGAATTCCTGTTGAGGTGATAGGATGAAAAGATCTTTTTTGATTCTAATCCTGATATTGATATGGATCGGTCTTGTCTTTTACTTTTCATCGCAGCCCCCTGATGTTTCTGGAAGGCAGTCCGGGAGCGTTTATAAGTTTCTCAAAAAGATAGATAGTGTTCTTGATTTCACACGGACAAATTGGTACAAAAATCTGAGATCTCTACTCGAAAAATGGTGGTTCCCTGACAAAAAACCAACGGGGGAAGATCTTGTCAGAAAATCTGCCCATTTTGGACTTTATTTTATAATGGGCATTCTTTCTTTCACGTTTAGTTATACTTATCTTAGAAAGTATGTGTTTTCTATTTTGTTGGGAGTGTCTTTACCTACATTGATAGCCGTTCTCGATGAGTACAACCAGGTTTTTCACAACAGAGGATCTTCGCTGTACGATGTGTTCATAGACATGAACGGTGCTCTGTTTGGAGTGGTGATTGCTCTTCTGATTCTGGTCGTTGGGAGGTTGATCACCCGCACATACAACGTCCATCGGGGTGAGAGGTAGTATGAAAAAAATTGTGGTGTTGATGATGTCTTTCGTTCTTGTCTCGTGTTTTGCCCAGGTGCCAGACTTACTCTTTTCTTCGAAATATCCCGTTCCTGAATGGATCAGGGCTCGTGGTTACATGTCAGCATGGTTCGATTGGTGTGAAGAGAACGAAGATTTACTCAAACGGGAATTTTTGAGAAGAATAGAAGAAAAAGAACCTTTGAATCCATTCTTTGGTTCGTGGTATGAACTTTTTGAGAAGCAGCTCCTGGGTTACTGTCTCGGGTACAAATTCGTTTGCTGGCTTGAGGATGAGTTTTCACTCGAGAGAATAGCAAAACTGAAAAGAGAAAAGATCGAGAGTAAAATTTTAGAGTTTCTTCGATGATGAATGCTTTCAATTCAGGAGATTTATCTCATCCCACAAAGGCATGTTGACATGTCTGATTTTATTTTGTTAGAATTTGACTGACCAGTCAATCAAGGAGGTGTAAACGTGTCGGTGATCGAAGTGAGAGATCTCACTAAATACTACGGAAAGTCCAGAGGAGTAGAAGGTGTAACTTTCTCAGTTGAAGAAGGAGAGATATTCGGCTTCATCGGACCGAACGGTGCCGGGAAGACAACCACCATAAGGCTTCTTCTTGGTTTGATCTTTCCGGATTCTGGTCTGGCAGAGGTTTTCGGAAGAGACGTTCTGAGAGAAGGAAAAGAAATAAGAAAGAACATCGGTTACATTCCAGGAGAGGTGAGCTTTTATCCGGAAGTGACGGTGGAGGAATTTCTCAGGTACTCTGCCAGTTTCTACGAAAGGGTAGACTGGGATCATGTGAAGGAGCTCTGTGGTGTTTTCTCGCTCGACATGAAAAAACGTATCAAGGAACTCTCCATGGGAAACAAAAAGAAAGTGGCTATCGTTCAGTCTTTGATGCACAGGCCAAAACTTCTTATCCTGGATGAGCCCACGAATGGACTCGATCCTATCGTTCAAAACACCTTCTTTGAAATTCTGAAAAAAGAGAAAGAAAAAGGAACGACCGTGTTTTTCTCTTCTCACATACTGAGCGAGGTGGAAAAGCTGTGTGATCGTGTGGCGATGATAAAGGATGGAAGAATCATCAGGGTAGAAAAGGTGGAGAATCTCAAAGGGGAAAGGTACAAGGTGGTCCGGGTCAAAGGAGAAAATCTGGAAAAGCTGAAAGATCTGGCTGAAGTGAATCGACTGAAGTTTGAAAACGGCACAGCAGAGTTCCTCTTCTCAGGAAGTGTTGAAAGACTCATTGAAATTCTTCGTAGCTTGAAACTGTCCGATTTCTGGGTGGAGGAACCTTCTCTTGAAGAGATATTCATGTCCTACTATCGGGAGGGAGAAAAATGAACATATTCAAATGGGATATGAAGAGGTACATAAAGAGCACGATCGCTTGGACGGTCGTTCTCATTCTCCTTCAGCTCATGTACGCCGCGTTCTATCCGAGTATGGTAAAGGAGACAAAGTTCATAACAAAGTGGATGAAGGTAATGCCAAAAGCGTTTGTGAAACTCTTTGGGTTAGAAGACATGGACTTTTCCAACATCATGAACTACCTCGCCATGGTGTCCAGTATCTACGTAACACTCGTTGGAGGAGTTTTCGCTTCTTTGGTAGGTGTGAGGAGTATTTCGAGAGAAGAAAACGAAAAGACCGTTGAGTTTCTCTTGTCGAAACCTGTTTCGAGGCTTGAAGTTGTGATCTCGAAGTTTTTTTCATCTTTGACACACGTCCTCGTGTTCGATGCGCTCTTGTTCAGCAGTCTGTTCGTGTTCGCAAATATCTACAGTTCAAGCCCGGTTGAAGTGGAAAAGTTTGTTGCCTTCGCTTTTAGTCAGGTTTGTCTCCACTTCACATCGATGAACATATCTTTCTTTGTGGGTACCACAAAATCAGACGGAGCACTCTCTCTTGGGCTCGGTACTGTGTTCGTTCTGTACATTTTGAACATGATATCGAAGATCACGGACAAAGCGGAGTTTTTGAAGTATTTCACTCCGTTTTCCTACGCAGATCCCTCCACTGTCATAAGGCACGGTTTTCCGACGTTCTCCGGTCTTTTCTTTGTACTTGTGAACATAGCTCTTCTGATCAGTTCGATCGTTCTGTTTTCAAAGAAAGACATTCTTGTGTAATGGAGGGATCGTGTTGTCGAAGAAAGATGCGATATTGAAAGCGGCGATCGAGGTTTTTGGAAAAAAAGGTTACGATCGAGCCACAACAGACGAAATAGCGGAGAAGGCCGGAGTAGCCAAGGGATTGATCTTTCACTATTTCAAGAACAAAGAAGAACTGTACTACCAGGCATACAGGTATGTTGTAGAGAAACTGCAGAGGGAATTCAAGAATTTTCTCAGGGAGAACAGAAATAGAGACATCTTCGATTTCATGGAACGATGGATAGAAAAGAAACTGGAGTACTCTGCTTCTCATCCCGAAGAAGCGGATTTTCTGATAACACTTGTGAGTGTGGGTGAAGATCTCAGGAAAAGAATACTTCTCGACCTCGAAAAATCACAGAGGGTCTTTTTCGACTTCGTAAGGGAAAAGTTGAAAGACTTAGATCTCGCAGAAGATGTAACGGAGGAAATCGCATTGAAATTTCTGATGTGGTTCTTTTCCGGATTCGAAGAAGTCTATCTGAGGACCTATCAGGGTAAGCCTGAACTATTGAAAAAAGACATGAACGTACTCGTTGAAGAAGTGAAGGTCATGCTCAGGATTTTGAAGAGAGGTATGACAAAATAAAGCGGGGGAATCCCCCGCTTTTCACGATATTCCGAGGATTCTGTCGATTTTTGCTTTGTCGAATCCGATGACTATCTTGTTGCCGATCTCGATCACGGGAACTCCCATTTGTCCTGTCTTCTTCACCATGAGCTCGGCTTCTCTTGGGTTTTTTGTTACATCGACTTCTTTGAACTCGAGCCCCAGCGATCTGAAGTATTCCTTTGCTTTTCTACAGTACGGACAGGTGGGGGTTGTGTAGATTTTGATTTTCAGGTGCTGCATCGGTTCACCTCCATTTTCTACTTTTTTAGTCCAAATTTATTCTATCACAGCTGACGAATCATTTCAATTAATTCTCACAGAACTGAAAAGTTCAGGAAGCGAATCAATATGTTACAATTCCTTCTATGCAAAGGAGGGAACTTTGTGCGGTACAGACTCATGTCGATAGAATTCTTTGTCTACGGCACGATGGCCGTTTATTCACTGTTGAGTCAGTTTCTGGCAAACGAAGAACTCTCGAAATCTCAGATAGGCATTCTGATGTCTATCCTGCCGATCACATCACTCTACGCGAACCATCTAAATTTCGAAATCGCCTCTACCATAGGAAGAGTGAACTGGCTGAAAAAAGTGATTCTGTTCGCTGGAATCCTCTTCTGGGGGCTGTTTCTGTTCGAGGAGTTCTACCTGAAACTCATATTCATGTCAGTGTTCGCTTTCTTCTTCTCTGCGGTGACTCCTCTTGCTGAGTCCGTTATCGTGGACATCACACACCAGATGAAAATGAACTACGGCAGGATCAGGTTGTTTGGAACCTTTGGGTTCTCTTTCACAGCGCTTTTGATGAGCGGACTCATCAGACTGGGTTTCGTCACGATATTTTACGTTTTCACTGCCTTGATGCTTTTGACCTTTTGGATACTGAAGCCGATGAAAGAAGTAGACCTCGGTGAGGAAGAAAAAAGAAAAAGCAAAAAACCTCTTCCCACTTTCTTCTGGCTCCTTCTCCCTGTAGTGATCTTTGGTATAGCGGCAAACAATTTCAATTTTGTCTTTCTACCCGTTTTGATGAAGGAAAGAAACTACGACGTGTCTCTTGCGAGTATAGCCCTTTCTCTCATGGCCATCACAGAGACGCCGTTCCTCCTGTGGGCCGATGAGACAGTGAAAAGACTCGGTGTGGGTTTCATGCTCGCTTCGGGTGTGTTCGTTGTGGGTCTCAGAAACCTGCTGGTAACTCTGACAAGTTCTCCAGCTACTCTGCTGATGGTTCAGCTCTTGCAGGGATGGACTTACATAGTGATCTATTACTCCATGATGTTTCTCATTCGAACGTTTGGTCCCGCAAGGATCAGAGCACAAAAGTATTTCTGGGTCGCTATGGGAATAGGGCCGTTCATAGGCTCATCGGTAGGTGGTGTGCTCGCAGAAAATCTTGGTCTTATCGATTCATACAGGATTCTCGGTTTGGTTCCCATGATCGTTTCTCTTTTTGTCTTTCTTTTCCTCAGGAAGTACGAAAGAGCTTCTTGACCACCTCTCTCACTTTTTGAGCATACTCTTCTTTGCAGATCAGAATCCCGTTCGGTGTGTCGACCACGATCAGATCAGATAGCCCAACAACCGCTATGGGTTTGTTGTGGGTTTTCACGAAGATGCGTTCACTGTCGATGAGTATCACTTCGTCCGATTCTTCTGTGTATCCCTCTATTTCTCTCACGGAAGACCAGTTTCCCACGTCAGACCACTCGAAATCCGCCTTCACAACCCGCACCTTTTCCGATCTCTCCATGACAGCGTAGTCCACGCTGATCGAAGGTACTTTTTCGTAGGCTTTTTTGAGCTCTTCGAAATTTCTTGGATCGACATCCTTCAGGTTTTCGTATATGGATGGTTCACACACCTTCGCTTCTTCGATGAATTCTTTCGCTTTCCACAGGAACATTCCGCTGTTCCAGAGGAATCTTCCACTTTCGACGAATCTTTTAGCCGTTTCAAAGTCCGGCTTTTCCCTGAACTGAGCAACTTTGTGAACTCCTTCTTCCAGTTCTTCTCCGATCTCTATGTAGCCGTAGCCGGTTTCCGGCCTTGTTGGAACGATGCCGAAAGTGAAAAGACCGCCGTACTTATCCAGGGCATCGAGTGATTTCTTCACCGTTTTCCAGAATTTTTTTGTGTCCGGTATTCTGTGGTCCGCGGGTAGAACAAGCACCGGCTCATCGTCATCCGCCAGCTTTGTTCCTATGAAACAGGCTGGAGCGGTGTTTTTCTTCGTTGGCTCTGCGATGATGTTCTCATCAGGGATCTCTGGAAGTTCTCTTTTCGTTCTCTCAACGTAGTCTTTGTGAGTTACAACGATCACGTCTTTTGGGTCCATTTCCTCCATAACACGTTCGAAGGTCCACCTTATGAGACTCTTGTTTCCAAAGAGTTTCAAAAACTGTTTTGGAGTCTCAGGAGTGGAAAGGGGCCAGAATCTTTCTCCAGATCCTCCTGCGAGAATCAGAGCTTTCATTACTTCACCTCCTCGTGTACAATTTTAACAGGAGGTGGAGGACGTGATCAGAGTTCTCAGCGTCTTCGGAACAAGACCCGAAGCAATAAAGATGGCACCTCTCGTGAAAAAACTCGAAGAAGAACGAAACGTGGAAAGTTTGGTCTGTGTCACCGCTCAGCACAGACAGATGCTGGACCAGGTGCTGGAAGTTTTCGATATAAAACCGGATTTTGACCTGAACATAATGAAAGAGCGGCAGAGTCTTGCCGATATAACTGTGAACGCACTGTCGGGTCTCTACGATTTGATTGAAGAGTTAAAACCGGATATCGTACTGGTTCAGGGAGACACAACGACTACGTTCGCAGGAGCACTCGCGGCCTTCTATCACAGGATCCCGGTTGGCCACGTTGAAGCAGGCTTGAGAACAAATGACAGGTACTCCCCTTTCCCAGAGGAGATCAACAGAAGACTAACGGGTGTTCTTTCTACACTGCATTTCGCACCTACAAAGAGGAACAGAGAGAACCTTCTTAGGGAAAACGTCATGGGAAAGATCTACGTGACTGGAAACACGGTGATAGACGCCCTCAGGTACACCGTGAAGGAGAACCACGTTTTTGAGAATCCGGTTTTGAGGAATATGGATTTTTCCGACGGAAGGTACATCCTTCTCACTTCCCATAGAAGAGAGAACATCGGAAAGCCCCTTGAAAACATCTGTAAAGCAGTGAGAAGGATCGTTGAAGAATTCGAAGATGTGAGGGTGATTTACCCGGTTCACATGAACCCCGCCGTGAGAGAGATCGTCTTCCCGATGCTCGAAAACATGGAGAGAGTCTTCTTGATCGACCCCGTGAATGTGATAGACATGCACAATCTGATGGCAAGAAGCTATCTCATCATGACGGACTCTGGAGGAATACAGGAAGAGGCACCGGCCCTCGGAAAGCCGGTGATCGTTCTGAGAAGGGAAACTGAAAGGCCCGAAGCGATCGAAGCGGGTGTTGCCGTTTTGGGAGGAGTGGAGGAAGAAAGAATATTCGAACTCGCAAAAAAGCTTCTTTTGGACAGAGAAGAATACGAAAAAATGGCGAAAGCCGTGAATCCATTCGGGGATGGCAGGGCTTCAGAGCGCATAGTGAAGGCGATTCTCCACGAATTCGGGCTTTCAGATCCACCGGAGGAATTTGGCTGATCACTTTCTTCTCTTTTCGAGCTCCTTCATGACATCCTGGATAGTGACACCAGCGTCGACCATGAGGACGGTGAGGTGGTAGATCATGTCCGCTATTTCCCAGACGAGGTTTTCTTTGTCATTCTGGAGATACCCTGTGATCACCTCTACCGCTTCTTCACCGAACTTTTTGGCAATTTTTCCCTTGCCTTCCCTGAAGAGCTTCGACGTGTAGGAACCTTCCGGCATCTCTTCTTTTCTTTTTTTAACGAGTCTGTAGAGATCCAGCCAGAAGGTGGGAGAGCCCGTTTCTTCAAATCTGTGTTCCACCTTGAAAAAACAGGATCTGTTTCCCGTGTGACACGCCACCTTGTCTTCTGGAAAATCGACGATGTACAGGTAAGCATCGTCATCGCAGTCTCTTCTTATTTCAACCACTCTCATCGTGTTTCCAGAGGTCTCTCCCTTTTTCCAGATTTTCTGCCTCTCCCTCGAAAAGAAATGCGCGTATCCCGTTTTCTTGGTGAGCTCCAAAGCCTCCTCGTTCGCGTAGGCCAACATCAACACTTCACCCGTTGTTCTCTCCTGGACCACCACCGGATAGAGCGTCATCGCAACCCCTCCAGTCTCACGTTCACTCCGTGTTTTTTGAGATATTCTTTCAATTCTCTCACATCGATCTCTCTGAAATGAAAAACAGAAGCCGCAAGGGCAGCGTCGGCACCCGCCAGAAACGCTTCAAGGAAATGTTCCATTTTTCCCGCACCACCAGAAGCGATGATGGGAAGCGTAGTCAGTGGTCTCACAAACCTTATCATCTCCGTGTCGTAACCTGCTTTCGTGCCGTCTCTGTCGATACTGGTGAGTAGAATCTCTCCTGCCCCTCTCCTTTCTACTTCAACCACCCAGTCTCTCAGAAGTATGCCCGTGTTCTTCTTTCCGGAGTAGGTGAAGACCACGAACTCTCCATCCACCCTTTTTGCATCTATCGCCACGACGACGGCCTGGCTTCCGAAAGTTCGGGCGATCTTCGTGATCAGGGAAGGATCCTCCACAGCCGCCGTGTTTATGCTCACCTTGTCCGCACCCCGGAGAATGAGCTCCGAGGCCGTTTCGAAGTCGTGGATACCTCCTCCAACGGTGAACGGAATGTCGATCTGCTCGGCCACCTTTTCGACCAGTTCCAGCATGGTTTTCCTCTTCTCAACGGACGCGGTGATATCCAGAAAAACGAGTTCGTCTATTCCAATTTCGGAATAGAACTTTCCCAGTTCGACAGGATCACCGCTGTCCCTGAGGTTTTCGAAGTTCGTTCCCTTTACCACACGGCCGTCTTTCACGTCGAGACACGCGATTATTCTTTTAGCGAGCATATCTCTTCATCACCTCAACTGTGAGAATTCCCTCCAGAAACGCCCTTCCCACGATCACACCTTTGAGAAGCCCGTTCGTTTCTATGTGAACCTTCTGCGCTGTTTTCAAAGAGCTCTCTGAAGAGATACCACCCGCTGCGAGTACTTTCACCTCAGCTTCGATCGCTATCTTTTTGGTGAGAGAAAAATCGTGCTCCTGAAGAGTGCCATCTTTTTCGATCTCCGTGTGTACGATCTCTTCAAGACCGTATTCTTTCAGTCTCTTCAGAAGAGAAACAGGATCGATCTCCTCTTCCGCCAGCCACCCTTTGAACGCGACTCTGCCACCTCGAGTGTCCAGGCTGAACACGGGCTCCACATCGATTTCTCTCAGAGATTTCAGGAAAGAAGGATCTTCCAGAACCTTTGAGCTCACGATCTGTCTTCTGTATCCCAGCTTTCGGAGTTTTTCCGCGTAATCGAGCGATCTGATCCCGCCTCCGATCTGTATGTGCTCGGCAAATTCGGAGAGTTTCTCGAGAACTGGAAGATTCTCGCCGCTGTTTTCTATCGCCTTCGAGAGATCCACCATATGAATCAGTGTGAATCCTTCTTCGATGAGTTTTTCCACCAGTTCTACGGGATCTTTTTCGTAAAATATGGTGTTCTCTTTTCTTCCTTTTATCATTCTCGCTACTTTTCCTCTGAAGAGATCTATCGCCGGGACAACGAGCATTCGATCACCTTCTCAAGCAGTTTTCTTCCGATTTTTGAACTCTTTTCGGGATGGAACTGAAAACCCAGAATTCTCCCCTTCCTCACCGCGGATGGAAAGATCTCACCGTCGTATTCCGTTGTTCCCAGAACGTGTTCCTCTTTGCACACGGCTCTGTAGGTGTGGACGAAGTAGTAATACCCGTTCGGAAACGTGTCTTTGAAGATCACCTCGTTCCAGCCCATGTGTGGAAGTCTTCTACTCTTCAGTTTCACGACGTTTCCTTCTATGAGAGAAAGACCCTTTACGCCGGGTGCCTCTTCGCTCTCTTCAAAAAGGAGCTGCATTCCAAGGCAGACTCCGACCACGTATTTTCCATCTTCGACGTGTTTTTTTATGAACTCAACAAGACCGTTCTCTCTGAGTCGTCTCATTCCTTCGCCGAAGTGTCCTACACCCGGGATGAACAGAAGATCGTACAGATCGTCTTGAGGTGACTCCACGAGTTCTATCGAAACATCCTCAAAATTTTCTGATGCCCTCTTCACTCCACGGTACAGGTTCATTATGTTTCCCGGACCAACAGAGATTATTCCGATCCTCAATCTATCACACCCTTAGTGGTCTTTTTTTCCGACCCCTCCAGAGCCCGGGCGATCGCGAGTCCAAAAGATTTCATGGCAGATTCAGAAATGTGATGGTCGTTCTTTCCAAAGAATTTGAAGAAGTGGACCGTGATCCTTGCATGGTTTACGAATCCGCACATGAACTCCTCGAATCCTTCGACGGGCATGTCTTCTATCTTTTCAACGGAGAATTCGAAATTCTTCTGGAAGAAGGGCCTTCCGGAAAGATCCACGTAGCATCCCACCAGCGCTTCGTTCATGGGAACGGTGGCTTCACCGAATCTTCTCACTTTCGTGTAGTCGAAAAGCTCCCTGAACGCGAGACCCAGTGAAATACCGAAGTCCTCTATCAGGTGGTGAAGGATGCCGTCTTTGCTTTCGCAGGTGCTCACTCTGAGACCTAAGCCAGAGTAATGACAGAAGGTGTTCAGAAGGTGATCGAAAAACTTCACCCCCGTGCTTCCTTCGAGTTTTCCGTGTACCGTGTCGAGCGTTATGGAAATCTCGATCTCGTTAGTGTTTCTCTGAACGATCACACCGTTTTCCAATCTTTCTACCGTCATTTGAACACCTCCAGTTCTCTGAGAATCATATCGTTCTCTTCACGTTTTCCGATAGTGATTCTAACACCTTCCCTGAAACTGCGAACGGCGATGTTCTTCGCCCGGAGGTGTTCGAGAAGTCTTTCTTTTTCTTCCTTCTCCATGAATACGAACACGAAGTTTCCTCTGGAATCGGCGATTCGGTATCCCATTTTTCTGAGGGCACTCTTCATTCTCTCGCGTTCTTCCACGATGAACTTCGTTCTTTCTTCAAAGATCTCTCTGTGATCGAGAGCTACCTTTGCGAACATCTGGGAGACGTAGCTCACGTTGAAAGGAAGTCTCACTCTGTTGTAAGCGTCAATGAACTTCTCCGAGGCCACAACGTATCCGATACGTTGCGCTGCCAGGGAAAATGCTTTCGAGAAAGTCCTGATCACAGCGAGATTTTCGTATTTCTTCAGAAGATCCACATAACTTTCTCCGTGGAATTCGTAGTAGGCTTCGTCCAGCGCAACGAAGGCACCCGTTTTCAGGATTCTTTCTATTTCCTCTCTTTCGAAGACATGGCCCGTTGGATTGTTCGGGTTCGGAATGAAAACAACGTCTCCTTCTCCCACATTCACCTCAGGTATCCTCAGATCTTTCGTGAGCGGCACTTCCAGGAATTTCGCTCCAACTGCCTTCGCAAAGATTCTGTAACAGCTGTAGGTCGGGGGAAAGAAGACGGAACGGTCGAACATGAGCATCATCACGTAGATGATCTCATCCGCTCCGTTTCCCACAGAGACGTTGTTTTTCGAAAGGAAATCGGTGTCGAGGTATGAGAGTATCTTTTCTATTAATTCTTCATCGGGGGAGTCGTAGTAGATCCTCAGGGCGTCGCTGTTCAATCGTCGAAACACTTCATCCACGAGGTCCTCTGGAAAGGGAAACGGATTTTCATTCAGCGCAAGGTAGGTTTTGTCTCTCTTTTCGGTTTCGTATGGATACGCCCTCTTTGCAATCAAATCGAGAGGATTCACAGCTTTTCCCTCCTGATGTCTATCGCCCGAGCGTGGGCTTCAAAACCTTCCCAGCGCGCCATCTTCGAGTAAAGCTCGCCCTTTCTTCTGAAATCTTCTTCGGAGAGGTGTGTGATGAATATCTTCTTCGTGAAATCGGAAACCCTGAGTCCAGAGGAGAACCTCGCGGATCTGAAGGTGGGAAGAACGTGGTTCGGTCCCGCACCGTAGTCTCCCACAGACTCGCAGGTGTACTTTCCGAGGAAGACAGATCCCGCGTTCTTTATGTATCCCAGTGACTCAAACGGGTTTTCCACGAGGACCTCCAGATGTTCGGGGGCGATGAGGTTGGAGATCTCAAAGGCCCTTTTCAGACTGTCCGTCAAGATGATGGTACCGAAATTTTCCGTTGAAATCCTGGCCGTTTTTCTTCTCTCTTCTGGAAGAGCTTCCAGGTGTCTTTCAATGACCTGAGGTAATTTTTCGAAGACTTCTTTCGAAGTGGTTATCACCACACTCATCGCGTTCTCGTCGTGCTCTGCCTGGGAGAGGAAATCCGCGGCTATGAGATCCAGGTCGGCACTGCCGTCTGTCACGATCGCAATCTCGCTGGGACCCGCTATGGAATCGATTCCAACGTCTCCGTAAACGTGTTTCTTTGCGAGCGTGACGAAGACTCCACCGGGTCCCACGATCTTGTCAACGGGTTTCACTGTTTCCGTGCCGTATGTGAGGGCGGCTACCGCGTGAGCCCCTCCCATCCGGTAGATCTCCTTCAGACCGAGGATTTCGCAGGTTTTCAGGATGTATGGAGAGATGCCTCCGTTTTCATTCGGTGGTGTTGTGACAGCGATCCTTTCCACACCAGCAACGATAGCGGGAACCGCGCACATGAGGAGCGTGGAAAAGTACGGAACCTTTCCCCCAGGAACGTAGATTCCCACACTCTCGAGAGGAACAACCATCTCTCCAAGGAAGCTTCCACCCTTCGTCGTGAAAAAGAAAGATCTTTCCTCCTGTCTTCGATGGAATTCCTTCAGGTCTTCTATCACGATTTTTATCGTTTCAACGAATTCTTCCTCTACTTGGGCTTCCGATATTTCCTTCTCTGTGACACGAAGGTTCTCGATGCCCACCGGGTGCTTCTCGAACCTTTTGAGGAATTCCTCGAGGGCTCTGTCTCCTTCTTCTTTCACTCTCCTGATGATTTCTTTTACGGTCTCTTCCACCTGCGATACAGATTCCATCCTTTGTTTCAATAGTCTGAGCACTTCTTTATCCCCGGGATTGTTCATTAGAATCATGTTCGATCACCTCCTGGAGCTTTTCAAGGAAGGAAACCACCTCTTCTCTTTTCGTTCTGTAACTCACCGGATTCACCACAACATGGGTTCTTATGACGAATATTTCATCGAGAATCTCCAGGTTGTTCTCTTTCAGTGTTCTTCCCGTTTCGGTGATGTCCACGATGAGATCTGAGAGTCCGGCTATTGGAGCGAGTTCGACAGAACCCTTCAGTGGTATTATGCGACAGTGCCATCCTTTGGATTCGCAGTATCTCTGAGTTACGTTCGGAAACTTCGTGGCGATTCTCTTTTCACCCTCTGGTATTCCCCTTCCCTTCGGACCGGCAAGAACCATTCTGCTAATGTTTGTGGGAATGAAGAAGGGCTGAATGAGACTAGTTTCTTTTTCGAGGAGTACATCGGTTCCACAGAATCCAATGTCTGCCACTCCGTGAACGAGATACGTTGGTACATCGAACGGTCTCACCATGAAACAGACGATATCCTTCCCTTCCCGAAGAATAGAAGACTCCCTTTCGAAAATAACTCCCGTTTTTTTCAGGTAGGTCATCACCTTCTCTTCTAACCTTCCTTTGGGGATTGCCAGTTTCAGCATGTTTTTCCCTCCAGAAAGATGGATCCACCCACACCTTTTTCTCCGTTCACTGTGTACTCTCCGCCGGCAGCTACGAGTCTGGAAGAAGATGTGTCGTAGATGGTGAATATCAGGCCACAGTACTCTTCGATCGTTCTCGCAAGGGTGAGATCGATCTCAACGGAAACGGTGGGGAACTTCTCCTGAAGGAAGGAAGATGCCGAAAGCAGATCTTCCCTCACTGAAAGCGGGAGATCCATCGTCTTCAAATGTTCCGGTGATCTCCGGTATATGCTGTCTTCGATAATCTTCTCTACCCTGGAAAGATCAATTTTCTTCATGTGAGAGAGAAACTCGATTTCCGCGAGGTTTTTCGTGTCGATGAGATTCAGAACCTTCTCGTGGAGGTCCTTCGGAATTTCTTTCAGTAGATCCTCGTAAACACCGGTGTGTCCTATTTCCACTATCACCGGACCTTCAAAAAATTCCGATGCACTTTCGACGATGATCTCAAGAACTTCCAGCGAATCGTCCAAGGAGTTCCTTGGAACCTTTTCGAGTCCAAGTTGATACTCCGCCACCAAATCGCTTCCCGAGTATCTGTAAACGAAATCGGCGTACCAGACCTTGATTTGAGAATCGGGGGAATATCTTTTACGATGGTTGAGGACGGTTTTTGTGAAATCTTCTCTGATGGAGAAAAGATTGCCCTTTCTGTCGAGGAAAAAATTCCCCGCCGGCTCTTCTGCCTTTTCGAGCGCTGGGACGAAGAACGGTGAGAATCCTTTTTTCGTGGCTTTACTGTAGAACGAAAACACCTTCTCGAAATCCAAGAAATCCACCTCCCTAACAAACGAAAAGGCCACGTCTTCTCGACGTGGCCCGTGCGATCTCCCACCATCACACACCCGGTGGAGAAACCGCCGGGCCGTAGCAATGATGGTGGTGTTCACCGAAAAACATTTTCATGATTGCATCCCACATTTTCATACCCTTTCACTCCTTTGGTTTTTATTCTACCATTCTTGCCGTGGAATTCACTTTTTTGAATAATAATTTTAAAAAAACCGGTGTTAGAATAATCCCGTGACAGGGAGGCGAAGAGTATGAACGAAGCAATGTTAGTTCTATTGTTTGCGATCCTCGCTTACTACTTCATCATATTCGGAAAGATCGCCAAATCCGTTGTAACCCTGCTCATTGCACTCGTTCTCATGGCAATAAAAGTTGTCGAAGGCCTCGATCTTAAAAACATAGGTGAAGTGGTCGATTTCAACACACTGGGGCTTCTCTTAGGAATGATGATCATCGTTCACATATTGAAGGGGACTGGTTTTTTCGAATATCTTGCAATTTCCGCTATAAAGATTTCCAGGGGTAGATTCTGGCTTCTGTTCGCCTTCCTTATGGTACTCACCGCTGTAACCTCCGCGTTCCTCGACAATTTGATCACCATCATTCTCGTTTCTCCTATACTGTTTTTGATCCTCGATACGATGGAAGTGAATCCCGTGCCTTTCTTTCTCTTCACGATCTTCATAGACAACATCGGAGGAATGTCAACACTCATCGGAAGTCCTTTGAACATCGTACTTGGTTCGATAAGCGGACTCAGCTTCAACGATTTTCTGAAGAACATGGGGCTTGTAACTGTTCTCATGTTTGTAGTCGTCTTTTTCCTCTTCAAGAGGTACGTTCGCATCGATGAAAAAGCCTTTGAAAAGCTTAGAAATCTTCTCAGCGTGGACCCGAAACGATCGATCACAGACCCGGTGGTTCTCAAAAAATCGCTGTTTGTTTTCCTCTCGACTCTGGTGTTGTTCGGTCTTCATTCCTTCGTGGAAGTAGAGCTTTCGTTGATAGCGCTCATAGCTGCCTGTGCGCTTCTTCTCATGCTTGGAAAGAATTTCGAAAAAGTGTCAGAAGGAATAGACTGGGACACGCTGTTCTTCTACACAGGCCTCTTCATCATCTCGTACTCTCTGGAACAAATCGGTGTTATGGAAGTCATAGCCAGTTTCCTGAAAGCTCTATCTTTCAACAGATTCCTGTTCGTTGCCACGGTAACATGGATCTCCATCCTTTCCACTGCTTTCCTGAGTGCTGTTCCCGCAACTCTCATAATCGCTCCCACACTGAAAATTCTCGTCTCGCAGGGTTTCCCCGCTTCACTGTGGTGGGTGTACGCCGTCGGTGCGAATCTTGGAACGAACCTGACACCTCTTGGAGCCGTTCAGAACATAGTTGGTCTTTCCCTTCTGGAAAAGTACACGAAACACACGGTGAGTTTCAAGGAATTTTTCAAGGTGGCGTGGAGCTTCATGTTCATACCGTTCATAATCGCAACGCTTTACTCACTCATCATCTATTAAGAACCTCACCACTCTTTTTGCGATGTATCTCCTGAAGAAGTAAGAACCTTTATGACCCGATGGAAGATAAACGGTCTTCTTGTTCTTGAGAAGCTTGTGAAGGCACGCGTAAGACTGGTATGGTATCACACGGTCGAAGAGCGCCCAGAAGAATAGCACTTTCTGGTCAACGAACGGAGCGAAAGATGCCGGGTCGTAGAAATAGCAACCCACCGGTGGTTTTTTTCTGATATCTTCGATGGAGTTGAACGACTTGATAATCTCAGGGGCATTCCTTCTGTTCTTGATACAATCCTTCTCCGATCTACAACCGTATTCGTTTCCATTCTTCCTGTAGAGTTCTCTCAATCTCTCCGTGTAAGGTGAATACCAGTTGATCCATCTCCAGTCTCCACCAGAACAGCAGATAACACCCTTTTCGATTCGTTTTTCACGGGCGAGTGCTATGGTTGTTATCATTCCTCCGAAGCTGAAGCCCATCAACGAAATGGGCTTGTCATTGTCTCTCTTCACAACATCAACCAGATCGATCACGTCCTGCACAGCCTCGTCGAATCGCTTCACACAGAAAGAGGGTGAAGAGTGGTAGAAAGGCTCTCCTCCAGACCAGTTCTCCGGTGCACGTTTTTCGTGATAGGGAAGGATGAGAAACCAGGTTTTGATGTTGTACTCTCTGAACTTCTCTCCAAACCAGAGAAGGTATGGAATATTTCCGTTTCCTATCCCGTGAAGGAAGATCAGATTGCGTTCAATCTTCTCCGGTTCAAAGACATAGACCCGCACAGTTTTGCTTTCTTCAGCGATGGGATCGTACGAAGCATCGAACGTTATCAGTCTCATTTCAGACACCTCCGATTATTATTTTAAACATGATAGAATCTAAAGATGAGGTGATAGGAATGGTGGATTTCAAGATGACAAAGGAAGGCCTTATACTCCTCATAAAAGATTATCAGAACCTCGAAGAAGTCTTGAACGCGATCTCCGCTCGCATTACACAGATGGGGGGATTTTTTGCCAAGGGAGACAGGATCTCTCTGATGATCGAGAATCACAACAAACACTCTCAAGATATCCCAAAGATCGTTTCTCACCTGAGAAATCTCGGTCTTGAAGTCTCACAGATACTCGTTGGAAGCACTGTTGAGGGAAAGGAAAACGATCTGAGAGTGCAGTCACGAACGACGGTTGAAAGCACCGGTAAAGTGATAAAAAGGAATATTCGATCCGGTCAGACTGTTGTTCATTCCGGTGATGTGATAGTCTTCGGAAACGTGAACAAGGGAGCTGAAATCCTTGCCGGGGGTTCTGTTGTCGTCTTTGGAAAAGCGCAGGGCAACATACGTGCGGGATTGAACGAAGGAGAACAGGCTGTGGTAGCCGCCCTCGATCTTCAAACCTCCCTCATTCAAATAGCGGGTTTTATCACGCATTCCAAAGGAGAAGAGAACGTACCTTCTATTGCACATGTGAAGGGAAATCGGATAGTGATCGAACCGTTCGACAAGGTGAGCTTCGAAAGGAGTGAATGAAGATGGAAACCGGAAAACTCTTGGTGGAACTGTCGAACCTCGACGGCCCTTCAGGTTACGAGACGAATGTGGTTTCTTACATAAAGTCAGTCATTGAACCTTTCGTGGACGAAGCGAAAACAACCCGCCACGGAAGTCTGATCGGATACAAAAAGGGAAAAGGGATAGGAAAACTCGCGTTTTTTGCCCACGTGGATGAAATCGGTTTTGTTGTTTCGAAGGTGGAGGGGCAGTTCGCCAGACTCGAGCCCGTGGGTGGAGTGGATCCGAAGGTCGTTTATGCTTCGAAAATCCGTATCTACACAAAAAACGGGATCGAACACGGTGTGATCGGAATGCTCGCTCCACACTTGCAAGATTCGGAATCCAGAAAGAAAGTCCTCACATACGATGAAATCTTCGTCGATTTATCTCTGTGTGAAAGAGATGTTCGTGTAGGTGACATTGCAGTGATAGATCAGACGGCTTTCGAAACGAATGGGAAGGTGGTTGGGAAGGCTTTGGACAACAGAGCGAGCTGTGGAGTTCTTGTGAAAGCACTCGAATTTCTCAAAAAGTACGATCACCCATGGGATGTCTATGTGGTCTTTTCTGTTCAGGAAGAGACAGGGTGTCTGGGGGCTCTCACAGGCGCGTACGAGATAAACCCCGACGTGGCGATCGTGATGGACGTTACGTTCGCTTCCGAGCCTCCATTCAGTGATCACATAGAGCTTGGAAAAGGTCCGGTGATAGGCCTGGGACCGGTTGTGGATAGGAATCTTGTTCAGAAGGTCATCGAGATAGCGAATAAACACAACGTTTCTCTTCAGGAAGAAGCGGTTGGTGGAAGGTCCGGCACGGAAACGGATTTCGTTCAGCTTGTTCGAAACGGTGTTAGAACGTCTCTCATATCCATTCCCTTGAAGTACATGCACACTCCCGTTGAAATGGTGGACCCGCGCGATGTGGAGGAACTCGCAAGACTTCTCTCCCTTGTCGCGGTAGAACTGGAGGTGTGACAGATGTATCTCAAAGAACTTTCGATGATACCGGGTGTGTCTGGAGATGAAGGGAAGGTCAGGGATTTCATAAAGTCAAAGATAGAAAGTCTCGTTGACAACCTTTACACCGATGTCCTTGGGAATTTGATAGCTTTGAAAAGAGGAAGAGATTCTTCGAAAAAACTGCTCGTTTCGGCTCACATGGATGAGGTCGGTTTCGTTGTGAGCAAAATAGAAAAGGACGGAAAAGTGGCGTTCTTGCCCATTGGAGGAGTCGATTCCAGGATACTTCCCGGAAAGGTGGTTCAGGTGAAGAATCTCAAAGGAGTTATCGGCTACAGACCGATCCACCTTCAGCGCGATGAAGAGAACACTCCCCCAAGGTTTGAGAATCTGAGAATTGATTTTGGTTTTTCTTCTGCAGACGAAGCGAAAAAGTACGTATCAATAGGAGACTACGTCTCTTTCGTGAGTGATTACATCGAAAAGAACGGCCGGGCAGTCGGGAAAGCGTTCGACGACAGAGCGGGGTGTTCTGTTCTGATCGATGTTCTCGAAAGCGGTGTGAGTCCTGCCTACGATACGTACTTTGTCTTCACAGTTCAGGAAGAGACGGGACTTCGTGGAAGTGCAGTTGTGGTGGAACAGCTGAAACCCACCTGTGCCATCGTCGTGGAAACCACCACGGCCGGCGACAATCCGGAACTGGAGGAAAGGAAATGGGCAACACATCTGGGTGACGGTCCTGCCATCACCTTTTTTCACAGGGGATACGTGATCCCAAAGGAGATCTTTCAAACTATCGTGGATACAGCGAAGAACAACGACATTCCGTTTCAGATGAAGAGAAGAACCGCTGGGGGAACGGACGCGGGACGTTACGCCAGAACCGCCTACGGAGTGCCAGCAGGTGTGATCTCCACTCCAGCACGGTACATCCACAGTCCGAATTCGATCATAGATTTGAACGACTACGAAAACACGAAGAAACTCATAAAAGTACTTGTCGAGGAAGGAAAAATCGTGGAGGTGGTCTCATGAAGGAACTGATCAGGAAGCTGACGGAAGCCTTTGGCCCAAGTGGACGGGAAGAAGAGGTGAGAAGAATCATCCTCGAGGAACTCGAAGGGCACATAGATGGCCACAGGATCGATGGGCTCGGCAATCTCATTGTTTGGAAAGGAAGCGGCGAGAAAAAGGTGATACTGGACGCTCACATAGATGAGATAGGTGTTGTCGTCACAAATGTGGACGACAAGGGATTTCTGACGATAGAACCCGTCGGCGGTGTCTCTCCGTACATGCTTCTTGGAAAAAGGATCAGGTTCGAAAACGGTACAATAGGCGTTGTTGGTATGGAAGGTGAAACAACAGAAGAAAGGCAGGAGAATGTGAGAAAGCTCTCATTCGACAGGCTGTTCGTCGATATCGGTGCAAATTCCAGGGAAGAAGCGCAGAAGATGTGTCCGATTGGAAGCTTCGGTGTCTACGACAGTGGATTCGTTGAGGTTTCCGGGAAATACGTCTCGAAGGCGATGGATGACAGGATAGGATGTGCCGTGATCGTGGAAGTTTTCAAAAGAATCAAACCCGCTGTTACGCTCTACGGTGTTTTCAGTGTTCAGGAAGAAGTGGGACTGGTCGGTGCCTCGGTAGCGGGGTACGGCGTACCAGCGGACGAGGCCATCGCGATCGATGTGACTGATTCGGCAGACACTCCGAAGGCCATCAAGAGACACGCAATGAGGCTCTCCGGTGGACCCGCTCTGAAAGTGAAAGACAGGGCATCGATCAGCAGCAAACGCATCCTCGAAAATTTGATAGAAATCGCGGAAAAATTCGATATAAAGTATCAGATGGAGGTTCTGACGTTCGGCGGTACGAACGCCATGGGGTACCAGCGGACTAAAGAAGGAATTCCTTCGGCCACGGTGTCTATTCCCACACGATACGTTCACTCACCCAGTGAGATGATCGCACCAGATGACGTTGAGGCAACGGTCGATCTTCTCATCAGGTATCTGGGGGCGTGAGAGATGGCCAGAATCACTCTCTCCGATGGCCAGTCAAGGTTTTTGTTCTGGCTGATCGTAGTTATTTTCGGTGTGGCTATAGCTCTGCTGTCCTGGAATATTTATTTGAAATTCCAGCTCAGGAACGTGAAAGTAGAGATCGTGGAGATAAAGCCCGTGGAGTTGAAGATACCTGAAGAAATAGAGGCATCCATTTCGGTAACACCTCCACCGACTCCCCTCCTCGTGGAATTCGAGGAGTTCGACTACGAGAAGTTGAGAGACGAGATGGCGGATTTCGTCTCTGAAGATCAGGTGGTTTCTTCCTTCGTTGTGAAGAAGGAAGATGCTCTGAGGATCATCAGGAGGTCGGGTCTTCCGTATCTCATTTCTCCTGTTTCAACGGACACCTATTCGGTGGTGCTCCTCGGTGAGTTCGAGGATTTCTCGCAGGTTGCCCAGAGGTCCCTTTATGGAGTCTTTGTGATAACAACGCTGTCTGAGAGTATTTCAAAAGAACTCGCTTACGATTTGAGAGTGGCAGGTTATCCTTCCTACGTTTACGCCTTCCAGAAACTGGATAAGAAGTACTACTCCGTGGTGGTGGGAGCTTTTCCAACACTCCGACTTGCCGAAGATTACTTTGAAAAACTGAACTGGGAAGACATCATGAAGCGGGTGAAGGTGAACAGGCCGGGATACGCCGGGAGGCTGATCAGTCCTTGAGACTCAGAAAGCAACATCAAAGAACAATTCTATTCGTGGCACTTGTTTTCTTCATATTGCTTGGAATTGTTATGGAACGAGAAACGAAAACAGAAGAGGACACAACATCCTCTCAGAAGGTTGTCGCCTTTCCTGTGGAGCTGAACACCGCTTCTCTGGAAGACTTGATGTCGATTCCAGGGATCGGGCCTGTGAAAGCCCAGAGGATCATCGATTACAGAGAGTCACATGGTGGATTTTCGAGCGTGGAAGAATTGAAGAACGTCTCTGGAATCGGAGAAAAAACCCTGGAGAAGATTTCCAGATATGTGACCGTCGAAGGAGTTGAACAACATATCAAAAGAGAAGTCACAAAACTGAACGTGAACACAGCTTCGGTTGAAGAACTCGAAACCCTTCCCTACATAGGTGAGGTAAAGGCAAAAGCCATTGTCGAGTACCGAGAGAAAAACGGTCCCTTTCGTTCTCCCGAAGATCTTCTGGACGTGCCTGGAATAGGTGAAAAGACGCTGGAGAAAATAAGAGGAAAAATCACATTTTGAAAGGAGGAATAAGCATGAAGAAACTGCTCCTACCCCTCGTTCTGGCAGGTGTTCTCCTTGCAACGCTACTCGTTTCACAGAGTTCCTCGAGCCCTTCCCTGAGGGTAGCCTACGTCGATGTTGAAAAAGCGACAGAGAGTTACTACAAGTGGCAGGATCTGAACGAAAAGTACAAGAGAGACTATTCTTTCTATCAGAACAAGTTGAAGGAGATGGAGGATGAGCTCAAAAAGATGCAGGAAGAAGGAAGATCTCAGGAAGAGATACAGGCAAAACAGAAGGAGATTCTCTCGAAAAAGGCTGAATACGAAAATCTTCTGAAGACTGAATACCAGCAGAAGATTCAGGAAGTGATGAAAGAAGTTGTGAGTAAAATCCAGGAATACGCGAGTGTTATGGGATACGATCTTGTGATTGCGAAACAGATGGTTCTCTATGGAAAGCCATCTTACGATATAACAGACCAGGTGATCGCTTACATCAATCAGAAATGATGGATGTTTTGAGGTGCGAGAACCTCAAAAAGAGGTTCGGCAGAAGATACGTCGTGAACGGAGTGAATCTGGAGTTTCACAGGGGTGAGATAGTCGGTCTTCTCGGTCCCAACGGAGCCGGGAAGACCACTATTTTCAACATGATTCTTGGTGTCGTTGTACCGACTTCGGGAAAGATCATCTTCAGGGATGTTGATATAACGAAGTTTCCCGTTTACAGGAGAGCAAGACTCGGTATCACCTATCTTCAGCAGGAGACTTCGATCTTCGGGGGCCTCACTGTGAGGGAAAACATAGACCTCGTGCTTCGCTTCCATGAGAAAGATAAAGAAAAAAGAGAAAGAAAAATAGAAGAACTCCTCCACGAATTCCATCTGAAACACCTCGAGAATCAACCCGCGAGCTTTCTTTCCGGGGGAGAGAAGAGAAAGCTAGAACTCGCAAGAATGATGTGTTTGAATCCCGCTTTCATTCTGCTCGATGAACCCTTCAGCGGAATAGATCCGAAGACTGTGAAAGAAATTCAAAAAATGACCCTGGAATTGAAGCAGAAAAATTTCGGAATCGTCATCACCGACCACAACGTCGATGAACTCGTTGAAATCGCTGACAGGATCTACGTCATCTACAAGGGAGAGATCCTCGCCGAAGGTTCTCCTGAAAGAATTTTGGAAGACGAAACAGTGAGGGAGGTGTACCTCGGAACGTGAAAAAAGTCGTCGTTGTCGGATACTCCGGACCGGTGAACAAATCTCCGGTGTCGGAACTTCGAGATATTTGTCTGGAACTTGGAAGAACCCTGGCAAAGAAAGGGTACCTCGTGTTCAACGGCGGAAGAGACGGTGTGATGGAACTCGTATCTCAGGGGGTCAGAGAAGCGGGCGGAACCGTGGTGGGAATACTTCCCGATGAAGAAGCGGGGAATCCGTATCTTTCCGTCGCCGTGAAAACAGGCCTTGACTTTCAGATGAGATCTTTCGTTCTTTTGAGAAACGCAGATGTAGTTGTCTCGATTGGCGGAGAGATTGGAACAGCGATAGAGATTCTGGGAGCTTATGCGCTAGGGAAGCCTGTGATCCTGCTGAGAGGAACGGGTGGGTGGACGGACAGGATCTCTCAGGTTCTGATAGACGGAAAGTACCTGGACAACAGAAGAATCGTAGAGATTCATCAGGCGTGGACTGTGGAGGAAGCTGTTCAGATCATAGAACAGATTCTCTGAGCCAGTTCATGTATTCAGTCAGGACGTTTTCCACCTTCAGTGTGAAGATCGCGGGTGTTTCGTATGGATGAAGTTTTCTCAACTCTTCGTAGAGTTCCTTTTCTTTTTCTTCTGTAGTCTTGAAAATAGCCGCCCACTCTTTGTCTTGAACGATTTCACCTTTCCACCAGTATCCGGATCTGATTTCGAACGCGTTGAAGCAAGCTATTAGCCTTTTCTCGAGGAGTTTTCTTCCTATCTCGAGCGCTTTTTCTTCATTTGGAAAGGTCGAATACACGAGTATCATTCTATCCCTCCTCGATTAATCTGTGGAGTTTTTCGAAGTGATCGCTTTTTCCCACCACCATGAGCCTGTCCTCCGGGAGTATCTTCGTGTCTCCCGTCGGGTTGAAGATCACCTCTCCTCCACGTCTGATCGCAATGACGATGGTTCCGGCTCTCTTCGCAAGGTTTATTTCACCGAGCGTTTTGTTGGCAACAGGACTCTCTGGGGGTATTACCACTTCCTCTATTCTAAAGGATTCCTCGCCGAAGGAGAGAATGTCCAGGAAGCTTATAGTAGTGGGATTGAGAGCCATCTGAGCGAGCCTCACACCCGCGAGCTCCGATGTAGCGATCACTTTGTCCGCCCCCGCGTAAACGAGCTTGCTCAAAGCCTTCATGTCAGAGACTCTGGATACAATCTCGAGATTCGGATTCAAGGACTTTGCGGTGAGAACAACGAACGTGCTTTTCGCGTCGTCGGGAAGTGTCACCACAAGAGAACGAGCCCTTTCAACCCCCGCTTTCATGAGAATTTCTTCTTCTGTGGCATCTCCCACAACGTAGGGGAATTCCTCTCCCAGAAAATCTTTGAGTCTGGCGATTGCTTCTTCCGATTGATCTATCACAACAAAGGGCTTCTTTGCTTTCATTATCTCCAGGGTGGTGTGCCTTCCTGTTCTTCCCGCTCCCACTACGATGAAGTGTTCTCTGAGTTTATCTATCATCTTTTTCATCCTCCTGTTCCTGAAGTACTCTCCTATGTGTCCCTCAACGATCATCGATGTCACCGATGTGAAACCGTACAGCACGATCGTCACACCAGCGCTTATGAGAATGGAAGCTATCACCTTTCCAGCTTGAGAGAGGTTCTCAGGAATAGAGTATCCCACCGTGGAAACTGTGATGAGCGTGAAGAAAAATGAATCGAAAAGGTTCCACCCTTCTATCAGGTGAAAGGCAACCGTTCCAAAAACAAATACGAACACTATCATGAGTATGAGTATGATGATGTTTCTCTTCATGTTTTTTACCTCCTATCCATAAATATTACAACACATTGACTACTTTGTGATGTCGTTTGTTTGTTCTATAATTAAAAAAACTACCGGAATATAAATTCACTTTTTGTCAAGGAGGGACAGCGATGGGAAACCTGAGAAGACCAAATGCGAATGAAGCAACTGGAACGTTCAATCGTTCAAGAGATGTTGTTCCTATGTCTGGCATATGTTCCAGGTGTATTGACGGATGCACCGGTGGCTGCGAGATTTGGCTCGCGTCGTTTAGAGGAAGGGAGGTACTCTACCCGGGCCCGTTTGGTGAAATCACCGCGGGTGCCGTCAAGGACTATCCTGTTGACTACTCACACCTTAACATTCTCGGGTACGCACGCGGTGCGGAAGGTCTTCCCGAAGGAGTGGAACCAGGTCCTGACACCGCAATATTCACGAACGTTGATACAACCACAGAGTACGGCTGGGACATCAAAGTGAAGATGAAGGTTCCCATATTCACGGGGGCACTCGGTTCCACAGAAATCGCGAGGAAGAACTGGGATCACATAGCGGTGGGAGCTGCCATCAGTGGAATAACGGTTGTCTGTGGAGAAAATGTAGCGGGTGTCGATCCGGATCTGGAACTCGACAGCAACGGAAAAGTGAAGAAATCACCGGAACTCGACAGGAGAATAGAAATATACAAGAGATACCACGACGGGGAATACGGTGAAATACTTATTCAAATGAACGTTGAGGATACAAGGCTGGGTGTTGCGGAGTACGTTATAAACAAACACGGCATCGAAACCATTGAGCTCAAGTGGGGGCAGGGAGCCAAGAGCATCGGTGGAGAGATAAAGGTGAGATCCCTTGAACGCGCTCTGGAACTGAAAAGAAGAGGTTATATAGTTCTCCCCGATCCCGAACTTCCGGAAGTCCAGAGAGCGTTCAAAGAAGGAGAAATCAAGGAGTTCGAAAGACACTCAAGACTTGGTTTTGTCTCTAAGGAATCCTTCCTAAAAGAAGTGGAAAGACTCAGAAAACTCGGATTCAAGCGGATCACCTTGAAGACGGGAGCTTACTCGGCTGTTGAACTTGCCATGGCTCTCAGATACGGTGCTGAGGCGAAGGTGGATTTGATCACCGTCGATGGAGCACCGGGTGGAACGGGTATGAGCCCGTGGCCGATGATGAACGAGTGGGGAATTCCTACGTTCTACCTCGAGGCTTTGACGTATCAATTCGCGGAAAAGTTGAGCAGGAGAGGAATCAGGGTTCCTGACATAGCCATAGCCGGCGGTTTCTCCACAGAAGACGGTGTTCTCAAGGCCATTGCGATGGGTTCTCCGTACGTGAAGGCCGTCTGTATGGGAAGGGCTCTCATGATACCCGCGATGGTGGGAAAGAACATAGGCGAGTGGCTCAAGAGTGGAAACTTGCCGAAGACAGTTTCGAAATACGGAACAACCGTAGAGGAAATCTTCGTCACCTACGAAGAACTGAGATCCCGATTTGGAGAGGAAGAAGTCAAGAAATTGCCTCTTGGTGCCATAGGAGTCTACACGTTCGTTCAGAAGTTCAAAACGGGTCTGCAGCAACTCATGGCGGGTGCGAGAAAGTTCAGGCTCTCTGCTCTTTCCAGGAAAGATCTCATCGCTCTCACAAAAGACGCAGCAGAAATCTCAGGAATTCCATACGTTATGGAATCTTACAGGGATGAAGCGGAAAGGATCCTCGAGGAGTGAAACAAGAAATGGGAAAAATCAAAGGGGAGCTGATGCTCCCCTTCAGCTTTTTGGAAAGACTATGAACTTGATGGCTGTCCGCTTTTCGTTTTCGATCTCGACGTCCGTGAAGGCAGGAACGAAAACGAGATCGATACCACTCGGTGCCAGGTACCCCCGCGCAATGGCGATGGCCTTCACTGCCTGGTTCACTGCACCGGCTCCAATGGCCTGAATCTCCGCTTTACCGTGCTCCCTCACCACACCGGCAATAGCACCAGCGACCTTGTTAGGATCGGACTTCGACGATACCTTCAGTACTTCCATGTTACTTACCCCCTTCGTTGTGTGATCTCAATATTATTTTACCATGTCTCAACGTTTTCTTCTAAAAATGTTCAGTGTGTTCAACCTTTCTCTGATCCACGGAACCGTTCCTGAGAAGAACGACTCCTTCACAGCCTGGATCAGAGAATCCACTTTTTGAGGTGTTCCAAGATCCATCCTGGATATTATGTACGCCGCCGATGCTCTCAAAAAGAACGATATGAACATGGTGAGTCTGATAGCGGATATTCCAAAGGGAAGACTGATGTTCTCCAGCAAGGCAACTAAAACGCTTGCAACTAAAGATCCAGCGAACAAAGAAAGATTGGACAGACTGTTGAACACAGAGAAGGCTTCAGTTTTGAGGGATGAAGGTGCTGTGTACATGAGGGTGTAGAAAACAAGCTGGCTTGTTCCTGCTGTTACGAATATACCAATTATTATCTGGAGGAAGAAGACGTAAAGGAACGATCTAGGAGTCAGTGCCCAGAGGAGAATAACAATCGCATGAATCCACAGACAGACTTTGAGAAAGTATTGAAATCCATACCTGTCTCCCAACTTTCCCCAGAAAGGTTGGAAGAGAGTTCCTATGAACATTCCCACTGCGTTCAGAACACTTATTTGAAGATAGGAAAACTCGACCTCTTTTAAAAGCATCACGTTTATATAGACCGTACCAACACCTATGGCAAATTGCCAGAAGGCGAATCCAAGAAGAAAGTTTTTGAAGTGTTCTTCTTTCAGGAGAAACTTCACGGCTTTTGTTATGGAAACAGACGCCTCGCGTGGTTTGTACGGTGGCTCGTACTGTATCTTCAAGAAGTATCCGTTCAGTGCCCCGAGAGAACCCGCTATGAGAAAGAGTGTGCCAAAACCTTTCCAGTTTTCTCCAAGAGAATCGAGTATCGCGCCTGCAAGGAACATAGCGGGAATCTGAACCGCTCCATGAATGAGATTTCTGAAACCAAAGTAGCTTCCAATCATATCTTTTGGTACCAAATCAGACATCCAGCTCTGCCAGAGAGGAGCAGACAGGGCACCAGCGATCTGGATGTAAAAATAAAGAAGATACGCAAAGAGAAGGCCATGCCTGATAGCGGGAAATACGGCGAACAGCAATATGGACGTTCTGGCAGTCCACATCAGTGGAACGATGATCTGTTTCCTGGATTTCAAACGATGTGAGAATGAGAGTGTGAGAAGTTGGAGCGTGTTTGCCAAGAAGGGAATAGAACCGAAAAGGCCGATGAAGAAGCTTGAGGCTCCCATCCACAGGAAATAGCCCGTCAGATAAGCTCCACCGAAGAACTGGTTGATGAGTACGGCCAGTGCTCCTTCTATGATGGATATGTTCAGCGCTCTTTTTATTTTTGGATCCAACACCACTTCCTCCTCAAGTTGTTTTGACTTCAGACATAGTATCACTGAAAGATTAATGGATTGGTTCGGAGAGTTTTAATGTATGTTAATCCTCTAATGCTTTGTCGGGTATAGTATCTTCACCCTCCCATATCTTTTTATTCGTCCATTCCTTGCAGGAATCTTTCCAGAAAGGGTCTGAGGAAGGAAGTCCGAGAGGCAGAAAGACCGTTGTGCACAGATACAGACTGCCTGTTGTAATGTACTCCTCACCGAGTGAGGGTTGAGAACCGATGACACCAATTTTCAACCAGCCGTTTTCATCGAAAGTTGAGGGATTTTCGAAAATCTTTTTGAGAACTGCGGTGAGCGCACACCTGACCTGAGCCGGAGAAAGACTCGCTGGAAGAAGGTGAAGAAGTGACAACTGGCTCAGAAGATGAAAGATCGCCGTCCTGTAGGTTATCGATCTACCGATGATGGGAAACGCTCCTTCAGGGGGTATCATTCTCTCGAGAACAACAGCATACCTCTGAGCCCGCCTCAATACTTTCACCTAAAGCTCTTTCCATTCTGTCTTTTCCTCGGAAAGAATCCTCAGCACGTCTATCATCATCGGATAAATAACGAAACTGTTGTAATAGTCCCACCTGAAAAAAGGACCATCACCGTAAGCTCCATCTCCTTTGTACCAGCTTTCTACACTTCTCAGTATCAGATCGACTTTCGTGCTGTCCCATTCTTCCCCTGCGAAGAAGAAAAAAATCTCAACCATGGCGGAAAACAAAAGCCAGTTGGAAAAATAAGGTTCTATCTTTCTTGTTGCCTTCAATTCTCTTATCAATCTTTTCTTTGTAGAAACATCGAGATTTTCCCAGAGAACCTTAGGAGCCCTCAATATAGCCTCTACAAGAAAAGCAGCATCAACCAGTGGTTGTCTTCCTTCTTTGAAGTTCATGTAATCTTTGCAGTTTGGATTCGTTGCAACATCGAGGGATTTGACTGCAAATTCTGATAATCGGGTTGCGATCTTTCTCTCCTCTGGATCCGTGCTCGGACTTTCCCTGTTCAATTCAAGAAACGGGGAGATTCCGCAGAGGATTCTCCCCAGAAGTTCTAGATGTGTGAACTTTCTCCTTTCTTCGCTCTTCTTTCCCTCCACAGGCATTGATTCCTTCAAGCGATCCGATGCGCAAAGCTCAAGAGGCATTTCACAAATTTTTTGAAGAAGAGAAAGCCAGTAGCGCCGAACATCAGTCATAGACATCAAACCTCACTCCACAGTCTTCTCAGTACATGAGCAACGAGTTTGGGTTGTCTGTCTCTTGTGAAAACACCCTTGTGATTGAGGATGGGTCTTCTCACGTTCTGAGGAGTCTTAAAATCTGCAAAGGCCCACACGTGTGTTCCAATGATGTAGTCTTTCTTCAAAAGAAGTCTGATCGTCTTTTCAACGAGCTCTGCTTGGTACTCTTCGGAGAACATCTGAGGTGGGTCGTAGTGGATGCCGGCTATCGCGTCCGCACCGAATTCTGTGACAAAGATAGGTTTTCTGTGCCTTGCATAGAGCTCTTCTATGTCTTTTTCCAGAGCTTGAAGTCCTTCTTCTATCCTTCCCTGATAGATGTACCAGCCGTAGTACCTGTTCACACAGACGATGTCGAAATACTTCAGCGCCACGTCTCTTGTCCTCTCGTCTGGTGCGTCCATCATGCTCACCATGACCACGGGACGTGTTCGATCCATCTCTTTGGCAGTCTCATAAAGGGCTTTGAAGAAACTCTCCGCGTCTGGATGGTTGGACTCGGGTTCGTTCGCCACACTCCACATGATCACGCTGGGATGGTTCTTGTCTCTGTCTATCATTCTTCTTATGTTGTCTTCTGCTATCTTTTGGGTCTCCGGGTTGTAGTGATACCTTGTGATACCAACGTGCGGGGCTTCGTCTATCACGAGGATTCCGAGTCTGTCGGCAAGATCCAGCCACTCTTCACTGTAAGGATAGTGAGAGGTCCTGAAAGAATTCGCGTTGATCCACTTCAGAAGGTTGAAGTCTTTTATCATCAGTGGATAGAAAGTACCCTGCCCCAGAACGGGGAATTCCTCGTGCTTTCCAAAGCCCTTCAGAAAGACGGGTTTCCCGTTCAGGTAGAGCTTTTTCTCGTCCCAGCTGATCGTTCTGATTCCGATGTCCAGAGTGTACTCGTCTCTTTCGAGTTCCACCTTGAGAGGATAAAGATACGGATCTTCGAGGTACCAGAACCTGGCGTTTTCGAGGATGAACTCCTCTTCGACGAATCTGTCGGATGTTCTGACCTTTTTTTCTGCCTCTCCAAGTTTGATCGTCATCTCCTGTCCCACCGCTTCTTCTGAGACTTCTATCTTCACTTTCACTTTTCCAAGTTTCTTCTCTGGTTCAGATTCACTCGTGTCCACCCAGATGTCAAGTATCCTCGCGTGGTCTGTGAACTCTATCAGAACAGGTCTTATGATTCCTCCGTAGGGAAAGAAGTCGAAGTTTGCAGGTGGAAAGCTTCCAAAGAATCCCACGGTGTGCGTGCCACTGTCTGGAACCTTCGAGGGAAATCCTCCCACCTTTAACCTGTTCTCAACAACCACTCTGAGTTCGTTCTCTCCAGGTTTCACTTTCCCTGTCACATCTACTTCGAAGGGAAGGTATCCAATGTGATTCTCTCCCACTTTCTCTCCGTTTAGGAAGACATCGCAGTCTGTGTTCACGGCAGCAAAGTAAAGTCTGATGTGTTTTTTTGAAAGTTCCTCTGGAACGTAGAAGGTGGTTTTGTGGGTGAAAGGTCCTTCTTCATAGCACAGATCCTGATACTGCTCGTTCCAGCTCCCAGGAACGGCTATGGGCCTTTCCTCCCCGTTCACTTCGAGGGACCAGATACCAGTCGTGTTCATGAGAAATCTTTTCACGCTGTTCCTTGGTTTTAACATGTTGATACCTCCCTTAGTACTCAACTATGATCAGAGAATCAGAATTATGGTTCAGAGTGTCCACCTTTGTGTGATTATCTTTCAAATCAACTTTGGGAACGAACAGGTCTCGAGTCTCCATATTTATTCCCCAAACATCCTTTGGACTGATATCAAGAACTATCTTGGTGGCGTATGGGACATAGAGGACACAGTTTCTTTCGTTCTTTGCGACTCGAATCTCAGGATTTTCTGGACTCAGAAGAACTCCCTGAGATGGTTTCAAACCGAAGAAATTGAACTTCTCTATCAACCATCTTGCAAAACAGACATCGTTTGCTCCCTTCATTTTGAGAGCTTCTTTCCATGTAAAAGATGAAAGATGTCTTTCAGTTTCTTCTCCGGCAACTTCACACCAGTTCCAGATACCGTGCCCCCCATAACCTATTCCCGCAAAAGAACCCGAAAGAAAGCTTTGCCAAAAAGCTTTTCTCACGTCGAATGAGTTGAATCTGTATCCATCACTTTTGTAACCAATACCTTCGTAACAGATCTCACCGTTTATCACAGGCTTGCCTTTATTATAGAACTCATTTGCTAGTTCCCAGGTGAGTTCTTGGTGATGTCTGTCATGTCCGGATTGATAAGTATAAAAGTCTATATATTGATCTATTTCTGAAGGAACCTTTGTCCACCCCCTTGCAAGATGAATAGAGACCGGGCAATTTGTGTTCTCTTTTATTACTTTCGTTATGACTGAATAATATTCCACTGCCTCAGGGGTTCTGAAATCGACATCCCCACCTGAGAAGAAGATAGAATTGTATTTACTGAACCTTCTTGCTACTTCTTTGCTAAAATCCTCAAGTGTTTGAAGCGGAAGAATGTTTGAACTATCGGAGACAGTAGCCCATGTTCCAGGTACACAACCGCACCAGACAACGGTTATAACGGGTATCATTCCTTTCTCAAAAACTATTTTTACTTTTTCTTCTATCTGATCAATATAATCATTCTTCAGAATTGCCCTGTAATTTTCCCAGGGTGTAAGATTTATCTGGATAGCATTGAATCCTTGCTTTTTTCTTGTTTCCAGATACCAATACCAGTCTTCAATCCTCGCTTTATAACCCCCTCTCCAAGCGGTGTCGGCGAGGTAGAATATTTTCCTCCCATCCTGAACGAAGTGTTTATCCTCTTTATTCACAACGACCACAGTTCACACCTCCTGCTTTAAGAAAAGGGGGTGGTACGATCCACCCCCTTACGGTCTTTCAGAGAAACAGATCACTATTTGTCCATGTAGTACTGTTCAGCGTGCTGTCCGTCACCCTCGTTTTCCCACACAAAATCCGGTGAATCGGGTACGTTCTTGAAGTAAGTCTTCACAACAACTGGCCAGATAGGTTCTCCTACAGTTCCGATGTACCAGATGTTCTTCTTGTGAATGTTTACGATTTCCCTGAAGAGTTTGTCTCTTTCTTCCTCGTCGACCGTCATTTTGACCTTTTCCCACAATTCGTAAATCTTTCTGATATCAGATCCTTCAGGTGGTTCTTCTCCACCTTTTCCACCAGAGTTATACCACTGACCATAGAGTGGTGCCCATGGCCCATCGGTTACCGTTCCAAGAAGCCTTCCAGGATCGAGCATTGGGTACTTGTTCCTGTCAAAGAACCAGACACCTATTTCAGGTTCTCCACCGCTACACCTCGTGCCGTACAGTGATCTTTCTTCTGGTTTCAGATTGACTTTTATCCCTATCTTCTGGAAGTACTGAGCTATCATTTCAAGTGTTTTGTCCCATGCACCGAAAACACCTGTGGGATATTCAATTGTCAAGATAAGTGGTTGACCATCCGGTCTCAATCTGTAACCCTCAGCGTCACGTTTTGTAAGGCCAATTTCATCGAGAAGCTTGTTGGAAGTTTCTGGATCGTATTCTACCCATTTCGTTTCCCATTCTGGATCATAGAATTTCACACCGCTGACGAAGGAAGCTTGCCTGGGTTCACACAGACCGTAATAGACAAGAGAGTTTATCTCTTCACGATTGATAGCGAGTGAGAGTGCCTGTCTGAATTTGATGTTCTGGAAGAGTTCCCTGAGAACGGGATCTTTGACATTCTGGTTCAGCCAAAGAGTAACATCGCTACCGCGAGCGAGTTTCCACTTGATGATCCTGTAACCGCCTTTCTGGGCATTAGTTGCTAGAAGTGTGTAGTCCTCCAAACTTAGATGTCTCGCCTGCATATCGATTTCTCCAGACATAGCTTTTAGAAGAATCATCTGCCTGTCCTGAACTGTCCAGAACACTATCTCATCTATGTACGGGAGTTGATTACCCGTTGGGTCTATTTTCCAGTAGAACGGGTTCCTCTCTATCACAAGTTTTGAATCTGTGATCTCTTTCAATTTCCAGGCAGCGAGTATGGGTAGATCGGGATTGGAGATATGAGCGTTGTGATCACCGAGTGACCAAAAGTAGTCAGACCAATTGTCGTATCCTGCTTCTTTTGCCATTTTTTGAAGCTCCTCGAGTGGTACATACTTCGGGTGGAACTGTTTCAGGTAGTGAGCTGGTAGCATGATACCTCGAGTTCCCCAGCTTCCTTTTCTAGAAGCGTACAGATATTTGAACAGAGGATAGGGTTCTTCGAATATGATTCTGTAGGTGTAATCATCGATGATCTCCAGCTTCATGGGTTTTCCGCCTGCCATGAGATCTCTCGGAAATGTTGGAACCAGTTCTTCATTCAGGAGAACATCCTCATACCAGAATCTCACGTCCTCTGTTGTGACAGGTACCCCATCAGACCATTTCAAACCTTTTTTGAGAGTACAGATGAATTCTTTCCCATCGGAAGACATCTCAATCTTCTCAAGAATGTTCGGATATAGCTCTTTACCCCGGGGATCAAACACCATTGCAGATTCTAGCATGAACCTATCAGCTTGTGGTCTGTCAGTGGGTCCTGTCCAGGCTCTGTTCCAGGTTCCACCATACTTTCCAATGTTTTCCCATGGTACAAGAACAATGGGATCTTCCGGTAGTCTTTCCCTCACAGGTGGCAATTTCCCCTGCTTCACGAGTTCCGCCAGAACAGGAGCCTCGTTGAATTTTGTGATCTTCTTGCCTGTGAGCTTTTCATAGTCCGACAGGTTGTACTGTGCTAGTGGAGGAAGTTCAGAAGCGAGTAACATTACAGCAATGAACGATACCAGCAACACGAACAAATACCGCCTCATAGAACCACACCCCCTTGAAGAATTTGGTTCACACATTCACTCCCACAAGCTCAAGTGAATCTGCAAAATGACACGCAACCAGATGGGGTTTTTCTTCCGTTCCAAGGTTTCTGAGTTGCGGGTATTCTTCCTTGCAAATGCTCTTCGCATACGGGCATCTGGGATGAAAGTAACAACCAGACGGTGGATTGGAAGGATCCGGCACCTCACCTGTGAGCTGAACTTTCTTTCTCTTCCTCTTTGGATCAGGTTTTGGAACAGCAGAAAGAAGTGCTTCCGTGTAAGGATGCTTTGGAGAAGAGAAGAGTTCTTCAGTTTCAGCCAGTTCCACGATCCTTCCCACGTACATCACAGCCACCCTGTTTGTGATATGTTCCACCACCCCAAGATCGTGCGAGATGAACAGGTACGTGAGGTTGTATTCCTTTTGAAGATCCTTCAGAAGATTTATGATCTGAGCCTGAACGGACACATCCAGAGCGGAAGTGGGTTCATCGCAGAGCACAAGTTTTGGCTTCAGTGCGATCGCACGTGCGATGGCGATCCTCTGTCTCTGCCCCCCAGAGAAAGCGTGCGGGTATCTCTGCATGTACTCAGGCCTGAGACCGACTGCCCTCAAAAGATCAGAAACGATGGCGTCTATCTCCTCTTTTCCCTTTATAACACCGTTCACCACAAGAGGTTCCGCAATGATATCACGCACCGTCATCCTCGGATTCAAAGAAGAGTAAGGATCCTGGAAGATCATCTGAAGAAACCGCCTCACACCCTTCTCCCTGAGTTCCTTCTCAGACAACTTGGTAATATCGACCTTTTCTCCATCCATATTGAGAACAATCTCACCCTCTGTCGGTTCGATCCCTCTCATGATGAGCTTTGCCGTTGTGGTCTTTCCACAGCCGCTTTCTCCAACAAGTCCTAAGGTCTCTCCCTCTTCTATGTGGAAGGAGATACCATCCACCGCCTTCAGATACCCAACAACCTTCCTTCTAAAACCCCGCTTTATGATGGGAAAGTACTTCTTCAGATTCTTCACCTCAAGAAGCGCCATCTTTTTCCCCTCCATAGAGAAAACAACTGACTCTGTGTTCTGGCCCCACCTCAACCTCGACCGGCTCCCTCTCATCGCAGATTCCCTTCATCCTGTAAGGACACCTCGGATGGAACCTGCAACCTTTTGGCATGTTCCTCGGATCTGGGACGTCTCCCTCTATCACCTCAAGCCTTTCTACCCTCTTTCCCACAACCGGAATGGACCTCAAAAGAAGCGATGTGTACGGATGCTTGGGATTGTAGAAGAGTTCTTCAACCGGAGCGCTCTCTACCACCCTCCCAAGGTACATCACCACCACATGATCCGCCATCTCCGCCACAACACCCATATTGTGCGTGATCATCATGATCGCCATTTTGTACTCTTCCTGAAGCTCCCTCAAAAGATCGAGAACCTGCGCCTGTATTGTCACGTCAAGTGCAGTCGTCGGCTCATCCGCTATCAGAAGACGAGGATTACACGAAAGAGCCATCGCTATCATCGCACGCTGCCTCATACCACCCGAGTACTCAAACGGATAAGAATCTATCATCTTCTCCGGCTTTGGAATACCAACTCTTCTCAGAAGTTCTACCGCGCGCTCTCTTGCCTCCTGCTTTGTGATTCCAAAGTGGTAGATCATACCTTCTGTGATCTGATCTCCAATCGTGTACACAGGAGAAAAGGCAGCCATGGGCTCCTGAAAGATCATCGCAATGTGCCTTCCTCTGACCTTTCTGATCTCTTCCTTTGAGAACTTCACAAGATCCACCATCTGACCGTCCATGTTGTAGAGGATCTCCCCCGAGACGATCCGACCTGTTGTACTCAAAAGCTTGATGATGGATCTTGCCGTGACACTCTTTCCACAACCACTCTCTCCCACAACACCCAATGTCCTTCCTTCCTCTATCTCAAAACTCACACCATCCACTGCCTTCACAACACCTTCGTCTGTAAAAAAGTACGTTCTCAAATTTTTGATTTGGAGTAATGTACTCATTTCTGTCCCTCCTACATGTTCGCGTATGGATCGGCTGCATCTCTCAACCCATCACCGACGAAGTTGAAGCACAGAACAGTTGTGATCACAAACACAACTGGTATCAAAAGCCACGGATACAAAGCTACAACCGTGAGATTCTGTGCTTCCTGAAGAAGCACTCCCCAGCTGATCACAGGCGGCCTCAAACCAAGCCCCAAAAAACTGAGACTCGTCTCACCGAGGATCATCCCCGGTATGGAAAGTGTGATGCTTGCTATGAGATGACTCATGAAAGAAGGAAGCATGTGCCTGAAGATGATCCTCGCCTCCGAAGCCCCCATGAATTTTGCTGCCATAACAAAATCTTCTTCCCTCAAAGATAAGAACCTGCTTCTCACAACCCTTGCAAGATCTGTCCAACCTGTGAGAGAAAGAATTATCACTATTACAAAATAAACTCTCAATGGTGGCCAATTTTGTGGAAGAGCAGCACTCAAAGCTAACCATAAAGGTATAGTAGGTATGCTCTTTATAATTTCTATAGTCCTTTGGATGAAGTTGTCCACAGCACCACCAAAGTATCCAGAAATACCCCCTATGGCAACTCCAAGAATGAAGCTCAAAAACACCCCTATCAAACCTATGGACGTGGAAATGCGGGCACCGTAAATGATCCTTGAGAGCATGTCTCTCCCAAGACTGTCTGTTCCAAGAAGGAACATGTGACCATCTTCTACTCCTATGAAGTGAATGTTTGTTTTCCAAATACCCCAGAATTTGTACTCGTCCCCACGAACAAAGAACTTTATCTTGAAGATCTTGCTTTTATCTTCCTTGTATATCCTCCTCAAAGTCTCAAGATCCACCGTGTAGGTGTAACCGTACACAAATGGCCCTATGAACTTTCCCTCGTGGAAAAAGTGTATCCTCTGCGGTGGTGCGTAAGGGTATCTGTAGTTGTATTTGTTCGGATCGTACGGAGCAAAGAACTCACAGAAAATAGCAAAAACATAAATGATGAGAAGCACCACCCCTCCTATCACTGCAAGCTTGTGTTTTCTGAACCTCCACCAGATCAGCTGCCACTGAGACGCATAATAGAATTTCTCCTCCATCTGTTCTCTCTTCTTCATGTTTCCCCTCCTACTCGAACCTGATCCTGGGATCTACCCATGCAAGCAAAATGTCTGATATCAATGTCCCTATCACAGTGAAAAAACTCAAAAACATCACCAAACTCCCAGCAAGGTACATGTCTTGGTTTTTAAGAGCGTTTAAGAGTAATGGACCAACAGATGGTAAATTTAGAACGATAGCTGTTATTGTGGCTCCAGAGAAAATCCAAGGAAGGCTCCACCCCACCGTGCTGATGAAGGGTATCATCGCTATCCTCAAAGGATACTTCCAGAACACTTTGTTCTCCGGAAGCCCCTTGGAAAGTGCTGCCTCCACGTATGGCTTGTGAAGCTCATCCAGAAGATTTGCCCTCAAGGTCCTGATGAGTCCTGCCATTCCTGACGTTCCTAAAACTAATACCGGTATCCATAAATGATTCAGAATATCCAAGAACTTATCAATGGTCATAGGTGTATTCAAATATTTTACGGAATGCAATCCACTTAGATTTATCCCAGTTAGACTATAAATTCCCCACATCAAAATCAAAGCTAAAAGAAAATTAGGAACAGCTAAACCAATGTATCCCAAAATAGTTGCCAGGTAATCCCCAATTGAATATGGATGAACGGCCGAATACATACCGATGATAAAGCCAAAAATCCAGCTGAATATCAGGGATAAAGTAGCTACGAGGACAGTAACTCCCAATCTATTCCATAATAATTCATTAACAGGTTTTTTCCAGGAAAACGAATACCCAAAATCACCATGTAGGATACCCCATAGCCATTTCAAGTACTGAACATAAATTGGTTTATCGAGTCCATACTGTTTCTTTAAAGCTTCAATTGTAGCAATATCCACGTCTTCTCCGGATACTTTCAATTGGGCAATATAAGACGTTAAAAAATCTCCTGGAGGAAGTTGAATTATTACAAAGGATATTATTGATATTATCCATAACGTTATAAAAGCAGTTATCAGTCTTCTAAGAATATACGCTACCATGATTTACCACCTCGTTCTATCTAAGGTGTAAATAAAAGGGAGGGAGGCCCTCCCCTATCGTTCACTCAAAGTAAAATTGTTCAGGCCTGAAATTCTTCGGACTTCTTATCAGCGGAAAATCCCAGAGTAGACCTTGCGGAACATTTTTGAAATTCTCTTTCACCACGATAGGCTGGGGCAGAGCTCCTACAAAACCCACCATCCAAATATTTTTCTTATGAAGGTTGATTATTTCTTTCATTAGTTCATCTCGTTTTTCTGGGGCCACTTCTTTGACAATTTGATCCCATATTTCATATAGTTTCCACATATCGGTTCCCTCTTCTGGTGGCATACCAGTTTTTTTACCACTGTTGTACCACTGCCAGGTAAGAGGCGCCCATTGACTACCCAAAATGTGGGCAGGATCGCCAACAGGATCTATGTTCCTGTCGAATTCCCATACTCCTATTTGCAGTTGACCCGCTTCCAATCTTGTAACATACAATGATCTATCTATAGGTTTCAAAATAACACTTATTCCAACTTTCTCAAGATAAGATTTGACCATTTCCATTGTTTTTTCTCTAGTTTGGGAAGGAGTTGTGTATTCAATAACAATTTCCAATTTCTTACCATCTGGCCTTAACCTATAGGTACGAGAAGGATTCCATTTGAGCCCCATTTCATCTAGTAGTTGATTCGCTCTCTCTGGATTATATTCGGCAAATGCTTTTTCCCACTCTGGATCGTAATATTTTACGCCTTTTACGAAAGAAGCTTGTCGCGGTTCACCGAGCCCTTGGTAGACCAATTGCCATATTTCTTCCCTGTTTACAGCCAAGGAAATAGCTTGCCTGAATCTAGGATCCCTTAATATTTCACCTATAACAGGATCGTCAGTGTAGTTTTGATTTATCATGAGGGTATCGGCACTACCAACGGCCTGCCTTGCAAGGATCAATTTGTAACCGCCTTTTTCTCTATTAGCTGCAAGTATTGAATAATCTGCGACTGTTAAATGTCTCCCCTGCATATCTATTTCCCCAGATATAGCTTTCATCAACAACATCTGTTGATTTTCAACATAATGGAATATGATTCTATCGATGTACGGTAATTGATTTCCTTCAGGATCAACTTTGAAGTAATACGGATTTCTTTCAAGTATTAACGCTCTCTCTGAAGATTCTTTAGACAATTTCCAGGGGAAAAGAATCGGGAGGTCGGGATTAACCAGCCAAGAATTGGTTTGCAAGCATTTGTCACTAACGAATTGATACCAAGAACTATATCCATTTTCCTTTGCTATTTTTTCTGCTTGTTCTAAACCAATGTACTTTGGATGAAATTTTTTTATGTAATGTGAAGGAACAACGAATTCAATTCCCGCTCTTCCTCCATCACCAGCTAGAGCAAATGGAAATAGTGGATAAGGCTCTTCGAAAATCACTTTGAAAGTGTAATCATCGACAATCTCCAATTTGAAAACTTTCCCACCTGGCTGGAAAACTGAAGGTATGGAAGGAGTAAGTGATTCGTTAAGTAAAATGTCATGATACCAGAATTCAACATCTTTCGTGGTAACAGGTTCTCCATCAGACCACTTCAATCCTCTTCTAATTCTCATTGTATATTCTCTACCGTCTTTAGACACTTCTAAGCTCTCAAGAACATCAGGCAACAGGCTTTTACCCGCTTTGTCTGAAATTACCATAAACTCGTAACAAATACGACCAGCGTTCCATTCATCTGACAATCCGTACCATGCTCTGTTCCAGGTACCGCCATATTTTCCAATGCTTTCATACGGCGTTACCACAACCGGATTCTTCGGAAGCCTTTCCTCCACAGGTGGAAGCAGTCCTTTCTCAACCATCTCTTTCAGCATCGGTGATTCGTTGAATTTCGTGATCTTCTTACCCGTCAGACGTTCGTAATCAGTGAGATTGTAATACTCACCGGGAACGATTTCGTTGAGTCCAATGGCAAGAATCTGAGCTGTGAAGATTACTACAAGAAGACTCCACAGAACTTTCCTGAACATCATACCACCCCCTGCGTTATAGAATGATCATAAAAATGAACCATTATGATCTTGAAGTTATCAATATAATATCAACAAACATACAACAAGGTCAAGGGCTTTCAGTATAAAATAATCCTAATATCGAACTATAAGAGATAAATATGGTTGATTATTATTGATTATATTAGTTTTCCTTTTGCTTACAACCCCTTACAACAAAAAAGCGCCCCTTATGGGGCGCTACGGTTTTTACAAATCGATTTTTCAACTGCCGTAATGCTTCTTCATTTCCTCGTTGAAGGGGAGGTTAAGGATATCATCAATAACAGCGACGACCTGTTCGTAGGATCTGGTTCTTGGATCCCTGACGAGGATCTCCTCCAGAACCCTCCTGTCACCAGATATGAACGCCTCAAGTGTCCACTCCATCCTGAGTATCCTCGGAAGAAGATAGAACTTCTTGATCCTGTCTGTAAGATCAGGCTCTATCTTCTCCGGATGTATCCCCTCTTTATCAACTACCACTGGCACCTCCACCACTACATCG
>NZ_LNFZ01000005.1:0-1345 GCF_011057665.1 Thermotoga sp. 38H-to
GAAACTGGTGTTTGAAGAACTAAATACGGCTCAGTAATTATCATCAACCAATCCGTTAACATTTGGAGGGGGGAGACCCCCTCTTTGTATTTGAACCATTACCCGGAATTTAGAGGAGGTGCACACATGCCTACCATAGTATTTGTAGGAGCGGGGAGTGTGAGGTACACGATCAAGCTGGTAGGGGACCTGGCGAAGACACCGGATTTGTATGGGTCAAGACTGGTACTGATGGACATCGACGAAGAAAGGTTGAAAGCAACGTACATTCTCGTCACAAAGTACCTCAGAGAACTGAATGCAGAGTACACAGTGGAACAGACGACAAGCCTTGAGGAGGCACTTGAAGGGGCAGATTTTGTCATCAACACAGCCCTCTACAGGGCACCAGGGCACGAAGACGGATACGTACACTACGAGATCATGAGGGAAGTAGGGGAGAGACATGGCTACTACAGAGGGATAGACAGCCAGGAGCTGAACATGGTCTCGGACTACTACACACTCAGCAACTACAACCACCTGAAGATGAGTCTTGATATAGCAAAGGCAGTGGAGAAGATAGCACCGAATGCGTGGATACTGCAGACGGCCAATCCTGTTTTTGAGATCACACAACTTGTGAAGAGGCTTACGAAGGCAAAGATAGTGGGTTTCTGCCACGGGTATGCGCACGTGTTCCACCTTGCGAAAGTACTCGGTGTGGAGCCAGAGGAATTAGACTGGCAGGTAGCAGGGGTGAACCATGCGATATGGATGAACAGGTTCAGATGCAGAGGGGAAGATCTCTATCCGAAGCTGGACGAATGGATAGAGGAGAACGCGTCGCGATGGGAGCCGAAGAATCCATGGGATGTGGACTTTTCACCTGCAGCGATAGACATGTACAGGTTCTACGGGATGTACCCGATAGGGGACACGGTGAGGAGTGGGACATGGAAATACCACTACGATCTTGAGACGAAGAAGAGATGGTACGGGAAGTTTGGGGGGATAGACAACGAAGTGGAAAGGCCGAAGTTCTACGAGAGTTTGAGGGAGCAGAGGAAGAGGCTGATGGAACTTGCGAAAGAAGTAGAGAAAGATCCGACGATAGAGCTGACGAAGGTGTGGCCTGAGGTGTTCACAACAGGCAGTGAGAGTGTAGAACAGCACATACCTTTCATCAACGCGCTTGTGAATGACAAGAAGGCGAGGCTTGTATTGAACATAGAGAACAGAGGGGTGATAAAGGGGATACCGGACGATGTAGTGGTGGAGGTGCCAGTGGTAGTTGATAAAGAGGGGATACATCCGGAGAAGATAGAGCCTGATCTTACAGACAGGATCAAGAAGTTCTACTTAC